>CAVPHH010000009.1:0-462351 GCA_963704195.1 uncultured beta proteobacterium | reverse complement strand
ATGCAGCGCATAGATGTGCGAGCCGGCACCGGGCGCCAGGCCGCCCTCCGCGGTGAAGAAGCGCAGGTTGCCGCGCGCGTCACGAGCGAACAGCGGCAGCGAGTCCGGATACTTGTCGAGGAAATCCTCCCAGTCGAACTGCTCCGACAGGCGCGTGGCGCGGATCTCGCCGGAGCGGGCGAGGCTGGCCGTCAGGCTGGCGTGGGTGGCCTCGTGCGAGAACAGCACGCGGCCGGTGTCGGCGCCCTCCTTGCCCTCCTTGGCGCCACTGGCCAGGCGATAGACGCCCTGACGGCCGAATTCGCCGCGGTAGCGCAGCGCCGCCAGCGCATTGGATTCCGCCCGCGGCGACAGCGCCAGCATCTGGCCGATGCCGGTGCGGTCGAGGTACAGGTCGGCATCCTCGGACACCGGATTGCCGAAGTAGGCCTCGAAGCCGTCCATGCGCGCGGCGCGAACTTGTCCCAGTAGGTATCGCACAGCAGCACGCGGAAGCCGGCTTCCTTGAGCGCCTTGCCGAGCGTGCGCGCCACGCCGGTGCCGCCGACGACCAGCACGCCGTGCGGCTCCGGTTCCGCCACGCCGAGCAGGCGCGCGAGCTGCCGGCGGTCGCGCTCTGCAGCACCACCGTGCCGATGATGATGACGAAGGTCATCGGCACCAGCAGCGAGGCCTGCGCGTAGCCGAGCTGCTCGAGGCGCGGCGCGAAGATCGCCGAGACGGCGGCGGCGACGATGCCGCGCGGCGCGATCCACGCCAGCAGCGCCTTTTCCTGCCACTTGAGCGTCGAGCCCCAGGTCGTGGCGAGTATCTTCAGCGGCCGCGCGACGAATTGCGCCACCAGCAGCACGCCCAGCGCGCCCCAGCCGAGCGGTATGAGGTCGGAAAACCGCAGGCGCGCCGCCAGCACGATGAACAGCACCGAGATCAGCAGAATCGTCAGGGTTTCCTTGAAGTCGATTACCTCGTCGAGCGGCACGCGCTTCATGTTGCGCCAGCCACATGCCCATGACGGTCACCGCCAGCAGGCCGGATTCGGACTCGACAGCATTGGCCAGCGCGAAAGCGGCCCACACCACGGCCAGCGTCGTCACGTTGCGCAGGTATTCCGGCACCCAGTGGCCGCGCAGCAGCAGGCCGAGCAGCCAGCCGGCCAGCGCGCCCAGCACGATGCCCGTGCCGCAGCATCCTGGCGAAGGTCGCAAGGGTGTGCAGCAGCGCCTGGCCCTCGCCGCTGGCGACGATGAACTCGAACACCAGCACCGCCAGCAGGGCGCCGATCGGATCGATGACGATGCCCTCCCAGCGCAGCAGTTCGGCGATGCGCGCCGTCGGCCGCACGGTGCGCAGCATCGGCACAATGACCGTCGGACCGGTCACCACCACCAGCGCGCCGAACAGCAGGGCCACTTCCCAGCCGAAGCCGACGAGATAGTGCGCCGCCAGCGCCAGCACCAGCCAGGTCACCAGCAGTCCGCTGCTCACCATGCGCCGCACGACGCGTTCGAGGCCGCGGATGTCCGCGAAGCGCAGCGTCAGCGCGCCCTCGAAGAGGATCACCGCCACCGCCAGCGAGACGATCGGCAGCAGCACCGGGCCGAACACCGCATCCGGATCCAGCCAGCCGATGACCGGCCCGATGAGAAGACCCGTCAATAAGAGAAAAAGAATGGCCGGCAGCTTGGTCCACCAGGCGACCCACTGGCAGGCGATGCCGAGCAGCACCACCGCAGCGATCTGAAAGACGATGTGTTCCATAGGGCGGGGATTGTACCCCGGCGGATCAGGGCAGCTCTTCGACCCTCAGCTGCACGCTGCGGCCCGTGCTGCCGCGGCGCGTGGAATAGCGCATGGCGCCGTCGCGGTCCGAGCTTTCCTCCTGCACGCTGCCGCCGATCTGCATCCACTCGCCCAGGCGCGCCGACACCGTGGTCGTCAGGCGCTGCACGTTGGCGCTGCCCGGGCCGTGGCTGCCCGGCGTGTCGTGCGTCGGGCTGATGGTCAGCGTGACGAGATCGCCCGAGAGCTGCGGCTCGGCAGTGAAACCGGTGCCCAGGTCGCGGTACACCACCGTGTCGGACACGATGGCGCCGCCGGGCGTGAGCACCACCTGGCGTAGCGGCACCGGCACGGACGTGCCGACATTGATGTACGCCTTGCCGCCCTCCACCACCTGCACCTGCTGCGAGACGCGCTCGCTGCCCGCGCTGCGCGAATCGTAGACCTGCCCGCGCACCACGTCGTCCCCGCGCCTGACCGTCACCCCCGCGCCACCGACGATGGTGCGGCGGCTCTCGATGCGCACCCGATCCGAACCGACGCTGCCCGACACCTCGCCGCCGCGCGCCGAGGCCGTGCTGTCCGCATCCTGCCGCACCGAGATCACCAGCCGCCGCGGCGGCCGGTCGATGGCGGCGAGCAGCTCCCTGATCTGGCGCCGGTTGGCGTCGGAGGCGCGGATGAAGATCTGGTTGTTCATGCCGGAGAGCGCCCCGCCCGGCTCGATGAAGGGCCGCAACTGCGGCAGCACCTGGTCCGCCGTGCGGCTTTTCAGGTTGATGATTTCCAGCTGCTGTGGCATGGGTAGCGCCGGCCAGCAACAACAGCGCCAAGGCAATAACAAACGGTCTCATGGTCATTCCTCCAACGACGTCATCTTCCCGCTATAACGTCTTGATGGCAATGGGCAGTCAACCGGACGCTGCGCGATAAAGCCGCGCAGCGCCGGTTACTTCTACGTTGAGGCCCTCCATATCGCCATATGGCTTTTTGTATGGGTCAGTGATACTCTGCGTCCATGGCTAAAACTCGCTTCGATTGGGACCCGGACAAGGACGCCGAGAATCAGAGAAAGCACGGCGTTTCCTTTTCCCGTGCCCAATACGCCTTTGCGGACCCGCAGCGCGTGATAGCCAAAGACGAGTCACTACAGCCAAACCGAAGAACGGTTCTATTGCTTCGGCGAAGTTGATGGTGGTGTGCTCACGGTGCGATTCACGTACCGCACTTCGGTCATTCGAATCATCGGCGCCGGTTATTGGCGCAAAGGAAAGGCAATCTATGAGCGCGAAAACGAAGCGTAGCGAAGTTTCAGAGAAGGCTAATGCCGGCACAAGCCGGCGTTACGCCGAAACTAAAATTAAATACACCAACGAACCCCTTGGCAAAGTTCAGGTGGTTCCCGACTTCCTCCCCTCGCCGGCTGAATTGGCATTTCGTGAAGAGGGTGTGAAAGTAACTCTAGCTCTGAGCAAGAAGAGTATCGAGTTCTTCAAGTCGGAGGCTTCAAAGCATCACACTCAGTACCAGCGCATGATTCGCCGGCTTCTCGACGCTTACGTTGATGGCCAAGCCCCAACCCGGCAGTTCACACGGACGCCGCGCGATAAAGCCGCGCAGCGCCGGTGACTTCGACGTTCGTCGTCTTGTAATCTGTAACGACTCGGGTTACGATAGCGCGTGATCCCAAGTTTCAAACACAAGGGCTTGGCCCGCTTCTTCGAGCACGGTTCCAAATCGGGCATCCAGGCTCAGCACGCGGAGCGGTTGCGGCTCATACTCGGTCGGCTACATGTCGCAACGGCCGCCCGAGATATGGACTTGGCCGGTTTGCGCCTCCACGCACTCAAGGGCGAGCGCAAAGGCGTGTGGTCAGTGTGGGTGAGCGGCAACTGGCGGGTCACGTTTCAGTTCGTGGGAAGGGATGCCGAACTGGTGGACTACGAGGACTATCACTGAGGTAATTTGCTATGCGTATGCACAACCCCCCTCATCCGGGTGAAATCATCAAGTCTCTGTGCTTGGAGCCGGCAGGTCTTACGGTTACCGAAGCTGCGGAAGGTTTGGGCGTAAGCCGTAAAACCCTTTCGGCAATCATCAATGGGCGCTCGGGTATCAGTCCCGAAATGGCGATACGCTTATCCATCGCGTTTAACACCAGCGCCGAGAGCTGGTTGAGTCAGCAGGTGCAATATGACCTCTGGCACGCTGAGCAAGGTCGTAAAGCCCTGAAGGTTGTCAAGCTTGCGGCCTAAGACGCCGAACCCTGCGTTCCAGGAGGCTGCGCAATAAGTCCTGCGCAGCCTCCTGAACTTGAACGTTTGACGGCGCTGCGCGTCGTCAAACAGCTCATTCGAACGTCACCGCCCACGAATACAGGAGGCCATGAAATGAAAGAATTTCGTCCCTCGACAAAGCGAATCGAGGTTTCGGTGGGAGAGTCCGTCCGTATCATGCGGGAACTCCAGGAACTGAGCCAAAGCCAACTGTCCGAACTCACGGGCATTCCTCAAGCGACCATATCTGCCATCGAGAACGGTCGCGTAAATTTGGGTGTTGAGCGCGCCAAGGTTCTTGCCCGTGCGCTCAATTGTCATCCAGCCGTGCTTGTATTCCCCGGTTGCGAGGTCCCGCTTGAACGTGCCGCATAACCTTGCAGTCCGCCGGACTGCTGCGCGATGAAGCCTCGCAGCGCCGGTGACTTCCACGTCACGCGGCGTGAACTGGCTGCTCGGAGGCGTCCGTGGAATTGAGTCCGGATTCGAATACGTCGCTACGTGGCGCCAAGGTGCCTGGAAATCGCACTGAACGATTCCGGTCAATACGCCAGGTGACGGGCGATCTTGCCGCGCCCCTTTCGGCTGAGGATTGCGCGATCCAATCGATGCCGGATGCTAGCCCGGTAAAGTGGCACCTGGCGCACACGACGTGGTTTTTTGAAACCTTTGTGCTGGCGCCTTATCAATCCGGCTACCGGCCTCTTGAGCCGTTTTATCGCGTGCTTTTCAATTCGTACTATCACGCGGTGGGGAACCGGCACCCTCGACCGGAACGGGGGATGCTCTCGCGCCCAGGATTGGAACAGGTGCTCGCGTATCGCGATCATGTAGACGAGGCCATGCTCGAACTGCTTGCCGGGGAACGTTCGCTCCCCGAGGTCGACGCTTTAATCGAACTCGGGCTGCACCATGAACAGCAGCATCAGGAGCTCATCCTGACCGATGTGAAACACCTGCTCTCGCGCAATCCCCTGAAGCCTGCATACCAGAAGCCATGTCCGCCCACCCCGCTTCGCACACGCACGCGGAGCTGGATTTCTTTCGAGGCGGGCGTGTACGAAGTCGGGCACTCCGGCCCCGATTTCTGTTTCGACAACGAGACGCCGCGCCACCGCGTCTGGCTCGAGGCGTTCCAGATCGCTTCGCACCCGGTGACCCACGGCGATTTCATGGAATTCATCGAAGACGGCGGCTACCGGCGGCCGGAGCTTTGGCTCTCGGCCGGATGGGACGCGGTGACGGCCCGTGGCTGGCAGGCGCCCCAGTATTGGGAGAATCGGGACGGGCACTGGTTCTCGTTCACGCTTCATGGGGAGGTGCCTGTGGACCCGCATACGCCCATCTGCCATGTGAGTTTCTACGAGGCCGATGCCTATGCGCGCTGGGCGAACGAACGGCTGCCAACCGAAGCCGAGTGGGAAGTGGCCGCGCGATGTGCGTCGCCTGCCGGAAATTTCCTTGAGAGCGGCGCGCTGCACCCGCTCGCGCCGCGCGAGGCGCCGGCCGACGGGACCCTGGCACAGGCATTCGGCGACGTCTGGGAATGGACACGCAGCGACTACGGACCGTACCCCGGCTTCCGCTGTGCCGCCGGTGCGGTCGGCGAGTATAACGGCAAGTTCATGAGCGGCCAGTATGTGCTTCGCGGCGGATCGTGCGCGACACCATCCAGCCACATCCGCGCAAGCTATCGAAACTTCTTCCCGCCCGATGCGCGCTGGCAGTTCTCGGGCCTGCGCCTCGCGCGCGATTCCGAATGATGCTCCTGTCGTCCAGCGCGCTGAGGACGACGGCAGGTCCAGAGGTTCCGTACGGTCGCACCTTGCACTGATATCGGCAGGAGGTTCCACATGGTTGATGCTCTCGAGCGAAACAGACAAAATGCGATGTCCTTTTATGACCTCATGTTCAATCAATGCAAGCCAGCGGAAGCGGTGCAACGCTATGTCGGCGACACCTACATTCAGCACAATCCCCACGTCGCGGACGGCAAGCAGGCCTTCATCGACTACTTCGAGCGCATGGCCAGGGAATACCCGGGCAAGCGCGTACACTTCAAGCGTTCCGTTGCGGAGGGGGACCGGGTCGTTCTCCATTGCCACCAGGAGTGGCCCGCCGACCAGAACAAGGACTGGGCGGGCATCGACATCTTTCGTTTCGACGAGAACGGCAAGATCGTCGAGCATTGGGACGTTCTGCAAGTGGTGCCGGGCGAGTCCGCCAATGGCAACTCCATGTTCTAGCGCTGCCAGCCGATCGGTCGGCTTCCGGCCTGGAAGGATCAAATGAAAATCGCGCTCTATCTTTCCATCGGCCTCCTGGCTGCCGCATTCATCGTGACCCAACTCGGCTTTCTTGGAGGGGCTAGCCCTGCCGACCTCGGCGTGAGCGGCTCCCGCTTCAAGCCGCCCTCGCCGACCCCCAACAGCGTTTCCAGCCAGGCGGCGCTGTACCCGGATCATCCACAGCGCATGTACGCGGACATCGAACCGCTGCCCATGAAGAACGGCGATGCCGCAAGTTCAATGGCGGCCTTGGCCGCCGTCCTGCAAGCCATGCCGAACATGACCGTGGTAGTGAGGAAACCGGACTATATTCACGCCGAGGCACAAACGCGTTGGCTGAAATTCGTGGACGATCTGGAGTTCTGGGCCAATCCGGCGCTCGGAGTGATCGATCTGCGTAGCGCCAGCCGACTGGGACGCAAGGATCTTGGAGCGAACCGGAAACGCATCGAAGCGATCCGGTCGGCCTATCTGGCGCAGCCTTGAACCTGTTCGCATCGATAACCCTTCAGGAGGTCCAGAGACATGAATCCCACCCTCGGCGCCCTCACCGGTTTCATCGCCTGGACCTTGTTGCTGCTGGTGCTCATGGAGGCCATCCGCTCCAGGCTCGTCATGACGCGGGAAGTGCCGGCCAACGGTTTCCGTCCCGACAACACCAATCTGTCGCCCTTCATGCAGCGCCTCGCCAGGGCGCACGCCAACTGCCTGGAGGGCCTGCCGATTTTCGGCGGGCTGATGCTCGTCGCGGTGGTTGCGGGCAAGGCATCGGTCACTGATCCGCTGGCCTATGCGCTTCTGGCCGCAAGGGTCGTTCAGTCGCTCATCCATCTGGCGTCCGTTTCGCCCGCCGCCGTCACCGCGCGCTTCATCGCCTTTTCCGTGCAGATGGGCATTGGCGTGTACTGGGCAGTGCGCCTGCTTGCGGGGTAGGATGGCCTTACGCGCTGCGCAGCCCGATGGCGGGTTGCCGGCGGTTATTGAAGGTGCGATTCCCATGCTGCGACAACTTCTGATTTTCCTGCACCTGCTCGGCGCGATCTCCTGGCTCGGCGGCATGTTCTTCGCCTACTACTGCCTGCGGCCGGCCGCGGTCGAGGTGCTCGAACCGCCAAAGCGCCTGCCGCTCTGGGCGGCCACGTTCGCCCGCTTCCTGCCTTACATGGGCGTCGCCGTGGCCGTCCTCGTGGCCAGCGGCTTCGGCCTGCTGCTGGCTGTGGGCTTTCGCCATGCGCCCATCGGCTGGCACGTCATGATGACACTCGGCCTGGTCATGGCGGCGGTGTTTGTCTACGTCTATGCGGCGCTCTACCCGAAGCTGCGCGCGCACTGCGCGGCCTCGGCCTGGCCGGCGGCGGCCCAGGCGCTGAACCGCATCCGGCAGATGGTCGCGCTCAACCTGGCGCTTGGCGTGTGCGTCGTCGCGGCGGCGGTGTCGGCCCGATGAGCGGCAAGCGCGCCCGGGCGATCGTTGCCCTGGCCTTCGCCGGCCTGCTGGCCGGCGGCCCTCCCCCTGCCCATGCCGCCGGGCCGTGGCAGACGCTGATGCACCAGGGCGCGGAAAGAAGCTACCTGATTCGGATGCCAAGCGAATCCGCCATGCGCAACGGGCCGGTGCCGCTCGTGCTGGTGCTGCACGGAGGCGGCGGCAATGCGGAGAGCGCCGAGCGCATGACGGGGTTTACCGACAAAGCGAAAAAGGAAGGCTTCATCGTCGTCTATCCCGATGGTTCCGGGCGATTCAAGGGCAAGCTCCTCACCTGGAATGCCGGCCACTGCTGCGGCTACGCCATGGAGCGCGATGCGGACGACGCGGGCTTCGTGCGCGCGCTGATCGATCGGCTCGTCGCAAGCTACCCGATCGATCCCCGGCGCATCTACGCGACGGGGATGTCCAATGGCGGCATGATGGCGCACCGGCTGGGCCGCGAGCTCTCCGACAGGCTGGCGGCGATCGCACCCGTCGTGGCGACGGTCTTCGGCGATGAGCGCCGGCCGCTACAGCCGGTGTCCGCGCTCATGATCAATGGCATGCTCGACAAGTCGGTACCCTATGAGGGCGGTCCGCCGGGCGGGCGCTTCAACACCGCCTGGGACGGCACGCCGGCGAGGCCGGCACTGGACCAGGGATATTTCTGGGCCGATGCGAATGGATGCGCGCAGAGCCCCGGCAGGGAGGAACGCGGCGCGCTGCTGCACTGGCGCCATGCCTGCCCCGCCGGACGTGCGGTCGAGCTGTACCTGCTAAAGGACAACGGCCACGCCTGGCCGGGCGGGCAGCGGGGCACTACCCGGGGCGATCTGCCGAGTGCGTCGATGAATGCGACGGACGTCATCTGGGAATTTTTCAGGGCGCATGTTAAATAACCGTCAACCCGGAACGATTCAACCAGGAGGGCAAGGACATGAAACCAGCCAAGCACTTTCGATGGGGTCTTGTGGCGATGGGATTCCTGGCCGCCGGCAGCGCAGGCGTGAATGCCCAGTCGCAAGCCGTCCCGGAGCAAAAGTACCCGGATGTCGTCGCCGTGAAGATCCGTCCCCGGGGGGCTGACGTATTCGACTTCGACGTCACTGTCTCTTCGCCGTACGACAGCCCGCGCCGATATGCTGACGCTTTCCGCGTCCTGGGCAAGGATGGACAGGCGTATGGCGAGCGGAAACTGTTGCACGATCATGCTGGCGAACAACCCTTCACGCGCGACCTGTACGGCGTGAAAATTCCCGGGGGCGTGCGCAGCGTGACCGTTCAGGCGCGCGACCAGAAGTACGGCTACGGCGGCAAGGCGGTCGAAACGGCGCTGCCGGGCCGCTGAGCCTGCCCCAGGACAGGATGCGGCATTGAACTTGAAGAGAAAGGACGTCCCTGTGGCTGCATCCCCCATTTTGGAATCGGTGATCACCTGCCCCGAATGCGGGCATGCGAAGGAAGAGGTGATGCCGACCGATGCCTGCCAGTGGTTTTACGAGTGCATGAATTGCCACAAGGTGCTGCGTCCGAAGAAGGGGGATTGCTGCGTTTTCTGCTCCTACGGAACGGTGCCCTGCCCGCCCATCCAGATTCATGGCCGCAGCGGCGATTGCTGCGCAACCTGAAAATACACCCACCCAGCCATGCCCCTAGCCAACGAGATCTTCTGGCCCGAACTGCAGGCTTCGCAGATGCCGCCGCACTTCAACAATTTCGCGCAGCTGCTGCTGGCCGAAGGGGATTCGTGGTTCGCCTGGGCCTATATGGGCTTCGACGTGTCGCCGAGCATCCTGAATGCGCTGACGTTCGACCGCAGCACCGCCACGCTCTGCTACGCCTACTCCGGCCACACCAGCGGCGACATGGCGGCGATGGCGATCAGCACGGGCTTCATGCAGGAACTCTCCGCACGGCGCTTCCAGGCGGTGCTGCTCTCCGGCGGCGGCAACGACCTGTTCGACGCACTGGCCGGCGGCAACATCCTGAAGCCGGCGGGCGGTACCGACCCCAACGACCCGGCGAGCTACATCGACGTGGCCGAACTGGACGCGCTGAAGGATTACGTCACGCGCAACTACCAGCAGATCCTCGCCTGGCGCCTGCGGCCGATCTCGATGAACAAGACGACGCCGGTGCTGCTGCACACCTACGACTATCCGATGCCGCGTCCGGCGCCGGCGAAGGTTTTCGGCCGGCCGGCGGTGGGGCCGTGGCTGCTGCCGGCTTTGCAGGCGGTGGCGGCGCCTGCGGCGCTGCACTTCGACATCATCAAGGAAATCGCCTCGGACATGCTCGACTGCATCCGCGCCTTCCACGATCCGGCGGCGGGCATCTACGTGATGGACACTTGCGGCACGCTGACGCCGTCAGCGCCCGGCTCGGTTGGCGACGACGCGGACTGGGTGAACGAGATCCACCCGAACGCCGCCGGCTACGCCAAGCTGGCGGCGAAAATCAAGCCGCAGCTCGCCGCGCTCGGCATCACCTGATCCCTCAGCCGGTTTTCATCCAGATGACCGGCTTGCCCTTGGCCGTCGCCGCGGTGGGCTTGGCTTCCTCGTAGGCCAGCGCGGCCTCGCGCGTCTTGCGGATCGCCACCCTGAGCGCGTCGGCGCCGCGCGCCACCGCCTGTTCGTTTTCCACCAGCGTGTCGAGGATCTTGACGAAGGCTTCGCGGCTCTTGCGCCAGGTCTCGCCGTAGCCGCGCACGAGCTTGGCGCACAGGACGATCTCCAGCGACAGGTCGGCATCCAGCGCGGCAAAGCCGAGGCGCTTGATGGCGCCGAGCCAGCGCTCGATCAATGCCTGCTCCTCGGCGAAGCGCGCGCTCCTGCGCCGCAGCGGCTTCAGGGCGGACATCAGGCGCATGGCGAGATAGCCCGAGACGTCGCTGGTGCGCAGCTTCACCGCGCGGCCCGTGCCGGCGTTCCTGCGCAGGCGCGCCGCCCAGGACGGCGGCAGGATGTCGGCGATCTCGTTGGCGCTGGGCTTGAGGTAGTCGGTGACGACGACGATCTGGTCGTCCTTGGCGGCGGCTTCCTTGCGCACGCGCGCGAAGCGGCTGGCGCGCGTCTTCAGGTCGGCGACGCGGATGACGTCCTCGTAGCTCATCCACAGGGCGAGCAGGCGCGCCGCTTCCTTCGAGAGCTTCCAGCCGCCCGCCTCGCCGCCCGCCTCGCGGTCGACGGCGAGCACGCCGCGCATGCGGTCGAGGTAAAGATCGGCGTAGGCGGCGTCCTGATAGTCGGCGAGGCGTGCCACACCCTGTTCAAGCAGTGCGTGCAGCGCTTCGGGGAATTCGCGGCGGACACGGCTTTCCTCTCCCCTTTGCAAAAGGGGGGCCGGGGGGGATTTCGCGGCCGTCAGATCGCCCCGGCTCGCTATGCTCGCCACCCCCTTTTGTGACCGCAGGAAATCCCTGTGGGGCAAAGGGGGTTGTGGCGGCGCGCATATCCCGACGCGAAGCCGCGCAGGCTGGCCTCCGCGCCCTTGCCGGCGCCGCGGATGGCATGCTCGCAGGCTGCGCGCGAGAGCGGCAGCGCGCCGCTGCCGGCCATGGCGCCGAAGAGCACGGCGTTGATCACGGTGCCGGCCTCCTGCGCGAGGCGCGACATGTCGAAGAGCACGGCCTTCTGCGCCACCTGCGGCGCGGCTTCGAGGATCTTCTGCGCGTCGTAGCGGCCATCGGAGGGCACCATCTTCTCCGAGGTGGCATAGATGCGGTGCGTGGAGGCGACCAGCGTGGTGCGCTCGGGCGTGATGAAGGCGTTCTCCATGGCGCGGCCGGCCTCGACCAGTTCGGAAGCGGCCATCAGGTCGATGCTGCCGGGGCTGGGCACCAGTGCCATGACGGGCGGGCGGGCGCCCTTCTCCGGATAGATCTCGACGTAGTAGGTGGTGGCGCCGGTGCGCTGCGAGACGCCGGGAATCGAGGTCTTCTGCGTCGGAAAGCCTTCGTGCTGGGCGGCCTCGATGAGCCAGTCGGCGAGCACGCCGCCGCCTTCGCCGCCCAATGCCGCTACCAGTATCGTGATGGGACGGGTCATCGCGCCTCCCTTGTGGGAGCGGCGTCCACGCCGCGATCGTTTCCGGTCAGACTTCGCGGCCTGGAGGCCGCTCCCACACCACCTAGCGCGCCAATCACTGCCCCTCGCAGGCGATCCATGAAGCGGTCCCAGCCGCTCGGGTTCTGGATCACCTCGATGCGGTGGAAGCTCGGGCACAGCGCGGCGGCGTGGGCCGCCTCGCCGCACAGGCCGCAGCCGACGCAGCCGCTGTTGATGGTCGTCACCGGCTCGCTGCGCAGCGGATCGGGACTGTCCTTGATGGTGAGCGAGGGGCAGCCGGAAAGGCGGATGCAGGCGCGGTCGCCGGTGCACACGTCGTCGTCGATGCCGAAGCGCGTGCGCACGACGCGCTCGCCGGCGGCGAGCTGCTGCGCCTTGATGGGCCGCTCGCGCCGCGTGCGCTCGAGCATGCATTCGCCGTCGGCGATGATGACCTTGAGGCCCTTCTCCTGGGTGCTCATGGCACGACGCAACGAATCGGCAACGTCGCTCACCTGATAGTTGGGCACGCGTTCCAGCCATTTCACGCCAAGGCCGCGCAGGGTGGACTCGATGCTGATGCGGCTGCCCTCCCGCGCGGAGAGGTCCGGCGAGGAGGCAATGTTCTGCGTGCCGGTAGCCGAGGTGTAGCCGTTCTGCATGATGACCAGCACGCCCTCGTCGTTGCGGAAGACGGCGTTGGCGACGCCGGTGGTGAGGCCCTGGTGCCAGAAGCCGCCATCGCCCATGACGGTGATGATGCGCTTGCTGAAGTTCGGCCCCATGGCGGAGGCCGCCGCCAGCGACAGGCCGTAGCCGAGCACGGTGTTGCCGAGGTTGAAGGGCTGCAGCGTGGAGAAGGTGTGGCAGCCGATGTCGGAGCTGATGTGGATGCCGCCGAGTTCCTTCTCGATGAGCTTCAGAGCGGTGAACACCGGGCGCTCGGGGCAACCGATGCAGAAGCCGGGCGGGCGCGTCGGCACCGGCGCGCCGAGCAGCTCGGCGGCGCGCGTTTTCGCCTGCGCAACGGATTCGCGCACGGCCTCGACGGCCTTGAGGTCAACGCCGTCGGGCAAAGTCAGCCCGAGGAAGGCGGCGAGGCCGTTGAGCAGCACCTCGCCGGTGTATTCGCCGGCCACCGGCAGCACGTCCTTGCCGATGATGTGCGGATCATTGATGTCGGCGCGGCGCAGGATGGAGTTGATGGCCTCCTCGATGTGGGCGGGCTGGCCCTCCTCCACCACCAGCACGGCGCGCTTGCCCGAGCAGAAGCGCGTGATCTCCTCGGGAATGAGCGGGTAGGTGACGTTGAGCACGTAGAGTGGAATGCGCGATTCGCCATAAGGATCGGCCAGGCCGAACTGCTGCAGGGCGCGTATCGTCGTGTTGTACATGCCGCCCTGCAGGACGATGCCGACCTGGCGCAGGTCGCCCGCGAAAACCTCGTTGAGCTGCTCGCGCTGGATGAACTTCAGCGCCTCGGGCAGGCGCACGTCGATCTTGAGCTTCTCCTGCGTGTAGTTGTGGGGCGGCAGCGGGATGCGCTCGAGGTTGAAGACCGGCTTCCGGATGGGGTTGCGGCGCGAGTGCTGCGGCGCGACGTTGTCCTTGGTCTCGAAGCTGCCATGCACGTGGCAGGCGCGGATGCGCAGCTCGAGCATCACCGGGGTGTTGCTGGCTTCCGACAGTTCGAAGCCCTTCTCCACCATGCGCGTGATGGAGGGCAGGTTCGGCCGCGGATCGAGCAGCCAGATCTGCGATTTCTGCGCGAAGGAGTGGCTGCGCTCCTGGATGATGGAGGCGCCCTCGCCGTAGTCCTCACCGATGACGATCAGCGCGCCGCCGACGACGCCCGCCGAGGAGAGGTTGGAGAGCGCGTCCGAGGCGACGTTGGTGCCGACCACCGACTTCCAGGTGGCGGCGCCGCGCAGCGGGTAGTTGATCGAGGCGCCGAGCATGGCGGCGGCGCCGGCCTCGTTGGCACAGGACTCGAAGTGCACGCCGAGCTCATCGAGCAGTTCGTGCGCATCGGCCAGCACGTCCATGAGGTGCGACACCGGCGCGCCCTGGTAGCCGCCGACGTAGGAGACGCCGGACTGCAGCAGCGCCTTGGTGACGGCGAGGATGCCCTCGCCGGTGAAGGTTTGGCCAGCGCCAAGCCGCAGCTTGGCGACTTCCGCCTTGAAGGATCGTTCCATTCTCTCTGTTGGCGGACCGGCGTACCGGGACCGCTCTAGTTATGTGAATCGCAATTCGTCATTCCCGCGCAGGCGGGAATCCAGAAAACCTCCTGGGTCCCCGCCTGCGCGGGGACGACACCTATTTCATTATGCCTGACCCGCCATGACCTGCGCCATCGCCGGGTGGCGGCCTTCGGCGAGGCCCTTGATGAAACCGGCGTTCTTCTCCACGGTCGCCTGGATGTGCGCGACCTGATCCTCGGAGAGATGGCGGTACTTGCCCAGCGCCTTGAGGTACGCGGCGATGGACAGCGGCTGCTCGATGTCGCGCGACAGGCGCAGCCCCTCGCGCGGGTTGAATTCCCACAGCAGGACGAAGTTCGCTTCGACAGCCTTGCGTGCCACCTCGATGTTCTCCTGCGAGGGGAAGCGCCAGCCGGTGGTGCACGGCGAGTAGATGTGCAGGTAGGCGAAGCCGCGCCTGGAGGCGGCGATGGCCTTGTCGAGCTTGTCGTAGAGGTCTTCCATGAAGGCAGTGGAGGCCGTGGCGACGTACTCGCAGTTGTGCATCATCATCAGCACGGGCATGTTCTTCGCGTCCTGCGTCTTGCCGGTGCCGCGCTCGCCGACCGGCGTGGTGGAGGTCCACGCGCCGAAGGGCGTGCAACTGGAGCGCTGCATGCCGGTGTTCATGTAGCCCTCGTTGTCCACGCAGATGAAGAGGATCTGCTCGCCGCGTTCGGCGGCGCCGGAGAGCGACTGGAAGCCGACGTCGGAGGCGCCGCCGTCGCCGGCCAGCGCCACGGCATTCACCTCGCGGCCCTGCCGCTTGTAGTGGCGCTTGACGCCGGTGAGCATGGAGGCGGTGTTGGTGAGCAGCGGGTGGAACACCGGCACCTTGGTGCCGGTGAGGCCGTTGTAGCCGACCGAGCCCATGCCAGGGATGCAGCCGGGCGGCGTGGCGAGCACGGTATCCGGCCCGATGCGGCGCATGGCGTGGCGCATGATGAGTTCGGTATTGCAGCCCTGGCAGCCGGCGAGTCCGGGCACGAAGAGGTCTTCCATGTCGCCCACTTCGTTGTAGATGTTGGCGGTGGTGAGGTAATTCAGCGCGCCACGGTCACAGGCCTTGACGCAGATCGGATCGCCGCCGCAGCTGTCGCACTTGACGACATGGCCGGCCGCGGCGTTGTACACGATGCCGCCGTAGGCGCAGCCGACGGTGCACAGCAGGCAGTTCACGCACTTCGAGCCGTCCCATGCGATGACGCCGTCGCCGGCGTCCTTGGCCAGCGCCGCCGCCGGGCAGTTCGACACGCATTTCGGGTCGCCGCACTGGCGGCACATCGCCAGTTCGAAACCCTCGCCGTCGGCGACGATCTGGATGCGCGAATTGACGATGTCGGCGCTGCCGGCCTTGGCCGTGGCGCAGGCCGTCATGCAGGCGTTGCAGCCGTCGCAGTGCTCGGGATGGAAGGCGATGGTGTTGTAGGCGCTCATATGGACAGTTCCAGTTGTGCGGCGACGGCGCGAATTTCGCGGGTCCCCTCCTTTGACAAAGGAGGGACAGGGAGGATTTCCCGGCCGTCGCAGGGAAACACCCGCCCTGAAATCCCCCCTGCCCCCCCTTTTGCAAAGGGGGGAAATGAACTGGCGGCGCTCATCTCCAGGTCCTGGACATGATCGTCCGCGCGGTCTTCTGCGGGTCGGCGATGAAGGCCTCGCGCACGGCAGCGAGGTCGATGCGGCGCAGGATGATCTCCCACATCACGCCCGGGTCGAAGGGCGCGTTGATGCCGAAGATGCCGGTCAGATGGTTGCCCTGCATGACGATCTTGAGGTAGCGCTTCGCGTCGGCTTCCTTTCGCACCACTTCTCCAGCATCCTGGCTGCCGACGGAGACCGCCTGCTGGCCGAAGAAGGTGTAGGTGTTGAGCGGGATGCCGCCCGGATAGGGTTTCACCGCCGGATCGCCGGCCATCGCCATGCCGGCGATTTTCCCCTGCTCGACGGCTTCGGGCAGGATTCCGTTGAGGATCTTCTCGCCGTTGTAGAAGCCCTTCGCCTGGGCAACGTCGCCGGCGGCCCAGATGCCGTCGACGCTGCTGCGCATGGTGTCGTCGACGAGGATGCCGCGGTCGATGGCGACGTTCGAGCCGGCGAGGTAGTCGGTCACCGGCGCCACGCCGGCGGCGACCAGCAGCAGGTCGGCGTCGAGCGTCGCGCCGCCGTCCGTCGTCACGCGGATGGACTTGCCCGCCGTCTCGCAGCGGCTGACTTTCGCGCCGAGCATCAGCTTGATGCCCTTGGCGGCGAAGGCGGCCTCGATGATCGCGGAGGCCTCGGCGTCGAAATAGCCGGCGAGCACGCGCGGCTGCATTTCCACCACGGTGACCTGGGCGCCGGCCTTGGCGAGGTTCTCGGCAGCATGCATGCCGACGAGTCCCGCGCCGAGCACCACGGCCTGCTTCGTCTGCGGCAGCGCCTGGTGCAGACCGATGGCGTCGTCGAGACTGCGCAGGACGTGGAACTTGACGTCCTTCAGGCCGGGGATCGGCGGCAGCAGCGGTGCGGCGCCGGTGGCGAGCAGCAGCTTGCCATAGGCGATCTCCTCGCCGCTGGACAGGCGCGCGCGTTTTGCGGCTGCATCGACCGAAGTCACGGCAGCGCCGCGGATGAAGCCGACCTTGTTCTGCTCGAACCAGTCGCCGCCCTTCAGCGCCACGCGTTCGGGCGCAGAACGGCCGGAGACGACATAGGGCAGCACGGTGGGCGAATAGGGCAGCGCGTCGTCGCGCGTCACCAGCGTGACACTGCCCTCGGCGTCCTGCATGCGGATGGCCTGCAGCGCAGCGAGCGCGGCGTGGCTGGCGCCGACGATGAGGTAGTCAGTCTGTTGCATCATCCTGTGCTCCGTATATCCGTAGGTCGGGCTTCAGCCCGACAACAGCGCCAATGTCGGGCTGAAGCCCGACCTACAGGGCGCCCTCAATCCTTTTCGTTCAGCCAGACGGTCTCGCCGACCTGGCCGTCCTGCGCCAGCGCCTGGATGCGCTCGATGACGCGGCCGAAGTGGTCGGTGGTGATGTCGGCGCCGGCGAGCCCACCGATGAAGCTCATGGCGGCGGGTCGCTGCGACGCGAACTGCAGCGCACCGATGACGTCCTGGTAGAGCGGGCCGCTGTTCCAGCCGAAGCTCACCGAGCGATCGACCACGCCGACCGCCTTGACGCCCGACAGCGCCTGGGCGATGGCCTGCACCGGAAAGGGCCGGTAGGTCTTGACCTTGACCAGGCCGACACGCTCGCCGCGGTCGCGCGCTTCATCCACCGCGTCCTTGCCGGCGCCGGTCATGGAACCGAGGGTGACCAGTGCGGTCTCGGCGTCGTCCATGCGGTAGCGTTCCACCAGCGGCGCATGGCGACGGCCGACGATGCGCGCCCAGTCCTCATGCGCGGCCTCGATGGCAGCCAGTGCGTTCTGCATGCCGCTGCATTGCCCCTTGCGGTAGCGCACGAACATCGCCGGACCCGGCCCGCCGGCGCCGCCGGTGAGCGGGTCGACGGCCATCGGCCGCTCGGGATCGAGGGCGGCGTGCCAGTTGGTGGCGGGCGGCGGCAGGAAGGCATCCACCTCCTCCTGCGAGGGCAGCTCGACGCGCGTGGCGCCGTAGGAAAGGTAGTTGCCGTCGTGGCAGACGTTGACCGGCAGCATGACGTCGCGGTGCTCGGCGACCTTGTAGCCCATGATGGTGGTGTCGAGAACTTCCTGCACGGTCTCGCAGTACATCTGGATCCAGCCGACCTCGCGCACGCTCATGGCGTCCTGGTGGCCGCCCCAGACGCTCTGCGGCGTGAGGGTGTCGCGCGTGACGATGGACATCACCATCGGCATGCGCAGGCCCGGCGTGCGCAGATACGGCTCGAACATGAAGGCGAGGCCGGGTCCGCAGGTGCCGGTGTAGGTGCGCGCGCCGGCGAGCGTGCCGCCGTGCAGCACGGAAAGCACCGAGTGCTCGCCTTCGACGTCGACGATCTCGGCGTTGAGCTTGCCGTCGGCGACGAACTTGGCGAGGTACTCCACCAGCGAGGACTGCGGCGTGATCGGGTACACCGCCACCATGTCCACGCGCGCCAGCGTCACCGCCCAGGCGGCGGCTTCATTGCCGTCGCAGACGATGGCCTTGGATTTGGGTTTAAGGACGGCAGACATGGCAGGCCTCCGCTAACTTAAAACTCCCCCCTTTGAAAAAGGGGGGCCGGGGGGGATTTCTTTCGGCCGCAATCCACTTGCCACCGCCGATGAATCCCCCCTCACCCCCCTTTTGCAAAGGGGGGAATGTAGCTTGGCATCCGCGCGCGCTCATGCCGCCTCCTCCACCATGGTTATCGCCCGCTGCGGGCATTCCGTGGCGCAAATGCCGCAGCCCTTGCAGGTGGTGAGGTTGAAATCGAACCAGGCGGCCTTCTCGACGACGCACTGCACCGGGCAGTAGAGCCAGCAGACGGCGCACTTGACGCACTTGGCGCGGTCGACCACCGGTTTCATGCTGCGCCAGTCGCCCGGCATCATGGGATTCATCTTGACGGCGATCGGGCACAGGTCGTCCGGCACGCCGCTCGTGTCGAACATGGGCTTGGAAGTTAGCTTCATGCGGCCACCCGCCTTTCCATCTTGTGCACCGTCGTCTCGTTGTAACCGCGTTCGAGGGCCAGCAGGTTCTGCTTGAGGCCTGCGTCGCGGAAGTCGGAGTCCTCGAGGGCCGCGCGCAGGGAATCGAGCGACACCAGGCCGGTGGTCCGGGCGAAGGCGCCGAGCATCAGGGTATTGGTGATGGGGCGCTTGAAGATCTCCAGCGCATGGGTGACGGCGTCGCACAGGCCGACGGTGGTGACCTGGTCGGGCACCTGCAACTCCGCAAGCGGCTTGGATGTCGTCTGCAGCCAGGTGCCGTTGTCACGGATGCCGTCAAAGACATTCACCGCCCGCCCGACCGTCGGGTCGATGCACAGCACGCAGTCGGGTCGGTAGATGTTGGTCATCTGGCGGATCTCGCGCGTGTCCATGCGCAGGAAGCTCGCCACCGGCGCGCCGCGCCGCTCGAAGCCGAAGGACGGCACGGCGACGACGTAGTGGCCTTCGCGCACCATGGCCGTGGCGAGGATGCCGCCCGCGAGCACCGCACCCTGGCCGCCACGGCCGTGAATTCTGATTTCGTACATCCCCGTTCTCCTTTTGGAGACTCTCTCTGGGGGTAAATCGGGGCCGGTCGAACCGGCTCTATTTGGTCCAGCCCGGCTTGATGCCAGGCTTGACTTCGCCCTGACCGCGTACGGGCAGGACCGGCAATGAGTACCCTTGATTGTAGGCCGCGCGCGCGACTATGGTGAACTTCAGCCACCAGCCCGCCGCCACGGCAACGACGCCTGCCAGCAAAGTCAGCCCCGGCAGCACGCCGCCATAGAAGATGCCGGAGACGATCAGTATCTCCGGCGCCAGTTGTCCGAGCATTTCGAATTTGGCACCGAAGGGTCGCAGCACATCCATGGCATTCTTCGGCAGGCCGTTCTTTTCAATGGCCTTGAAGTACATCGTCCAGGCGATGCGGCGCAGGATCAGGGCACCGAGCAGCACGCTGGCCAGCCAGCGCGGCCCATCGCCCGGCAGCACGGCGAAAAGTGCGGTGGCCAATCCCGCCCCCTCGACGAAGCCGGTGGCGAGGATGAGCGGCACGATTTTCGGTTCGCGCCATGCGGGTATGCCCTTCGAGGCCTGCAGGATGCGGCCCTGGCAGTAGAGGAAGAGCACGCCAAGCAGTGCCGCCATGCCGACAAAGACGCCGCCGCCAAACCAGACCGCGGCAAGGCCGCAAAGGAACACCGGCACCGCGACAATGCCTTCGCGCGTCATCCACGAAGTCTGCGGATGGAAGAAGACGTTGATGGCACGGAATGGCCTGCCGATCTCCAGCCAGACGCAGGTGAGGCCGCCGCCGATGAAGGCCAGCGCGACGAGCGCCATGATGCGGTAGCTGTCCGCGTTGCCTGCCGCCAGCGTCGAGAAGAACAGCAGCCCGGTGCCGGTGCCGCCGCCGATGAAGTTGCAGGCGGCGCGCCAGTCCCAGTTGGTCTGGTGCCAGGGGGTGACGCGGCCAGGGGGGATTTTCAGATCGCTCATATGACTGCCTTTCCCCCGTTCCCCTTCCCAAGGAAGGGGGTGACGGTAGTTCGCGAGCTGCGCCCGCTCCATGTTGTTGGCTGCGCCGTCATTGGGGCGGCCCGGCGGACGGCGCTCACGTGGTTCACCATCATTTCTTGTCGAAAATATAGTAGAAGCCGGGATCGGTGCCGAGCTCCTCGTGCATGCGGAAGAACTGGTTCTCGGCCAGCAGCTGCGAGACGTTGCTGTTCGGGTCCTCGCGGTCGCCGAAGGCAAGCACGCCGGCGATGCAGGAATTGACGCAGGCCGGCGTCGCCTCGGGATCGACGCCCGGCGTCAGGCCCGTTTCCTTGGCCGCGTCGATGCGGTCCTGGCAGAAATTGCACTTCATCGCCACGGACATGCGGTTCGGGTCGAAGCGGGCCACCTCGTTCGCGCCCGCCCGCTCGCTGTAGGCGTATTCGGCCTTGTGCACGATGTAGCGCGCCTGGTACGGGCAGGCGACGGCGCAGTAGCCGCAACCGATGCACAGGTCGTAATTGATGCCGACGATGCCGTCGTCGCGCTGGTAGGTGGCGGTCGAAGGGCACACGTGCATGCAGGGCGGATCGGCACAGTGCATGCAGCCGACCGGCACGAAGCTGCGCCGCACGTCGGGGAACTCGCCGCTTTCGATGTCGAGCACCTTGCGCCACTGCACGCCGGGCGGCGTGGCGTTGGCGTGGCGGCAGGCGGCGGTGCAGGTCTGGCAGCCAATGCAGCGGCGCAAATCCGCAGTCATGATGTAGCGCGGCATCAGCGTGCCTCCAATTTTTGCATGCCGACGCGTACGATGTCCGCCGAGGAGCCGGTGGAATCGGTGAGCGCCATCGACATGGGAATCAGGCTGTTCATGCTCGGCTTGTTCAGGTCCTTGGCGTAAGGGGTGGCCCAATGGTCGAACTGCCCCATCATGAGCAGGGTGTCGGGACGGATGCCCTGCGAGAGCACCGCCGGGCCGCGGGTCGTGCCGACGTAGGAGCTCACCTCGACCAAGTCGCCGTCGGCGATGCCCAGCTCCTGCGCCACCTTGGCATTGATGAGCACGCCCTTGTGGCCGCGTACGTTGCCGGACATCTCGTGCATCAGCTGGACGCCGACGTTGCTGCCCCAGGCGTACTGCATGCTGCGCGAGGTGATGAGCCAGAAGGGGAATTTTTCCAGGGCGCCGTCGCCGGCCTGGCGTAGGGTTTCCTGCTCCCAGATGCCGGGGAAATCCATCACCTTGGGCAGGCCGCCGTATTCCTCGAGCTGCACGTCCCACCACTTGATGCCGTTCTCGTGCAGGCGGTGACCCAGCTCGACGCCGACGCGGTAGAGGCGCTCCTGGAAGGGCATCTCGAAGCGGATGCCCTGCTTCCTCAGCTCGTGGAAGAGGTACCACGAGAGGCGCGAAATCGGGCGCGTGCGCAGGCCGTGCTCCTTGAACCAGTCGAGGCCGTCGCTGGCCTGGCCTTCGGTCAGCTCGGCGCTGGCGGCGCGGCAGGTGTGCTCCCAGATCGTCTGCGCATCGTGGCGCTTCGCGGTATCGAGGGAGAAGTCGTAGCTATCGGTTTTCAGGCGCACGCAGGCGGAGCCGCGGTTGAGGGCCTCGTTGTACTTCTCCAGCAGGCCGGCCCGTGCCGCCAGCTCGGTGGCAATGTCGGTGAAGTCGCGCGTCTCGCCGGCTGGCTTGACGGCGGGCTGGCGCAGGGCAAAGCCCTCGTGGTCCCAGAACTGTTCGATGAACTTGCTGCCGCCGATGCGGATCAGCTGGGTGCTCTCGATGTCGGTGCACTCGGGCAGCAGCACATCCGCCATGTGGTTGGTTTCGTCGTGGTTGTAGGCGAAGGCCACGATGAAGGGGAACTCGGCGATGCGGTTGGAGAGCTCCTTGGTGTCCCAGAAGGAGATCGACGGGTTGGTGCGGTAGCAGAACCAGATGTCGGGCGCGGTGACCTTGGGCCAGTTCTCGGGCGACTCCTTCATGAACATCCAGGAGAAGTGCGTGGGACCGAGCGCCGTGCTCCAGGGCGAATTGGCCGAGAGCGGCACCATGGTGCCGTGCGCATTGCGCACCGCCGGCTTGACCGCCCAGTTCGCCTTGTCTGTCGGGTTCATGGGGTAGTACATGAAGCCGTCTTCGTTGATCTTGACGCTCGCCTGCCGCGTCGTGGCGGGGCGGTTCAGGCGCACCGTGGTGCCGAGCGTGCCGCCCGGCACTTCCAGTCCGCCGATCATGCAGGCCAGCAAGGTGCGCGCCCAGCAGCACTCGTAGGCGCCCCAGCCGTTGTTGACCGTGCGGCCGAACTGGATGGACACCGGGCGGAAGGGCAGCGTCTCGCCGTCGACTTCCATCGTGGCGCCGACCTGGGCCTGCTGCACGTACTCGGCGGCGATGCGGCGCACCGTGCCTTCGCGGATGTCGCAGGTTTTCTCGGCCCATTCGGGCGTATAGGGCTGGACGCGGGCAATCAGTTTGCCGAAGGCCGTCTCGGCCGCAAGACCCTGATGGGTCCATGTCTCCCCGTCGGCGCCGACTTCGATGGCATCGAGGGTAAACGTGCCGTCCAGGGCCGGATCGGTGTCGGGGGTGTCGAAAGGCACGGCCGCATTGCGCTTCAGATCCCATAACAGGGGCTTCTTCGTCGCCGGGTCGCGCAGGTAGAAGCCGTTGGGGCCGATCAGGTAGGGCGAGCCGGTGTGGTGCTTGAGGAAGGGAATGTCGAGCGACGCGCGCGGCATTTCATGCAGCATGACGTGGATCATGCTGAACATGAAGGCGGCGTCGGTCTTCGGCTTGATCGGCACCCATTCGGCTGAGGCAGCGCCGGTGACGGAGAGGTGCGGCTCGAACTGGACGCGCTTCATGCCGCGCTCGCGCGCCACGCCGTGGCGCCAGGCGCCGACCACGCCACCCGAGGCCTCGATATTGGCGCCGAAAGAGAGCACGTAGTTGCAGTTGGGCGTGTCGGGGCAGACGGTGAAGGCGCGATGCCAGAGTTCGCCGTAGAGGTGCTCGGAGTGGGTGCAACTGACGCCCTGGCCGCTGCCGAAGCTGAAGTCCACCGGCCCCCAGGCGGCCAGGAAGGCCGGGAAGGTGCCCATATAGTAGGTGGGAATGCCGCCGCCACCGAAGCTGGCCGCCGCGCGTGGGTAACCATGTTCGTTGGTGAGCCCCTTGGCGCGGATTTCCAGCATCTTCGCGCCGATGATGTCGAAGGCCTCGTCCCAGGAAATCGGCACGAAGCCCGGATCCTCCTCGCGCCCCTTTTTCGGGTTGGTGCGCTTCATCGGGGCGAGCAGCCGGTTCGGGCTGTAGGTCTTCTGGATGATGCCGTAGGCCTTGACGCAGCACTTGCCGGCGCCGGGGTGCACGTCGCAAGCGGAGAAGTTGGGCTCGATCTCGGTGGCGACGCCGTCCTCCACCTTGACGGTGAGCAGATCGGGGCCCGCCACGCACTGGTAGCAGTACTGCGGGACTTTCTTGATCGATTTGGCGGTCGTCATGTCAGGCGGCCCGCCCGGTCATCATCGCGATACGCATTCCGGCCATCACGCCGCTATCAATGCTCTTCATCGACTCCTCCTTGGCCATGCCGCCC
This sequence comes from uncultured beta proteobacterium, assembly GCA_963704195.1. GTDB lineage: Bacteria > Pseudomonadota > Gammaproteobacteria > Burkholderiales > Rhodocyclaceae > Desulfobacillus. The sequence continues at coordinate 438,529 of CAVPHH010000009.1, read as the reverse complement.
TGTCGCACTTCAGGTGAGCGACAAGGATCTTATTCGGCTTTCCCGGATCCGTGCCGGTCAGCCGGGCGATCCCAGTCTCAATCCATTTGATGATTCACAATATGAATCAGTATGCATGTATTTTGTATCATTATTGGGTGGATTGCAATCGCTCCCTATTGACGTGGGTCAAACAAGCCGGAATTGCGCCTAGATGACCACGCGAGCAGGGTCTATGAAAATAATTGATTGCAATGAAGCACTTGAGGATGCCGCATGCCAAGCGAGACGTTCAGCCGCGAGAATATATGCTGCTGACGGCCGCGTTGGGCCATGCCATGCCCGGCCCTGCGTGATTCCCGCGCAGGCGGGAATCCGGAACGACAACTGCAAGTAAGGCCCCCGCTTTCGTGGGGAGGGTGTTCCCTCAGCCGCCGGCCGCCTTCGCCTGCTTGGCCTTCAGCCGCTGTGCCGTCTTCTCGACACCGACGACAAAGCGGTTATGCTTGCCGCGCCCCACTTCCTCGACGGCGTCGCGCGCGGAAAACTCGAAGGTCACGGCCGGGCCGTTCACTTCCGTCAGCTTGACGGTGATCTCCACCCACATGCCGAGCAGCGTGGCGCCGACGTGGTCCAGTTCGACGCGCGTGCCGACCGAGTCCTTGCCTTCCCCGACGTGCGGCAGGATCAGGTCACGGCAGGCCACCTCGACGTCGTAGAGCAGGCTCGGCGTGGAATACACGCGCAGTTCCTCGCCCATGAAGCCGATGGTGCGTGCGGTGTTTACGTCGATGCGGCAGGTGGCGGTCAGTCCGGGTTTCAGCGTGTCGCTCATGGTCTAGTCCTCGCTCAGTAAGTCTTGAATCAACAGTCAGTCCCGCCAGGACGGCGGGCTTTCAGGGAATCGGCGTTCAGCCTCGCTTCCACGTAGCGCACCAGCGCCTTCGTGCCGCGCGCGCAGTTGCGGAAGGTGCACACGCCCTGGTCCATCAGCCTGGCGGCCATCGCATCATAGAGCGTGCCGCCATCCACGATGCCGATGATCGGCTTGTCGTTGCGCTCGACCATCGGCGGCATCAGGTGCACGGTGCTCTTCGGGTCATTGAGATCGTGGCCGGGGCGCAGCTTGCTCTCCACCAGCGCGCGCACCGACGGCGCCGTCGGATCGAGGCCGACGACGACCACGTCGATGTTCGGGTCGTGCAGGAAGGCTTCGGTGATCTGCAGATGGGCCTCGTCGTCGGCGCCGGGATTGATGTCGATCGGATTGCGCACCTCGACAAGCTGGTCGAGCTTCTTGGCGACGAGGATGTCCTCCACAGCCTTGACAGTCCCCTCCCCGATTTCACCCATCTGCATGGAAAACGTGTCGGACTGGATATTGTCGGCCATGCCGACCGCCTCGAAGCCGGCACCGCTGATGGCGCCGAGGCGATTGCCGCCGATCTTCTTGTCCTGCAGCGCGCCGGCAATGTAGAAGAGGTCGTCGAAGGTGTTGAAATCATCGGCGACAATGGCGCCGGCGTGGCGCACGACGGATTCGAACAGCGTCAGGCCGCCGGCGATGGAAGCGGTGTGGCCCATCACGCCGCCCTGCCCCGGCGCGGTCCTGCCCGACTTGTAGACGACGATCTGCTTGCCGTTCAGCACTGCCTTCCTCACCGCCTTGGCGAAATGCAGGCCATCGAGATCCTTGAAACCTTCGATGTAGATGCCGAGCGTCTCGATGCCCGGCAGTTCGGCGAAATAGTTGAGCATGTCGCCGTGGGTGAGATCGGTCTGGTTGCCCAGCGCCAGCATGTAGGCCGGATCGAGCCAGGGATTTTGCGACAGCCGTGTGATCATGAAGGCGCCGCTCTGGCTCAGCATGACGGAGTTGCGCACCGGTTTCTTCTGCGGCTTGGGCAGACGCTCGAGCGGGATGAACCAGGAATCGTAGACACCCGGATGCGAGACCACGCCGAGGCAGTTGGCGCCGAGGAAGATCGGCCCGCCGCCCGGGTTGCCGTGGGCGGCATTGATGCGCGCCGCAAGCTGAGCGGCGGGCTCGCGGCTCTTCTTCGTCTCGCCCAGACTGCCGGGGATCAGCATGACCGCCTCGACGGCATCGGACGCGATGATCTCGTTGACCAGAGCGTAGACCGCACTGGCGGCAACGGCGACGATAAGCATGTCCAGTTTCTTGTCCAGCGCCTTGAGTCCCTCGACGCATTGCACGCCGTCGATCTCGGTTTCCCCCGGCTTGAGGATGAGCAATTGTTCCTTCGGGTAGCCGCTGCCCATCAGGTTGCGCAGGATGATGCGGCCGAAGTTCATGCCGCTGCCCGAAACGCCGATGATGCCGATGGACTTCGGGTGAATCAGCTTGTCGATCTTGGCGATGGGGCGCGGCAGGCGGATGGCATCCGGCGCGCCGAACTCGCATAGGCCTGCGCGCACAGTTACGCCGTCGCGCACCTGCACAGGATTCAGTTCCAGCGCATGCAGCACGAAGGGCGTATCAGGCTTGCCGGATGCAAAGCCTTTGGCAAGCGCCAACAACTGCGCGAAGCACGCCTTGAGCGCGTCATCCGGCAAAGGCGCCCCGTCGCGTCGCGCGACTGCGGCAAGCTTCTGGTAGGCCAGGGTGCGCCTGAAGAGACCGAGAAAATCCTCGGCATCCGTCAGTTCGGCGGCGGCATACACTGATGCACGATCGCGCTGGTAATTGCCCTCGTGCAGATCCGCCTCCAGGCCGCCCAGTCCGGCGCTGATGACCATGCCGAACTCGCGCGTGCTGTTCAGGCTGATGCGCACATCGACCGCAAAGGCAGGCGCTGCAACGGCGAAGGCAAGGCCGAGACTGTCGAGCAACGCCTTCAGTTCGCTATCGTTCAGGCTGCTGCGCCCCGCCGTCGCCGCCTGGGCGAACAGCGCTGCGGCAGTAGACATTGATGTGTTCTTCACTGCACTATCCCCCTAGATGAATCAGGACATGGATCGTGACGAAGGGCGTATTTATCGCGTCACGCTCTGTTGGGCGACTATATCAGATACAGATAGACTCATATTATGATTACTGCTGTATCGGTTGATCTCCATCAATCTCGCCTCAAGTAAGGATGTCTCTCTCACTTGCAGTCGATTGCATCCGCGCCAATCTCACCCACCCGTTCAATTCCGAGCAGTGTCATCGTCACCTCCAGCTCGCGCTTGAGCAGGGCGAGTACTTCCGCCACGCCGGCCTCCCCTCTTGCGGCGAGGCCGTAGGCCCAGGCGCGGCCGAGCATGACGGCCCTGGCACCCTGGGCGAGCGCCTTGGCGACGTCCTGACCGCTGCGGATGCCGCCGTCCATAAGGATTTCCAGGCGATCCCCGGCCGCTTCTGCGATGCGCGGCAGCACGGAGATGGCGGACGGTGCGCCGTCGAGCTGGCGCCCGCCGTGGTTGGATACGACCACCGCACTGGCGCCAACGTCCGCGGCAGCGCGCGCATCATCTGCATCGAGCACGCCCTTGATAACAATGGGCCCGTTCCAGTGCTCGCGCACCCAGCCGAGGTCGTTCCAGGTGACGCCGGGATCGAACTGGGCGTCGACCCAGACCTTCATGGCCTCCAGGCTACGCGCCGAGGGAACCGCCTGGGCAAGGTTGCCGAAGGTGAGCGGCTTGCCGCCGATGGGCACGTCGAGCAGCCAGCCCGCGTGGCGCACGATCTCCCACAGCTTGGCCAGCCGTCCAAGCGCGGACACGCCGCCGGTCATGCCGTTGCGCACGTCGCGGTAGCGCGTGGCGAACACCGGCAGGTCGACGGTGAACACCAGCGTGGTGCAGCCGGCCGCCTGCGCACGGGCAAGCAATTCCTTCGCATAGCCGCGATCGCGGATGACATAGAGCTGGAACCAGAACGGCGCCGTGCCGGCGGCGCTGACTTCCTCGATGGAGCAGATGGAAACCGTGCTGAGGCAGAACGGCACACCTGCGGCCGCCGCCGCGCGAGCCGCCTGCACTTCGCCGCGGCGGGCATACAGGCCGGCCAGTCCGACCGGAGCCAGGATCACCGGCTGGGCCAGCGTCTGGCCGAGTACGGTCGTCGTCGTATCAATGTTCGAGGCGCCGCGCAGGACGCGCTGATGCAGCTTGAGCGCGTCGAGGTCGGCCTGGTTGGCCTTGAGAGTAAGTTCGCCGTAGGCGCCACCGTCGATGTAGTCGAAGAAGGGGCGCGGCAGGCGCCTCTGCGCCAGCAGGCGGTAATCCGCAACGGAAGCCGGGACCAGCATGGGACACCTCGCTCGGGATTGACCGGGCGATTATTGCATGCCGGAAAAGATCAGGCCGGGGTGGCCGTCAGCTTGAGGAACTTGTCGTGCAACTGTTCCTGGCTCTCGGTGCAGCTCGGGTCGATGACGATGCAGTTGACAGGACAGACGGCGACGCACTGCGATTCGTCGTAATGGCCGACACACTCGGTACATTTCGTCGCGTCGATGACATAGATTTCATCCCCTTGCGAGATGGCGCCGTTCGGACACTCCGGTTCGCACACGTCGCAGTTGATGCATTCGTCGGTAATGATGAGGGCCATGCTGTGCTGCTCCTTCTATTTAATCAATTGTCCATGTGTCGCCGCTGTTGAAGAGCGAGGATAGGTCGCCGCTTCCCCTGCGCGCTCGCGCATCCTCGTGCTGGCTGCCATTCAGTTCCTCGTAGGACGGGGATTTGACGGCACGGAACACGCCGAGCGGCACCGGCAGCTTCGGCGCGTCGAACTGCGAGAGGAAGAAGGCCAGTCCGCTATGCTCGGCCTTCTCGTCGTGCACGACGAGATCCGCCTCGGTCACGCCATCCTCGCCCAGCGTCACCGCTTCCGGCTCGAGGCCGCGCAGGCGCACGCCCTTGTTGCGCTCCTTGCCGTAGAGGAGCGGCTTGCCATGCTCGAGCAGCAGGCGCGCGTCGTCGCGCACCGACTTGTCGGTGATGGCATCGTAGGCGCCATCGTTGAAGACGATGCAGTTCTGGAACACCTCGACGAAGGCCGTGCCCTCGTGCTCCGCAGCACGCTTGAGCACGCCTGCCATGTGGGCGAGATCGCTGTCCACGGTGCGGGCGACGAAGGTGGCGCCGGCGCCCAGCGCCATGGCGACCGGACTGAAGGGCCGGTCGATGCTGCCCTGCGGCGTGGTCTTGGTCTTCATCCCCATCTGGGAGGTCGGCGAATACTGCCCCTTGGTGAGGCCGTAGATGCGATTGTTGAGCAGGATGATCTTCAGGCCGATGTTGCGCCGCATGGCATGGATGAAATGGTTGCCGCCGATGGCCAGCGCATCGCCGTCGCCCGTCACGACCCACACCGACATCTCGGGGCGCGCCAGCTTCAGGCCGCTGGCGACGGCCGGGGCACGGCCGTGGATGCTGTGCATGCCATAGGTTTCCATGTAGTAGGGAAAACGGCTGGAGCAGCCGATGCCGGAGATGAAGGCGAAGTTCTCGCGCGGAATGCCGAGCGTGGGCATGAGCTTCTGCACCTGCGACAGCACGGCATAGTCGCCGCAGCCCGGGCACCAGCGCACGTCCTGGTCGGTCTCGAAGTCCTTCTTGGTCAGCGCCGCCACTGCGTTCATTTCGACACCTCATTGCACAATTCGATGATGCGGTCGTATATCTCCGAAACCTTGAACGGCCTGCCCTGCACCTTGTTGAGCTGCGCCACGTCGATCAGGTAGCGTTCGCGCAGCAGGCGGGAGAGCTGGCCGAGGTTCATCTCGGGCACCAGCACCGTCCTGTAGCGCTTGAGGATGCCGCCGAGGTCCGACGGGAACGGGTTCAGATGGCGCAGATGGACATGGGCGACGGAACGACCTTCCGCCACCGCCTGCTCGCGCGCCTGCACGATGGAGCCGTAGGTGCTGCCCCAGCCGACGATGAGCAGGTCGCCTTCGGTCGGCCCCTCCACTTGCAGCGGCGGCATGTCCGCGGCGATGCCGTCTACCTTGGCCGCGCGCACCTCGACCATGCGCTGGTGGTTGACCGGGTCGTGCGAAATATTGCCGGTGAGGAAATCCTTCTCCAGGCCACCGACGCGATGCTCCAGCCCGGGCGTGCCCGGCCGCACCCAGGGACGCGCCAGGCTGGCGTCGCGCGCATAGGCCTGGAAGCCCTCTGGATCGGTGCGGAACTTGACTTCCAGCTTCGGCAGCGAGGCCGGATCGGGGATGCGCCACGGCTCGGCGGCGTTGCCGATGCCGCCATCGGAAAGCAGGATCACCGGCGTCATGTATTTCACGGCAATGCGGAAGGCTTCGATGGCGCAATCGAAGCAGTCGGCGGGCGAGTTGGCTGCGATCACCGGAATCGGGCATTCGCCGTTGCGGCCATAGACGGCCTGCAGCAGGTCCGACTGTTCGATCTTGGTCGGCAGGCCGGTGGAAGGGCCACCGCGCTGTACGTTGACGATCACCAGCGGCAGTTCCAGCATCACGGCCAGGCCGAGCGCCTCGGTCTTCAGCGCCATGCCGGGCCCAGAGGTGGTGGTCATGCCGAGCACGCCGCCGTAGGCCGCGCCGATGGCCGAGCAGATGCCGGCGATCTCGTCCTCGGCCTGGAAGGTGGTGACATTGAAGTGCTTAAGCGCCGACAATTCATGAAGGATGTCGGTGGCCGGCGTGATCGGGTAGGAGCCGAGGAACAGCGGCACGCCCGAGAGTTCGGAGGCGGCGACGAAGCCGAGCGCGGTCGCATGGTTGCCTGTCAGGCTGCGGTAGGTGCCCTTCTGGATTTCGGCCGCACGCACCCGATACGTAGTAATGAACATCTCGGTGGCATCGGCGTAGGCATAGCCGGCGCGTAGCGCCAGTACGTTGGCCTCGGCGATCTCCGGCTTCTTGGCGAACTTCAGGCGGATGTCCTCTTCCTCCTTCTCGAGGGGGCGGCTGTAGAGGCTCAACATGAGGCCCAGCGCATAGAAGTTCTTGCAGCGGCCAATATCCTTTTTCGAGAGGCCGGAATCCTTCAGGGCTTGCGCCGTCAGGCCGGAGATGTCGATCTGGTAGACACGGTAGGAACCGAGACTGCCGTCCGTCAGCGGGCTGACCGCGTAGCAGGCCTTGGCAAGGTTGTTGTCGGTAAAGGCGCCGCTGTTGGCGATGATGATGCCTCCAGGCTTCACGTCGGACAAATTGGTCTTCAGCGCTGCCGGATTCATGGCCACGAGCACATCCGGCGCATCGCCCGAGGTGAATACCTGGCGCGAGGCGAACTGGATCTGGTAGCCGGAGACGCCGAACAGGGTGCCGGTCGGGGCGCGGATCTCGGAAGGGTAATCGGGATGGGTGGCGAAGTCGTGCCCCGCCTTGGCGATGGCCCGCGAGAACCCGGTGCCGGTGAGCTGCATGCCGTCGCCGGAATCCCCGACAAAGCGGATGACCACGCTGTCCAGCTCTTCGACCGGCCGGGGCGACGCGCGCCGCTCCAAGCCTGCCTCCACTACTTCTGCCAACCCCGACATGACTGCCTCCTTGGGACTCGCCCATGCGTTGAACGCGACTTTACCTTAGTCCACGCCAGGATTATAATTTGGTTACAAACAGTTTGCTATCCACCATTGTTGACTTGGATCAAGTCCCGGTGAAAAACCCCGTGATAGCTTGGGAACATCAGCGCCCCAGGAGGCAATCATGAGCATCCACACACTGGTCAACAGGCTCTGCGGCCGGCTCCACGACACCCCCCAGTTCACGACCCAGGGCGCCACCCTGTTCGTAGACCTGGAACGCAGGGAAACCCGCCGCAAGTACCTGCCGGCCGAGGTGCTGACGCATTTCCTCGGCGGCCGCGGCGCCAACATGTGGCTGCTCTACAACCTGCTGCAGGAGGAAAAGGACGCCCTCGATCCGGAGGTTCCGCTGATCTTCGGCTCCGGCATCCTGACCAGCGTGATGCCCTCGGCCACGCGCGGCAACTTCACCAGCAAGTCGCCCGAGTCCTATGCCATCCTGGATGCCAACGGTGGCGATTACTTCCCGGCCTTCCTCAAACGCCATGGCTATGACCACCTGGTGCTCTTCGGCAAGGCCGCACAATGGACGCTGCTGCGGATCGCCAACGAGACCGTCACCTTCGAGGACGCCGCCCCCTATGCCGGCCTGAACAACCTGGACACGGCGGCGGCCGTCGAGCGCGACTTCAAGTGCAAGGAGCGCAAGGACATGGCGCTGGCGCGCATCACCAGCGCCGGCGAGAACGGCGTGCTGTGCGCGGGCATCATGGGCGGCATCAAGGCCATCTGGGCGCGCGGCGGCGGCGGCGCCAAGATGGGCGCCCACAACCTGAAGGCGATCATGGTCCATGGGCGGCCGCCGGAAATCGCCCTGCCCGCCGATGCCAGGTCGCAGAACAAGGCCATCGGCAAGAAGATCACCGGCACCTCCGTCATCAAGAACGCCCTGAAGATGGTCGGCACGCCCTTCCTCTACAAGCCGAGCCGCGTGCTTGGCGCCATGGGCACCAAGAACAATCAGGAAACCACCTGGGGCGAGTCCCTGGACGCCGACAACTTCGACGTCTACCGCCCTGGCATGGACGGCTGCTTCAAGTGCCCGGTGCATTGCCGCAACCTCAACGACATGACGCCCGAGGGCAAGGGCGGCTGGGGCGCGCATGCCCTGAAGGGCCTGAAAGGCAACGCCAGCTACGACAAGGCGCAGGCCGACGTCGAACACGAGCGCAAGAAGACCTACAACGGCATCAAGGGGGACGGCCAGTTCGACCGCTACGACAAGGGCGACGGCCCCGAGTACGTCACGCTCGGCAAGTTCGGACCGAACATCGGCATGAAGGAGCCGGAGCATGTCCTGCGCCTGAACAACGTGCTCAATGACCTCGGGCTGGATTCGGCCAGCACCGGCGGCGCCATCGCCTGGGCCATGGAACTCTACCAGCGCGGCATCATCACGCAGAAGGAAACCGGCGGACTGGATCTGTCCTGGGGCAACTACGAGGCCATCGAAAAACTGCTCTTCCTGACGGCAAAGCGCGAAGGCTTCGGCAACGTCATCGCCGACTCCACCCGCGCCATCGAAAAAGGCCACTACCCGCAGGAAGCGGCCCAGTACCGCATGTCGGTGAAGGGCCTGTTCCAGTCCGATCCCCACGATGCGCGCATCCTCAAGGCCTTCGCCCTCGGCCTCTCCGTCGCCACGCGCGGCATGGACCACCTGCGCAATCGCGTCACGCTGGAAATCAACGCCCGCGTGAATGACGATCCGGCCTTCAAGACCGCCCTCTACGGCGGGACGGTCTCCGCCAAGCCCAACTCCTATGAAGGCAAGGAATTCGCCGTGCGCAAGTGCGAGAACACCTTCGCCGTCGGCGACTCGGTCGGCATGTGCCGCTTCGACACCAAGCTGTTCAACTCGCCCACCCTGCCCGATCCGGCGGATTTCGCCGAGCAGGTGAATACTCTTACCGGCACCAACCTGACGCCGGCGGACATGGACGAGATCGGACGCAACATCACCGGCATCGAGCACATGCTCAACTTCCGCCTCGGCCTGCGGGCCAAGGACGACACGCTGCCACAGCGCTGGTTCGAGGAGGAGAACACCTTCGGCCCGTTCAAGGGCGAGAAGATCGACCGCGCCCAGTTCGAGCAGTTGAAGGCACGCTTCTACGAATTGACGGGCCTCAACGCCGAGGGCACGCCGCAAGTGACGTGGCACGAGAAACTGTCGAAGTTAACCACCGGCTTCGCCTTGCGGGTGGAACTGCCCGGCGCCACCCCTGGCGCTCCGGAGAATGCCATCGTGGTGGACGAGCCGGTGTCGAACGTGGTCGAGTTGCGCAACGCGCTGCGCAAGCGCCTGCCCGAGGCCGCCGCGGCGCTGGGCGACCGCAACCTGAACGTCGCCGTGAATGGCGAGATGGTCCTGTCCGGGGAAAACAACGTGGCACTGAAGAGCGGCGACCGGGTGACCGTGTTCCCGATGATCGCCGGCGGGTAGAATTCTCTCCCTGAAACGATCAGGGAGAGAATATGAACGCCCCCTCGCCGCACAAGAGCCGCGGCGGCTTCAGGCGCATCCTGAATGCAACGCGCTACTCGCGCGACGGCCTGCTTGCCGCCTGGCGCCACGAAGCCGCCTTTCGCCAGGAACTGCTCCTCGTCGCGGTGATGCTGCCGCTGGGGCTCTATCTGGGCAGCACCGGCATCGAGCGGGCGCTGCTGGTCGGCAGCCTGCTGCTGATCCTCATCGTCGAGTTGCTCAACTCCGCGGTCGAGACCGTGGTCGACCGCGTCTCGCCGGAGAACCATGACCTGTCCAAGCGCGCCAAGGACCTCGGCAGCGCCGCAGTGATGCTCTCCCTCGTGAATGCCGCCGTGGTGTGGGGGCTGACTTTGTGGCCGCTGATCAGAGGATGAACGCAGGCTTCATCTTCACCGGCAGCAGGCAGCCCTTGCGCGCCCGGTGCAGGCGGTACTTTTCCATGTCCTTGCTCGTTACCTTGCATGGCACGGTCCTGCCGCCGCGACCGACGCCCTCGACGACGACGCCGCTGCCGTCGTTCACCACCACGCCGACCAGCGACTCCCCGGCATCGAGACCCATGACCATGACGCCGCGTCCGGCAGACTGACTTTTCATTTCCTCGACCGCAAAGAGCAACAGCCGGCCGTTCTCCGATACCGCGGCAATCGTGGTGCCCGCCGCTTTTGCCGGATGCAGCATGCGCTCATCCTTCTCCAGGCTCATGAAGGCCTTGCCGGCCTTCTGCCGCGTGACCAGGTCGGACACGCGGGCAATGAAACCGTAGCCGCCCGAGTTTGCAAAGAGATAAGCGGTCTCCGGCGCATCCGAGAGCGCCGCCGCGACACGCGCGCCCGCCTGCAGATCGATCATGGTAGCGATCGGAGTGCCGTCGCCGCGTCCGCCCGGCAGGTCCGAGACGCGCAGCGAATAGGCGCGGCCGTTGGAGTCGATCACGACCAGCGGCCAGGTGGTGCGCGTCTCCGCCACCAGGAAAGGATAATCGCCCGCCTTGTACGTTATCGAGGTAGCGTCGATGCCGTGGCCGTCGCGGCGCCGCACCCAGCCGTTCTTCGAGAGGATCACCGTCACCGGTTCGTCCGCCACCTGGATCTCGGCCGGTGCCACCGGCGCCACTGCCTCGATGAGGGTGCGGCGCTCGTCGCCGTACTGCTTCGCGTCCTGCTCGATTTCCTTGAGCAGGAGCTTGGTCATTTCCTTGCGCTCCGCCAGCAGGCGCTTCAGCGTGCCCTCTTCCTCCTTCAGCTCGGCGAGTTCCTTCTCGATTCTGATGCCCTCCAGCCGCGCCAGCTGGCGCAGGCGGATTTCGAGAATATCCTCTGCCTGGATTTCGCTCAGGCTGAACTTTGCCATCAGGTCCTGCTTCGGCTCATCCGAATTGCGGATGACCTTGATGACCTTGTCGATGCTGAGGAAGGCGATCATGCGGCCGCCGAGGATATGGATGCGACGCTCCACCTCGGCTAGACGATGCCGCGTGCGCCGCTCTACGGTGGCATAGCGGAAGTCCACCCACTCCGCGACGATCTGCGCCAGATTCTTCTGCTGTGGGCGGCCGTCGCGACCGAGCATGGTGAAGTTGAGCGAGACGTTGGTTTCCAGGCTGGTGTTGGCCAGAAGGATGTTCATCATCTCCTGCACGTCCTGATTCTTCGACTTCGGCTCGAGGATCAGCCGCACCGGTTCTTTGTCGGTGGATTCGTCGCGCATCGTGTCGAGCACCGAGAGCACCAGTTGCTTGAGGTTCTTCTGCTCCTGCGTGACGTCCTTGCGTCCCTGCCTCGGCTGCGGGTTGGTGAGGGATTCAATCTCTGCGGCAATCTGCGCCGCGGAGACGCCGTGCGGCAATTCCTGCATGACGATGCGCCACTGGCCGCGTGCCAGATCCTCGATACGCCAGCGCGCGCGCATGCGCAGGCTGCCCCGTCCATTGGCGTAGGCATCGGCGATGTCCTTCGGCTGGGAGATGATCTGCCCGCCGCCAGGATAATCCGGACCCTTTACGTGCTGCAGCAGGTCGGACAGCGTGGCTTTCGAATTGCGCACGAGATGCGCTGCCGCCTGGGCCACCTCGCGCAGGTTGTGCGGCGGGATCTCGGTGGCCATGCCGACGGCGATGCCGGAGGCGCCGTTGAGCAGCACCATCGGCAGGCGCGCCGGCAGCAATACCGGCTCCCTGAATGCGCCGTCGTAGTTGGGGGCGAAATCGACTGTGCCGCGATCGAGTTCGCCGAGCAGCAGCTCGGCGATGGGCGTCAGTCGTGCCTCGGTGTAACGCATGGCCGCGGCGGAATCGCCGTCGCGCGAGCCGAAGTTGCCCTGACCGTCGATGAGCGGGTAGCGCAGCGAGAAATCCTGCGCCACGCGCACCATGGCGTCGTAGACGCTCTGGTCGCCGTGCGGATGGAACTTGCCGATGACGTCGCCGACGACGCGCGCGCTCTTCACCGGCTTGGCGCCGGCGCGCAAGCCCATCTCGTGCATGGCGTAGAGGATGCGCCGCTGCACCGGCTTCTGCCCGTCCTCGACATGCGGCAGGGCGCGGCCGGTCACGACGCTCATGGCATAGGTGAGGTAGGCGCGCTCGACATAGAGGTCGAGCGGCAGGGCGTCGTCGGACAGCGCAGGGCCCGATGGCGGCGGCGCAGAAGGTGGCGGAAGCGCCGTGCCGCCGGCACTGACTTTCAGGTCTTCGAACAGGTCAGGCGTTTCGTTGCTCATCAGACATCCGCTTCCACAAGATTGCCTTTCTCCTCCATCCAACCGCGGCGGCCGGCGGCTTCGCCCTTGGCCATCAGCAGGGTGAACATTTTCTGCGTCTCCTCGGCACAGTCCGCGCGCAGCTGCACCGGAAGCACGCGCCGCGTTGCCGGGTCCATGGTGGTTTCGCGCAACTGCTCGGGATTCATTTCGCCGAGGCCCTTGAAACGGCCGATCTCGACGGCATCGGGATTGAAGCCCTCCTTCTTCAGCCGGTCGCGGATGGCCTCCAGTTCACCCTCGTCCAGGGCATACAGGCGCTTGGCAGGCCGCTTCTTGCCCTGCGCCGGCACGTCCACGCGGTAGAGCGGCGGCATGGCGACGAAGACGTGACCGCGTTCGATCAGCTTGGGGAAATGGCGGTAGAACAGCGTCAGGAGCAGCGTCTGGATGTGCGCGCCGTCGACGTCGGCATCGGACATGATGATGGCCTTGCCGTAGCGCAGGCGGTCGAGCACGCTGTCGGATGCATCGACGGCATGCGGATCCACGCCCAGCGCAACGGCCATGTCGTGAATCTCGGTGTTGGCAAAAAGCCGGTCGGCATCCACCTCGAAAGCATTGAGTACCTTGCCGCGCAGCGGCAGGATGGCCTGCGTTTCCTTGTTGCGCGCCATCTTCGCCGAGCCGCCGGCGGAGTCGCCCTCGACGAGGAACAGCTCATTGTCGGCAATGGCCTCGCTCTCACAGTCGGAGAGTTTGCCCGGCAGGACGGCGACGCCGGAGGATTTTCTTTTTTCGACCTTCTGCGCCGTGCGCAGCCGCGCCTCGGCCTGCTTGATCGCCAACTGGGCAATGGCGCGACCCGCATCGACGTGATTGTTGAGCCAGATCTCGAGCGGGTCGCGGATCATGGTCGACACCAGCTTGACGGCCTCGCGCGAATTGAGCTTCTCCTTGACCTGGCCCTGGAACTGCGGATCCAGTATGCGCGCGGAAAGAATGAAGCTCATGCGGCCGCAGACGTCCTCCTGCTGCAGCTTGACGCCCCGCGGCAGCAGCGCATGGTGCTCAATGAAGGACTTCACCGCCTCGAAGATGCCAGCGCGCAGGCCCGACTCATGCGTGCCGCCAAGCGCAGTGGGGATCAGGTTAACGTAGGACTCGGCGCACACCTGTTCTGTAAACCAGCCGAGCGCCCACGCCGCTCCTTCTCCCTCGGCGAAGATCTCGTCTTCGGAGGTGGCGAATTTCTCGCCGGTGTAGACCGGGGAGACGGTTTCGACGCCGGCACCCATCTCCTCCAGGTAGCCCTGCAGCCCGAGCGGATAGCGCCAAGTCTTGGCCGCCCCACCCTGTTCGCTCTGCAGCGTCACGGTGAGACCTGGCAGCAGCACGGCCTTCGATCGCAACAGTCGCTCCAGCTCGGCCACTGGCAGCTTGGCCGATTCGAAATACTTTACATCCGGCCAGGCGCGGACGCGCGTTCCTGTCTGGCGGCCGCAGGATTCGCCGACCTGCAGAGCGGAAACCATCTCGCCATTCTCGGAAAAGGTGACGAAATGGGCATGGCCGTCGCGCCGCACCTCCACTTCGACCCGCGTCGACAAGGCATTGGTGACGGCGACGCCTACGCCGTGCAGCCCGCCGGAGAAAGCATAGGCGGCCTGGCCCGACTTCTTGTCGAACTTGCCGCCGGCGTGCAGACGCGTAAAGGCCAGGACCACCACCGGCACCCGCTCTTCAGGATGCGGACCAACGGGGATGCCGCGCCCGTCATCGGCTACCGTAACGGAGCCGTCTGCGTGCAGCGTGACATGGATGCTTCTGGCAAATCCGGCCAGCGCCTCGTCGGCGGCGTTGTCCACCACCTCCTGGATGATGTGCATGGGCGAATCGGTGCGGGTGTACATGCCCGGGCGCTCGCGCACCGGCTCCAGGCCCTTCAACACACGAAAGGAGGATTCGTCGTAGGCGGCTGATTTCTTGTTCATGAATCTTTCTCATTTCCCCGGCGGCCGATAGACCGCATCCTGCCTATGGCACGGGCTCATGGCATGCGCCAGGCGCCGCAACAAGGGCAGGACATTGTATCGGGAGAGGGTGGGGTGGACGACGGGACTCGAACCCGCGACAACTGGAATCACAATCCAGGACTCTACCAACTGAGCTACGTCCACCACAGGAAATGCCAACGCGCCAAGACTGCATTCTGGCGCGCCCGGCGAGACTCGAACTCACAACCCCCGGCTTAGAAGGCCGGTGCTCTATCCGGTTGAGCTACGGGCGCCCCGCCCCGCGGGGGTTTCCTGCGTTCCTCCCAGAGGGATTTCCGCCGGACTTCGATTCACGCCATTGCTGGTCGGGGTGAGAGGATTCGAACCTCCGACATCCTGGTCCCAAACCAGGCGCGCTACCGGGCTGCGCTACACCCCGAAGACGCGGAATTCTACTCGGGCACCCCTAATAGGTCAATCGAATCAGTCCGCGCGGAAGTTTTGCTTGCGACCCCTCCGCATTTCTGATATTAAAGCGGCTTTTCCCGCAAATCCGGGTTTGAATAATGGCTGAAGACATCCTCCACAAACAGTTCCCGCCCTATGTAGCCAAAAAGGGCGAAGAGTATATGAATGCCAAGCAGCACAAGCACTTCCGCGCCATTCTGGAGACGCTGAAAAGCGAACTGCTTCAGGACATTGAGCGCACGGTACACACGATGCAGGACGAGGCGACAGTATTCGCCGACCCCAACGACCGTGCCAGCCAGGAATCCGATATCGCCTTGGAACTGCGCAACCGTGATCGCGAGCGCAAGCTGATCAAGAAGATCGACGAGGCCCTTGGGCGGCTCGAGAACGGCGAATACGGCTATTGCGACTCGTGTGGCGTTGAAATCGGCCTGAAGCGCCTGGAAGCGCGTCCTACTGCCACCATGTGCATCGACTGCAAGACCCTGGAGGAATTGAGGGAGAAGCAGGTAGCGAAGTGACAATCTGAACAGGACACTTCCGCCATGGCAGGGGTGTCACACATGAAAAAGGGACGCTTTCGCGTCCCTTTTTCTCTTAAGCCTCTTCTGCCTTAAGGCGATTACTCCTGCACTGGCGCTGGCGCCGGTTCAGACGCAGCCTTCATGGACAGGCGCACGCGTCCCTTCTCGTCGGCCTCCAGCACCTTGACCCGCACCGCCTGGCCTTCCTTCAGGTAGTCTGAAACCTGATTGACGCGCTCGTTGGCGATCTGCGAAATATGCAGCAGTCCGTCCTTGCCCGGCAGGATCTGCACGATAGCGCCGAAATCCAGCAGACGAAGCACGGTGCCGTCGTAGACCTTGCCCACCTCCACCTCGGCAGTGATGTCTCCGATGCGCTTCTTCGCCAAAGCGCCGGCCTCCGCACTGACGGACGCAATGGTAATGGTGCCATCGTCGCCGATATCGATTACGGCGCCAGTCTCCTCGGTCAGGGCGCGGATGACGGAACCGCCCTTGCCGATTACGTCACGAATTTTCTCCGGATTGATCTTCATGGTGATAAGGCGCGGCGCGTAAGTGGAAACTTCACCGCGATGTTCGGACATGGAACCCTTCATCAGGCCGAGGATGTGCATGCGGGCTTCATTGGCCTGGGAGAGCGCCACCTGCATGATCTCCTTGGTGATGCCCTGAATCTTGATGTCCATCTGCAGAGCGGTCACACCATTGTCGGTGCCGGCCACCTTGAAGTCCATGTCGCCGAGGTGATCCTCGTCGCCAAGAATGTCGGTCAGCACGGCGAAACGATTGCCTTCCTTGATCAGGCCCATGGCGATACCGGCCACGTGGGCTTTCAACGGCACGCCGGCATCCATCATGGCAAGCGAGGCGCCGCAAACAGAGGCCATGGAACTGGAACCGTTCGATTCGGTGATTTCGGATACTACTCGCATGGAGTAGCTGAATTCCTCCGGCGAAGGCAGCACCGCCAACAGGGCGCGCTTGGCAAGGCGGCCATGACCAATTTCTCGGCGCTTGGGCGTGCCAACACGGCCGGTCTCGCCGGTAGCGAAAGGCGGCATGTTGTAATGGAGGAGGAAACGGTCTTTGTATTCCCCTTGCAGCGCGTCGATGATCTGCTCGTCGCGACCCGTGCCGAGCGTGGCGACAACCAGCGCCTGCGTTTCGCCGCGCGTGAATAGCGCCGAACCGTGGGTACGCGGCAGCACGCTATTGCGGATATTTATCGGACGCACGGTACGTGTGTCGCGGCCGTCGATACGCGGTTCGCCGTCGAGGATCTGGTTGCGAACGATCTTCGCTTCGATATCGAAGAAGATGTTCTTGACGTGGTTGAGCTCGGGTGTGTTCTCGCCTTGCATTAAGGCTTCAATGATGCGCTTGCGCAGCGCATTGACCTTCTCTGTGCGCAGCTGCTTCTGCGTGATGCGATAGGCCTCGCGCAGTTCGGCCTCGGCCATTTCGGAGATCCTGGCGATGAGCGCCTCGTCCTTGGCAGGCGGCTGCCAATTCCACTCCGGCTTGCCGGCGACTTCAACCAGTTCGTTGATGGCATTGATGGCCACCCGCATTTGCTCATGGCCGAAGACGACGGCGCCGAGCATGACTTCTTCCGACAACTCCTGTGCTTCTGATTCGACCATCAGCACGGCCGTTTCAGTGCCCGCGACGACGAGATTGAGCGCGCTTTCCTTGACCTGCGTCATCGTCGGGCACATGACGTACTGGCCGTTGATGTAGCCGACACGGGCGGCGCCAATAGGGCCGTTGAACGGAATGCCGGAAATCGACAGGGCTGCCGAGACGCCGATCAGGGCCGGGATATCGGGATCGATTTCCGGATTGCTCGACAGCACAGTGACGATCACCTGAATGTCGTTATAGAGGCCATCCGGGAAGAGCGGGCGGATCGGGCGGTCGATCAGTCGGCAAGTGAGAATCTCCTTCTCCGAAGGACGGCCCTCGCGTTTGAAGAAACCGCCGGGAATGCGGCCCGCGGCGTAGACTTTCTCCTGGTAATCGACCGTCAGCGGGAAGAAATCCTGTCCGGGCTTGGGTTCCTTGGCGGCGACCACGGTGGCAAGTACCACGGTCTCATCCATGTTGACTATGACGGCGCCGTGCGCCTGGCGCGCGACCTCGCCGGTCTCGAGCGTTACGGTGTGTGCACCGTAGGAAAAGCTTTTCTTGGTAGCAGTTAGCAAGGGACTATCCTTTCAATCAGCAGGGGGCGGACACATCCGCCCCAGAAACGACAAAGCCGGCGCGCCCATCCTGGGCGCCGCCGGCATATCCGCTAGGAAGCGGGGCACTGTCAACTCGCCGCGTTACTTGCGCAGGCCGAGGCGCTCGATCAGCGCACGATAACTGTCGGCATTCGTGCGCTTGAGGTAATCGAGCAACTTGCGGCGCTGGCTCACCATGCGCAACAAACCGCGGCGCGAGTGGTGATCCTTGACGTGTTCCTTGAAGTGACCGGTAAGGTCATTGATGCGATTGGTCAGCAGCGCGATCTGCACTTCGGGCGAGCCGGTATCGCCTTGCGCACGCTGGAAGTCGGCCACGACTTTGGCCTTGTCGGCGGTGGTAAATGCCATTTCGGTTTTCTCTCAAACGCAGTTGAAATCAGGTGCCGCCCCGGTTTGATAGAGCACTGCACCTCTTGTGTATTCATTACGGTGTTGCCTTCACCCGGACTTCGAATGAAGGGAGGCATTATACCCGCGCGCCTCTCCTGCCGCAAGAAATTACCTCTAATTATCAAAGCCCGTCCCGACCAACCGGAGCGGCGTCACCCGTCCGTCTGCCTCGGCGCGTCCCAAGCCGATAAATCGGTCGCCAGCGCCATAAATCCGCAGTCTGCAGTCACTCGAAACATATTCCCGCCCAGCAGGCACAGCCTGGCCGCGCCTGAAGCGCAGTGCTGCAGCCTCATCCAGATCCAGCCGCGGCAATACGGCCAACAGCGCGTCAGCTGGGAGCAATTGGGTCTCGCGCGCCTCCGGCGTCATTGCCTGCAAGGCATCGAGCGTCAAGGCTGCTTCCAGGCTTAGATCGCCGATACAAGTGCGCCGCAGGGCGCTCAGGTGGGCGCCGCAACCCAGTGCTTCACCGATGTCCTGCGCCAGAGTGCGAACATACGTGCCCTTGCTGCAATCCACCTTGAATTCGATCCTGTCTTCCGCAAAAGCGAGCAGTTCAAGCGCAAGGATGGTGACGGCGCGCGGCGCACGCACGAGTTCGATGCCTTGTCGGGCGTATTCGTAAAGTGGGCGTCCGTCACGCTTGAGCGCTGAATGCATGGGCGGCACCTGCAGGATATCGCCGCGGAAGCGAGCCATGGCCGCCTCCACCTGTCCGCGTGACACCGCGACCGACCGGGTTTCCAGCACTTGGCCCTCGGCATCCGCCGTGTCGGTACGCACGCCGAGACGGGCATGCGCCACATAGCATTTGTCTGCGGTGAGCAACTCCCCGGCAAATTTGGTGGCTTCTCCAAAACAGACCGGCAGGAGACCTGTCGCCAGCGGATCCAGCGTACCGGTGTGGCCGGCCTTGGCGGCATTGAAGAGCCGTCGGGCCTTCTGCAAAGCGGCATTTGAGGTGATGCCTGTCGCCTTGTCGAGCAGCAGAATGCCATCCACTTTGCGGCGCGACTGCTTGGCGGGGGAATTCATGGGAGGACTGACAGTCAGTCCTGCTTCTTGTGGTCGGCCTGGACAGCCTCGTCAATCAGGCGGGACAGGCGATCGCCCCGCTCCACAGATGCGTCATACACGAAATGCAGTTCAGGCAACGTATGAATGCGGATGCGACGGCCCAGTTCATGACGCAGGAAGCCGCTGGCGCGGCGCAGGCCGGCGTCGATCCCCTCGCGCGCGGCTGCGTCTGCCAAGGTGGTGTAATAGACCTTGGCGTGCGCATAATCCGCAGTCAGATCGACGCCGGTGAGGGTGATCAGGCCAACGCGCGGATCCTTCAGCTCCAGCTGGATCAGCTCAGCCAGCTCACGCTGAATCTGCTCTGCGACACGGCTGCTGCGGGAGAATTCCTTGGGCATGACCTTGCGAAGCTATCAGAGAGTCCGCGCCACTTCCTGGATCTCGAAGACTTCGAGCTGGTCTTTTTCCTGGATGTCATTGTAATTCTTCAGGGAGAGGCCGCACTCGAAGCCTGACTTGACTTCGCGCACGTCGTCCTTGAAACGCTTGAGCGAATCCAGCTCGCCGGTCCAGATCACAACATTGTCACGCAACAAGCGCACTTGCGAGCCGCGGCGCACAATGCCATCCAGTACGTAGCAGCCGGCAACCGTGCCGACCTTGGAAATGCGGAATACTTGGCGGATCTCCACCAGGCCAATGGCGCTTTCCTTGCGTTCGGGCGAAAGCATGCCGGACATCGCCGCCTTCACTTCATCCACGGCATCGTAAATGATGTTGTAGTAGCGGATATCCACGCCAAGGTTCTCTGCCAGCTTGCGCGTCTGCGCATCGGCGCGCGTATTGAAGCCGATGATGACGGCTTTCGATGCCGAAGCGAGGTTGACATCGGATTCACTGATGCCGCCCACTGCGGCATGAATGATGTTTACTTTGACTTCATCGGTGGACAGTTTCAGCAATGCATGCGCCAGCGCTTCCTGCGAGCCTTGCACGTCTGCCTTGACGATGAGCGGCAAGCTCTTGACTTCGCCCTCGCCCATCTGCTCCAGCATATTCTCCAACTTGGCGGCCTGTTGGCGGGCCAGTTTGACGTCGCGGAACTTGCCCTGGCGGAACAGTGCGATCTCGCGCGCCTTGCGCTCGTCAGCCAGCGCCATCACCTCGTCGCCAGCCATCGGCACATCTGACAGGCCCTGTACCTCAACGGGAATGGACGGCCCTGCAGCATCGATCGGGTCGCCGTTCTCGTCGAGCATGGCGCGCACACGGCCATAGACGGCTCCGGCCAGGACGATGTCGCCGCGCTTGAGCGTGCCCGACTGTACAAGTATGGTGGCCACCGGGCCCTTGCCCTTATCGAGGCGGGACTCGATGACGAGGCCCTTGGCCAGAGTATCTTTCGGCGCCTTCAACTCCAGCACTTCGGCCTGCAGCAGGACATGCTCAAGCAGGTCGTCGATGCCCTGTCCGGTCTTGGCGGATACCTGCACGAAGGGCGAATCACCGCCGTACTCCTCCGGTACGACGTTTTCGGCCACCAGTTCCTGTTTGACGCGCTCGAGGTTAGCCTCAGGCTTGTCGATCTTGTTCACGGCCACAACCAGCGGCACATTGGCCGCCTTGGCATGATGGATGGCCTCCTTCGTCTGCGGCATGACGCCGTCGTCGGCCGCAACAACCAGAATCACGAGGTCAGTGGCCTTTGCGCCGCGGGCACGCATGGCGGTAAAGGCCTCGTGGCCCGGTGTGTCGAGGAAGGTGACCATGCCGCGCGGCGTCTCGACATGGTAGGCGCCAATGTGCTGTGTAATGCCGCCTGCCTCGCCGTGGGCTACCCGCGTCTTGCGAATATGGTCGAGCAGCGAAGTCTTGCCGTGGTCTACGTGACCCATCACCGTCACCACTGGGGCACGGGGCTCCAGCACGACATCCTTGTGCTCCTCCTGCGCTTCTGCCAGCAGCGCATCAGGATCATCCAGCTTGGCTGCCTTCGCGACATGGCCCATTTCCTCGACGATGATCATCGCCGTCTCCTGGTCCAGCACCTGGTTAATGGTGACCATGGAACCCATCTTCATCAGTGTCTTGATGACCTCTGCTGCCTTGACTGCCATCTTGTGGGCAAGATCAGCGACCGAGATGGTTTCCGGCACCAGCACCTCGCGAATAATCGGTTCGGCAGGCATCTGAGCCGATGCATTGTCCTCATGATGCTGGTGGCGGTGCCGACCGCCACCCTTGGCGCCGCGCCAGCCTGAAGCGCCACCCGTATCGCCGCGCGTCTTGATGGCTCGCTTCTTGGCTGCCTCCTCTTTCCAGGCTGTCGTCGCCTTCTTCTGCTTCTCGTCCTTCTTGTCGGGCTTGCCGGCCGGCTTGTGCAGCGTGCCGGCAGTGCCAGGTGCAGCCGTATCCTGTGCCTTGGTCTTCTCCGCTACGGCCGTCGCCTGCTGGGCAGCGAGGCGCTCCTCCGCCTCCTGCCGCACCTTGCTTTCTCGCTCCTGCTTTTCCTTGAGCTCTGCCGCCTGACGCGCCATCAACTCGGACTGCTTCTGCGATTCCAGTTCGCGCAGTTTGGCCTGTTCGGCATCCACGATAGGCGAGGGCGCAATGGCCGGCGGCTGCACAGCGACTTCCACAGCCTGTGACTCGTCACGCTTGACGAAGACGCGCTTCTTGCGCACTTCCACCTGTATGGTGCGTGCCTTGCCGGTGGAGTCGGATTTCTTGATCTCTGTGGTCTGTTTGCGCGTCAGGGTGATCTTCGACTTGCTTTCGGCACCCCCATGCGATTTGCGCAGATATTCAAGCAGCTTCGTCTTGTCAGCATCGCTGAGCAGATCGGATTCGCCCTTCTTGCCTACGCCTGCCTTGGCGAGTTGTTCAAGCAGTGCAGTGGCGGGCATTTTCAGCTCGCTGGCGAATTGGCTTACGCTCGTCTGTGCCATGTCGGCTCCTTACTCGAACCAGTGCGCGCGCGCCGTGGTAATCAGATTCTTGGCCCGCTCGTCCTCTATGCCGGAAAGCTCAACCAACTCGTCGACTGCCAGATCGGCCAGGTTGTCACGGGTACGGATATTGGCGCGAGCCAACTTTGCTGCCAACGGCTTGTCCATGCCTTCCAGGCTGAGCAGGTCGTCGGCAACGTTTTCCAGCTGTTCCTCGTCCACGATTGCCTCGGTCAGGAGTACATTGCGTGCTCGATTGCGCAGTTCATTCACGGTGTCTTCGTCGAAGGCTTCGATCTCCAGCATCTCATTGAGGGGAACATAGGCGATTTCCTCGATGGTGGAAAAACCTTCCTCGATGAGGATGTCGGCTACTTCCTCGTCTACGTCCAGCCTTTCCATGAAAAGCTTGCGGATCGAGCCGTGCTCCTCTTCGGACTTCTTCTGCGACTCCTCGACTGTCATCAGATTGATGGCCCAGCCGGTCAGCTCGGAGGCAAGCCGCACGTTCTGCCCGGAACGGCCGATGGCAATGGCGAGATTGTCTTCGTCCACCACCACGTCCATGCTGTGCTTCTCTTCATCCACCACGATGCTGCTGACGTCGGCCGGTGCCAGAGCACCAATGACGAACTGAGCCGGATCGGCCGACCAGAGAATGATATCCACGCGCTCGCCTGCCAGTTCGTTCGTCACTGCCGTGACGCGCGAGCCGCGCATGCCGACACAAGTGCCGATCGGATCGACGCGCGGATCGTTGGATTTAACGGCGATCTTGGCGCGCACGCCAGGATCACGGGCCGCCGACTTGATCTCGAGCAGGCCGTCTTCCATTTCCGGCACTTCCAACTCGAACAGCTTGATGATGAATTCCGAGGCGGTACGCGAGAGAATCAACTGGGGGCCACGTGCAACGCGATCGATCTTGAGCAGGTAAGCACGCACGCGGTCGCCGACGCGGAGGTTCTCCTTGGGTATCATCTGGTCGCGCGGCAGCATTGCTTCGATGCGGCCAGCCTCGATGATGGCATTGCCGCGCTCGATGCGCTTCACCGTACCGGTGACCAGATGCTCCTTGCGTTCGAGGAAGTCGCTCAGCAACTGCTCACGCTCGGCATCGCGGATCTTCTGCAGAATGACCTGCTTGGCAGCCTGAGCCCCGATACGACCGAATTCGATCGGTTCGAGTTGTTCCTCGATAAATTCTTCGAGTTGGATGTCCGGCATCTCCTTTTGCGCGTCGGTCAGGGCAATTTGCGCGTCGGTATTTTCCACGGCCTCGTCGGGCACGACCTGCCAGCGGCGGAAGGATTCGAACTCGCCCGTTTCCTGATCGATGGCGACGCGGACGTCGGCTTCCTCGTTGATGCGTTTCTTGGTAGCGGAGGCGAGCGCCGACTCCAGGGACGCGAAGACGATGTCCTTGGCTACGTTCTTCTCTCGCGCCAGGGCATCCACCAGCAGCAGCATCTCCTTGCTCATAATTTTCTCCAGCCAATCCTTAAATCAGATTTTCGGCACCAGGCGGGCCTTGTCCACCTGGTCCAACTCGAACTCATGCATTGCGCCATCGCACTCCAGACGCAACCGGCCATCTTCGACCCCCGCCAGCACGCCTTTGAAGTTGCGCTGGCCATTCACCGCCAGGCGCAAACGAATTTGCGCTTCCTGTCCGATGTAGCGGGAAAAGTCGGCCGCCTTCTTCAGCGGCCGGTCAAGTCCGGGCGAGGACACTTCCAGCCGGTCGTAGTCGATGTTCTCGACCGCAAACAGGCGCGTCAGGTGATTGCTGACCTTTGTACAGTCTTCTATCGCGACACCCTTCGGGCAGTCGATGAAGACGCGCAACAGCCGGGCACGCGGGCTGGTCTCGACATCCACCAGCTCATAGCCCAGGCCGACAACCGCCTGCTCGATGACTTTCTGCAAATCCATGCGTGACGCACAAATAAAAAATGGGCGAAACGCCCATACCAGCCGTTCCCAAGCCCACTGAATGCTTGCAGGGGCCCGGAACCAGAAAACTTGCAAATTATAACAGAGGACGCCGACAAGAATCAAACACTTGCCGGCCTTGAATCATTTCGGCAGGGACTTCAACAGGGCCCGTACTTCATCTTCTACCAGTTCGCGCGCCATACCCCGCTTCAGTTGCGGAGGCAGGGAAACCGGGCCGAAGCGTACGCGGATGAGGCGGCTCACCTGCACGCCGATGGCCTCGAACATGCGCCGCACCTCGCGATTCCGGCCCTCGTTAAGGGTGACGTGGTACCAACGGTTGGTGCCTTCGCCGCCACGGGACATTAGGGTACTGAAATGCGCCTCTCCGTCCTCGAGTTCGATGCCCTCGAGCAGGGCTTGCTCCTGCTCCGGCAGCAACTCGCCGATGACGCGCACTGCGTACTCGCGTTCCATCTCGTAGCGCGGGTGCATGAGCCGGTTCGCCAACTCGCCGCTGCTGGTGAATATCAACAGCCCCTCTGTGTTGAAATCGAGCCTGCCGACGTTCACCCAGCGACCGCCACCGATGCGCGGCAGCTTGTCGAACACGCTGGGCCGGCCTTCCGGATCGTCGCGAGAGACGATCTCCCCCTCCTGCTTGTGGTAGATCACGACGCGCGGCGTGCGTGGCGCAAACTTCAGGTTGACCGGCTTGCCATTGACCCGGACGCGATCCTGCGGGCCGATGCGCTGCCCGACGTGAGCCGGCTTGCCATTGACGCTGATCCGCCCCGCGACTATCCAATCCTCCAGTTCGCGCCGTGACCCGAGGCCGGCCTGGGCCAGCATCTTATGCAGCTTCTGGGGTTCGGCCTCGACGACATGGCGCATGGGTTGCCCACGACGCCCTCCACTGCGCCCCCTTCCCTCCGGGGCGATGCGATTGCCGTTGGCTTCGGGACGCCCGGCATGCGACCCCTTGCCTTGTGGCAAGGAGGATCGTGAATCTTCGGCTCCCCGGCCCGGCTCAGGCCGGCGCAAAGGACTACGCTTGCGCTGCGTCGGCAAGGTCCATCACCCGTTCGATTTCAGTCAGCGGCGGCAACTCCGCGAGACTTCTCAGACGCAAGTCATCGAGAAATCGCTTAGTCGTGGCATAGAGTGCCGGTCGGCCCGGTGTATCGCGATGGCCCACGGTGTCAATCCAGCCACGTCCTTCCAGGATCTTGAGGACGTTCGGCGTGACGGCGACGCCGCGGATATCCTCGATGTCGCCGCGGGTCACCGGCTGTCGGTAGGCGATAATGGCCAGCGTCTCCAGGACGGCGCGCGAATAGCGAGGCGGTTTCTCGTTCTTCAGCCGCTCCAGATAAATCTGGTACTCCGGTTTGGTTTGAAAGCGCCATCCGCTTGCCAACTGCACCAGTTCGATGCCGCGGCCCGACCACTCCGCGCGGAGATCATTGAGCAACACGCGCCACGTATCGTCGTCGAACTCGTCGTCGAAAAGCTTTTTCAGGTCAGACAGCGGCAAGGGATCCGATGCGGCCAGCAGCGCGGTTTCCAGGATGCGCTTGTATTCTTCAGGCGTGTACGGTTGGGAAGTTGACATCGTTCGATCCTGTTGCGGATTTTGCCAATTGTACATAGATCGGCGCGAACACCTCGCGCTGTGTGACCTCGACCAGGCGCTCGCGAGTCAGTTCAAGCACAGCGAGGAAATTCACTACCAGCCCGGCTACGCCGAGCGTCAAATCGAACAGCTCGGCGAATTCGAGGAATGTGCCGCCCTGCAGTTTGCGCAGGACGATGCTCATATGCTCGCGCACGGACAGTTCCTCGCGCCGTACCTTGTGGTGTTGCATCACCCTGGCGTGCTTCATGAGCGACAACCAGGCCACCTGCAGGTCGTGCATGTTGACGTCGGGCAGGCGCTCGGCCACCTCGTCGGTGATCCAGATCGACACCCACTGGTAATCGCGCATTGCCTGCGGCAGTGCATCGATTTTCGCTGCTGCGGCCTTCATCTGCTCGTATTCAAGCAGGCGACGCACCAGTTCTGCACGCGGATCGAGCGTCTCCTCCTCCTCGACCTTCTTCGGTCGCGGCAAGAGCATGCGTGACTTGATCTCCAGCAACATGGCCGCCATGAGGAGGTACTCGGCTGCCAACTCCAGATTGCGCGCACGCATCGCCTCGACATACACCAGATACTGCGCCGTCAGCGGCGCCATCGGTATGTCTAGAATGTTGATGTTCGCCCGCCGAATCATGTACAGCAGCAGGTCGAGCGGCCCCTCGAAGGACTCGAGGTACACCTCCAGCGCATCAGGCGGGATGTAGAGATCTTTCGGCATCTCTGGCAGCGGCTCGCCGTACAGCTTGGCGACATGCTCCGGTGCGGATGGCTCCGCTGCTTCGGCGTTCATCGGTTCCATGTCTTCATCACGCGACGGTATAGGCCCCGGTGCCGATGGCAATCAGCTCGCCGGTGTCGTTGTGCAATTCCATGCGCGTCACCGCCACTTTGTTGCCGGTGCGCAGGATAGTGCCTTTCGCCTCGAACCATTGGCCAAGGCCCGGGCGCAGGTAGTTGACACGCATGTCTATCGTGCCGATGCGGGCAAAACGCTGCAGGCGTTCCTCGATCGACTCGTCTCGCAGCTTGATCTGAAGTCCAAGAAAGGCCGTCAGGCCACCGCAGACGTCGATCACCGAGGAAATGACCCCGCCATGGAGATTGCCGCGCAGGAAATTGCCGACCAGCTCCGGCCGCATGGCAAAGCGCAGCACCGGGCTTTCGCCGATAAGCGACACCACATCCAGGCCGAGCACCTTGTTGAAGGGAATTTTCTCGGCAAAGATTTCGTGTATCGAGGCGAGCAGTTTTTCTTCGGCTTCCTTGCTGTGAGCCATGCTTTTCACTTATACGCCTCAGGCGTAGCTCAGGCCGACGGCCTCGCGCACATCGCGCATGGTCTCCAGGGCAAGCTTGCGCGCCCGCTCGCACCCGTCGGCGATGATGTTGCGCACCAGTGTCGGATCGTCGAGGTAGGTCTGCGCCCGCTCATGCATCGGCTCCTGTTCCTTCAGCACGGCATCGATGACCGGATGCTTGCATTCGATGCAACCGATGCCGGCACTGCGGCAGCCCTGCTGCACCCACTGCTTGGTGCTCTCGTCCGAGTACACCAGGTGAAACTGCCACACCGGGCATTTGTCCGGGTCGCCGGGGTCGGTGCGACGCACGCGTGCCGGATCCGTCTGCATGGTGCGGATTTTCTTCGTCACCGATTCCGCGCTCTCGCGCAAGGATATCGTGTTGTTGTAGGACTTCGACATCTTCTGCCCGTCCAGCCCGGGCATTTTTGCCGCTTCCGTGAGCAGCGCATCCGGTTCGACCAGAATCATCTTGCTGCTGCCTTCGAGAAAGCCGAACAACCGCTCGCGATCGCCCATCGACAGGTTCTGCGCTTCCTCGAGCAGCGCGTGCGCCCGCTCCAGCGCCTGGTGGTCGCCCTCCTGCTGGAAGCGCGTGCGCAGTTGCTCGTACAGCTTGGCGCGCTTGGCGCCCAGCTTCTTTACCGCCTCGCGCGCCTTTTCCTCGAAGTCGGCCTCGCGGCCGTACAAGTGGTTGAAGCGGCGGGCGATCTCGCGCGAAAACTCGATGTGCGGGACCTGATCCTCGCCCACCGGCACGCGGTTGGCGCGATAAATGAGGATGTCAGCCGATTGCAGCAGCGGATAGCCGAGGAAGCCGTAGGTGGACAAGTCCTTGTGCTCCAGTTTCTCCTGCTGGTCCTTGTAGGTCGGCACACGCTCGAGCCAGCCGAGCGGCGTCATCATCGACAGCAGCAGGTGCAGTTCGGCATGCTCCGGCACGCGCGACTGGATGAACAGCGTGGCCTGCGAGGGGTCGACGCCGGCGGCCAGCCAGTCGATCACCATCTCCCAGGCATTTTCCCCGATGGTGCCCGGTTCATCATAGGCGGTAGTCAGCGCATGCCAGTCGGCAACGAAGAACAGGCAGGGGTACTCGTTCTGCAGCTTGACCCAGTTTTTCAGGACGCCATGATAGTGGCCGAGGTGTAGGCGCCCGGTGGGGCGCATGCCGGATAGGACTCTTTCTGCGTACATGGTATCGATTCAGAATTGGAAAATAGCAGCCAGCAGATGGCGGAATGCAACCATCAGCGGCCAAAGGATGGTGCCGAGTATATCGGTGAATAGCAGCACCAGCAGGATCGCCAGGCCATAGGGCTCCAGCTTTGAGAACTGCCAGGCCAACCGATGCGGCAGCAGGCTCACGGCAATGCGCCCGCCATCGAGCGGCGGGATGGGCAACAGGTTGAGCAGCATCAGCACAGCGTTGATCTCGATGCCGGCCAGGGCCATCCTGGCCATCGGCACGGAGTAGAGGTTTTCCGGCATCGTGCCGACGATCTTGAGCAGCGCCGCCCAGCCAATGGCCATCAGCAGGTTGGTGCCCGGGCCGGCCGCCGCCACCCAAAGCATGTCCCGCTTAGGATGTCGCAGTCGCGAAAAGTCTACCGGCACAGGCTTGGCCCAGCCGAACAGCATAGCGCTGCCGCCGAGCAGTTTGCTCGCCACCAATATCGCTCCCGGCACCAGGATCGTGCCGACCGGATCGACATGGCGCAGCGGATTCAGGCTGATGCGTCCGGCCAGGTAGGCCGTGGGGTCACCGAAATGCCGCGCTACATAGCCGTGGGCGGCTTCGTGCAGGGTGATGGCAAGAAGGACCGGAATGGCGTAGATCGCCAGGGTCTGGATCAGATTTTCCATGTCGGAACGAATTGATTAGCCGGTAATTCTACCAGACCGGCCCGCTGCCCTAGCCAAGCCCGAGCGGCTCCTGCGGGCCGAGGCCGGCCCGCACGAGTTGCGGCATCGCCCCTGTGAGATCGACCACCGTGGTCATTTCCATGCCGCATGCGCCCGCCTCGATGACCAGGTCGATGCGCTTTTCCAGGCGGTCGCGGATTTCTTCCGGATCATTCAGCGGCAGATCGTCGCCGGGCAGCATCAGTGTCGAGGTCAGCATCGGCTCGTTCAACGCCATCAACAGAGCCAACGGCACCGCATGGGCCGGTACGCGCAAGCCGATCGACTTACGCTTGGGATGCAGGATGCGCCGCGGTAGTTCCTTGGTGCCTTCAAGAATGAAGGTGTAGCTGCCCGGCGTCGTTGCTTTGAGCAGGCGGAACTGCGTGTTGTCCACACGCGCATAGGTGGCGATCTCGGAAAGATCGCGGCACATCAGGGTGAAATGATGGCGTTCGTCCACCTCGCGGATGGCGCGGATGCGCGCCACCGCCTCGGCGTCGCCAACCTGACAGCCGAGCGAATACGCGGCATCCGTCGGAAAGGCCACCACTCCGCCGGCGCGGAGAATTTCGACTGCCTGGTAAATCAACCGCTGTTGCGGTTGCTCGGGATGGACGGAAAAGTACTGGGCCATGGTCGGATCAGATCAGTTCGCGCCAGATTGGCACGAGATCGTCCGGCAAGGGTGGCGTCTTGCCGAGATCGGCATAACTCTCGCCCGGGCCGTGGAAATCCGAGGCGACCGAGGCCTTCAGGCCAAAGTGGCGCGCCAGGCGGGCGCACTCCTTCACCTCTTCGATCGAATGCGCGCCGCAGGCCACTTCGATGCCCTGGCCGCCGAGATCCTTGAACGCGCCGAGAAACACGCGCAATTCACCACGACTGACACGATAGCGTAGCGGGTGCGCCAGCACCGCTACACCGCCGGCGCCGGCAATCCAGCCCAGCGCCGCCTCCGCCGTGGCCCACTCGTGCGGCACATAGCCGGGCTTGCCCTTGGCCAGGTAGTGGTCGAACACGCTCTTCACGTCGGGCGATATCTTCCGTTCGACCAGAAAGCGGGCGAAGTGGGCGCGGCTGATGATCGAGGCCTTCTCGGCGTAGCGCGCCGCGCCCACATAGGCGCCATGGATGCCGCACTTCTCCAGTTCGCCGGCAATGCGGTGGGCGCGGCCGTCGCGGCCGTCGCGGATACATTTGAGGCCATCCAACATCGCGTCGTTGGCGGGATCAATGCCAAGGCCGACGATGTGGAAACTGGCGTCGTCGCGCCAGGAAACGGAGATTTCGCTGCCATCGAGGAAGCGCAGGCCGCGCGCCTCCGCGGCGACGCGCGCTTCGGCCAGGCCGGCCACATCGTCGTGATCGGTCAGCGCCAGCAGTTCCACGCCATTGTCGGCGGCGCGGCGCGACACCTCTGCCGGCGGCAGCAGGCCGTCGGAGACGTTGGAATGACAGTGCAGGTCGACTTTCATGCAGTGATGGTATCACTCGCCCAGGAAGGCCTCGATGACAGCTGCAAGCCGACTCGGCTGGTCGTGGTGCAGCATGTGGCCGCTGTCGTCCAGAACGATTTCCTGAAGGTCGTGGAAACTGGAAAGGCGCGCGGCGTAGTCCTCCGTACGTGTCGAGAACTCCTTGTAGAGATGGGAATCGCGCGCCACCACCCACAGCACCGGCGCCGTCACGGCGCGCCAGCAGGCCTTGGCCTCCTCGAAGCGGTAGAGCACGGGATTGGTGACGCGGTGCCAGGGATCAGCGGCATAGCCGAAGCGCCCGTCCGGCCGCTGGTGCGAAAAATTCGCCGCGAGGAAATCCGCCTGTGCCTGGTTCAAGCGCGGGTTGTCGCGCATCAGGCGTGCCGCGAACTCGCCGAGGTCGGCGTAGTCGCGCAAGGTTGCGCCGGCCCTGTCCTGCTCCAGCCATTTAGCGTAGCGGCCCGGCGCGCCCGCCGGGTCGGTCGGGTGCATGCCGAAGCCCTCCAGGATCGCCAGCTTCGCCACCCGCGCCGGGCGCGCGCCGGCGTAGAGGCCGACGACATTGCCGCCCATGCTGTGCCCGACCAGGCGCACCGCCTCGCCGGGCGCGTAATGGTCGAGCAGCTGCTCGAGGTCGGCGAGATAGTCGGGAAACCAGTAGGAGCGATTCAGCCATTCCGACTCGCCGAAGCCGCGCCAATCGGGCGCGATGACGCGCCAGTCGCGCGAAAAAGCGTCGACCAGGAACTGGAACGATGCAGAGCAATCCATCCAGCCGTGCAGGAGGAACAGCTTCGGCGCGTCCGCCGGTCCCCACAGGCGCACATGGCTTTGCAGGCCGCGGATTGTCAGAAATTCGGAAGTGCTTGATTTCATAAGACGCGAATTCTAACCGATGGCTGCGCCTTGCCTGCGCAATGGCTGCGGGTTATAGTCGCAGCGCTCGCGCGGGAGAGAGCGGCCATCGCATCGTCAGGCCGCCGCCGAAGGCGCAACACCCGGAACCGCTCAGGCAAAAGGGCTGCGCGAGAGCACGGAAACTCTGGAGAGCGATGGCTGAAGACTCTAGCGCCATCCACCGAAGGGGCACGCCGTCGCAGTGTCGCAACTGCACGGCAATCTCTCAGGTACAAGGGACAGAGGGGTGAAGACCAGGCGCTTCACCCCTTTTTTATTTTTCGCGAAACGACGCGAAGGACACGACCCAAGTACTTATGGCCAAACAAACTCCGCTTCATGCAAGCCACCTCCGCCTCGGCGGCAAGCTGGTCGACTTCGCCGGCTGGGACATGCCGCTGCATTACGGCTCCCAGGTCGAGGAACATCACCTCGTGCGCCGCGACGCCGGCATGTTCGACGTCTCGCACATGCTCGCCATCGACCTCGAGGGCGCCGGCGCACACGATCTGCTGCACAAGCTCTTCGCCAACAACGTCGACAAGCTGACCGTGCCCGGCCGCGCGCTCTATTCCTGCATGCTCAACCCGCAGGGCGGCGTCATCGACGACCTCATCGTTTACTTCTTCAGGCCGGACTTCTACCGCGTCGTGGTCAATGCCGGGACTGCCGACAAGGATCTCGCCTGGATCACGCAACATGCTGGCGACGTTGTGGTTAGGCCGCGCCGCGACCTCGCCATGATCGCCGTGCAGGGGCCGAACGCCCGCGCCAAGACCTGGGCCGCCCTGCCCGGCGCGGAAGCGGCCAGCGCAGCGCTGAAACCCTTCCACGCCGCCTGGTTCGGCGACGCGTTGATCGCCCGCACCGGCTACACCGGCGAGGACGGCTTCGAACTGATGATCCCCGCAGAGCGCGCCGAAGCGACCTGGAGCGCGCTGCAGGCGGCAGGCGTCAGGCCGGCCGGCCTCGGCGCGCGCGACACCCTGCGCCTCGAAGCCGGCATGGCCCTCTACGGCCAGGACATGGACGAGCAGACCTCGCCGCTGGAAGCCGGGCTGGCGTGGACGGTGGACCTCGCCGCACCGCGCGACTTCATCGGAAAGTCAGCCCTTGCAGGACGGCGACCCGACAAACAGTCGCTCGGCCTGCTACTCGCAGACCGCGGCGTGCTACGTGCCCACCAGAAGGTCTTCGCTGCGCAGGGCGAAGGCGAAATCACCAGCGGCACCTTCTCGCCGAGCATGAACCGCTCGATCGCACTGGCGCGCCTGCCAATAGGCGTGGCAATCGGCGATACGGTCGAGGTGGAGATTCGCGACAAGCGCCTGAAGGCGACGGTGGTCAAGCCGCCTTTCGTGCGCAACGGAAAAGTATTGCTTCAGGACAATTGATCAAACTCAGGAGAAAAACATGAACATCCCGGCAGACCTCAAGTACGCCCAGTCCCACGAGTGGGCGCGCCTCGCCGACGACGGCCTTGTCACCGTCGGCATCAGCGACCATGCGCAGGAAGCCCTCGGTGACATCGTCTTCCTCGAATTGCCGGAGGTGGGCCGCCAGGTAAAGGCCGGCGAGGAATGCGCAGTCGTCGAATCGGTGAAGGCCGCCTCCGACATCTATGCACCTGTTGCCGGCGAGGTCGTAGCCGTCAACCAGGCCGCCGCCGACGCGCCCGAGTCGGTGAACCAGGATGCCTATGCAGCCTGGCTGTTCAGGCTCAAGCCGGACAATGTTGCCGACCTCGACGGCCTGCTTGACGCCGCTGCCTATCAATCGACCCTGTAGGTCGGGCTTCAGCCCGACAACAGGAGATGACCACCCGGTTTCGTCGGGCTGAAGCCCGACCTACGCGAACATGACAAGACCCCTCTCCCTCTCTGCCTTGGAGCAGCGCGACGAATTCATCTCGCGCCACATCGGCCCCGATGAATCCGAAACCGCCGCCATGCTGGCCGCCGTCGGTGCCGCCAGCCTCGACCAGTTGATCGAACAGACGGTGCCCGCCGCCATCCGCCTGAGCGCGCCGCTTCCCCTGCCCGGCCCGATGCGCGAGCACGAAGCGCTGGCCAAGCTGAAGGCCATCGCGGCGAAGAACGAGGTCAGGAAATCGCTGATTGGCATGGGCTACCACGACACCCTGACGCCGAAGGTGATCCTGCGCAACCTGCTGGAGAACCCCGGCTGGTACACCGCCTACACGCCCTACCAGGCGGAGATCGCCCAGGGCCGGCTGGAGGCGCTGCTCAATTACCAGCAGATGGTGATCGACCTCACCGGCATGGAACTGGCCAACGCCTCGCTGCTCGACGAAGCCACCGCCGCCGCCGAGGCCATGACCATGGCGCGGCGCGCCTCCAAGTCGAAGTCCAATGCCTTCTTCGTCGATGCCGACTGCTTTCCGCAGACACTTGACGTGGTGAAAACGCGCGCCGGCTTCTTCGGCTACGAATTGGTCATCGGGCCAGCCGCCGATGCAGCACACCACGACGTCTTCGGCGCCCTGCTGCAATACCCGAACGCGCGCGGAGAGTGCGTCGACCTGACGGAAACCATCGCCAAACTGAAAGTCAGCGGCTGCGTGACGGCGGTCGCCAGCGACCTGATGGCCTTGGTGCTGCTGAAGTCGCCCGGCGCACTTGGTGGGATGGGCGCCGACATCGCGCTCGGCTCTTCGCAGCGCTTCGGCGTGCCGATGGGCTTCGGCGGCCCGCACGCCGCCTTCTTCGCCTGCCGCGACGAGCACAAGCGCGCCGTGCCGGGGCGCATCATCGGCGTCTCCATCGACGTGCGCGGCAACCGCGCGCTGCGCATGGCGCTGCAGACGCGCGAGCAGCACATCCGCCGCGAGAAGGCCAACTCCAACATCTGCACCTCGCAGGTGCTGCTCGCCAACATCGCCGGCATGTACGCCGTGTATCACGGGCCACAGGGCTTGCGCACCATCGCCGCGCGCATCCACCGCCTCACCAGCATCCTCGCCGCTGGACTGAAAGCGGCAGGCGTGAAGGTGCTGACGAAGCGCTGGTTCGACACGCTCCACGTCGAGACGGCTGCGGAAGTGCCCGGCTTCAACCTGCGCCTCGTCTCCGCCACGGTGCGCGGCATATCGTTGAGCGAGAAGACCACGCGCGAGGACGTCGCCATCCTGCTCAAGGCCATGACGGGAAAGGATGCCGACATCGACGCCCTGGACGCACAGGCTGCGGCAACCGATCCGCTCGCCGGCCTGCTGCGCACGGACGCCATCCTCGCCCACCCGGTGTTCAACACCCACCACACCGAGCACGAGATGCTGCGCTACCTGAAGCGCCTGCAGAACAAGGACCTCGCCCTCGACCACTCGATGATCTCGCTCGGCTCGTGCACCATGAAGTTGAACGCCACCAGCGAGATGATCCCGGTGACCTGGCCCGAGTTCGGCGACATGCATCCCTTCGCCCCGCTGGGGCAGGCGGCAGGCTAC
Source organism: uncultured beta proteobacterium (assembly GCA_963704195.1). Lineage (GTDB taxonomy): Bacteria > Pseudomonadota > Gammaproteobacteria > Burkholderiales > Rhodocyclaceae > Desulfobacillus. The sequence continues at coordinate 403,593 of CAVPHH010000009.1, read as the reverse complement.
CTGGAGATGATCCGCGGCCTGGAAGACGGGCTCAAGGCCATCACCGGCTTCGACGCCATCTGCATGCAGCCCAACTCCGGCGCGCAGGGCGAGTACGCCGGCCTCGTCGCCATCCGCCGCTACCAGGCGGCTCAGGGCGACGGCCACCGCGATGTCTGCCTCATCCCCAGGTCGGCGCACGGCACCAACCCTGCCACGGCGCAGATGTGCGGCCTCAAGGTGGTGGTGGTCGACTGCGACGAGAGCGGCAACATCGACGTCGCCGACCTCGAGGAAAAAGCGGAGCAGCATGCCGCCAACCTGTCCTGCCTCATGATCACCTACCCGTCGACGCACGGCGTCTTCGAGGAGGCGGTAAAGGACATCTGCGCGATCATTCACCGGCACGGCGGCCAGGTGTACATGGACGGCGCCAACCTCAATGCCCAGGTTGGTCTCACCTCGCCCGCCGCGATCGGCGCCGACGTCAGCCACATGAACCTGCACAAGACCTTCGCCATTCCGCATGGCGGCGGCGGCCCCGGCATGGGGCCGATCGGCCTCAAGGCGCACCTTGCACCTTTCGCCCCGAGGCATGTGCTTGCTGCGGATCGCGTCGGCCAACAAGGGGCCGTCAGCGCCGCGCCCTTCGGCTCGGCCTCCATCCTGCCGATCTCCTGGATGTACATCGCCATGCTCGGCGCCGAAGGCCTGACGCGCGCCACGCAGTTCGCCATCCTCAACGCCAACTACGTCGCCGCGCGGCTGAAGGACCACTATCCGGTGCTGTATGCCGGCAGGAACGGCCGCGTGGCGCACGAGTGCATCCTCGACATACGCGCCATCAAGGCGGCGACGGGGATTGCCGAAATCGACATCGCCAAGCGACTGATGGACTACGGCTTCCACGCGCCGACGGTGAGCTTCCCGGTGGCCGGCACCATCATGGTCGAGCCGACGGAATCGGAATCGAAGGCCGAACTCGACCGCTTCATCGCCGCGATGATTTCCATCCGCGAGGAGATCCGCAAAGTCGAGAGCGGCGCCTGGCCGGCCGACGACAATCCGCTCAAGCGCGCGCCGCACACCCAGGCCGATCTCGTCGCAAGCCGAGTGGAATCGTCCGTACACGCGACACGAAGCCGTGTTCCCGCTGCCCTGGGTGGCGGAGAACAAGTTCTGGCCCTCGGTGAACCGCATCGACGACGTCTACGGCGACCGCAACCTGTTCTGCGCCTGCCCGCCCATGGAGGAGTACAAATGAGCGACACCTTTCTCGTCCTCACCGTCATCGGCGACGACCGGCCCGGCCTCGTCGGCGAACTCGCCGCGACCATCAGCAGCCATGAGGGCAACTGGCTGGAGTCGTCCATGTCGCACCTCGCCGGCAAATTCGCCGGCATCGTCCGGGTGGGTGTGCCCGAGGCGCAGGCCGCCGCGCTGCAGGCGGCGCTGGGCCGGCTCACCGCGCTCAAGGTGGTCGCCGAAACCTCGCAGCAAAAGTCAGCCGCCACGGGACGGCGACTCAAACTCGCGCTGGTCGGCCACGACCGCATCGGCATCGTGCGCGAGGTCTCGCAGGTCCTGGCCCGCTTCGCCGTGAACGTCGAGAGCCTGGAGACGCATACCGCCAGCGCGCCGATGTCCGCCGAGACGCTGTTCCACGCCCAGGCCGAACTCTTCGCCGAAGGCGGCCTCGATGCGCGGGCGCTCAAGGCGGAACTGGAACGGCTTTCCGACGACCTGATGGTCGACATCACGCTCGACGAAACGATCACCTGAGCGTTTATCCCCTCTCCCCGCGTGCGGGGAGAGGGTAGGGTGAGGGGCAAGCAGCGGCCCACCCTCACCCCAGCCCTCTCCCGCCCAGGCGGGAGAGGGAGTACCAAGGGTAACTGCTTATCCGGACGAAGGACGTAAATATGGCTCTTTATGCGCTAGGAGAACGCAAACCCGAACTGCGCGGCGCAGCCTGGGTGGCGGACACCGCCGCGGTGATCGGCAACGTGCTGCTCGAGGACGGCGCCAGCGTCTGGTTCAACGCCGTCATCCGCGGCGACAACGAACGCATCACCCTCGGCCCGAACTGCAACGTGCAGGACGGCGCCGTGCTGCACACCGACCCCGGCTTCCCCCTCACCCTGACGCAGGACGTGCTGGTCGGCCACCAGGTCATGCTGCATGGCTGCACCATCGGCGAAGGCTCGCTCATCGGCATCCAGGCCATCGTCCTCAACGGCGCCGTGATCGGCAAGGAATGCCTCATCGGTGCCGGCGCCCTCATCCCCGAGGGCAAGGTCATCCCCGACCGTTCGCTGGTGCTGGGCTCGCCCGGCAAGGTGGTGCGCCAGTTGAGCGACGAGGAAGCCGCCATGATCCGCACAGGCTGCGCCCAGTACGCCGAACGGGCGCAGCGCTACCAGCGGGAGTTGCAGCGACTGCCGGAGTAGGCGACACTCGCGTCATGACGACGGCAAGCCGATCCGCATATCTGTTTCTGCTGGGGTGGCTGTCGGCTTCGCTCGCCATGCCGGCAAGCGCCCAGGCGCCCAGCCCGACGACGACGCCCGCCGCCAGCGACACTGCCGGCGGCACCAGGCAGCCCTCGCGCCTGACCGCCTATCTCAACGGCAAGGAACAGATCGGCGCGCTCTACGCCGTCGGTCGCGAATGGGACAAGAAGCTCGGCCTGCAGCAGGGTTGCAAGGACGCCTACAACATCCAGCCGGCAGGCCTCTTCCTGCTCAAGCCCATCGATTTTCCCGAGGGCAAGCCGCATCCCGTCGCCGGCGTCTGGCAGCACCGCTTCGTCTTCGAGCGCTGCGGCAAGCGCATGACCTACAACGCCGTCTTCGTCGCCCGCCCGGGCGACAAGCCCGAGGTGCGCCCGCATGTGCCGGGCAACACCAACGCTTCGGCCCTGCTCCTCGCGGATACGCTGAAAGGCGCCACCCCCGCCGCCCTGCTCAAGCTGGCCAAGCGGTCCAGGAACTGCAAGGAAGCCGCCCTCATCGATACCCGTCTCACCCACCCGCCGCGCGCGGCCGATGAAGCTGACAAGCCAGTCGGCCACTGGGAAGAAACCTGGATTTTCCGTGGTTGCGGCCGCGACGTCGAGGTGCCCATCACCTTCACCCCGGATGGCAAGGGCGGCACGCACTACGCCATCAAGGGGGCGAACTGAAGTGTTCCGCTTGGGTGTGGGATACCTCAGCCTGGCTTCATTAACTTATTTCCGCCGTATTGCGGAGGCTGACTTTCGGGGAAGCTGGGTCAGGAACGAAGCATGCCGTACGCCGCGCAGCATGCGGCGCGGATTCAGGGGTTCTTCTGCGGCACCTGGACGAAGACCTCGTCCGGCTTGATGTAGCCCAGCTCGTAGCGGGCGCGTTCCTCGATGGCCTCATAGCCGCTCTTCAGGTCGCGCACCTCGGCGTCGAGCGCGGCATTGCGGTTCTCGAGTTTCTGGTTCACCTCGCGCTGGGCCGTCAGCTGGCGGTCGACATCCCATACCTTGAGCCAGCCGCCCTTGCCGAACCAGAGCGGATACTGCAGCAGGGCAATCAGGGTAATCAGCACCAGCGTGGGCCAGCGCATCGCCTAGCCCCTCGCCACTCCCGCAACAGCGGAAGCCTGATGCGGCAACAAGACCCTGGATTCCCGCGTGCGCGGGAATGACGCGGTGGAAACCGTCGCAGGGCCTGTTCGTTGCACTATTTGCGCAGGTTGTAGAAGGCGTCGCGGCCGGGGTAGCTCGCCGTGTCGCCGAGGTCTTCCTCGATGCGCAGGAGCTGGTTGTACTTGGCGATGCGATCCGAGCGACTGAGCGAGCCGGTCTTGATCTGCAGGGCGTTCAAGCCCACGGCGATGTCGGCGATGGTGGAATCCTCCGTCTCGCCCGAGCGGTGCGAGATGACCGAGGTGTAGCCGGAGCGCTTGGCCAGGTCGACGCAGGCGAAGGTCTCCGTCAGCGTGCCGATCTGGTTGATCTTGATGAGGATCGAATTGGCCACGCCCTGGGCGATGCCCTCGCGCAGGATCTGGGTGTTGGTGACGAAAAGGTCGTCGCCGACGATCTGCACCTTGCGGCCCAGCCGGTCGGTGAGCAGCTTCCAGCCTTCCCAGTCGCTCTCCGCCATGCCGTCCTCGATGCTGACGATGGGGAACTTGTCGGCCAGCGTGGCGAGGTAGTCGGTGAACTGGCCGGCATTGAGCGTGAGCTTTTCGCCTTCGAGGCGGTACATGCCGTCCTTGTAGAACTCCGAGGCGGCGCAGTCGAGCGCCAGCAGCACGTCCTGCCCCGGCTCGTAGCCGGCGTTGGAAACGGCCTCGAGGATGAGGTTGAGCGCCTCGTCGGTGCCGGAGACGTTGGGGGCGAAGCCGCCCTCGTCACCGACCGAGGTCGGGAAGCCGCGCTTGTCGAGCAGCTTCTTCAGAGCGTGGAAGACTTCCGCGCCGCAGCGCAGCGCCTCGCGGAAGCTCTGCGCGCCGACCGGCATGATCATGCATTCCTGGATGTCCAGGCTGTTGTTGGCGTGGGCGCCGCCGTTGATGACGTTCATCATCGGCACCGGCATCTGCATCGGGCCGGAGCCGCCGAAGTAGCGATACAGCGGCAGGCCGGCCTCCTCCGCCGCCGCCTTGGCCACCGCCATGGAGACGGCCAGCGTGGCGTTGGCGCCGAGACGCGACTTGTTGTCGCTGCCGTCGAGTTCGATGAGGGTCTTGTCGATGAAGGACTGCTCCTCGGCATCGAGGCCGATGATGGCTTCCGATATCTCGGTATTCACATTCTCGACGGCCTGCAGCACGCCCTTGCCGAGATAGCGGCCGGCGTCGCCGTCGCGCAGTTCGATGGCTTCGCGCGAGCCGGTGGAGGCGCCCGAGGGCACTGCGGCGCGGCCCATGATGCCCGATTCGAGCAGGACGTCGGCCTCGACGGTGGGATTGCCGCGCGAGTCCAGAATCTCGCGGGCGACGACATCAACGATTGCGCTCATTGTTCTTGCTCCCTATCAAAACGTAGGTCGGCCTTCAGGCCGACATTTTCGATTGCCTTGTCGGGCTGAAGCCCGACCTACAGTCCTTCGACCACCAGCATGTTCATCTGCGCCGCGCCCTGGCGCTGCTGGCGCGCCGCCTGGTATTCCGGCGAATCGTAGAAACGCTTCGCCTGTTCGATCGATTCGAATTCGAGGATGACCAGGCGCGGGGGCGCCCAATCGCCTTCGAGCAAATGCGTGGCGCCGCCGCGCACGATGTACTTGCCGCCGTATTGCGCCACCGCGGCGCCGGCCAGGGCCTTGTAGCCCTCGTACTGGGCGGGGTCGGTCACGCTGGCCTGGGCGATGATGTAGGCTTTCGTCATGGTGCATTCTCCAGCAGCCCGCGCCGCTTGACCAGCGCGTCGATGTCCCGCAGGGTCTCCAGCAGCGACTTCATCTTCGCCAGCGGCCAGGAATTCGGGCCGTCGGAGAGCGCCTTCTCCGGGTTCGGATGGGTTTCCATGAACAGGCCGGCGATGCCGACCGCCACCGCCGCGCGCGCCAGCACCGGCACGAACTCGCGCTGCCCGCCGGAAGAAGCGCCCTGCCCGCCCGGCAGTTGCACGGAGTGGGTGGCATCGTAGACCACCGGGCAGCCGGTCTCGCGCAGGATGGCGAGGCTGCGCATGTCGGAAACGAGGTTGTTGTAGCCGAAGGAGGCGCCGCGCTCGCACACCATGATGGTGTCGGCCCCATTGATCGCTTCCTTGGCCTTGGCGACGACATGCTTCATGTCGTGCGGGGCGAGGAACTGCCCCTTCTTGATGTTGGCCGGCTTGCCCGAGGCGGCGACCGCCTGGATGAAGTCCGTCTGGCGGCAAAGGAAGGCCGGCGTCTGCAGCACGTCGACTTCGGCGGCGACTGGGGCAATCTCCGATTGGTCATGCACGTCGGTCAGCACCGGCACGCCGAGCTGCGCCCGCACATCGGTGAGGATCTCCAGGCCCTTGTCCATGCCGAGGCCGCGGTAGGACTTGCCCGAGCTGCGGTTGGCCTTGTCGTAGGAAGACTTGAAGATGAAGGGGATGCCGAGCGCGGTGCAGGTGTCCTTGAGCTCCCCGGCGACATCCAGCGCCAACTGGCGCGACTCGATGACGCAGGGGCCGGCAATCAGGAACAGCGGATGCTGGAGTCCGGCGTCAAAGCCGCAGAGCTTCATGCGGCTATCCCGCTTTCGCCGCAGAGCTTCATGCGGCAATCCGATATTCGCCGCAGCGCTTCACGAGGCCGCCTGCCTGATCGAAGCCACCGACGCATCCTGGCCGCTGTCCTGATGGGCCAGGGCGGCGCGCACGAAGGCATTGAACAACGGGTGTCCGGCGCGCGGCGTGGACGTGAACTCGGGATGGAACTGGCAGCCGATGAACCAGGGATGGCCGGGAATCTCGACCATCTCGCACAGGCGGCCGTCCTCGGACCTGCCGCTGACCCTGAGGCCGGCCTGCTGCAGCTTGTCCAGATAGACGTTATTCACCTCGTAACGATGCCGGTGGCGTTCGACGATCCGGTCCGCGCCATACACCTTGCGGGCGAGCGAATCGGTTGCCAGCGCGCAAGTCTGCCCGCCCAGGCGCATGGTGCCCCCCAGGTCGGCGTTGGCGCCGCGCTGCTCCACCCTGCCCTCGCGGTCGAGCCATTCCGTTATGAGCGCGATCACCGGATGCGGCGTCTCCGCATCGAACTCGGTGCTGTGCGCGCCAGCCAGGCCTGCCACATCGCGGGCGAACTCGATGACGGCCAACTGCATGCCGAGGCAGATGCCGAGGTAGGGCACCTTGTTCTCGCGCGCGTGGCGAATGGCGGCGATCTTGCCCTCGACGCCGCGCTTGCCGAAGCCGCCCGGCACGAGAATGGCGTCCATGCCGGCCAGCGCCGCCGTGCCTTCGCGCTCGATGGCCTCGGAATCGATGTAGTGGATGGCGATCTTGCTGCGCGTGTGGATACCGGCGTGGATCAATGCTTCCGACAGCGACTTGTATGATTCGGTGAGATCGACATACTTGCCGACGAAGGCGATGTTCACGCTGCGCTCGGGATGCTCCAGCGCGTCGATGAGCTTGTTCCACACCGACAGGTCGGCGGCGCGCGCCAGGATGTTGAGCTTGTGGCAGACGATCTCGTCCAGCATCTGGTCGTGCAGCATGGCCGGGATCTTGTAGATGCTGTCCGAATCCACCACCGAGATCACCGCTTCGGGCGCGACGTTGGTAAACAGGGCGATCTTGCGCCGCTCGTCGTCGGGCACGGGTCGGTCTGCGCGGCACAGCAGCACATCGGGCTGGATGCCGATCTCGCGCAGTTCCTTGACGGAGTGCTGGGTCGGCTTGGTCTTCAACTCGCCCGCAGTGGGGATATAGGGCAGCAGCGTGAGATGCACGAAGCAGGTGTTCTGGCGACCCTCCTCGATGCCCATCTGGCGAATGGCTTCGAGAAAAGGCAACGATTCGATGTCGCCCACCGTGCCGCCGATCTCGACAATGGCGACATCGGCGCCCTGCGCGCCGGCCTTGAGATAGATCTTGATCTCGTCGGTGATGTGCGGGATGACCTGCACGGTACGGCCGAGGTAGTCGCCGCGGCGCTCCTTCTTGATCACCGACTCGTAGATCTGGCCGGTGGTGAAGTTGTTGCGCCGGCCCATCTTGGCCCGCGTGAAGCGCTCGTAGTGGCCCAGATCGAGGTCGGTTTCAGCCCCATCCTCGGTAACGAACACCTCGCCATGCTGGAACGGGCTCATCGTGCCCGGATCGACGTTGATGTACGGATCGAGCTTGAGGTGGGTCACCTTGATGCCGCGGGATTCGAGGATGGCGCCGAGCGAGGCGGCGGCGATGCCCTTGCCCAGAGAGGACACGACACCGCCTGTAACGAAGACGTACTTGGTCATTTGCACTACGTCTGCTGGAAAGCCAAATGATAGCCGAAACTTTCCCGCCACTCAATGAAAACGCGGGATATCGGAGAATAATCCACTTGAGAAATTACTTGAGGAACTCCCTGCTGACGGTACGGAATTCGTCGGTGCCGGCCTGCTTCAGCCACTCGAAGGCGACCATCTCGCGCGAGACAACCTGAACGCCATGGCCGCGCATGCGTTCCAGCGCCAGCGCCTTGTCGGAGGGCTTGCGCGAGCCGACGGCGTCAGCGACGACAAAGACCTCTTTGCCCGCCTGCTTCAGGTCGAGCACGGTCTGCAGGACGCAGACATGCGACTCGGTGCCGGCGACCACCACCTGGGGCCGCTCGCTGCCCGGCAGGCCTTCCAGGCAATGCGCGGCAACGCAGGAGAAATGCAGCTTCTCGGCGATATTCTCCGGGAAAGTCAGCTCCCGCAATACGGCGACGGTGTGGCCGATGCCCCTCGGATACTGCTCGGAGAGCATCACCGGCACGCCCAGGCGCTGCGCGACCTTGACCAGCCAGACGGCGTTGTCGAGCACCGCCTGCCCCTCATGGATGTGCGGCAGCAGGCGCTCCTGGATGTCCACCACCAGCAGTGCGGAGCGGTCGCGTTCGATCAGCATGTCAGCTCCGGGCGGTCGCGGAAGTCGTCGAGCGCCTCGGGATTGGCGAGGGCCTCGACGTTCTTCACCGGCTCGCCGTGCACGATGTTGCGCACGGCCAGTTCGACGATCTTGTTGCTCTTGGTGCGCGGGATGTCGCCCACCTGCAGGACCTTCGCCGGCACGTGGCGCGGCGTGGTGTTCTCGCGAATCACATCCTTGATGCGTTTGACGAGGGCATCGTCCAGTTTGAGGCCTTCGCGCAGCTTGACGAAGAGCACGACCCTCACATCTTTTTCCCAGTTCTGTCCGATGACGAGGGATTCGAGCACCTCGTCGAGTTTTTCCACCTGGCGGTAGATCTCGGCAGTGCCGATGCGCACCCCGCCGGGATTGAGCGTGGCGTCCGAGCGGCCGTAGATGATGAAGCCGCCGTTGTCGGTTTCCTCGATGAAATCGCCGTGGCACCAGATGTTGGGGTATTTCTCGAAATAGGCGGCGTGGTATTTCGCACCGTCCGGATCGTTCCAGAAGGCGACCGGCATCGACGGGAAGGGCCTGACGCAGGCCAACTCGCCCTTGGCGCGGCGCACGGGACGAGCCTCCTCATCGAGCACCTCGACGTCCATGCCCAGGCCGCGGCACTGGATCTCGCCGCGCCATACCGGCCCGATTGGATTTCCGAGCACGAAGCAGGAAATGATGTCGGTGCCGCCGGAGATCGAGGCGAGCTGGACGTCGTGCTTGATATTGCCGTACACGTAATCGAAGGCTTCCGGCACCAGCGGGCTGCCGGTCGACATGATCGCGCGCAGTTTCCTCAGATTGTGGGTCTTGATCGGCGCCAGATTGATCTTGGCGATGGCATCGATGAACTTCGCGGAGGTGCCGAAGTGCGTCATGCCCTCGGCTGCGGCATAGTCGAAGAGGATGCTGCCGCGCCTGACGAAGGGCGAGCCGTCGTAGAGCAGCAGCGTCGCGCCCGAGGCAAGGCCGGAGACGAGCCAGTTCCACATCATCCAGCCGCAGGTGGTGAAGTAGAACAGGCGGTCGCCCGGCTTCACATCGCTGTGCAGGCGATGCTCCTTCAGGTGTTGCAGCAGTGTTCCGCCCGCGCTGTGCACGATGCACTTTGGCACCCCGGTGGTGCCCGAGGAATACATGATGTAGAGCGGATGATCAAAGGGCAGTCGCTCGAAGCGGATATCCTGCTCGGCGGCGAAAGGCGCCAGGAAGTCGGCCAATGCCACGCCGTTCTTCACGCCGGCGGGGTTGCCGCCGCCGGCATAGGGCACGATGACGACACGTTCGAGCGATGCCATGTGCTCGGCGATTTCGGACACCTTGCCGAGGCAGTCGAGCCGCTTGCCGTTGTACCAGTAGCCATCGCAGGCGAACAGCACCTTGGGCTCGATCTGGCCGAAGCGGTCGAGCACCCCCTGCACGCCGAAGTCCGGCGAGGCGGAGGAGAAGATGGCGCCGATCGAAGCCGTGGCGAGCATCGCCACGATCGCAGCAGGAATATTGGGCAGATAGGCGGCGACGCGGTCGCCCGGCTTCACGCCCATGGCACGCAATGCCGCGGCAGTCTGCGCCACGGCGCGGAAGAGTTCGGCACGGCTGGCGCGGCCCCTGACCTTGTCCTCGCCCCAGAAAACCAGCGCGTCAGCGGCGGACCTGTCGTTGCGCAACAGGTTCTCGGCAAAGTTGAGGCGCGCGTCAGGGAACCATTTCGCGCCCGGCATGCGGTGGGCATCGAGCAGCACGTGCTCGCCGCGTTCGCCCATCACGCCGGCAACCTCCCACAGCGTGGTCCAGAACGGCTCCGGCTGCGTCACCGACCAGCGGTGCAGCGCCTCGAAGTCGGATAAGTCCACGCCCCAGCGCTTTGAGGCCGAACGCATGAAGGCAGTCAGATTGGCGGCTTCAACGCGCCGCTTGGAAGGCTTCCAGAGTGGTTTGCTGTCGCTCATGTCGATCATTCCTCGGCGAGGGCTCTCATGTTGTCGGGCAGCGGAATGGAACGGCCGCTGGCCGGATCGATCCAGACGATCTTGGCATCACCCTGGGCATACAGCTTGTCGTCGCCGGCCAGGCGCATCTCGTAGTGTGTCGGCAGGCTGCTGCGGCCGGGCGGGCCTGCGTACAGGCGTACCTCGACATTGCCCGGGTAGACAAGGGGCACGAGGAAGGTGCAACTGGCATTGACGATGACCGGACCTTCCTTGACGTTCTGGCCGGTGTCGTAACCGAGCGAATCGAACCACTCGATGCGCGCTTGTTCCATGTAGCGGAAATAGATTGTGTTGTTGACGTGTCCCATGCCGTCCATGTCGCCCCAGCGGATGGGTATTGCCGTGGTGAATATCAGCTTGCGCTTGTGTTCCATTTGCGGCGGGAGTGATGAGATAAAACCGAATTATAATGCCCTGCTACAAGACCAGAATACAGAACCAGAGGAAAACAGCATGCAACGCGAATCCATGGAATTCGATGTGCTCATCGTCGGCGGCGGCCCGGCTGGCCTTGCTGCGGCGATACGGCTCAAACAACTCGACGCAAACATCAACGTCTGCCTGATCGAGAAAGGCGCCGAGGTCGGCGCGCACATCCTCTCCGGCGCGGTGATGGACCCGCGCGCGCTGGACGAACTGATCCCGGACTGGAAGGAAAAGGGCGCTCCGCTCGACACGGCGGTTGCCGAAGACCGCTTCATCATCTTCTCCGCAGAAGGGCGGCATCAAGGTGCCCAACGCCCTGCTGCCCGGCTGTTTCCTCAACCACGGCAACTACATCGTCAGCCTGGGCAACCTCTGCCGCTGGCTGGCGCAACAGGCCGAAGCGCTGGGCGTGGAGATCTATCCGGGCTTCGCCGGCGCCGAAGTACTCTACGGCGAGGATGGCTCGGTGAAGGGTGTAGCCACAGGCGACATGGGCATCGGCCGCGACGGCCAGCCAACCTCTGCGCACCAGCCGGGCATGGAACTGCTGGCCAGGTACACGCTGTTCGCCGAGGGCTGCCGCGGCCACCTCGGCAAGCAACTGGAAGAGAGGTTCACGCTGCGTACCGGCGCCGATCCGCAGGTCTACGGCATCGGCATCAAGGAACTGTGGGAAATCAAGCCGGAACAGCATGTAAAGGGCCTGGTCATGCACACCGGCGGCTGGCCGATGGCATCCGACACCTATGGCGGCGGTTTCGTCTATCACCTGGACGAGAATCTCGTCGCGATCGGCTATGTCGTCGGACTGGCCTACAGCAACCCCTATCTCTCGCCCTTCGAGGAATTCCAGCGCTACAAGCTGCATCCACTGGTGAAGCCCTTCCTCGAAGGCGGCAAGCGCATTTCCTACGGCGCGCGGGCGCTGACCGCCGGCGGCCTGCAGGCGCTGCCGAAACTGATCTTCCCTGGCGGTGCCCTCATCGGCGACGACGCCGGGTTCCTCAATGCCGCGCGCATCAAGGGCTCACACGCGGCGCTGAAGTCCGGCATGCTTGCGGCCGAGGCCTTGGCCGAAGCGCTCGCCGCCGGGCGCAGCGGTGACGAACTGACCGACTATCCGCGCAGGTTCCGCGAGTCCTGGCTGTACGAGGAACTCCACGCAACGCGCAATTTCAAGCCGTGGATGAGCAAGGGACTATGGATGGGTTCGTTGATGTTCGGCATCGACCAGCAACTATTCCGCGGCAAGGCGCCGTGGACACTGCGCCTCACCGCAGACCACCTGAAACTGAAGCCTGCGGCCAACTGCGCGCCGATCGACTACCCCAAGCCGGATGGCATCATCACCTTCGACCGTCTTTCCTCGGTGTTCCTCTCCAACACCAACCACGAGGAAAACCAGCCCTGCCACTTGCGCCTGAAGGACGAGAGCGTACCGATCGGCACCAACCTCGCACTCTACGACGCGCCCGAGCAGCGTTACTGCCCGGCCGGCGTCTATGAGATCGTGCGCGACGCCGACGGCAGCAACCCGCGCCTGCAGATCAATGCGCAGAACTGTGTGCATTGCAAGACTTGCGACATCAAGGATCCGACACAGAACATCGAATGGGTCGTTCCCCAGGGTGGCGAGGGTCCGGTCTACCCGAACATGTGATCAGGCGATTTGCAGGCTGCCAAGCATGCCATTGACCGCACGCTCGAACAGGGGCTCATCGGTCACGGTGCGCGCAGTGCCCATTCTGAACTTGTAGGCCAGGGCTTCCTGCGAAATGGAGGTCGCGCGCGGCGAACGCGGATTGGTGAACAGGAAGATACCGCGCTGCGGACTGACCCAGGAAAGCCTTGCGCGCGTCGCTACCCCTTCGCTCTGGCTGAATTCCACCCAGTCGCCGCGACCGAGCGCCGCCACTTCCTGCAGATGTATGTCTCCCGTCGCCAGGGTGGTGCTGGCACCGACCAGCGCCACTTCGTCGATCTGCACATCCTCCTCCGTGATGCGTGTTATGAGCAGTTCCCCCTCCGGATTGATGCTGTACTGGGGGGCAAGCGGCATGGCTGCATGCGGCGGCATCTCTATTGATGTGGGTGCCTCAGCCCCCCCCAGACCTGCCTTCACCGCAGCAGAATGAAGTGCGACCAGTTCGTCGAAGAAGCGGCCGCGCTGTTCCTGCGGCAGGCCGATCACGTCAAGACCGACATGCATCGCACGCAATAGGCCCGGCAGTGTATTCACCAATTGCTTGCGCTCATCGCTGTTCGCCTTTGGCGCCACGCTCCAGAGCAGATCGTCCATCATGGCCAATGCACTCAAATAGGCGTGATGCCCCTCGCCATGGCGGATGTAAAGCTCCTTCAGCACATGCTGCCAATGGTCGAGCAGGAAGCGCTGCACGCCCTGCGGCACGCTCGACGCCAAGCGGCGCGATACCGCTTCGCCGGCGACGACCCAGGCGATCTCCTCCGTCTCGCGCTTGCGCATGAGATCTGCCGAACGATCCGCAATGCCCTCTGCGATGGCATCCCGTTCGTCAATGAAGGCATTCAGCAGATTGAGCGCGTCGGTGAATATCTGCACATCCCGGTCGAAATCGCTCTGGATGCGCTCGGCGATGAAGGCGACTTCCCGGAAGAGCGGATCTTCCTGGTCAACCGTCTGGCCCCAGGCCACAGCGGCCTGCGATATCCCGTCAAGCAGCCGGCGCGCCGGGTGCGCCTTGCTCGAAAAGAAGGACTTGTCGAGCATTGCCACCTTGAGCACCGGAATCTGCAGGCGTCCCACGAGTGCCTTGATGGCATCGGGAATCTTCGCATCGTCGAAGATGAAATCGAACAGCATGGCGACGATGTCGATGGTAATCGCATCGAGCTGACCGACGCCCTGCTCCAGGCCATTGGCCTTGACCTGGTGCAGGATATTCATAGTGCCGAGCGCCTGGCCGAGATCGGGCAGGTCTGCGACGCGACCCTTCTCGCCCATCAGCGTGTTGAGGCGTTGCATTTCCGTCAGGGCGTCGATGAAACCGCCCGTGACCGTGGCCGCCTGAGACGCGGTGCCGGAAACAGGTGCAGCGCCGGGGACGGTTGTCAGCGCCGGCGTCTGAACGCCGGACGATATGCCGGCGAATCCGGGCATGTACGCCGGCTGTGTCTGCTGCATCAGCTGCTGCAGGACGGCGAACAAATCGCCGCCGCCCGGCTCGCGCTGGGCGGTTGTAGCAGCCGGCGCCTGTGAGGCCGCCGGCCTGGCGGCCGGCGGATTGCTCACCGCCTTGCGATAGGCAGCGCGCAGGTCGGGCAGGACATTCCAGCGCACCATCTCGCTGTTGAGATCGGCATAGACTGCGTGCAGCGCACTGGAAACATGCTGCTCGATCTGCTTGAGCAGCACCAGCTTGAGCTTGACGCTGCCCTCGATCTCGTTGCAGGCGAGCTTCAGCGCATCGCAAACGGCCTGCGGGCTGATGGGATTCTCCTCGTCCTTCAGTTCGTTCTTGCCGAGCAGCATGGCGACCCGTTCGCCGAGAAGCGAGAGTTCGTCCTCGTTCTGCTCCCGCAGGCGTGCAGCCAGTTCCTGCATGGCGATGCTTTCGGCAAGGTCGTCCTCCTCGACCAGGCGCAATTCCTGTGTCGAGGCGGCAAGAGTCTTCATGGCGGAGTCCATCTCGCCACGCGTCTTGTGGTTGAAAACGTCGATGAAATGGCGCGAGAAGGCGGCCTCGATCTTCGGCCATTTCTCCTTGGCCTTGCCGCGCACCTCGAGATAGAGATTCTGCATCTCGCGGTCGTAGCTGGCCTCCGCCATCTGGAACAGGTCTTCCTCGACATCGGCCAGCATTTCGCGCAGCGATCCGGACAGCCGCTTCATGGCCAGTTCGCGGCAATCGTTGAGCATGCGGCTGGACTCCGCCGCGCTCAACTGGCGCCGCTCGCTCAGGTTGACGACATTGCTTAGTGCGCTCGCTGCCATACGTGCCTCCAGTCTTCGCCTACCGTGCAAGGGCGCGGCAGGCAATATGCATCAGGCCGATGCCGATACGGCAGCAGCCGGAGGACGAACGTCACCGGGATGGAAGCGTAAGCAGCCGGTCAGGCGGGAAATCAGCGTAGGCGCGATCCGGGCCATTTCGCCCGGCGTTGCTTTGACAGAAAGAAAGGCACACTGCATTGTGACCCCTATCTGGCGACTCCGCTGCCTTAGAACTTCCCTGAGCCGGGAAATCCCTTAGACCGGTTGTTTTGCGCCCCCATCTTTCGATGGGTTTGCCCTTTTCAGATTATTGGATCCACCTGCAACAACGGCAGATGCATCTCTTGCTAGAGACCTTCAATTCCGAAGCCCTCAGGAGCCACCGTGAAATATTTCACGGTATTCGGATGATAAATAGCATGCAGTGATTCAATGCGCAACTGTCGTTAACTCACGACAGCAACGCCTCGAAAAGTGCATTTCCATTTATTAATCAATCAGATGGTGAATTGGACAGGCGGCCCACCTACAGACCGGCGGCAGAAATTAATAGAGGGGCGGCAGCTGATGTGCCGCCCCGCCCTCGATTACAAATGCTCTTCAGGCACCGCCATCGCTCCGGCACCGCCCTTGATCACCGTCTGGGCCAGTCCGGGCGCCTGTGACAAGACATGGTCGGCGTAGAAACGGGCCGTGGCGATCTTGGTCGGATAGTACGGATCCTTGTCGCCCGCAGCGATCTTCGCCTGCGCCACCAACGCGGCGCGCGCCATCTGCCAGCCGCCGCTGACAATACCCATCAGCTTCAGGAATGGCACGGCACCGACATGCACGCCTTTGATGTCCTGGCTGAAGTTCGTCGCGATATAGGTAGCCGCCTCGGCCATCGCCGCCACGCCGCGCGAGAAGCCGGCATGGATGGCTGCGAAATCCTCGCCGGGCTGCTTGGCCAGCGCCGCTTCGACCTGCTGCATGATGCCTGCTACGGCCTTGATGGTGGCGCCGCCCTCGCGCGCGATCTTGCGCCCGATCAGGTCGTTGGCCTGGATGCCGGTGGTGCCCTCGTAGATGGTGGTGATGCGCGCATCGCGCAGGTACTGTGCGGCGCCGGTCTCCTCGATGAATCCCATGCCGCCGTGGATCTGCACACCGAGCGAGGCGACTTCGATGCCGGTCTCGGTGCTCCAGCCCTTGACGACGGGGATCATAAGGTCGACGAAGGCTTGGTTGCGCTTGCGCTCCTCCGCGTCGGGGTGGCGCGCCGCCGCATCGTTAGCCGCCGCCACGACGTAGGCCAGGGCGCGCATCGCTTCTGTCTGGGACTTCATCAGCATAAGCATGCGTCGAATGTCGGGGTGGCGGATGATCGGCACGGCGCCGCCACCCTCGACGAGGTCGCGGCCCTGTACGCGATCTTTGGCATACTCGAGAGCCCGCTGATAGGCACGGTCGGCAATGGCCACACCTTCGAGGCCGACGGCGAAGCGCGCCGCGTTCATCATAACGAACATGTACTTGAGACCCTCGTTCTCCTTGCCGACGAGGAAGCCGGTGGCGCCGCCGTTGTCGCCGTAGGCGAGTACGGCCGTCGGCGAGGCATGGATGCCCAGTTTGTGCTCGATGGAAACGCAACGCACATCATTGCGTTCACCCGGCGTGCCGTCGGCATTGAGGAGGAACTTCGGCACAACGAAGAGGGAGATGCCCTTGACGCCCTCGGGCGCATCCGGCGTGCGGGCCAGCACGAGATGGATGATATTGTCCGTCATGTCGTGCTCGCCGTAGGTGATGAAGATCTTCTGGCCGAAGATCCTGTAGGTGCCGTCCCCCTGCGGCACGGCGCGCGAACGCACCAGCGCCAGGTCGGAGCCGGCCTGCGGTTCGGTGAGGTTCATGGTGCCGGTCCAGCTGCCCTCGATCATCTTCGGCAGGTAGGTCTGCTTCAACTCGGGCGAGCCGTTGAGGACGATCGCCTCGATGGCGCCGGTGGTGAGCAGCGGGCACAGCGAGAAGGCCATGTTGGAGGCTTTCCACATCTCCTGCACGGCCGCGACGACAACCTTGGGCAGGCCCTGACCACCGTACTCCGATTCGCAGCCGATGCCATTCCAGCCGTTCTCGACAAACTGCCGGTAGGCTTCCTTGAAGCCCTGCGGCATGGTGACGTTGCTGTCCTTCCACGTGGCGCCCTCTTGGTCGCCGGAGGTATTGATCGGGGAAAGCACGCCCGAGGCGAACTTGCCGGCCTCCTCGAGAATGGCGTCGATGGTGTCGGGCGTCGCTTCCTCATATCCGGGCAGCTTGCCGACCTGCTCGATGCCGGCCAGCTCGCGCAGTACGAAGTGCATGTCGCGAAGGGGTGCGGAATAGGTGCTCATCGTTGTCTCCTAGGGTTGTCACGCGCGACCGGCCAGGCGGTCATCCAGAATATCTTCCAGCAACAGGATCTCGGCCACGACCGAGACCGGAAAGCCCATGCGCCCACCGTCGCGATTGTCGACGAGCAAATGGCGCAGGTATTCCCCGCAGGAAATCCCGGGCCATGTTGCCTGAATCTTCGCCAGAATGTGGGGTAGTTGCTCTAATCCGAGGATCTCGATGCCTTCATCCTCGCCGAAGAAGGAACGCAGGGGCACTTCAGAGACGCCCTCATCCCAGCCTGGCACCTTGACATTGAAATAGCGGTGCACGGTCTCTGCTGCTTGTTCGAAGTCCTCGCGCATGCCGGTCTGTCGATAGAGGCCGAGCATTTTCAGCCACGGCCTGACGGATACCGTCGGGTGGCCATGCAGGTAGTCCTTCAAGGTTTGCATGGCCCCCGTCGTGCGTCCATAGCTCAACATCACCTCGGCGAGGTCGAGGGCGTGATCCATTTCCTCGCGGACTGGATCGGCCCGGGGCGACGTTGCCTCTGCCGCGGGAACGGTCTGGCGTTTCAGTCCTTCCAGGCTTTCGCTGGCCTGCGGCGGCATACCCAGCGCGGGCGGTGGCGTGATCGACGATACCGCGGACGGCGGCATGGCCGTAGTCCGCGCCATCATGTCGGCGCGCACATTCGCACTTTGGCGAATCTGGTCCTTGGCAGCCTGGCGTCGCAAAAACAACAAAGTCAGCAGCGCCAGCACGGCGCCCCCCAGCGCCGCCCACATCAAGGTGTTTTGCGGGGCGACCACCTTGGGCGCCGACAACTGCGACGACCTCGGTAAGGCAGCCGGGGAAGCCGGCTTGGCAGGTGCGGTATCGAGGCCAGTCAACCATGAAGGGGGAAGTGATGCTGAAACCGTCGAGCCCTCAATCAGGCCGCGCAGGGACCGAACCATAGCGGCCGTATCGTGTATGCGCGCATTCAGGCTGTCGAAGCCGATCCAGAACTCGCTTGACGATTGCGTCAGGCGGTATTCGCGACGCAGCAGCTCGCGTTCATCATCCGAGGCTGATGGCGCGGACAATTGCAGGGTCAGCTGCATTTCCTGCTCGAATGGCGTTGATTCAGCCGTCATTGCGGGCGGAACGACAAGCAGCAAGAGCAAAGGCTGCAAGCATACCGCGGCGCGAAGCCGGCCCATTGGCGCTCAGCCCAGTTCGCCCATCAACTCCGGCACGGCCTGGAACAGGTCGGCCACCAGGCCGTAGTCGGCCACCTGGAAGATCGGCGCCTCGGGATCCTTGTTGATGGCCACGATCACCTTGCTGTCCTTCATGCCGGCAAGGTGCTGGATCGCACCGGAAATGCCGATGGCGATATAGAGATCCGGCGCGACGATCTTGCCGGTCTGGCCGACCTGGTAGTCGTTGGGCACGAAACCCGCGTCGACCGCAGCGCGCGAGGCACCCAGCGCAGCACCCAGCCTGTCGGCCAAGGGCTCAAGCAGCTTGTGGTAGTTCTCGCCGTTGGCCAGTCCGCGACCGCCCGAGACGATGATCTTCGCGGCACCCAGCTCGGGACGCGCGCTCTTGGTCAGCTCGCGGCCGACAAGTTTCGCGACACCGAGATCGGTGCCGGCACTGATCGTCTCGACGGCGGCCGCGCCGCCCTTCCCTGCTGCTTCAAAGGCCGTGCCGCGCACGGTGATGACCTTCACGCTGTCTGTGCTCTGCACCGTCGCCAGGGCATTGCCGGCATAGATCGGCCGTACGAAGGTGTCGGCGGATTCGATGGCAACGATGTCCGAGACCTGTGCCACGTCCAGCAATGCCGCCACACGCGGCATTACGTTCTTGCCGAAGGTGGAAGCGGGCGCAAGGATATGCGTATAGCCGTCGGCGTTGGCAACCACCAGCGCGGCGAGATTTTCCGGCATCTGCTCCGCATAGGGGGCGGCATCTGCCACCCTCACCTTGGCGACGCCGTCCAGCCCAGCCGCATCCTGGGCGGCGGCGGCGCAGCCGCTGCCGGCCACCAGCACGTGGATTTCACCGCCAATTGTCTTCGCAGCGGTGATCGTATTGAGCGTCGCGGCCTTCAGCGACGCGTTGTCGTGTTCTGCAAGGACAAGAATGCTCATCAGATCACCTTCGCTTCGTTCTTGAGTTTGTCCACCAGCTGCTTCACGTCCGCCACCTTAACGCCGCCGGCGCGCTTGGGCGGCTCGGCAACCTTGAGCGTCTTCAGACGCGGCGCAACGTCGACACCGAGATCGGCCGGCTTCAGGTTGTCCAGCGGCTTCTTCTTGGCCTTCATGATGTTGGGCAGCGTGGCATAGCGCGGTTCGTTCAGGCGCAGATCGGTCGTCACCACCGCCGGCAGGGTCAGCTCAACGGTTTCCAGGCCGCCGTCAATCTCCCGCGTCACCGTGGCCTTGCCGTCGGCTAGGACGACCTTGGATGCGAAGGTGGCCTGCGGCCAGCCCATCAGCGCAGCGAACATCTGGCCGGTCTGGTTGGCGTCGTCGTCAATGGCCTGTTTGCCGAAGATGACCAGTTGCGGCCCTTCCTTCTCCGCCACTGCCTTCACCAGTTTGGCCACGGCGAGCGGCTGCAATTCGACCTCGGATTCGACCAGAATGGCGCGGTCGGCGCCTATGGCCAGCGCAGTGCGCAGCGTTTCCTGGCAGGTGGCAAGACCGCAGGAAATTGCCACCACTTCGGTGGCAATGCCGGCTTCCCTCAGCCGCACAGCCTCCTCGACAGCGATCTCATCGAAGGGGTTCATCGACATCTTGACGTTGGCGAGGTCCACGCCGGAACCATCGCCCTTGACGCGCACCTTGACGTTGTAGTCAACGACACGCTTGACCGGTACGAGGATCTTCAATCCCGTTCTCCTTTGCGTTATTTCGAACGCCGCGCCGCGCGCGGCTGCCTCTCCTCCGGCAGATTATGGCACCGGGTCGAGGGATTTGACACGGCCGGCGGGTGCCGGCAGAATTCATCCATACGCTACCGTATGGTAATGCGAATCCTAACGCAAGCCCGACAGAATTTCAAGACAGCCGACGACAATGACCAGAACCAAGTCCGAACCCGGGCGCACCCAGCTCGACCGTGAAGCCTGGATCAAGGCATCGCTGGCCGTCCTCGCCGAGAAAGGCCTCGACGGCATTCGCGTCGAGGTGTTGGCGAAGCGCCTGAAAGTCACCAAGGGCAGCTTCTACTGGCATTTCAAGGACCGCCGCGACCTTTTCGATGCCGTGTTGAAAACATGGAAGGATGGCCGCATCAAGGATATCCAGACACAAACCCGCGCCGTGCCCGGCGAGGAACTCCCCCGCGCCTACCACGTCATCGAGGTTTATAGCGCCAACCGCAACCGCAAGGGCATGCTCATCGAGATCGCCATGCGCGACTGGGCGCGGCGCGATCCTGCCGCGGCGGCGGTGGTGGAAGAGGTTGACGCAAACCGGCTTGAATTCGGCCGCAAGGGTTTCGAAGTGCGCGGCATGCCGCCGCTGGAAGCCTCCAGCCGCAGCCTGCTGCTCTACGCCTACGTTTTCGGACTGAGTCTGATGAGCTGCGGCAAGTTCGATGCCGACATGGGCGAGATGAAGCGCTGGATCGCTGATCGCATTGCCCGTTAGCGGGAACCGGTCATTTTCCTGTAAAGCGCACCCAGCTCGCCGACGATACCGCGGCGGAAAGCCAGCACGCAAAAGACGAATATTGCGCCCATGATGACGGTAACGAGCGAGCCGACCTTGTCGGCCAGTTCATTCTGCAGAGTCACGATGGTGGCTGCGCCCACGACCGGACCGAACACGGTGCCCATGCCGCCAAGTAGCGTCATCAAAACCACCTCGCCAGAAGTGTGCCAGTGGGCATCGGTCAGGGTGGCAAAGCGGAACACCAGCGTCTTGGTAGCCCCGGCCAGACCTGCCAGACCGGCGGAAAGCACGAAGGCCAACAGCTTGTATTTCGCCACGTCGTAACCGAGCGAAATCGCACGCGCCTCGTTCTCGCGAATAGCCTTCAGCACCTGGCCGAAGGGCGAATGGATGGTGCGGTGTATCAGCCAGAAGCCAAAGATGAATATCGACAGGACGAAGTAATAGAGGTTGAGGTCGTTCGTCAGATCTATGAATCCGAGCAGTTTGCCGCGCGGCACGCCCTGCAGGCCGTCCTCACCGCCTGTGAAGGGAGCCTGCAGAAACACGAAATACATCATCTGCGCCAGCGCAAGGGTGATCATGGCGAAGTAAATCCCGGAACGGCGGATGGCCAGACTTCCGATCACAAAGCCTAGTGCCGCAGCCGCCAGTACCGCGAATGCAATTCCCAGCTCCGGCGGAAAGCCCCACACCTTGATGCTGTGGCCGGCTACGTAGCCCGCCGTACCGAGGAAGACTGCATGGCCGAAGGAAAGCAGTCCGGTATAGCCAATCAGCAGGTTGAAGGCACAAGCGAACAGGGCAAAGCACAGTATCTTCATCACCAGGACCGGATAGACCACGGTCGGCGCCACCAGCATGAGCGCCAGCAGGATGCCGTATCCGAACCGGCGCCAGTTCATTTCTCCCTCCCGAACAGGCCGGCTGGCCGCACCAGTAACACGATGGCCATGATCACGAATACCACGGTGGAAGAGGCTTCGGGGTAGAACACCTTGGTCAATCCCTCAATCACGCCCAGCCCTAGTCCTGTGACGATGGAGCCGAGAATCGATCCCATGCCGCCCACCACCACCACGGCAAATACGACGATGATCAGGTTGGACCCCATCAACGGACTGATCTGCGTCGCAGGGGCAGCCAGCACCCCAGCAAATGCCGCCAGGCCGACACCGAATCCATAGGTCAGCATCACCATCAGCGGCACATTGATACCGAACGCCTGCGTCAACTGAGGGTTCTCGGTAGCGGCGCGCAGATAGGCGCCCAGCCGCGTCTTCTCAATCATGAACCAGGTGACAAAGCAGACCGACAATGAGGCCACGATGACCCAGGCACGGTATTTCGGAAGAAACATGAAACCGAGGTTGAATGCACCCGACAGCACCTCGGGAATCGAATAGGGCTGCCCAGCAACGCCATAGAGGTCCCGAAACAGGCCTTCAATCATCAGGGCAAGGCCGAATGTCAGCAACAGGCCATAGAGGTGGTCGAGCTTGTACAGCCACTGCAACATCAGCCGCTCGATGGCAATGCCGATCAGTCCCACAGCAATGGGCGCCAATACCAGCATCCACCAGTAGCCGATGCCCAGATACTCCAGACCCATCCATGTCAGCATGGCGCCGGTCATGTACATGGCGCCGTGGGCAAAGTTGATGATGTTGAGCATGCCGAAGATTACGGCGAGACCGAGACTCAGCACGGCATAGAAGGCGCCGTTGACCAGCCCAAGCATGAGCTGGCCGTACAGGGCCTGGATCGGTACGCCGAAAATCTCCGTCATGCGAACATCACTCTAGCGTTATCAACCGAAGCTATTTCTTCAGCGCAGGACAGCGCGACAGGGCCAGCGGTTGGAAGGCCTCATCACCCGGAATCACCTGTTTCACGTTGTAGTAGTCCCACGGTTCCTTCGACTCGCTGGGCTTCTTCACTTCGACCAGGTACATGTCATGCACCATGCGGCCATCCTCGCGAATCTTGCCTCCCTTGGCGAAAGCATCGTTGATCGGCGTCTCCTTCATCTTCTTCATGACCGTCGCCGTGTCATCCGTCCCGGTCGCCTGTACGGCCTTCAGGTAATGCATTACCGCAGAATATGCGCCGGCCGGCAGCATATTGGGCATCCCCTTGTGCCTGGCGAAGAAGCGGCGGCTCCATTCGCGGGTTTCCTTGTTCAGGTTCCAGTAGAAGCCTTCAGTAAACATCATGCCCTGCGTGGTCTGCAGGCCCAAGGCATGGATATCAACGATGGTGGTCAGCAAGCCAACGACTGTCTGTGTTTTGGTAATGCCGAACTCGTTGGCTGCCTTGATCGAGTTGATGGTGTCACCGCCAGCATTTGCGAGGCCGATGACCTTGGCCTTAGAGGCCTGTGCCTGAAGCAGGAATGAGGAGAAATCCGAGGCATTCAACGGATGGCGAACAGCACCGAGCACCTTGCCGCCTGCGGCCTTCACCGCCTCAGTCGAATCCTTCTCCAGCGAATGGCCGAACGCATAGTCGGCCGTCAGGAAGAACCAGGTGTCCTTGCCCGTCTTGGTGACGGCCTTGCCAGGGCCATTGGCCAAAGCGTAGGTGTCATAGACGTAGTGCACCACATTGTTCGGCGCGCAATCCTCGTTCGTCAGGCGCGTCGATGCGGCACCCGCATTCAACATGATCTTGTTCTTTTCAGTGGTGACCTTGGCGACAGCGATGGCGACGCCGGAGTTCAGCACGTCGGTGACCATGTCCACGCCTTCCGTGTCATACCATTCGCGCACCTTGTTCGATCCCACATCGGCCTTGTTCTGATGGTCGGCGGACACCAATTCGACCTTGAACTTCGGCTTGAACTGCGCCTTGAAATCCTCGACGGCCATCTCGGCCGCAATCACGGATCCCTTGCCGCCCAGGGCGGAATAAACCCCTGACATGTCCGTCAGCACGCCGATCTTGACCACGTCGCCAGAAATCTTCCCTGCAGTCTGCGCCAGCGCGGTGCCTGCGGCGGGCAGCAGCATGGTGGAAAGGGCCAGAGCCAGTACTTTACGTTTCATCATGGTGTTCCTCCTTGGTGGAAAATGACGGGGTCGGAACTGTCAGACCCCAAGGTACTCCTTCAGCAGAAGCTGCTTTGCATCGATTTCGTGCTGAGCGATCTCCGCGACAACCTGCCCGTGCTCGACGATGAACATGCGGTCAGCCAGCGGCGCGGCAAAACGGAAGTTCTGCTCCACCAGAATGATGGTGTACTCGCGTTCCTTGAGCATTCGGATGACCTCGCCCAGCTTTTGCACAATTACGGGCGCCAGCCCTTCGGAGACCTCATCGAGCAATAGCAGCCTGGCCCCTGTGCGCAGAATGCGCGCCATGGCCAGCATCTGCTGTTCGCCCCCGGACAGACGCGAGCCCTGGCTCTTGCGGCGCTCCGCCAGATTGGGAAACATGTCGTAAATGGCGTCCAGGCCAAGGCCACCGCTGCCGGCTTGCGGCGGCAGGAGCAGGTTCTCTTCGCAACTCAGGCTGGCGTAGATGCCCCGCTCCTCCGGACAATAACCGACGCCCAACTGGGCGATCCGATGCGGCGGCAGGCGGATAGCCTCTTGGCCGTTAAGCATGATGGAGCCGGTACGCCTTCCGGTCAGGCCGAGGATGGCACGCAATGTTGTCGTGCGTCCGGCCCCGTTGCGGCCGAGCAGCGAGATGCACTCCCCGCGCCGCACGGTGAAATCCATGCCATGCAACACATGCGATTCCCCGTAGAAGGCGTGGAGGTCGGAAACCCTCAGATATTCGCCAGTCGCCATGTCAGTGCCCCACCGGCGAAGCCAGTTCTTCCGCCTCGGTTCCCATGTAGGCCTCGATCACCTGCGGGTTGACGGCGACCTCGTCATAGGACCCCTCCGCCAGCACGGCACCGCGTGCCAGCACGGTAATGGTGTCCGATATCCCCGCCACCACGCCCATGTTGTGCTCGACCATCAGTACGGTGCGATTGGCCGACACTTTCTTGATGAGGTCCCGCACCAGCGCGACATCCTCATGGCCCATGCCCTGGGTCGGTTCATCTAGCAGCATCAGTTCGGGTTCCAGCGCAAGCGTGGTGGCAATCTCCAGCGCGCGCTTGCGGCCATAGGGCAGTTCGACGGCCACCATGCCGGCAAAGTCCTCCAGGCCGACCTGGGCCAGTAGTTCCATGGCACGCCCGTTGAGAGCGTTTAGCCTCCGGTCGGAGCGCCAGAAATGAAAGGAGATGCCGAGCTTGCGCTGCAGTGCAATGCGCACGTTCTCGAGTACGCTCAGGTGCGGGAAGACGGCGGAAATCTGAAACGAACGGACGATGCCTCGCCGGGCGATCTGCGCAGGGTGCGCCGAAGTGATTTCCTTACCCTTGAAGTGAATGCTGCCGCGCGTCGGACTGAGGAACTTGGTGAGCAAATTAAAGACCGTCGTCTTGCCGGCGCCGTTC
Organism: uncultured beta proteobacterium; assembly: GCA_963704195.1. GTDB lineage: Bacteria > Pseudomonadota > Gammaproteobacteria > Burkholderiales > Rhodocyclaceae > Desulfobacillus. The sequence goes on along the minus strand of CAVPHH010000009.1, from coordinate 378,152 downwards.
GGTCCGATAAGTGCGTGGATATGCCCTCGTCTGACCTTCAGGTCGACGCCATTGACAGCCACAAATCCCTTGAATTCCTTGACGAGGCCCCTCGTTTCAAGGATGAAGTCGTCTGCCATTTCCTCCCCAGCGGCTATCCGGCCTAATAATTCCACCCGTGAATTCCGCGAGCAAATTATGCTTTAAGTGTAATCAACCATGCAATGAAAATCTCAGGCGCCTGCAGCAGCACCTCCAACCCGCAACCTGCGCCTGTCATAGCGGCGTCCTCGAAATCCACGCCTTGAAATCATCCCGCAGTTTCGTTTTCATGAACTTCCCGGTCGATGTGCGCGGCAGGGTGTCAACGAAGGCATAGTCGTCGGGGCACTGCCAGCTCGGGAATTGCGCGGCGAGAAAAGCGCGCAGTTCCTCGGGCGTTACCTCGTTGCCGGGCTTCCGCACCACCACGGCCAAAGGCCGCTCGTCCCATTTCGGATGCCTGACTGCCACCACGGCCGCTTCGGCCACGGCCGGGTGCCCCATGATGGCGTTTTCCAGGTCAACCGAACTGATCCATTCGCCACCGGACTTGATCAGGTCCTTGGTGCGGTCGGAAATGCGCATATACCCTTCCGCATCGATCGTGGCTACATCGCCGGTGCGCAGCCAGCCGTCGTCCGTGATCTTGTCGGGATCGCGCAGCGTATTGTGGTATCCACCCGTAACCCAGGGGCCGCGCGCCTGCAGTTCACCCGTCGAAGCGCCATCCCAAGGCTGGGGACCATTCTCGCCCAAGATGCGCAGCTCCACGAGAGGCAGGGCAATGCCCTGCCTGGCGCGCACCTGGTATTGCATTTCTTCCGGCAATGCAGCGTGTTCCGGTTTCAGCCACGACAGCGTGCCGACCGGCGACAACTCGGTCATGCCCCATCCGTGCTTTATCGAAAGGCCGTGTTTTTCGAAGGCCGCGATCATAGCCTTGGGCACGGCTGATCCGCCGACCATCATGCGCATGCCATCCTGAAATTTCCAGCGTCCTGGCGTCTTGTCGAGCGCCTGCTGGATGGTCATCCATATCGTCGGCACGCCAAGCGCCAGCGTTACCTTCTCCCGTTCCATCAGATCCAGCAAATCTTCCGCAGCCAGATGCGGGCCGGGAAAGACCAGATTGGCGCCCACCATCGTTGCTGCATACGGTACACCCAGGAATTGGCGTGGAACATCGGTGTCACCGCGAGCACGGCATCGTTGCAGGAAAGATCAAGACAATCCGGCAGCGAAATCGCAAGTGAATGCAGCACCGTAGAGCGGTGCGAGTAGACGACGCCCTTGGGCCGCCCTGTTGTCCCGGAGGTATAGCACATGCCGCAAGGGGCGTTTTCGTCAAGTTCCGGATATTGATAGGAGGTTGCATCGACGTCGATGAAGGCTTCGTAATCCTGATAGCCTTCCTGTACGGGCGTGCCGCCGGTGGGCACCACGATTATGTGCTCCAGTTCGACAAGCGGCTTCAGCTTTTCCACCAGCGGTAGCAGCACGTCGTCCACCAGGAGAATGCGATCCCCGGCGTCGGCCAAAATATAGGCAAGATCTTCCGGACTGAGCCGCAGATTCAGCGTATGCAGCACTGCTCCTGCAGCCGGGATGCCAAAGTAGGCCTCCATATGCCATGCGTGGTTCCACATCAGTGTGGCCACGGGTTCTCCACGCCCTATTCCGGCGCCGATCAGGGCCGCTGCCAACTGGCGCGAGCGGCGATGCAATGCGTCAAAGGTTGTTCTGTGCAGAGATTTGTCCGGCAGGCGCGAAACGATCTCGCGGTTTCCGAAGAACTGCTTTCCCCGCTCCAGAATCTGGTTTGTGGAAAGAGGAACGCTTTGCATGGTCGTCTGCATACTTCTCCTCCCAGAGATGCAGTGCCCGGAAATGACTGCTCAAGCGGAACAAGTGACTGCGCAGACTAGAAGCACTTCATCGTCCGGGCGGGAACGTAGTGCGAGGAAATTCCAATCGACAGGCTCAGGGCATTCAGCGCCCGCTCCTGGCGAGCAATACGGTAGGTTGATTCAGCACCCTTTCCAAGGCGGCATCGGCTTCTTAGCGATGAAGGCGTCGATGCCTTCCTGCGCATCCACGGCCATCATGTTGCAGGCCATGGTTTCGGCAGCCAACTGATAGGCGCCGCCCAGTCCCATCTCGATCTGCTTGTAGAAAGCCTGTTTGCCCATCGCCACTGCCTTCGGCGACTTGGCGCAAATGGAGTCTGTCAGCTTCTTCACCTCGGCATCCAGTTCGCCGGCCGGCACCACGCGATTCACCAGGCCGCGCGCAAGCGCCGTGGTCGCATCCATGAAATCACCTGTCACCAGCATCTCGAATGCCTGTTTGCGCGGCAGGTTGCGCGCCAGCGGCACACTGGGCGTGGTGCAGAACAGGCCGAGGTTGACACCGGAGACGGCGAACTTCACCGAATCCGCCGCCACCGCCAGGTCGCACATGGCAACCAGCTGGCAGCCCGCCGCGACAGCCATGCCGTGCACCCGCGCAATCACCGGCTGCGGCAGCTCGACCAGCTTCATCATCATCCTGCCGCACTTCTTGAACAGCGCCTGCTGATAGGCCTTGTCCGGGTTTGCCCGCATCTCCTTCAGGTCGTGGCCGGCGCAGAAGGCCTTGCCGGCGCCGGCCAGCACGACGACGCGCACCGACTTGTCCGTGGCAATGGCGTCGAGTGCCGCTTGCATTTCGTCGATCAGCCCGTCGGAGAGGGAATTGAACTGGCTGGGGCGGTTCAGCGTGAGCGTAGCCACGCCATTGTCGTCGCTGCGCAGCAGCAGCGGTTCGTCGGAAGATTGCATTACGGCGCTCATGGTCATTTCTCCTGATCGATGGCCTGCGTCGACTTCGCCTTCTCGCGCAGGACGAATTTCTGGATCTTGCCGGTGGAAGTCTTCGGCAGCGGGCCGAAGACCACTTTCTTTGGAACCTTGAAGCGCGCCATGCGTTCCCGGCAGAAAGCGATGAATTCCGCCTCCGTCGCCTGCGCACCCTCCTTCAGCTCGATGAAAGCGCAGGGCACCTCGCCCCATTTCGGGTCGGGGGTGGCCACGACCGCCGCCGCCAGCACCGCCGCATGGCGGTAAAGTATGTCCTCGACTTCCACCGAGGATATGTTCTCGCCGCCGGAGATGATGACGTCCTTGGAGCGGTCCTTGATCTTGACGTAGCCATCTGGGTGCATCACCGCGAGGTCCCCGGAATGGTACCAGCCGCCGCGGAAGGCCTCTTCGGTGGCCTGCGGATTCTTCAGATAGCCCTTCATGGTGATGTTGCCGCGGAACATGATCTCGCCCATGGTCTCGCCGTCGCGCGGCACCGGCTGCATCGACTCGGGATCCATCACCGTGAGGCCTTCCTGCAGATGGTAGCGCACGCCCTGGCGCCCGTTCAGACGCACCTGCTCCTCCAGAGGCAGTTCGCTCCACTCTGGATGCCTGGCGCAGACCGCGGCCGGACCGTAAGTTTCGGTCAGGCCGTAGACGTGGGTGATGTCGAAGCCGATGTTGCTCATGCCCTCGATCATCGAGGCCGGTGGCGGCGCCGCCGCCACCAGGGCACTGACTTTGTGGTCGATGCCGGCGCGCCATTCGGCCGGCGCGTTGATCAGCATGGAATGCACGATGGGCGCGCCGCAGTAATGCGTCACCTTGTGCGTGCGGATCGCATCGAGTATCGGTTTCGCCTCCACCTTGCGCAGGCAGACGTTGGTGCCGGCATTGGCCGCCATGGTCCACGGAAAGCACCAGCCGTTGCAGTGGAACATCGGCAGCGTCCACAGGTACACCGCATGCGGCGGCATGCCCCATGAGACGATGTTCGAAGTCGCGTTGAGGTAGGCACCGCGATGGTGGTAGACGACGCCCTTCGGGTTGCCGGTAGTACCCGAAGTGTAGTTGAGCGAGATGGCGTCCCATTCGTCGGCCGGCCCCTGCCAGGCGAACTGCGGATCGCCGGAAGCAAGGAAGTCCTCGTACGCAATGCTGCCCAGCCGCTCGCCCGATCCGGCGTACTCCGGATCGTCCACGTCGATCACCAGCAGGTCACGTCCGGACTGGGCCAGCGCAACAGCGATGGTTGGCGAGAACTCGCGATCCGTGATCAAGACCCGTGCCTCGCCATGGTTGAGCATGAAGGCGATGGCCTCTGCATCCAGGCGGGTGTTCAGCGTATTGAGCACGGCACCGGCCATGGGCACGCCGAAATGACACTCCAGCATCTCCGGCGTGTTGGAAAGCATTGCCGCGACAGTGTCGTTCTTGCCGATGCCGCTGGCCTGCAGGGCAGAGGCCAGCCGGCGGCTGCGGGCATAAGTCTCGCTCCAGGTGAAGCGGCGTGCACCATGAATCACGGATGCGCGCTCCGGGTATACGGTCGCCGTCCGCTCGATGAACGAGAGGGGCGTCAGGGGCGTGTAGTTGGCCGCGTTCTTGTCGAGGCCGATAGAAAAGGGGTTTGCCGGCATGCTCTCTCTCTGTTTATTCGGGCTGCCGGCGCCCGGCGGCGGACGGTCTAGCTGCGGCAGCGCTGTGCGATATTCAATCCCGATGCGGCAGCCCGGTCAAGTCCGCCCAGCCAGTCGTGCATTTCCGTGGAGAACGCCTCGACCGCCCCGGCCATCGCCGCCGCCCCGCCGCTCGCATCGGCGCTGGCGGCCGGGCGGGACAGGTTGAAACCGCGCCGTACCAGGATTTCGCCCCCGGTCGGCTCTACGACTTGTACCCGCGCCTGCAGTACGACACGGCTCGCCTTTGCCGAATCGAAGACCTGCGCGAACTCGTCCAGGTCGATACGCAGGCGGCAAGCTCCGCTTGCTTCACCGGACAGCATGCGCTTGCGCAAGGCATGACCGAGCAGTTCCGCCGGCGGCGCCACCCAACGGCTTTCGGCAAAGTTCTGCCGGCGCTGGTTGGCCACGTACAGCAGACGGTACTGCATCGCCGAGGAGTCGAGCCAGGAAACCGCGAACACGTCGATGCTGCGCAGGCTGGCGACTATGCGATTGTTTGGCGCCGACTGAACTTCACCCAGATCGTAGTAGGCGATGCTCGAAATCGACTTGGAACCAGTTCCGCAACCGACGAGCAACAGGGCGGCAAGCATAATGATTATCTTCATGTCGGACTCTAGTTGGCGGCGAATCCAGCTTCGCCCGGCCCCGGGCGGCGTGCCTCGCGACCGAATATCAGCATGTTGGGGGAATCCTCTATCTGGTCCAGCAGGCGCGACATCTGGCGGGCATTCACCGACAGTTCCTGCAGCAGAACATTCAGCCGAGGCAGCGTGGTCTGCGCCAGTTCACCGCCCGCCTCGCCCGTCAGCGCATCGATCTTCTTCGCCACGCCCTGCAGATTGGCGACAAGAGCGCGCAAATCGGTGGCCAGTGGCGCAGCCTCGCCGCTGGCCTTCTCGAGGTTGGCCAACGTTGTACTAAGCCGCTTCATGTTCTCCTCGTTGAGTGCCTGCTTGAGCGAGGCCATCAACTGCGGCAGGTCCTGCATGCTACCCGAGAGCCCGGAAGACGCTTTGTCGAGATTGGCCAGCGTCTGACTGATGTTCTTGACATTCTGGTCGGACAGCAGCACGCCGGCACGTTCTGCCACCTTGCTCATCTGCTCCATCAGATCGGCGGCGTTGTCTCCCAGATTGTCCATGAAATTCGGCAGCAGCGCGATGCGCGGCGGTTGGCCGTCGGTGCTCTCGAGCGGCTCGACATTCCCGCCTTTGTCTTCGAGGAGGACGGAGGCAAGCCCGGTGACGCCCTGGTAGGTGAGTTTCGCCGTGGTGCCTTTTGTCACCGGCAAATCGGCCGCAACGCTGATGGTGATGAGGATGTCGCGCGGATCTTTCGGATCGAGATCGATATCGAGCACCTTGCCGGCACGCAAGCCGCGAAAGCGCACCTGGGCCTGGGTATTGAGGCCGCTGACATTGCCCCGCGTCACGAGGATGTATTCATTCGTGGCTTCCTGCTTGCCCGAGAGCCAGAAGACGGCCAGCGCGCTGGCCAGTCCGAGCAGCAGGGTAAAGATACCGGCGGCAATCGCGTGAGCCCGGCTTTCCATTTTTATGCGGTCCCTTCGGAGATACGGCTCTGCAGCGCCCGCTGAGCCCGGTCGCAGCAGAAGAAATTGCGGATGAAGGGGTGATCGACCTTCATGATCTCGTCAATCGTTCCGAGCGCGAGTATACGCTGTTCGGCCAGCACCGCAACGCGGGAGGCCAGCCCCGCAAGGGTGTCGAGGTCGTGCGTCACCAGCACCACGGTCAGACCGAGTTGCTGGTGCAGGCTGTGGATCAGGCGCACGAAGGATTCACTGCGGTCCGGATCGAGGCCGGCGGTCGGCTCGTCGAGCAGCAGCAGTTCCGGCTCCATGGACAGGGCGCGCGCAAGAGCCACGCGCTTGATCATGCCGCCCGAGAGCTCGGACGGCATCAGCCATGCATGGCGCGGCAGCAGTTCCACCATCGACAGCTTGAGCATGACCAGATCGTGGATCAGATCCTCGTCGACCACACCCAGTTCGCGCAGCGGAAAGGCGATGTTCTGGAAGACGTTGAAGGACGAATACAAGGCACCGTACTGGAAGAGCATGCCGAAGCGGCGGCGCAGATTGCGCTCCTGCTCCGGATCGCCCGTAAACAACGGCTCGCCGAAGAGCCGGATCTGCCCCTGGGTGGGGGACAGCAGGCCAATCATCTGCCGCAGCAGCGTCGTCTTGCCGCTGCCCGAGCCGCCCACCAGCGCCATCACCTCGCCCTTCTCGATGACGAGGTTCAGGTCGCGGTGCACCCAGGTCTCGCCGAAGCGCGTGGACAGGTGCTCGATCTCGATGACGGCAGTCATGGCCTCCGCCTGGCCGTCCGCCCTCGGGGCAAGGGATGGGGGGTGGGCAGTCATGTCGGCAACCCGATGCTGCGCGTGGCGATGGCGAAGACGGCATCGACCAGGATCACGACGGTGATCGAACTCACCACGGAGGCAGTGGTGTTCGACGACAGGCTTTCCGTGTTGGGCCGCACGCGCAGGCCGAAGTGGCAGGCCACCAGCGCGACCATGATGCCGAAGGTGACGCCCTTGGCCAATGCGATGTAGAGGTTGGCCACCGGCACCACCTTGGGCAGGGTTTCGATGAAGAAGCCGTAGGAGATGTCGAGCTGGACCTGGGCCGAAGCCATGCCGCCCATGAGGGCGATGGCGCTGGTCCACAGCACCAGCAGCGGCATGGCGATCGCCAATGCGGCGACCTTGGGGAAGACCAGGCGCATGCTGCGCGAGACGCCCATCGTCGCCAATGCGTCAATCTCCTCGGTGACGCGCATCACGCCGAGCTGCGCCGTCATCGCCGACCCAGAGCGCCCCGCCACCAGCACCGCCACCAGCACCGGCCCCAGTTCGCGGATGATGCCCATGCCGAGGATGTTCACGATGAAGATATCGGCGCCGAAATTCTTCAGCTGCAGCGCGGACAGGTAGGACAGCACGATGCCAATGAGGAAGCCGACCAGCGCGGTGACCGGCATGGCGCGAACGCCGCTTTTATACAGGTTGGCCGAGCTCTCACGCCACGGCGCCTCCCGCGGCGCGCGGATGACCTGGCCGAGGTCGAGGACGACCTGTCCGACCAGTCCGGTGAAATCCACCAGATGCCGCCACAGGTGCAGGGCCAGTCCGCCGACGGTGGCTACCCATTCCCAAGGCAATGCGGGTCCCGGCGCAGCCTCCTTCAATTTGCTCGAGGCATAGAGCCGCGCGAACGCCGGCTCCAGTTCATCGCGGGTTTCCAGGTTGTCAGGAAAACGGTGTCCCCATGCCCGCCACAGCATCATGGCGCCGACGGAATCGAGGGACTGGATGCCACGGATATCCCAGCCGAGGCTGGAATCCGCCGCCTGCGTCGTCAGCTCGGCATTCAGGGCTGCATAGCGCGTCGCCAGCGCCATCAGGCGCCACTCGCCCGCCAGGCGCATCCAGCGCCGGCCTTCGGCATCCGTCTCGAGCACCATGCTTGCACCGCTCAAATCATTCCCCCTGATTGTTCCCGTCCGCCGATAGTACAAGCGGCATGACGACGCATTATGCCGCAGCCTGAGATTTGCCGCGCCCAGACTTGATCCTGATCTCCATGCCCAGACCCGACCACTGCCGGCCCTCCTCTTCCAGCGCCGCGGCGGAAAGCGGCGAAGCTTCCAGCCAGTGGGGATCGAGGCCGAGGACAAAGCCCCGCTCGCCGCGCCGCACGGTGAAGGCCGGCAAGGGCGCATCGTCGCGCGATCGGTGCAGGATGACGGCCAGGCGCAGGCTGAAGATCAGCAGCCAGTCGGGACTGTCCGCCATGATCTCCTGCACACGCTCCAGCTTGCCGCGATGGGCCAATACGATGCGCGACAGGCGCGCCTGGTCCATTTTCGAGAAACCCGGCATGTCTGCATTGGCCAATATGTAGGCGCTGTGCTTGTGGTAGCTGGAGTGGGCCACGGAGATGCCGATCTCATGCAGCAACGCCGCCCAGTCGAGGACCTGCGCATTTGACTGTTCTGCCTTTGCGGCCTTTGGCAGCAGTTGCATCAGGAAGCCGTGCGCCGTCGCCGCCACCCGCGCCGCCTGACCGGCATCCACCTGGTAGCGGCGCATGAACTGCTGCACCGTCGCATGGCGCAGGTCCTGGTGGTGGTAGCGGCCGAGCAGGTCGTAGAGCACGCCCAGACGCAGCGCCCCGTCGGAAAAAGTCATTTGCCCGAGGCCGAACTCCTTGAACACCGCCGACATGATCGCCAGCCCGCCCGGCAGCACCGGGATGCGATCCGCCCGCAGCCCCTGCAAAGTCAGCTTCCCCATATCGCCGGCATGGAGCAGGATGCCGCGCAGGCTCTCCAGCCCATCCCGCGTGATGCCCGTCCCGCCCGTCTCTGATAAGCCGTTCATCTCGAGGATGTCAGCCAGCGCCTTGGCGGTGCCGCTGGAGCCCACCGCCTCCTCCCAGCCGGTCTTGCGGTACTGGCGCACGATACCTTGCAGTTCCTTGCGTGCCGCCAGCTCCGCCGCCTTCATGCCGGACTTCTCGATGCGGCCGCGCGGGAAATATTTCAGACTGAAGCCGACGCAGCCCATGTAGAGCGACTCCAGCTCGATCGGCTGGATATTGCGCCCGATGATGACCTCGGTCGAGCCGCCGCCGATGTCGACCACCAGCTGCTGCTTGCTCGGATTCGGCAGGGTGTGGGCCACGCCGAGGTAGATCAGCCGCGCCTCCTCGCGTCCGGCGATGATCTCGATGGGAAAGCCAACCGCCGCCTCGGCCTGGGCGAGGAACTGCGGCGCGTTCTTCGCCACGCGCAGGGCGTTGGTCGCCACCACGCGCACCGCGCCTACATCGAAGCCGCGCAGGCGCTCACCGAAGCGGCGTAGCGCCTCCAGCGCACGCAGCTGCGACGGACCATCCAGTATCTTCTGGGCAGTAAGGCCCGCCGCCAGGCGCACCGGCTCCTTGAGGGAGTCGAGCGGATAGATCTGGTCCTCCACCACCCGGCCGACCTGCAGGCGGAAACTGTTGGAGCCCAGATCGACGGCGGCGACCAGTTCGTAAGTCATCGTCGAATTTTACCCGCACGCCCTGTCATCCGCCTGTCACATGTTCGTCATAAACTCGGCTTGAACATATTAGGAATTCCTGATTCAATTGGATGCAATGAACAAGCCCGCCAGTCCCAAGCGTTTCCCCGCCGAGCATTTCCTCAACCGGGAACTTTCGCTGCTCGCCTTCAACCGCCGCGTCCTCGGCCAGACGGCAGATGACAACGTGCCGCTGCTCGAGCGGTTGCGCTTCCTCTGCATCGTCTCCAGCAACCTCGACGAGTTCTTCGAAATCCGCGTCGCCGGCCTGAAGGAGCAGATCAAACTGGGCGCCGTCGCCTCCAGCCACGACGGCCGCGCGCCACACGAGGCATTCCGCCACGTCAGCGCCCAGGCGCATGAGCTGGTTGCCGAGCAGTACGCGCTGCTCAACGGCACCATCCTCCCGGCCCTGGAAAAACAGGGCATCCGCTTCCTGCGCCGCGACAGCTGGAACGAGGCGCAGGCGGCCTGGATCAAGGACTACTTCTTCCGCGAAGTCATGCCGGTGCTGACGCCGATCGGCCTCGACCCGGCGCACCCCTTTCCGCGCGTGCTCAACAAGAGCCTCAACTTCGCCGTCGAGCTGGAGGGCAAGGACGCCTTCGGCCGCAGCTCGGGCGCGGCCATCGTGCAGGCGCCGCGCGTGCTGCCGCGCGTCATCCGCCTGCCCGAATCCATTGCCGGCGTGGAGTATGGCTTTGTCTTCCTCTCCTCCGTGCTGCACGCCCATGTCGGCGAGCTGTTCTCCGGCATGAACGTGCGCGGCTGCTATCAGTTCCGCGTCACGCGCAACAGCGACCTGTTGGTGGACGAGGAGGAGATCAAGAACCTGCGCCTCGCCCTGCAGGGCGAACTGCCGCAGCGCCACTTTGGCGACGCCGTGCGCCTCGAGGTGGCCGACAACTGCTCCGACGCCATGGCCGAATTCCTGCTGCAGCAGTTTGCCCTGGGCTACGACGATCTCTACCGCGTGCACGGCATCGTCAACCTGGTGCGCCTGATGCAGGTGCCCGACCTGGTCGATCGCCCCGACCTGAAGTACCCCCCCTTCAAGCCCAGCCTGCCCAAGGCGCTGGCGAAAAACTACGACATCTTCGCCAGCATTCGCAAGCAGGACATCCTGCTGCACCATCCCTTCCAGTCGTTCAGCCCCGTCATCGAGTTCCTCGAGCAGGCGGTGGACGACCCGACTGTCGTCGCCATCAAGATGACGGTGTACCGCACCGGCACCGACTCCGTCCTCATGGAACTGCTGCTGCGCGCCGCGCGCCTGGCAAGGAAGTGACCGTGGTAGTCGAACTCATGGCGCGCTTCGACGAGGAAGCCAACATCAACTGGGCCGCCAAGCTCGAGGAAGGCGGCGCCCACGTCGTGTACGGCGTGTTCGGCTACAAGACCCACGCCAAGATGCTCATGGTGGTGCGGCGCGAGGAAAGCGAAGGTAGCAAAAGCGGCAGCATCCTGCGCCGCTACGTGCATCTGGGCACCGGCAACTACCACCCGCGCACCGCCAAGCTGTACACCGATTTCGGCCTGCTCACCTGCAACGAAGACCTGTGCGCCGACGTCAATGAAGTCTTCAAGCAGCTCACCGGCCTGGGCAAGGCGAGCAAGCTCAACCACCTGCTGCTGGCGCCCTTCACCCTGCACAACGCCATGCTCGCCGCCATCCGCGCCGAAGCCGAAAAGGCCCGTGCCGGCAAGCGCGTGCGCATCATCGCCAAGATGAATTCCCTGCTCGAACCGGAGATCATCGAGGCGCTCTACGAGGCCTCGCAGGCCGGCGTGACGATCGACCTCATCGTGCGCGGCGTCTGCGCGCTGCGGCCGGGCATCGACGGCCTCTCGGAGAACATCCGCGTGCGCTCGGTGGTCGGCCGCTTCCTCGAGCACACGCGGATTTTCTACTTCTACGCCGACGGCGCGCAGAAGATGTACCTGTCCAGCGCCGACTGGATGGAGCGCAATTTCTTCCGCCGCATCGAACTGTGCTTCCCGGTGCTGGAACCCAAACTGAAGCGGCGCATCCTCAAGGAAGGCCTGCTGCCCTACCTCGCCGACAACGCCCAGTCCTGGGTCATGAACAAGGATGGTGACTACCGCCGCAAGCGCTCGCGCAAGAAGGGCTTCTCGGCGCAGGATGCGCTGCTCGTAGAACTTGCTGCCGCTGTCCCAGCCAAGTAAGTCACGGAACGCAATGCCCGCCCGCGAAAGTCAGTCGCTGGAATACGCCGAGGTGACTGGATTGTGGGGCTGGTAATCGGCCAGTAGCAGGCAGTAGAAACCGACTTTCCCTGCCCGGAATATTGGGTTGTTATACGGCACGCCCATGAATACTGACTTGCACATCATGACATTACGTAGTCCATACTTGCCGCATGGATTTTAATTCAATCCGGACCCCTGGATCCGGCGGTACAAATCAATCTGTTATGTTGCTTGACAGCACCGTCGCTGACTTATCTGCCCTGTCGCCAAGAATCAGATTCAACCTCATTGCGATTTTCCGCAAAAGCTAGACGAGTTGGATTCGATGTCGTCGTGTCCCAAAGGTACGTTTCCCGCCCTCACTTCATCTCAGGTGCATGTGCGATGTGCCGCAGCGGAGCTTCTGGTCAGCAGTGATAGAGCTTGGTGGTAAACTTGTCCGCCGTCGGCAAGTGTCTTCCTCTGCAAAACTGGAGGCATGTCGTGCGCCATGGGCGAAACGGCGTCCCGTGCACTCCGGCCGACTGCGACCCCCGGTTCGCGGCGTTTGGTGGCTGCCATGACCTCATGAAAGACAGCTCCATGATCCTGGTCTGCCTTCACCCGGTCATCAGGCCACAGAGGTAATCGCCGTGTCGTGTTTCAATCAGAAACGTTGCCGGCCTACTGCTGTTACCCGCAATTGGGGTTTCAGCCATATGCCGTCGAGGAACGGAAAGACAAGACCAGGAAATAGGGTTGCTCTTATTCACCTGAGGTTGCCGCGAAACGCTTCCTAACGATAGCGCTCAACCTCGCTCCCTTCAGTCGCTGACGTAGCGCAATAAAGCCGGCAGCGCCGGTTGTGCTCTACATTAATGGCGGCTTTGATCAGAAATCGCTTCTCGTCCTACCACCGCAACTGACTTACCAGACGCATCAACTGCGGCTGGCGCGCTCCACCCCGCTTACCTCCCCGATCAGCTTCAGCGCCCGCTGCAGCTGCGTCACGCCGCTCACCTCGATGGTGAAGGACATGCGGGCGCTGCCCTGCTTCGATTGGGTGCGCACCGCCGTGACGTTGATTTTCTCGCGCGAGAGCACTTCGGAGATGTCGCGCAGCAGGCCCTGGCGATCCTGCGCCTCGACGACGATGTCCGCCGGGTAGAGGGCGTCCGCGCCCTCGCCCCATTCCGCACTGATGATCCGCTCCGGATTGCGCGCGCCCATGTTGCGGAAGTTGGTGCAATCCAGGCGATGGATGGAAACGCCCTTGCCGCGCGTGACGAAACCGGCGATGGCATCGGGCGGCGCCGGCTTGCAGCAGCGACCGAGCTGGGTCATGAGCTTGTCCACGCCGACGATGAGGACACGGTTGCCCGAGGCGGCCGCCTTGCTGCGGCGCGTCTGCACGACGGGCTCGGCCGGCGCCTCCTCCGGCGCGCCGCGCAGTGCCGTCTGCAACTGGCGCTGGCCGACTGCATTGCGCGCCGCCGCCATGAAGAGCGCATCCGCATTGGCATGTCCGAGCTTGTGTGCCAGTTCGTCGAGGTTGGCGCCCGACTTGCCTTCGCGCTGCATCTCGCGCGTGACGATGGCGCGTCCCTGCGCCTGCGTCTCGGCTTCTTCCCGCGCAGTGAACCACTGTCGCACCTTGGCGCGCGCCCGCGACGTGGCGAGGTAGCCCTGCTCCGCCTGCAGCCAGTCGCGCGACGGCCCGCCCTGCTTGACGGTGATGATCTCGACGGTCTGGCCGTTGTGCAGCGGCGTGTTGAGCGGCACCAAAACACCGTTGACCTTGGCGCCGCGGCAGCGGTGGCCGAGGTCGGTATGCAGGCGGTAGGCGAAATCCACCGGCGTAGCGCCCCGCGCCAGGTCGAGGACACGGCCCTGCGGCGTCATCACGTAGAGGGTATCGTCGAGTGCGGCGCGCTTGAACTGGCGCACCCACTCCGAGGAATCGCTGATCTCGTCGCGCCAGGACAGCAGCTGGCGCAGCCAGGCGATCTTGTCGTCGTAGCGCGCGTCCTGCCCGGCGCTCTCCTTGTAGCGCCAGTGGGCGGCGACGCCCAGCTCGGCGTGGCGGTGCATCTCGTGGGTGCGGACCTGCACTTCCAGCGCGCGTCCGCCAGGCCCGATCACGGCTGTGTGCAGGGACTGGTAGTTGTTGCCCTTGGGATGCGCGATGTAGTCGTCGAACTCCTGCGGGATCGGCTGCCAGATGTGGTGCACGATGCCGAGCACCGTGTAGCAGTCCTTCACGTCATCGACCAGCACGCGCAAGGCACGCACGTCGTAGACCTCGGAGAACGCCAGGCGCTTCGCCCGCATCTTGCTGTAGATGCTGTAGATGTGCTTGGGCCGGCCGAAGACTTCGGCCTTGATCCCGGCGTCGGCCAGTTCGCCCTGCAGCCGGGCGATCGCCTCGTCGATGAACTGCCCGCGCTCGACGCGGCGCTCGTCGAGCATTTTGGCGATCTGCTTGTAGGTGTCCGGTTCGAGGAAGCGGAAGGACAGGTCCTCCAGTTCCCATTTCAGCTGCCAGACGCCGATGCGGTTGGCGAGCGGGGCATAGATGTCGAGGCTCTCGCGCGCCACCAGGCTGCGGTCGGCCTCGGGTTGTTCGGCCAGATGCCGCAGGGTCTGCGTGCGGCTGGCCAGGCGCAGCAGCACGACGCGGATGTCCGCCGACATCGCCAGCAGCATCTTGCGCAGCACCTCGGCCTGCGCCTTGATGCTCTGTGCGCTTTCGTTCTTGCCCGTCACCAGCTGCAAGCCCTTGAGGCGGCGCAGGCCGTTGACGAGTTCCGCCACCGGCGCGCCGAAATCGGCAGTCAGCTTCTCCGCGGCATCCTCGAGATGGTCCGAGACGGCGAAGAGCAGCGCCGCCAGGCGCGTGTCGAGGTCCAGCCTGAGGGAAGCCGCCACCAGCGCCATGCCGACGGCGTGCTGCCAGGCGTCCTCGCCCGTGCCGAGCGGCTTCCCGGCGCAAAGCGCCTTGGCGAAGTCTGCAGCCTGGCCAATGCGCTCGCGCGACTCGGGCGGCAAGCCTTCGGCAATCAGGTCGAGCTGCGCTGTTTCGGCGCCGGCCTGGGCGATTGAATGGGTGACGGAGACCACTGGTGGATGCGGGAACGGCCCGGGGTTCGAGCCAATGGGGCAATTATCGCCCAAAAATGCGATACGACGGACATTGCCGCCGTGTCGTGGGGACTGACTTTCCCCTCACCCCAACCCTCTCCCCGCAATGCGGGGAGAGGGGGATGGATCGTTCAGCGCCGCGCGGCCCTGCGCGCCGGCTTGGCCGCGACCTTGCCGGGCAGTTCGCCGCCGGCCTTTTCCACCAGGCCATCGAGGGCGTCGGCCAGGGTGGGCCGCTCCTCGCGGAAATACAGGCCGAGCGACGGCAAGGCATCGTCCATGGCTTCGCGCATGGCGGCGAGGCGGTCAGTGGGATCGTGGTCCGCGGGCAGGTCGCGCACCTGCATGCCGAGATTGCCGTAGGTGCGGTGCGTCTTGTCGAAGGTGACGCAGGGCGAGAGGATGTGCAGGTAGGAAAAGCCGCGGTGCGCCATGGCCTGCGTGATCATCTTGTGCAAGTGGTCGGGACGGCCGGCATAGGCCTGCCCCACCCAGCTCGCGCCGTAGGAGAGCACCATCAGTAGCGGATTGAGCGGCCGGTCGGGATTCTCGTAGGGACTGGTCGGCGTGCGGAATCCGATCGCCGAGGTCGGCGAGGTCTGGCCCTTGGTGAGGCCGTAGATGCCGTTGTCGAAGAGCAGGTAGGTGATATCCACGTTGCGCCGCGCCGCGTGCGGCACGTGGCCGCCGCCGATGGCGAAGCCGTCGCCGTCGCCGCCCACCACCACCACCGTCAGCGCGTCGTTCGCCGTCTTCACGCCGGTGGCCACCGGCAGCGCGCGCCCGTGCAGGGTGTGCATGCCGTAGCTGTTGACGAAGAACGGGAAACGCGAGGAGCAGCCGATGCCGGAGACCATCACGGCGTTCTCGTTCTGGATGTTGAGTTCGCACAGCGAGGCGGCGACCGCCTCGACGATGGAGAAGTAGCCGCAGCCCGGACACCAGGTCGGCAGCGTCTTGGAGCGGTAGTCGAGCCGCCCGCTGTCCTCGATCTCCTTGAGCTTCTCTTCGAGGTAGACCGGTTTGATTTCACCCATGATTATTTCCTCATCTGTTCCTGCAAGCCCTGTGGGAGCGGCGTCCACGCCGCGATATTGGCCGCTGCAATCGCGGCGTGGACGCCGCTCCCACAATTCAATCCGTCATGCCGCCTTCTGCGCCGCCTTTTTCCCCGCCAGCCGGCGGATTTCCTCGAGGATGTCCTCGACCTTCATCGGTTCGCCCGGCACGCGGTTAAGCCGCGTCACCGGCCGCGCAACATGCGCCTGCAGCAGGTTGGCGAACTGTCCCTGGTAATTGAGTTCCGGCACCAGCACTTCCTTGCAGTCGGCGAGGAAGGCCGCCACCCGTTCCGTCGGGAAGGGCGAGAGCATCACCACCTTCAACGCCGCGCAGCGGATGCCCTCGCCGCGTGCCTTCAGCATCGCCTCCAGGCTTTCGCCGAAATTCGATCCCCAGGAAATCACGCCGACGTCCACCGCGCCCTCGTCACCAAAACGCTTGCAGACCGTGAGGTCCGGATGCTTCAAGGCCCCTTTCAGTTTCTCGTGGCGCTTGCGGCTCATCGCCTCGTGCATCTCGCCCTGGTCGCTGGGCCGGCCCAACTCGTTGTGCTCGAGGCCCGTCACCACGTGCATGGTGCCCTTCTCCCCAGGGATGGCGCGCGGGCTGACCGAATCCCCGCCCAGGGCGAAGCGCTTGTACTGGGCGCCGGCCAACTGCTTGCCCGGCTTGCGATTCACGTCCGCCTCGAAGGGCGGCCGCGCCGGGAACACCACGGTCTCGTAGCGGTTGGAGAGATAAAGATCGACCAGGACGATCACCGGCGTCTGGTAGGCCTCGGCCAGTTCAAAGGCCTTGCCGGCGCAACGGTAGCAACCGTCGACGTTGGTCGGTGCAATGACGATGCGCGGTGCATCGCCGTGGCCGCCGAATACCGCCATGTGCAGGTCGGCCTGCTCGGTCTTGGTCGGCAGGCCGGTGGAGGGGCCGCCGCGCTGCGAGACGAAGATGACGGCAGGCACTTCGCCGATCACGCCCATTCCAAGCATCTCGGCCATCAGCGAGAGGCCCGGCCCGGAGGTCGAGGTCGCCGCGCGCGCGCCGGCAAATCCGGCGCCGATGACGGCCGAAATGGCCGAGATCTCGTCCTCGGTCTGCAGCAGGCGGCCGCCGCGCTTGGGCATGTCGATGGCCAGGCGTTCCATGATCGAGGTCGCCGGCGTGATCGGGTAGCCGAAGAAGGTGTCGATGCCGGCATCCAGCGCGCCGCGCACGATGGCGGCGTTGCCGTTGATCATCTCGACGGTTGCGCCCGGCACCACGGTGGACACCGGCGGACCGAACACCACGTCGTCCAGCTTGAAGGTCTGCGCCGCGAATTCGCGTCCGATGCGGTAGGCCGCCTCGCCGGCCGCGGCAGCCTCCGCCTTGCGCTTGAATTTCCGCGCAATGGCCTTGAGGAAGGCCTCATCGGGCAGGTCGAGCAGTCCGGCGAGGAAACCCAGCACGACGATGTTGCGCGAACGGTTGGCGCTGGTGCTTTTCTCGGCCAGTTCGCGAATCGGCACCGGGTAGGGCAACTGGCCCGGTCCGATATGGGCGCTGATATGGCCGCCTTCCGGCAACTGCACGATGGAGGCGCGCTCATAGATCACGGCGCCGCACTCGCGCACCTCGCCAGCGTGCGGGATGGCATGGCTGTCGTCGAGCGAAATGAGCACGTCGGACTTGTGCTTGAGCGAATAGGCCTGCTCGGTGGTGATACGCATGCGCGCGATGCACTTGCCGAAGCCGCGAATCTCGGGCGGGTAGATATCGAAGCTGATGATCTTGTAGCCCATGCCGGCCAGCGCGTTCTTGAGGATGTCGCCGGCGGCGATGGTGCCGTCGCCGGCCGAGCCGACGATGGAGATCTGGATGTCTGTTGCCACTATGCGTACTCCCAGAACGGCGACTGGATCTTGCCGTCGCCGGAAATGTGCAGCTTTTCATCCTGCGCCGGCACCCAGGGATCGCTGCTGCCGGTGATATTGCGCGCGGCGAGGTCGCCCATCGCGCGCACGTTCTTCCAGCCGTAATAGAAGCGGTAGCGCCGCTCGGCGTCCGACCAGATCTGGCAGACGTCGCCGGCGGCAAAGATGCCCTCGGTGGTGGTGCGCAGCGCCGGGTTGACCAGCAGGCCGCGCTCGATGTCGACGCCCGAGCCGAGCATGAATTCGACCGAGGGCGAGAGGCCGAAGAACGGCATCACCACGTCGCCGTACAGCTCGGTGCCGTCGCGGAACTGCACGCGCCGCGCCGAGAGGCCGGGCGCACCCTGCTCGATCGAGGCGATGCCGCCCGCGTCGGCCCCTTCGACCACTTCGATCCCCATCTTCTCCAGCGCCGCGATCAGGGCGGGACGCTCATCGTCATCCACCTCGTGCGGCCAGAATGTATTTTGGCCGGCCACCAGGGTGACGCGGTGCCGCGTCTCGAGCAGCGTGCGCGCCAGGTCCAGCCCGATCATGTCGCCGCCGAGCATGATGACGTGCCCCTTCTTCGGCACCTGGTTGGCGGCCGCCATGGCCTCGGTGTAGCTGGAAAAGCCGTGCATCAGCGGGCGGAAATCCGTCAGGTCCTCGGGGATGTAGCCGCGCCCGCCGGAGGCCACCAGCAGGGTGTCGAAGCGGATCTCCTCCTTGTGGTCGAGGGCGATGACGCGCCTGCGCGCATCGACGCCGGCGACGCGGCTGCAGCGCCGCACGTTGATGCGCCAGTCGCGGTAGTACGCCGCCGGATAGACGAGGTACTCGCGCCAGTCGCGGTGGCCGCGGAATACCTTGGGCAGGTCGTAGCGGTTGTAGAAGAGCAGACTGGACAGCGTGAGGATGCTGATGCGCGCGTCAGGCTCGCACTCGCGCAGAGTTTCCGCCGCCTGGCTGCCGGCCACGCCGCTGCCGACGATGACATGGTGGCGCACTTTCCGGTTCGCTTCTGCCATTCAGATCTCCACTTCGGTCAGTTCGCAGCGCGAGATCGAGATGCACTGCACGGGGCAGGCGGTGTAGCACTGGCCGCAGCGGATGCACTCGTTGTTGTCGATCCAGATGGCGCCGACCTGGTTCCACTCCTTGGTCTCCAGCAGCTTGCCGTAGGCGCCCTGCTCATCGATCTCGACGCCGCGCACGAGCTTGATGCAGTTCCTCGGCGCGACCTCGATGCAGGCGCGGCAGAAGATGCAGCGGTCGACGTCGATCTGGTAGCGCAGGTTGCACAGGTAGCAGCGCTTGGCCTCCTCGAAGGCCAGTTTCTCGTCGAGACCGAGTTCCACCTCATGCTTGCCGTCGCGCATGCGCTCGTCTAGTTGCGCCGTCGGCATGTGCTGCCGCGTGATGAAATCGAAGGCGCGCTCGCGCAATGGTTTCTCCACCGGCACGATGCGCACCACCTGCTTGCGCCGCTCGCGGCCCATCAGCCAGGCGTCGATGCGCTTGGCTACCTGGCGGCCGTGGCCGACCGCCTGCACCACCGTCGAGGCGCCGCTGACGTAATCGCCGGCGGCGAACATTCCCTTGTGCGAGGTCATACCGTCCACGCCGATGCGCACGTTGCCCCAGCGGTCGAGTTCCAGCTTGGTGCCGAGATAGTCGTTCGCCGTCTGCTGGCCGATGGCGATGATGATCGTGTCGCACGGCTCGATGAATTCCGAGCCCTCGATGGCAATGGCCTGGCGGCGGCCGTTGCTGCGCCAGCCG
This sequence comes from uncultured beta proteobacterium, assembly GCA_963704195.1. Classification (GTDB taxonomy): domain Bacteria; phylum Pseudomonadota; class Gammaproteobacteria; order Burkholderiales; family Rhodocyclaceae; genus Desulfobacillus. The sequence continues at coordinate 358,430 of CAVPHH010000009.1, read as the reverse complement.
CCGAGGCGGTTCTGCACGAACTCGATGCCGGTCAGCCGGTTGCCCTCCGCCATCAGGCCGACCGGGGTGCGCAGGCCCTTGATGCGCACGCCCTCGCGCTTCGCCTCGAAGATCTCCTCCTGCGTCACCGGGATGTACTCCTCCGCCGTGCGGATGTGGATGGTGACGTCCTGCGCCCCCAGGCGCGCCGCCACGCGCGCGCAATCCAGCGCCGTGAAGCCGGCGCCGACGACCGCCACGCGCTTGCCGACGGCCTTTTCCACGCCGCGGTGCATCTCCATGAGGAAATCCAGGCCGTACTCGACGCCTTCCATGCCGCGCAGTTCGCGCTTCTCCCATTCGCCCAGCAGCGGCAGCGGCGAAGCGGCCATGCAGCCAGTGGCGAGCAGGACGGCATCGAACTCCTGTTGCAGCTTGCCCATCGGCATCTGGCCGTCCTTGTTGCCGATCTCCACGCCGGTACGTATTTGCACGCCGAGGCGCAGCGCATTGTGCAGCTCGATGTCCAGCGTGTCGCGCGGCAGGCGGAATTCCGGGATGCCGTAGCGCAGCATGCCGCCGGCGCGCTCCTCGCGCTCGAAGATCACCACGTCGTGGCCGAGCAGCGACAGGTCGTGCGCCGCCGCCACCCCGGCCGGCCCCGCGCCGACAATGGCCACGCGCTTGCCGGTGGGCGAATACAGGCGCTCGGTGATGCGATGGCCGGCGTCCTTGAGATCGGACGCGACGCGCTTCAGGTGGCAGATCGCCACCGGCTCGCCGTTACCCGGCCAGCCGTGGCGGCACTGCGCCTCGCAGGGCCGCGAGCAGATGCGGCCGAGCACGCCGGGCAGGACATTCGCTTCGCGGTTGGTTTCGTAGGAGCGGCCGTACTGGCGCTCGATGATTTCCCGGATGTAAACCGGGACGTTGGTGCCCGCCGGACAGGCCGTCTGGCAGGGGACGTTCTGCTTGACCCAGCCGATGTCACGCGGGTCGTCGGAAAGGTATTCGCGTTGCTCTGCCACCGGCGCGCCGGGTTCGCCGGTCGGCGGTTTGATCTCGCCCATTACAGCCTCCAATTACTGCCTCCATCATGGCCGGGCGCCGGAAGCGCCGCACGGGCCATTGAGAGGCATAATGGTGCCATAAACCGCCCTAAGATTTGACCTCGATCAACAGTATCCCCTCTAAAATAATTGTCGAGGAAGCAACTTGCCCGCCACTCCGCCCCCTTCGCGTGCCTTCGCCTACCTGTTGCTGACCCTGACCGTGCTGTTCTGGTCGGGCAACTGGGTGGTCGGCCGCTGGATCCGCGACGATGTGCCGCCCATCGCGCTGTCCTTCTGGCGTTGGGCGATCGCCTTCGCCTGCCTGCTGCCCTGGGCCTGGCCGCACCTGCGCGCGCAATGGCGCGAGACCCTCGCGCACTGGAAGGTGCTGGCCCCGCTCGGGCTCTTCGGCGGCGCCTGCCACAACGCCCTGACCTACACCGGCCTGGCCCTTACCACAGCCACCAACGGCGTACTGCTCGCCTCGGCGACCCCCATCATGATCATCGGCCTGTCCTGGGCGCTGTTCGGCAAGCGCCTCAGCCGGCTGGAATGGCTGGGGGTGATGGTGTCCTTTGCCGGCGTCGTGGCCATCATCGCCCACGGCGAAATAGCGCGCCTGCTGGAATTGCGCCCGAACGCGGGCGATCTCTGGGTGCTGGCGGCGATGCTCTTCTGGGCGCTGTACACCGTGCTGCTGGCACATCGGCCGCCAACCCTGCACGCCCTCTCATTCCTCTCCGCCATCACCTTGTGGGGTCTGGCCGGGCTGGCGCCCTTCTATCTGTGGGAAATGGCTTCCGGCAGTCTCATCGTGCCGGGCGCGCCAGCCTTTGCCGCCATCGCCTACGCCGGCATCTTCCCGGCGGCGCTGGGCTTCATCTTCTGGAACCGCGCCGTGGCGGAGGTCGGCGGCAACCGCGCCGGCCAGTTCATGCACCTCATGCCGGCCTTCGGCACGCTGCTGTCCATGGTGTTTCTCGGCGAGCAGCCGGCGCTCTACCACCTCGCCGGCATTGCCCTCATCCTCGCCGGAATCTTCCTCACCACGCGGGTGCGCGCCTAACTGAACCTAGCAACCGGTACTCCTCAATTCCTCTTCAGCTTTTCGCTGCTGACTGCGCAGGGAATCCATCGTGGCAGCATTGCCACCCGTTCGCTGGTTGTTACGGATGCTGTCGAGCCGCGTGGCTATTCCGTCGCAACGCACTTTCTTGTCAGCCGCGAGGCGCACCTCTGTCTCCCGCTGCCTTCTGGCCTCAATATCGGGGTCGGGCGCTGATCTGGCGGCCGGCGCGGCAACCGCTGTAGCGGGAACGCCCTGTCCCTGCAATTTCGCCGCCGCCTCTATCAGCGCCGCCGCCTGGACTGCACGCTGCCTCTCAGCCAAGCAGTCTGCCTCTATCGCCGCACGCACCTCGACTGAGGAGCCGCGCTTGCGGTACACCTCGCCGATCAACTGTTTTTCATGACCACTAGTGGCGGCGGTCAATTGCATTTCCTCGGTTCTGCCCGACTCTTTCGCCCACATGATCTTCTGCGCCTGCGCGCCACGCCGCGCGCACTGGACATCCTCCACAGGGACGGCGGCCGACTGCGACGCGCCGGCGCTGCCGATGACCTTGCCCTGCAGCCCGCCGGCACATGGCCGGTCCTGATAGGTATTGCCGCAACGGTACATTTTCTGCGCCTGCGCCGAAGCACCCACACAGGCCAGCAGGAAAAGCAGGCCACCGTAGATCCATCTCTTATGCGATTTCATCGCTTCCCCTGAAGATGCTAGTGACATCTGTCGCATGATACTTCAACCCCTTCCGGTTACAGTCCACTGCAAGTCAGAAAGCAATGCGCTCCATCAGGTAGCACAGGCAATCGTTCTTCACCGCCAGCGGATCTATCGTCAGCATGGCCGGCACCATCGGCCGCACGAGGCGAATCTCGCCATCGGCATAATCGAAGTACTCCCCTTTCAGTGGCGCCTGGCCGCCCGGCAGTACCTGCAGGCGCGCCTCGCTGCCCGGCGTGAGATGGCCGAGGGCAGTGCCCGGCTTCATCTCGCGGAAGTTCAAGTGATCGAGGTCGCCGCGGAAGCGGAAATCCGCAGCGCTGCCATCGAAGGAAAAGCTCGCGCCCGGTGGAACCTTGACGATGGCCACGGTATGCATCAGTTCGAGGTCGCGCGCCGGCACGGGATGCTGCGGAAAATGGTCGAGATGCAGTACCGCCTCGACGAATTCCGCCGCATGCGCGATGCTGGCCTGGCCGCCGATCTTGCCGCATTCCACCGCCACCGCCGGACATAGCTCCGCCACCGCAGTCGCCTGCACACCCAGCGGCCGCTGGAAATGGACGGCGATGCGGCTGAACAACTGGGCCAGGCGCAGGAAGGACGGCTCCAGCCGCACCACGCAGGCATAGTGCGGGTTGATGCCTGTGTTGTTGTGGATGTCGATGCTGGCGAAGGGGCGGCGTGTACGCATGCGCTCGACGACCTCGGCCATCAGCGCCGCCTCCGGCAGATCGGGCGTCTCCGTGCCTGGCCAGACGCGGTTGTAGTCGGGCTGCACGGCCAGCCGCCGCAGGCCGGCGCGCGCCGCCGCGACGTTGCCGATGAACAGTGACAACGCGCGCGGCAATTCGCGGCCCTGCCAGCGCCGCAGCACGGACTGGACGGCCTCGAAGCCGGTGGTTTCATTGCCATGCAGCAGCACGGTGACGAAGAGCGGCTCGGGACGCCGGCCCGGCAGGTGGATGAGCGCCGGGCCGCCCAGCAGGGCCTCCAGGGAAGCGGCGTTCGCCTCCAGCAGGCCGGGTGGCAGGGATTCGAAGATTCTCAAGGACATCATTGCTTTTACAAATCCCATTCATGCACCGGCGCACGACTGCGCTGCCGCTCGCAATAGGTGGCCATCAGTTCGAAGAAATCGCGGTGATTTGCGAAACACGCCTGCTGCCACGCCGCTCCCGTGCCGCCGCAGGCGATGCGTGCGCGCAGCACGCCGAGGTAGCGATCGATGTCCTCCGCGTCGATATCCAGCATGGCCAGCCCGCGCGCGGCGCGCGGCAGCAGTTCCTGCTCGAGCAGGTCGCGCGACCCCGCCTCGCCTGCGCTTGGCCATTGGAGGCGTGCCCGCAGGCCTTCCCGTGCCGCCGCATAAAAATTCTGCCGTGCCGCCTCGAAGGGCAGGCCGAGGGTCTCATCATCGCTCTCATGCACCAGCGCATAAACCAGCCCGACATAGGCCGCGGCGTTGGCGATCATGTCGAGGATGCTCGGCCCCGCCGGCAGGGTGCGGTGCTCGATGCGCACATGGGGTGTGCCCTTGCCGTCAATGCCGATCAGCGGCCGGTTCCAGCGCCAGATGGTGCCGTTGTGCAGTCGCAGGTGGTTGAATGCCGCCGCTTGCCCTTGATACGCCAGCGGCAGCAGAACCGGGTACTCGCTCAGGTTTTCCTCGAAGCACTCCAGCACCGAGGCTTGCAGATAGCCGCTGCCGAAGGTGACGCGGCGGCTGTCCGCATGCATGCCCGTCAGCGACACCGCCTGTTCGAAGAGCGGAATGCGCGTCTCCTCCCACAGACTGCGCCCGAAGAGGAAGGGGGCATTGCCGCAGGCCGCCAGAAGCGGCCCCGACACCGCCACAGAGGCATTGTAGAAACGGTGCGCCAGCTTTGCCGGCACCTGCAGGTGCACCTGGAAGGAGGTGGCCGCCGCTTCCAGCATGACATCGTTGTGCTCGGCCACCAGCCGCTCGCGGCCGGCGATGTCCACACGCAGTGGCCGCCCCCGCCGGCGCCGCAGCACTTCGTTGTTGAGCGCGTAGTAGCGCTTCAGCGGCGAGATATTGTCGAGCGAGAGGTCCTCGTCGCGGATGGTCGGCAGCGTGCCGATCATGACCATGTGGGCATCCAAGGCATGCGCGGCCGCGTTGCAGTGATTCCACAGGCGTTCGAGCTCCATCTCGGCGCGCAGCAGCGCATCGCCACGCAAAGCCAGCGGCGCGCCGTTCAATTCGACGTTGAAACGCGACAGTTCCGGCACCACCAGCGGGTGGTTCAGGTGCGCCAGGAAAGCTTCATTGATGGAATACGGAAAATGGGCGTGGTCGAGCAGCCAGGCCTCGAGTTCGAAGCCGAATACATAACCGGAGGACGCCATCCGCCCCTGTGCAAACAGGTCGCGCAGCAGCGCCGTCTCGCCGGCCAACTGCGCATTGAATCGCTTGAAGTCCGCTGCGTTGAATTCGCTTCTGGCTATTTCTTCGCCCATTGCCGCTATACCGTTGCCTATGCAAACAGTCTAGCAACGGCATAGGACGGAAACTTGATCTGGCGCAACCGGCACAGTACAACGACCCGCATGTCAGAAAACCGGCTCGCAGCGCACCTCGCTCTTCACCGAATTGGCGATGAAGCATTCCGCGTGCGCCGCGTGATGCAGGTCTTCGATGTCCTCCCGGTTCGGTCGCTTCTCCCCGGCGAAATCGACGCGCGGGCGCAGTGTCACCCGCGTCATGGCCAGCTTGCCCTCGGCGTTTTCCGCCATGACGCCGTCGGCCTTGTCCTCGTAGCGTTCGACGACGAAGCCGCGTTGCGCCGCGATGTGCAGGAACCACAGCATGTGGCAGCTCGACAGTGCGGCGACGAAGGCCTCCTCCGGATCCACCGCCTGCGCATTCGAGTACGGCAGCGGCACCGTGTGCGGCGAACTCGAACCCGGCACCTCCACGCCGCCGTCGAACTGCCAGACGTGTGCGCGGCTGTAGCGCTGGTCGGTAAAGGCGGCGCCGTTGCGCTGCCAGAGGATGGTGGCGGAGTAGGCTGACATGGCGGCAGGGTCTCTGCAATCGGCCGGCCCCGAGCCGACCCAAGTTCGCTTATCCTAACCTGATGTTGCATGCCATCAAACAACTCTTCGGCATGACCGCGCCACCTGCCCGTGCAATTCCCCCGGCACTATGGGCGCAGGTGGAAGCCGGGTTGCCGTTCCTCGACTGCCTCGCCCAGGCCGACCTGTCGCGGCTGCGCGAGATGGCGCTGCTTTTCATCGCGCAGAAGGAATGGAGCGGCGCGCAGGGGCTGACGCTGACGCCGGACATCCAGCTCTCCATCGCCCTGCAGGCCTGCCTGCCGGTGCTCAACCTCGGCCTCGACTCCTACCGCGGCTGGGTCGGCGTGATCGTCTATCCGGGCGACTTCGTCATCCCGCGCCGGCTGATGTCGGAAGACGGCGTGGTGCACGAGTTCGTGGACAACGTGGCCGGCGAGGCCTGGGAGGGTGGCCCGGTGCTGGTCTCCTGGTTCGACCGGCCGGAAGAGGCGGACGGCATGAACGTGGTGATCCACGAGTTCGCCCACAAGCTGGACATGCTCAACGGCCCGCCCGACGGCCTGCCGCCGCTGCACGAGGGCATGCGCCGCCAGGACTGGATCGACGCCTTCGAGCCGGCCTACGAGGACTTCTGCGCGCGCATCGATGAAGGCGAGGAGACGGCGATCGATCCCTATGCCGCCGAGCATCCCGCCGAGTTCTTCGCCGTGACGAGCGAGGTGTTCTTCGAGGCGCCCCGCCTGCTGCAGGCGGAATACCCGGCGGTTTATGCGCAGTTGCGCCTGTTCTACCGGCAGGATCCGGCCGCCGCGCATCCATGAAGCGCCTGCTCATCGTCTATCACACGCAGGGCGGCCACACCGGCGCGTTGGCCGAGGCCGTGCTGCGCGGCGCGCAGCGCGCCGCGGAGACCGAAACGGTAATGTTGCGCGCCGGCGACGCCACGCTGGACGACCTGCTCGCCTGCCAGGGCCTGCTCATCGGCACGCCGGAGAACTTCGGCACCATGGCCGGCATGGTGAAGGACTTCTTCGACCGCACCTACTACCCGGCCGAGGGGAAAACCGTCGGCCTGCCCTACGCGCTCTTCGTCAGCGCCGGCAACGACGGCACCGGCGCGGTGACGCAGATCGACCGCATCGCCGCCGGCTACGGCTGGAAGCGCGTCGCCGAGCCGCTCATCGCGCGAAACGAGGTGACTGCGGCCGATCTGTCCGCCTGCGAGGAACTGGGCGAGGCGATGGCCAGCGGCGTGGCGCTGGGGATTTTCTAGTTTCCGGAAGCGCGACGGGCGCGGATTGCCGCCATGGTGTCGCGCAGGCTGTCTTCCAGGCTGAACATCGGCGCCCAGCCGAGCACCTCGCGGGCGCGGCGGTTGCTCGCATTGAAGCGCTTGCCCATCACGGTGTCGATCACTTCGGGTGATGCAGTGTGCGGTATGCCATACACCTTCGCGAACATACGATCGAAATAAACCAGGAAGGGATTCATGAAGCCCGGCAAGGTCATCAGCGCCGGCTTCACGCGCGGATCGATTTCGTGCATGACTTCCATGATGCGGCGCCAGGTCGGTCCCTCGTCAGCGACGGCGATGAAGCGGCCCTGGCCGTCGCGCTCCGCCGCCAGCACATGCACCGCGGCGACGTCGCGCACGTCGATGTACAACATGTTGAGATCCGGCACCCCCATGCGGAAGGCGCCGCTCATCATGGCCTCGATCTGATCCAGCGTCGGCGTGTTGCGCTGGAAGCCCGGCCCGCCGATCTGGCCGGGCAGCACTGTCGCCATGTTGAGCTTGAGTTCGCCGGCCAGCTTCCACGCCAGTTGCTCGGCCTCGGTCTTGGCGCGGAAATAGACGATGCGCAGGTCGGTCGTCCAATCCTCTTCTGTGCTCGGCGGCGCGCCCGGCGCGGTCATCGGTAGGGTGACGATCGAGGACGTCAGGATAACCTTGCGCACGCGCGCGTCGGCCGCCGCGCGCAGGGCCAACTCGGCGCCCTTCACCGAGGCCTCGATGATTTCCTGGTCGCGGCCACGCTCGGCCACCGAGTACACCGCCGCAGCATGGAAGAGGACGTCGACGCCCTCCATGGCCGCGCGCAATTGATCGGGGCGGTCGAGCTCGGCCTCGACCAGTTCCACTGCGCCAAGTTGCTCGAGCGGCGTCGTCTTGGCGGCATCGGCGAGAGAACGTACGCTGGCGCGCACCTGATGCCCGCCGTCGAGCAGTGCCTTGACGAGGTTGTAACCCAGATGTCCGTTGCCGCCGGTGACGAGTGCGCGCATGGCAATCCTCCGATGATCAGATGATTGATAATAGTTCCTCGTCGGACATAACCCAATGCCTTTCGCCTACTACAACCGTCTCTCTGCCCCACGCAAGCGCATCTACGACAGGAGCGACGCCATCGAGCGCATCGACCTGACCGACGCGGCCGCGTTGCGTATTCTGGTGGCGCCGTTCGTGGCGGCCCTGCAGGCCGAGAACCGCGTTGAAATCGAGCGCCTGTGCAATGCCATCGCAGGGGGAATCGTCAGTCAGCTGAAGGCGCCGCCGCTCGCCGTGGCGGTGCTGGCGGTGCGCCCGAGCCATGACTGGGGCGAATTGCACGGCCTCTACCTGCCGGAGGACGACGGCAAGCAGGCCGTCATCAAGCTGTGGATGCGCACGGCAAAGAACAAACGCGTGGTGGCCTTCCGCAGCTTCCTGCGCACCCTGCTGCACGAGTTGTGCCACCACCTCGACTATGAGTTGTACCTGCTGGAGGAGACCTTCCACACCGAAGGCTTCTACAAGCGCGAGTCAAGCCTGTTCTATCAACTCGTGCCGAAGGAGGACGCCCATGAAAAGGCGTGACGAACCTGACCCCGCAGGCGGAATGATAGGCTCACTGCACGGCAAATGAATCCTGCCCGCATGTAAGCATTCGGCGTCAAGTCCGGTCTTATTCATCAGAAGCCGCATCCTTGCCGAAAACGATGACAAAGGAGAACCCATGACCCGACGCCACTGGCTGACCGCCCTCTCCGGCCTGTTTGCCGCCGCCGCCCTGCCGATACTCAGCAGGGGCAGCGCCGCCGCGCCCGCATTGGACAAGCCGAAAGCAGAATGGAAACGGCTGCTGCCTGCCGATCGCTATGAAGTTCTGTTCGAGGAAGGCACCGAGCCGCCCGGCAGCAGCCCGCTCGACCGCGAGAAGCGCGACGGCACCTTCGTCTGCGCGGCCTGTTTCCTGCCGCTGTTCGACAGTTCGCGCAAATACGACAGCGGCACGGGCTGGCCCAGCTTCTGGGAACCGCTGCCCGCGGCAGTGGCAACCCGGACAGACTACAAGCTGATCTTTCCGCGTACCGAATACCATTGCGCACGCTGCGGCGGGCACCAGGGCCATATCTTCAAGGATGGGCCGAAGCCGACCGGGTTGCGCTACTGCAACAACGGACTGGCGCTACAGTTCATCGCGCGCAACGACAAGCTGCCGGAGCTGCGCGCTTGATCGCCGCGCTCCGCGCGCTGGGCAGGGTGGCCGCCCTGCTGGCGATAGCAATGCTGGCCGTCCCCGCTGCAGCCCAGGCACCCGCCGCGCAGACGCAGACGGCCACGGCCATTCTCGCCGGCGGCTGCTTCTGGTGCGTGGAGGCGGATTTCGACAAATTGCCGGGCGTACTCGACACGGAGTCAGGCTACACCGGCGGCAACGTCGCCAACCCCACCTACGAGCTGGTCAGCGCCGAGCTCACCGGCCATGCCGAAGCGGTGCGGGTCACCTACGATCCAACCACGCTGAGCTATGAACGCCTTCTCGACTACTTTTGGCGCCACATCGACCCCACGGTGAAGGACAAGCAGTTCTGCGACACCGGCACCGCGTATCGCAGCGCGATTTTCTTCATGGACGAGTCGCAGCGCCAGACGGCCGAAGCCAGTCGGGAAGCACTGCTGAAAAGCGGCAAACTCAGCCAGATCCATACCGAGATCGTGGCGGCCGGACCGTTCTGGCCAGCCGAGGAACTGCACCAGAACTACTACAAGAAAAACCCCTTCAGATACTATGTCTATCGCAGCCTGTGCGGGCGCGACGATCGGTTGAAGGAAGTGTGGGGAGACAAGCCCTAGGCGGCCAGAACCAGCGCGAGCGCGACGGCGCCGGGCAGCGCCTGCACCCAGAGTATCTTCCGGCTGACGGTGAACGCACCGAAGACGCCGGCGACGATCACGCAGGCAAGAAAGAACACTTTCACCGGCCCGCCGGCCGCGCCCAGCAGCAGCCCCCACGCCAGACCGGCGACGAGAAAACCGTTGTACAACCCCTGGTTCGCGGCGAGGCCTTTCGTGGCTTTGGCAAACTCCGGCTTCAGGCCGAAGATGCGCATGCCGAGCGGCTTGTCCCAGTAGAACATCTCCAGCACGAGGAAATTCAGGTGCAGCAGCGCGACCAGCGCGACGGCGATGTTGGCGACGGTTGTCATGGTCTCTCCTTGTTGTGGTTGCCTGATTGGCGGCCAAGTTCATCCAAGGCATGCGCAGCCCCTGAATACCCCTGTGGGAGCGGCGTCCTCGCCGCGATTGCGGCCGCCCAAATCGCGGCGAGGACGCCGCTCCTACACATACCGCCAGGCATTGCCACCAATCAGCTGCGGTTGTGCTGACGAGTCTAGCGCTTCCGCCCGGTGAAGTCGTCCATGCTTTTCGTGATGCCGAAGAAGCTCATCAGCGCGTCGAACCAGGCGGTCGGCAGCAATCGCAGCGGGAAGGCGCAGCGCACGAACCAGGGCAGGATCACCCGCGATTCATTGCGCTCGATGGCGCGCACGATGCGCCCGGCGACGGCTTCCGGCTTCATGATCGGCAACAGAAAAGGGAAGCGCGTGCGCACGCCGGCGAACATGCCGGTGGCGATGTAGAAGGGACAGACCACGGTGGTCCTCACCGGCGCGCCGTCGTGCTTCAGCTCCAGGCGCAGCGCCTCGTCGAAGGCGATGGCGGCGGCCTTGCTCGCAGAGTAGTCGGTGAGATGCGGCACCGCCGCGATGCCCGAGGCCGAGGCGATGGTGACGATGTGCCCCCGCCCCTGCGCCAGCATGCCGGGCAGGAAGGCGCGCGCGGTGCGGAACGGCGCCAGGGTGTTCACCGCGAAAGTGCGCACGATCTCCTCGTCGCTCGCCTCCAGCAGCCGCTTGCCGTCCACGATGCCGGCGTTGTTGATGAGGATGTCGACCGCGCCCTGCTCCTGCAGGGTGCGCGCGGCGGCGGCCTCGATGGCCTCGCGCTCGGCGAGGTTGCAGGCATAGACGGAAGCCTGCCCGCCGGCGGCGGCGATCTCCGCCGCCACGGCCGCAAGGTGCGACTCATCCACGTCCCACAGGATCAGCCGTCCGCCCTTCGCCGCGATCGCCAGCGCCATCAGCCGCCCGATGCCGCTGGCGGCGCCGGTGATGAGCACGTTTCGATTCCTGAAGTCCGACATGTCTTTCACCGACTGCAAGGTTCGACCAGGCTTCATTATGGCGCAGGCGTGATCATTCGCCGTATCGCAGAGGCTGACTTTCCTTCCGCCTCATCCGACATAAACCCCCCACCCCGTCCTGTCCGGGATATTGGCGTTGTTATACGGACCCCGCCAAGAGGTATGTCTTGTGCATCAAGCATTACAGGCGCATACTTTTGACTTGATATCAATTCATATACGGACCCGCGGGTCCGTCTAATTACTGTTAGCAGTCAACAGCTGATGGAAACGGATGATGTCAATAAATTAGTCGCGCATATTCGTGACAAAGGTTATAGCCGTATTGCGGTCGATGGAACTAATGGCGCCGGAAAAACAGTAATGGAGGTCATTGGCGAGTGATTATGGGATGATATCTCGGCCTTGCTTTCGTACTGAATTTGAAGGCGACAAACTCGTTTCAATCATCTCATGACGACAGCATCAAATAGAAATCGGCGATCTCGCGCGACAGACATCGAAAATGCAATTTGCTTCAAGTGCCACGCAGAGACGTTCAGACACCTTTGGCGGTTTCGTAGTGAATGACGAGCACAAACGATATTCTGTCCGCAATGCCAGAAACAGGTACTTGATGGAAGCGTATGCTTGGTAAAGCCTGGACTGCCATCTGTCGATGTATCAGAAGCTGCATTGATGCTTTGGGATCGTTCCGAGTCGGTGATTCATTGACGCATGAAGCGTTCCGACTAACACCAGCTCCTGGGTACGCAGATGAAAATGCCCCCAAACCCTTGCCCAGCGCCGCTTACGAGCTAGCACGTTGAACCCCAGAAACCAAACTATTGCCACGCCAACTTGGAGCACTGCCGATGTCCACCCCCGTCTACGCCCTCAACCTCTTCAACGTCTCGAACAAGGACGAATACCTGGCCTACTCGAAGCGCTCGGCCCGCGAAGTAGCCGCGCACGGCGGGCGCGTGGTTGCCCTGGGCAAGTTCCGCGAGGCCGCCGTGGGGGATGTCGCGCCGCGCCAGGTGCTCATCCTCGTCGAGTGGGCGTCGAAGGAGGCGTTCGACGGCTATTGCAACGATCCGAAGCTTGCCGACCTGCATCCGCATCGGGAAAAGGGCACGGACAAGTACGTCTGGCACCTCTTCGACAAGCTGGAGGACCTCCGGCCCATCCTGAAGTGAGCTTCTCGCCGTCTCCCGGCGGCTGACTTCTACGAAATCCGCTCGATGAACCCCGCCATCGCCTCGAGCGTGGCCTGGGGCTGGTCCTTGTGCGGGGAATGGCGGCAGTCGGCGAGCATCAGCACTTCGACCTCGCCTTTCGCCTGTTTGCGGATGGCCTCGACCTGCGCCGGCGTGCCGTACTCGTCGTCTTCGCCCTGAATGGCGAGCACCGGGCAGGCCACCTTCGGCAAATATTCCTCGATGTTCCAGGCGCGGAAATCCGGGTGCAGCCAGATGTCGTTCCAGCCCCGGAAGGTCTTCGCGGAATCGTGGTGGTACTTGCCGAGCTTCTGCGCGAGGTCGGTGGTCTCGAAGGTCACCTTGGCCTGGGCGATGCTGGCGATGGAAAGGTCCTCGACGAAGACGTGCGGCGCCATGAGGATGAGGCCGGCGACTGCCCTGCCCGCACCGCCGGCGTGGATGAGCGCGATGGAGCCGCCGTCGGAGTGGCCGACCAGCACCGGCTTGTCGATCTCCAGCTTGTCGAGCAGTTCGGGCAGCGCGATCAGCGCTTCGTCGTGCATGTAGCGCACGGTGAAGGGTTCCGTCAGGAGATCGGATTCGCCGTAGCCGTAGCGCGAGTACACGAGCGTGCGGCAGCCGGTGGCGGCGGCGACCTTCGCCGGGAAGTCGCGCCACATCGCCACGGAGCCGAGGCCTTCGTGCAGGAACACCAGCGTCGGGCGATTGAGCTGGTGGGCGGGGATGAGCTGGTATTCGAGCTTGTGGCCGGCGGCCTGGATGAAACCGGTTTGCATGTTTATCGTTCCTTGACCCTCACCCCGGCCCTCTCCCTGGAAGGGAGAGGGGGATGTCGTGTGGCCCTCTCCCCGGGAGGGAGAGGGGGAAATTTGTCAAACCCCGAGGAAGCGGTGCATCAGTTCCTCGTTGTCGGACAGTTCGTTCGACGATCCGGCGAAGACGACGCGGCCCTTGACCAGCACCACGCTGCGGTCGGCCAGCGCCATCACCGCGCCGTAGTTCTTGTCGACGATCACCGTGGCGATGCCGGAGGCGCGGATGGTGCGGATGATGTTCCAGATCTCCCGGGCGATGAGCGGCGCGAGGCCTTCGGTGGCTTCGTCCAGGATGAGGAGATCGGGATTGGTCATCAGCGCGCGGCCGATGGTGAGCATCTGCTGCTCGCCGCCGGAGAGTTGCGCGCCGCCGTTGTTGATGCGCTCCGACAGGCGCGGGAAGGTCTCCATGACGCGGTCGAAGACCCACTCGCGGCGGCCGTCCACGCCGGCGCGCGCCGCCATGACGAGGTTCTCGCGCACCGTCAGGTTCGGGAAGATGCCGCGCCCTTCCGGCACGTAGGCGATGCCGGCGCGGGCGATGGCGTGCGTCGCGGCCTGCGTCATGTCCTGGCCGCGCACGCGGACAGCGCCCTCCTTCGGCCGCACCAGGCCGAGCATGGACTTGATCAGCGTCGTCTTGCCCATGCCGTTGCGGCCCATCAGGCCGATGGTCTCGCCGCGCGACACGGAGAAATTCACGCCGTGCAGGATGTGGCTGACGCCGTAGTAGCTGTGCAGGCCGTGGGCGTCGATAAGCAGTTCAGCCATGGAGGTTGTCCTCCCCGCCGAGGTAGGCGAGCTGCACGGCCGGGCTCGAACGAACCGCCTCCGGCGTGCCGGATTCGATCACCTCGCCGTTTACCATCACAGTCAGCTTGTGCGCCACGGCGAAGACGGCGTCCATGTCGTGTTCGATAAGCATGATGGCGTGGTTGGCCGCCAGCTTCTTGATGAGTTCCACCATGCGATGCGATTCATGCGGCCCCATGCCCGCCAGCGGCTCGTCGAGGAGCAGCAGGCGCGGTTTCGTCGCCAGACACATGGCGATCTCGAGCTGGCGCTGCTCGCCGTGCGAGAGTGTGGCGGCGACGCGGTCGCGCCGGTGCGCGAGGCCGGCGGCCTCCATGGCCTCGCTGGCTTGTCGGTTGATGTCGCCGAACACGCCCGCGCCCTTCCACACGCGCCAGGCGCGCGGCGTGCGCGACTGCGCCGCCAGGCGGCAGTTCTCGAACACCGTGAAGGGCAGGAAGATGTTGGTCTTCTGGTAGCTGCGGCCGACGCCCAGGCGCGAAATGGTGTCGGACCTCAGCCCGGCAATGTCGCGGCCCTCGAACTGCACCGTGCCGGAAGTCGGCGGCAGGTCGCCCGAGAGCAGGTTGGTCAGGGTGGATTTCCCCGCGCCGTTCGGCCCGATCACGGCATGCACCTCGCCGACATGCAGTTCCACCGAAACCTTGTCGACAGCCACCAGCCCGCCGAAGCGCTTGGTCAGTTCAGTCGTGCGCAGGATGGGGCCGGTCATGACTCATGCCCCTGCCAGGCCGCCCCAAAGGAGGCATGCATCCCCTCGGGGGACAGCGCGCGCATGCGAGCGTGGGGGCTCATGACTTGCTCTCCGGGCCATCCTCGATCGGTTCTTCGTCCGCCTCGACGATTTCCGGTTTTCGGCCGAGGCGCTGCAGCAGCCCGGCCAGGCCTTGCGGCAGGTACATCGCCACGAGGATGATGAAGATGCCCATGGCCAGTTGCCAGTACTTGGCCCATTCGCCGAAGAAGGCCTGATTGGAGAACGCCTCCTGCAGCAGCACGAAGGCGAAGGCGCCGATCACCGGTCCGAAGAGCGTACCCATGCCGCCGAGGATGACCATCATCATCACCTGCCCCGACTTGTGCCAGGAAAGGATCTCGGGGTTCACGAAGCCGAACTGCACCGCTGCGAGATAGCCGGACAGGCCGCCCAGCGCGCCGGCCAGCACATAGCTCGCCAGCTTGTAGCGAAACACGGGGAAACCGAGGGCCTGCATGCGGTGCTCGTTCACCTTGATGCCGACCAGCGCGCGGCCGAAGGTCGAACCGAGCACCCGGCGCAGCAGCAGGTACACCCCGGCCATCAGGATCAGCACGACATAGTAGAAATGTTCGACGCTGTCCAGGTTGGCGAGGGCGAAGTCGCCGATCTTGAGTTCCGGCTTGTTGTAGATGTAGATGCCGTCCGAGCCGCCGCCGAAGCCGGTATCGTGAAAAACGAAGTACAGCATCTGCGCGAAGGCCAGGGTCACCATGATGAAGAAAATGCCGCGCGTACGCAGCACCAGCAGTCCGGTGACGAGCGCGAAGAGGGCGCATACCGCCATCGCCGCCGGCAGCGACCACCACAGGCTGGCCGCCTCGTATTGCGGCCCCATCAGGGCGAGCGCATAGCCGGCCAGGCCGAAATAGGCGGCATGGCCGAAGCTCACCAGCCCGGTGTAGCCGATCAGCAGGTCCAGGCTCATGGCGAAGATGGCCAGGATCATCACCTTGGCGATGAGCTGGATGTAGAAGGTGCCGCCGACGAAAGGAAACAGCACCAGCAGCAGCGCGGCGACGAGAAAGACGATGCGGGACGTGCGCGGCGACAGCATCTCAGCGCCCGCCCGGCCGCCCGAAGGGCGCTGAGCGCCCCTCGGGGGCAGCGAACGAAGTGAGCGTGGGGCCGTTCATCTCAGGCCTTCCCGAACAGCCCGGCCGGGCGCCACACCAGCACGACGGCCATCAGCACATACACGATCATGCCGGCCACTTGCGGCAGGAACACCTGGCCGAAGGTGTCGGCCAGGCCGATCAGGAGCGAGGCGGCCATGGCGCCCTTCACCGAGCCGATGCCGCCGATCACCACCACCACGAAGCAGACGATCAGCACCTGCCCGCCCATGTTGGGGAACACCGAGGAGAGCGGCGCATTGATCATGCCGGCGAACCCGGCCAGCGCCACGCCCATGGCGAAGATCAGCGTGTAGATCAGCTTGATGTTGA
This sequence comes from uncultured beta proteobacterium, assembly GCA_963704195.1. Lineage (GTDB taxonomy): Bacteria > Pseudomonadota > Gammaproteobacteria > Burkholderiales > Rhodocyclaceae > Desulfobacillus. The sequence goes on along the minus strand of CAVPHH010000009.1, from coordinate 342,065 downwards.
TGCCGAGCGACTGCACCATGTCGCGGTTGGAACTGCCGGCGCGGATCATCATGCCGAGGCGCGTTTTCTGGATGAGGCAGATACAGCCCGCCCGCCAGCAGCAGGCACACGCCCGAGATGAACAGGCGGTAGACCGGATAGGACAGCGTGTCGGTGAGCGGGATCGAGTAGCTGAGCAACTCGGGCACCGGCACGCCATGCACGTCGTCGCCCCAGATCACGCTGCGCAACTCCTCGAAGACCAGGATCAGGCCGTAGGTGAGCAGCACCTGGTAGAGGTGGTCGCGTTCATAGAAGCGGCGGATCACCAGCCATTCCAGTGCCATGCCGAGTACGACGGTAAGCGGAATGCCGACGAGGATCGCCGTCAGCAGGTTGCCCGTCAGGCTGGCCAGCGACCAGGCGAGGTAGGCGCCGACCATGTAGAAGCTGCCATGGGCAAGATTGATGATGCCCATGATGCCGAAGATCAGCGTCAGTCCGCTGGCGACGAGAAACAGCAGCAGGCCGTATTGCAGGCCATTCAAAAGCTGGATAAGGAGGAAGGCGAAATCCATCGGACGGACGCAAAAACGGCGGCAGAAACCTGCCGCCGTTCCGGTCAATGACAGTTACATCTTGCAGCCGCGTGCCGGATCAGCCAGCGCCTTCCAGGCCACGCCCTGCACCTTGCTCTCCTTGCCGACCACCTTGCGCAGATACATGTCCTGCACCGGGTTGTGGGCCTTGGACAGCGTGAAGGGGCCGCGCGGACTGTCGATCTTGGCCGTTTCCATGGCCTTGATCATGGCCGCCTTCTTCGACACATCGCCCTTCACCGCATCGAGGCCGGCCGCCAGCAACTGGCCGGCATCGTAGCCCTGCACGGCATACACGTCGGGCTGCAGCTTGTAGGTCTTGGCGTAAGCCAGGCGGAAGGCATTGTCCTTCTTGGTATTCAGCCCGTCGGCGTAGTGCAGCGTGGTCTCCACGCCTTCGGCCGCATCGCCCACGGCATCGAGCACGCCGTCGGTGAGGAAGCCCGAGCCGTAGAGCGGAATCTTGCCCTTGAGGCCGGCAGCCTGGTAGTCCTTGAGGAACTTGGCCGCGCCGCCACCGGCGAAGAAGGCCACCACGGCATCCGGCTTGATGCTGGCGATCTCGGTCAGCAGCGCCTGGAACTCCACCTGCGGGAACGGCACGTACAGTTCCTTGGTCAGCTTGCCGCCTTCCTTCTCGAAACCTTCCTTGAAGCCAGCCATCATCTCCTCGCCGGCAGCGTATTTCCAGGTGATGAAGACGGCATTCTTGTGGCCCCTGGCCTTGAGCACCTTGCCCGAGCGCGTGGGTGGTCTGCCAGTTGGAGAAGGAGGTGCGGAAGATATTCGGCGCGCACAGCGGACCGGTAACGGCGTCGGCGCCGGCATTCGGGTTGATCCACAGCGTGCCGGATTCGCGGATCACCTTGGCCATGCCCATGGCCACGCCGGAGTGCACGGTGCCGATGACGACATCGACCTTGTCGCGCTGCACCAGCTTGTTGGCGTTTTCCGGCGCCTTGGCCGGATTGGATTCGTCGTCGACGACGAAGTATTCGATCTCGCGTCCGCCCAGCTTGCCGCCGCGCTCCTCGACCGCCAGCTTGAAGCCGTTGGTGATCGCATTGCCGAGCGCCGTGAAGGTGCCGGTGTAGGGCAGCATGAGACCGACCTTGATCTTGTCGGCCGCTTGCGCCAGATTGAAAGGCGCCAGCGTGCCGATGGCGGTGGCAACGGCGATGGCCGCGGTGCCTTTCAGCAACCCGCGGCGGTTAAAACCCTGTTTTTCGTTTTGGCTCATCTCACTCCTCCTGTATTGATGATTGTGCGGATCTCAGCGTTGTTTTTCGCTTCGTCTGTTTGAATGCGCCGCTGAGCGCATGGTTTTGTATAACAGCATGTCCGCCTGCCTGCGTCAAGGCTGATGAGGGACTTGTACAGTCTAGTGGGCCGGCGTCAAATCGAGGTCATGGGATTGTCAAATCTTTGTCAAATCAGCCGCCAAGTGCAAGATATACCCGTGTCCCGCCCTCCTCGCGACGCTCGATGCCGACCTGCCAGCCGGCCTGCTCGCAGATCCGCTTGACGATGGCCAGTCCCAGACCGAAACCGTCTCCCCCGCGTGCATCGCCACGATGGAAGCGTCGGAACAGTTCGGGAATCCTGTCCGGCGCGACGCCCGGCCCGGTATCGGTGATCTCCACTTTGGCGCCCCGTGTGCGCACCTGAACAGTTCCGGCCTCGGTGTAGCTGACCGCGTTGGCCAGTAGATTGCTCAGCACGACGTGAAGCGCCCGCTTGGGCACGCGCACGGCCAGGCTCCCGGGCATATCCACCTGCAAAGTCAGCCCCTTCGCCTCGGCGCGCTCACGGACACTTTCCACCGCCTCCTCTATGCACTCCCGCAGATCCACCTCGCTGCTGATGCCATCCGCTTCTTCACGGGCCATGAGCAGGAAAGCGTTCACCAGTTCGCCCAGCCGCATCGCGGCGGCTGCGATCTTCTCCACCCTGGCGCGCGACCGGGGCGGCAGGGCCGCGTCTTCCAGCATCAGTTCACAACTGGTCTGCAGTGCCGTCAGCGGCGTGCGCAACTCATGGCTGACATCGGCGGTGAACGCGCGCTCCCGCTCCAGCAGACTGGCGGTGCGCGCGTGGTAGCCGTCGAAGGCCGCCGCCAATTCGGCCACTTCACGTTCGGGATAGTGCCGTTCCAGCACCTCGTCCTTCTGCCGATTCATCGAGCTGCCGTACCCGCCTGGCCAGGTCTTCGATCTGATGCGTCAGCCTGCCGGAGAGCCAGAAACCGATGAGCACGGTGGCGAGAACGGTCAGCGCAGCGCTCAGCGCCAGCACCAGTGTGAAATGACGACCCCTTTCCTGGTGAAGCGTCACGGAATAGGCAATATAGAACCGCGTATGGCCGATCTCCCTCACTTCGACGCGATACAGATCCCGTTCCTCGCCACTGTAAACGTCATGAAATCCCGGCGGAAGCTCGCGCAATTCGGCAGGCAGTACTCGCTGCTCCAGCGGTTCGCGGGCAACATATGTGTGGATCAGCCAGCTCGCGCGAAACCATTTGCGCAGCGCGAGCGCCTCGGTATCCGGCCTGACCTCGTAGCGCTGCAGTTTCCGGTAAGGCGGTCCGTCGAGAGAAAAGCTCCGTTCGTACTGCTGCAGCAGAATCTCCATCTCGTCGGAAACGATCTGGTCGATCAGTTGCGATTCCTGATGGCGGCTCAGCTGATGGATCACGAAAGCATGAAGCAGCACCAGCACCACGCCCGCCAGCGCGAAGGTGACGGCGAATTTAAGGCGCAGGCTATGCCGGACGGGCATCGGCATCGGCAACGGCAAAGCGGTAGCCAATGCCGTGGACGGTCTCGATGGGCGAGCCGCCGCGCGAATCGGTCAGGGCACGCCGCAACATATGCATGTGGCTGCGCAGCGAATCGCTCTGGGGATGCTCGTCGCCCCACAGCTCCTGCTCGAGCTCGTCACGGCTATAGACGCGGTTCGGCGCCGAGATCAGCACCTCGAGCAGCCGCAGGCACTTGCGGGAGAGATGCACCGGCCGCCCTTCCACCGTGACGGCGAGCGTGGCCGGATCGTAGGCGATGGTGTCGAAGCACAGCTTGCGCTCGATGACGCGCCCGTGGCGGCGGGCAACGAGTGCGTTCAGCCGCGCTTCGACTTCGCGCAAGGCAAAAGGCTTGACGAGGTAGTCGTCTGCGCCGCACTCGAACGCGGCCAGCTTGTCCTCGAGGACATCGCGCGCCGTGAGGATCAGGATCGGCACGTCGCGCTTGGCCTCCTGGCGCAGCTTGCGGCACAGGCACAGGCCGTCCATGCCCGGCAGCCCGAGGTCGAGGACGATCGCGTCGAACTCGCTGGATACCGCCAGGTGCATGCCGCTGACGCCGTCGCGCGCCAGGTCGGCGACGTTACCCTTGCTCTCGAGGAATTCGTAGAGGTTGGTCGCGATGTCGAGATCGTCTTCGATGATCAGGACGCGCATGATCCTCCCCGCATGTCCAGGTTGTAGCGTAGGTCGGGCTTCAGCCCGACACGCCAGCCATTTGTCGGCCTGAAGGCCGACCTACGTGTTGCAGAATCGCAATCGAAGAAGTCACTAGCGCAGCTTGAAGCGCTGGATCTTGCCGGTCGCCGTCTTCGGCAGTTCGCCGACGAAATCCAGCCAGCGCGGATACTTGTAAGGTGCCAGCTTGTCCTTGACGTGCTGCTTGAGCTTGTCCGCCAGCGCATCGGAAGCTTCGAAGCCGGATTTCAGCACCACATAGGCCTTGGGCTTGATCAACTCGTCGGTGTCGGCATGCGCCACCACGGCGGCCTCCAGCACGGCTTCGTGCGTCATCAGCGCGCCCTCGACCTCGAAGGGCGAGACGTAGATGCCGGAAACCTTGAGCATGTCGTCCGAACGGCCGCAGTACTGGAAGTAGCCGTCTTCGGTCTCGATGTATTTGTCGCCGCTGCGGGTCCACTCGCCCATGAAGGTGTGGCGCGACTTCTCGCGATTGTTCCAGTACAGGATGGCGGACGTCGGCCCGTTGATCTGCAGCTCGCCGATCTCGCCCTGCTTCACCGGCTGGCCGTCCTCGCCGATGAGGCGGATGGCGTAGCCGGGCACCGCCTTGCCGGTGGTGCCGTAGCGCACCTCGCCGGGGCGGTTGGAGAGGAAGATGTGCAGCATCTCGGTGGAGCCGATGCCGTCGAGGATCTCGATGCCGAAATGCTCCGTCCAGCGCTTGCCGATGTCCGCCGGCAGCGCCTCGCCGGCCGAAGTCGCCACGCGCATGCGCAGATCCTCGCGCTTGGGCAGATCCGGGCTGGCGAGCAGCGCGGCATACAGCGTCGGCACGCCGTAGAAGATGGTGGGCTTGTGCTCGCGCAGGCGCTTGAACACCGACTGCGGCGTCGGCCGCTCGGCCATCAGCACCGCCGTGGCGCCGACCGACATGGGGAAGGTCAGGCCGTTGCCAAGGCCGTAGGCAAAGAACAGCTTGGCGGCGGAAAACACCAGGTCGTCCTCGCGGATGCCGAGCACGCCGCGCGCATACAGTTCTGCCGTCTGGATCAGGTGCGAATGCAGGTGCACCGTGCCCTTCGGCGCACCGGTGGAGCCGGAGGAGTACAGCCAGAAGCACATGTCGTCGGCCGTCGTCGACACCGGCTCGAATTGCGCGGACGCCTTCGCCATCAGGTCGGACAGGCGCAGCTTGCCCTTGGCGTCGTTGCCGGAAACGATGACGTGCTTGAGGTGCTTGTGCTTGCCGACGATCGCCTCGAATTGCGGCCACAGCGCCTCGGAAACGATCAGCGCGCTGGCGCGCGAATCGGCGAGCATGAAATCGTAGTCGCCGGCGGTGAGCAGCGTGTTGGCGGCAATCGGCACCACGCCGGCCTGGATGCTGCCGAGGAAGGCTGTCGGGAAGTCGATGGTGTCGAGCAGGCACAGCATGACGCGCGACTCCTGCTCGAGCCCGAGGCCGGCAAGCACGTTGCCGAAGCGGTTTGCCCGCTCGGCCAGTTCGCCATAACTATAGCTGCCCGCATCGTCGATGAAGGCGGCCTTGGCCCCGCGACCCGCCTGCAGGTTGCGCTGAATCAAGTCGTAGGCGGCGTTGTAGTCGCGCGGCACCGTGACGCGTGGCGGCGTAACGCTATGGTCGGCCATGGATAGCTGCGGCATTTTCTGCTCCTCCTTTTTTGTAGGTCGGCCTTCAGGCCGAGAGCCGTCGTCGGGCTGAAGCCCGACCTACTTGGTGAATTCTATCGCGCCGTCAGGCAGGAGGTAGAGGACGATGGCCTTGCCGCCGGTCACGGTCGGAAAGTGGGCATGCCCGGCGGGATAGACCAGCCATCCCTTGCCGCGGCCGTCGAACTTCGCCCCGGCGTCGAGCGGCATGATCATGTCGATTTCACCCTTCGGATGGCGGTGGTGCGGACCCTTGCAATCGTCCATCTCGACGACGTTGACGCTGAAGCCGTGGATCGCATCGCTCGGCTTGATGACACGGCCGAACTTGATGCCGCCCGCCTCCCGGTTGCACATCCAGCCGGCTGCAATGGCAGCCTTGCACGCATCGAAAATGCGATTGAATTCGACCCCGTCCGGCGGGAATTCCTTGTTAAGCCTGGTATCCAGCTGGCCATCCAGGGACAGGCCGGCAATGCGTCCGGTAACGCCGGCGATCAAGGAGGTAAACTCTTCGACTGTGTTATTTCCCATTTCTGGCTAACCTATATCATCAGTTTGCAGTATAGTTCCTGAGGTCATTGCCATTATCCGCTCTTGCCAGCTTTGTGGCCTGCGGAAACACTAGAAATAGAAATGGCTGGATGGCAGATTGCCATGTTTTGGCCAGTATAATGCATAAGAACAATATGGCAAGTGCTATAGTGCATCATATGGTGCTAATATGCCAGCGCATGCGATGCACCTGAACCAAGGGGGAAACGCAATGATGGTCGAATCCTCGCAGATAGCAGCCGATTCCTTGCAGGAAGAACATAACTACTTGCAGCAACTCGGTGCACGCGTTCGCGATGCCCGTACCCGTCTTGGCCTGTCACGCAAAGCGCTGGCCGGCAAATCCAGTGTCTCGGAGCGCTATCTTGCCCAACTTGAAAGCGGACAAGGCAACATTTCCATCCTCCTGTTGCGCCAGGTAGCGGCCGCGCTGGACTGCCCCCTGACGGAACTGCTCAGCGAGCGGGACGGCCATCCCATAGAGCTGACCCTTCTGATTCAGTACCTTGAGAAGCTCTCGCCGAAAAAGCTGCTGCAGGCGAAGGCCATCCTCTCCAGCGCCTTCGGCGAACCGGATCCGCAATCCCGCCGCAACCGCATCGCCCTCATCGGACTGCGCGGCGCCGGAAAATCCACCCTCGGACGGCGCCTGGCCGGCAACCTCGCTGTCCCTTTCGTCGAACTCGATGATGAAATCGAGCGCGAATCCGGCATTCCCTCGTCGGAAATCTTCTCGCTCTACGGCCAGCATGCCTACCGCCGCTTCGAAAAACGCTGCCTGGAACGCATCATCGAGCATCACGAGCAGGTCGTGATCGCCGCCGGCGGCGGACTCGTCACGGAGGCGCCCACCTACGAACTGCTGCGCTCGGCCTGTTACACGGTTTGGATCAAAGCCAGCGCCGAAGAGCACATGCAGCGCGTCATCGCCCAGGGCGACATGCGTCCCATTACCGGGCGCGAGGAGGCCATGGCCGACCTGCGTCGTATCCTGGCAGAACGCAATGACCTGTACGGTCTGGCCGACGCCGTCATTGACACTTCAAATAAAACTGTTGACGCAAGTCAAGAAGAGTTGCAGAATATGTACAATATTTCGACTTAAAGCTTCTGTCTGCACTTTAATTCATCTAGTGCTGGCCGAGGCGGCAACCAGCGGAGGCATTTAGATGATTACGTACGAAACCGATCCTTCCCGTTACGCACATTGGCGACTGGCCTTTGACGGCCAGAATCCACATGTGGCCACGCTCACCCTGGACATCCAGGAAGACCGCGGCATCCTGCCCGGCTACAAGCTCAAGCTGAACTCCTACGACCTCGGCGTCGACATGGAACTGCACGACGCCGTGCAGCGCATCCGCTTCGAGCACCCCGAAGTGAAGTGCGTGGTCATCACCAGCGGCAAGGCGCGCATGTTCTGCTCCGGCGCCAACATCTACATGCTGGGCCTGTCCACCCACGCCTGGAAGGTGAATTTCTGCAAGTTCACCAACGAGACGCGCAACGGTCTTGAAGATTCGAGCGAGCACTCCGGGCTCAAGTTCCTCGCCGCGCTGAACGGCGCCACTGCCGGCGGCGGCTACGAGATGGCGCTGGCCTGCGACGAGATCGCCATGATCGACGACCGCTCCACCGCCGTCAGCCTGCCCGAGGTGCCGCTGCTGGGCGTGCTGCCCGGCACCGGCGGCCTCACCCGACTGGTGGACAAGCGCAGGATGCGGCGCGACCTGGCCGACGTGTTCTGCACCACCTCCGAGGGCGTGCGCGCCGAGCGTGCGCTGGAATGGAAACTGGTTGACCACATCGCCAAGCCGCAGCAGTTCGAGGAACTGGTGAAGGTCCGCGCCGCCGAACTGGCGAAGCAGTCGGATCGCCCCGGCGGCAAGGGCATCAGCCTCACCCCGATCCAGCGCAAGGATGATGAAAAGGGCTACCACTACACACACGTTGACGTCGAACTCGACCGCGACGCGCGCGTCGCCACGCTCACCGTGACGGCGCCAATGGGCCGCCAACCCGACGAACTGGAGGAAATCCTCACCCAGGGGGCGCGCTGGTGGCCGCTGGCGATGGCGCGTGAACTGGACGACGCCATCCTCATGCTGCGCACCAACGACCTCGACATCGGCCTGTGGCAGATCAAGACGCGCGGCGATCTTGCGGCCGTGCTGGAAGCCGACGCGACGATGGCGAAGTTCAAGGACAACTGGTTCGTGCGCGAGACGATCGGCATGCTGCGCCGCTGCCTGCGCCGCCTCGACGTCTCCTCGCGCTCGATGTTCGCCGTGCTCGACGAGGGCTCCTGCTTCGGCGGCCTGTTCTTCGAACTGGCGCTGGCTGCCGATCGCAGCTTCATGCTGAAGATCGAGGATGACATCGCACGCTCCCCGAATATCGCCCTGTCCGAGGCCAACTTCGGCCTCTTCCCGATGAACAATGGCCTCTCCCGCCTCGCCACGCGTTTCGCCGACGAGGCCGCACCCGTGGCCGCCGCCCGCACCACACTCGGCCAGAAGCTGGATGCCGACAAGGCAATTGAACTCGGCCTGGTCACCTTCGCGCCGGATGAACTGGACTGGGACGAGGAATTGCGCATCGCCTTCGAGGAGCGCACGGCCCTCTCGCCGGACGCGCTGACCGGCATGGAGGCCAGCCTGCGCTTCGCCGGTGGCGAGACCATGGACACACGCATCTTCGGCCGCCTCACCGCGTGGCAGAACTGGATCTTCAACCGGCCGAACGCCGTCGGTGAGACCGGTGCCTTGAAGGTCTACGGCACCGGCGCAAAAGCGAAATTCAATTGGGAACGGGTGTAGGTCGGGCTTCAGCCCGACAACGGCCATTGATCCCCCACGTCGGCCTGAAGGCCGACCTACAGAACAGAAACGCACAGGAGATAAGACACCATGAGCATCGATTACAGCCAGAAGATCCCCAACAACGTCGACCTCGCGTCGAACAAGACCCTGCAGCGCGCCCTCGAGCACTGGCAGCCCGCCTACCTCGACTGGTGGAACGAGATGGGTCCGGACAAGACCTCGACCGCCGAGGTCTACCTGCGCACTGCCATCAGCGTCGACCCGAAGGGCTGGGCGCAATTCGACTACGTCAAGATGCCAGACTACCGCTGGGGCATCTTCCTCGCCCCGCAGGAAGCCGAGCGCAAGGTGAACTTCGGCGAATACATGGGCCAGCCGGTCTGGCAGGAAGTGCCGGGCGAGTACCGCTCGACGCTGCGTCGCATCATCGTCACCCAGGGCGACACCGAGCCGGCCTCGGTCGAGCAGCAGCGCCACCTCGGCATGACCTGCCCCTCGCTCTACGACATGCGCAACCTGTTCCAGGTGAACGTCGAAGAGGGCCGCCACCTGTGGGCCATGGTCTACCTGCTGCACGCCCACTTCGGCCGCGACGGCCGCGAGGAAGGCGAGGCCCTGCTCGAGCGCCGCTCCGGCGACGCCGACAACCCGCGCATCCTCACCGCCTTCAACGAGAAGACGCCGGACTGGCTGTCCTTCTTCATGTTCACCTTCATCACCGACCGCGACGGCAAGTTCCAGCTGGCGGCGCTGGCCGAATCCGGTTTCGATCCGCTGGCGCGCACCTGCAAGTTCATGCTCACCGAAGAGGCGCACCACCTCTTCGTCGGCGAGTCCGGCATCAGCCGCATCATCCAGCGCACCTGCGAGACGATGGCGCAGCACAAGACGGACGATCCGGCCAAGCTGCGCGCCATGGGCGTCATCGACCTGCCGACGCTGCAGAAATACCTCAACTTCCACTACAGCGTCACCAGCGACCTGTACGGCGCGGAGATCTCCTCCAACGCCGCCTCCTTCTACACCAACGGCCTGAAGGGCCGCTACGAGGAGACCAAGCTCGGCGACGACCATCGCCTCGACGGCTCGGAGTATCCGGTCATGGAAGTGGTCGGCGACAAAATCCTCACCAAGCAGGTGCCTGCGCTCACCGCGCTCAACGAGCGCCTGCGCGACGACTGGGTGAAGGACGTGCAGGGTGGCATCGACCGCTGGAACCGCGTGCCGGAAAAACTCGGCATTCCCTTTCGCTTCTCGCTGCCGCACAAGGGCTTTCACCGCAAGATCGGCGTCTTCGGCGAACTGCACCTAAGCCCGGAGGGCAAAGTGATCTCCGAGGCGGAATGGACGCACAAGCACCGCGACTGGCTGCCGACCGAGGAAGACCGCGTCTTCGTGCAGTCGCTCATGGGCCGCGTCGCCGAACCGGGCAAATTCGCCAACTGGATCAGCCCGCCCGCGCGCGGCATCAACAATCAGCCGATCGACTTCGAGTACGTGCGCTTCAACTGAGGGAATCGTGCGCATGCATGGCAAAGCCTCGTCGTCCTCGCGAAAGCGGGGACCCATGCAAGCGCTGAACACCACCATGGATTCCCGCTTTCGCGGGAATGACGTCGTCGAACCTTAGGTACGGTCAGGAACGGGAGTCATGACAGACATCGTCAAACAGCATCTCATCGATCCGGGCATCTGCATACGCTGCAATACCTGCGAAGAGACCTGCCCGGTCAATGCCATCACGCACGATTCGCGCAACTACGTCGTGAAGGCCGAGATCTGCGAAGACTGCCGCGCCTGCGTGCCGCCCTGCCCCACCGGCGCCATCGACAACTGGTTTCCGATTGCACCGGACAAGCCGTATTCCCTTGAAGAACAGTATTCCTGGGACGAACTGCCAGCGCCTGACGCGCCGCCGACGTCAACCACCGCAGCCGAGCCGGAGGACGTGGCGCGCCTCACCTCGGAGGCCACCTCCGGCCAGGGCGGCCCGGTCGCCGCGCCATGGTCGGCGGAGAAGCCCGTCGTCAACCTCTACAACGAGAAAAACCCGATCAGCGCCACCGTGGCAGGCAATTTCCGCCTCACCGGCGAGGATGCCAGCGCCGACATCCGCCACATCGTGCTCGACTTCGGCGGCGTGCATTTCCCCCTGCTGGAAGGCCAGAACATCGGCATCCTGCCGCCCGGCAGCGACGACGCCGGCCGGCCGCACCACGTGCGCCTCTACTCGGTGGCCAGCCCGCGCGAAGGCGAGCGGCCCGGCTACCACAACTGCGCCATCACGGTGAAGCGCGTCACCGCCGACCACGAGGGCAAGCCGGTCAAGGGCATCGGCTCCAACTACCTGTGCGACCTGAAGAAGGGCGACAAGGTGCAGGTGATCGGCCCCTTCGGCGCCACCTTCCTCATGCCCAACCATGCCGGCAGCTCGCTCATGATGATCTGCACCGGCACCGGCTCCGCGCCGATGCGCGCCATGACCGAACGGCGGCGCCGGCGCATCGACAAGAAGGAAGGCGGCGAACTGATGCTGTTCTTCGGCGCCCGCGCGCAGAGCGAACTGCCCTACTTCGGCCCGCTCATGAAGCTGCCAAAGGAATTCATCGACATCAACTTCGCCTTCTCGCGCGTGCCCGGCCAGCCCAAGCAGTACGTACAGGACCTCATCCGTGTCCGCCATGACGACGTCTGGCGACAATTGCAGGACGAGAACTGCTACATCTACCTGTGCGGCCTGAAGGGCATGGAGAAGGGCGTTGACGAGGCCTTCCGCGACGTCTGCCGCCAGCACGGCGGCGACTGGGACAAGCTGCTGCCGCAGCTACGGGAAAAGAGCCGGTATCACGTCGAGACGTATTGACGCGCTGCCTGGATCGGGTGCTGTGGGAGCGGCGTCCACGCCGCGAATCGGCCTTGATCGCGGCGTGGACGCCGCTCCTACAGGAAAGTCAGCCCCCGCAACACGGCGACCTTGCGCCGGTGAGAGGTTACCCGCCCGCCTTCACCTCAACCACCACCTTGCCGGTGGCATGTCCGGCTTCGCTGTAGGCCAGCGCCTCGCGCACCTGCGCCAGCGAGAACACCTTGTCGATGATCGTCCTGGCTGATCCAGCCTCGAGCAGGCGGCCGATCTGCGCCAGTTGCTCGCCGCTCGGGTGCATGAAGAGGTATTCGTAGCGCACGCCGTGCTGCTTGGCCAGGCGCAGGGTCTTGCGGCTGAAGAAGTCGAGCAGCATGGCCAGGAGGGGGTTCAGCCCCCACTGCCGCGCCAGGCGGCCGTCCGGCTTGCCGGCGATGCTCACCAGCACGCCGCCGCGCTTGAGCACGGCGAAGGAACGGTGCTGGATGTCGCCGGCCTGGGTATCGAAGACCAGGTCATAGTCGCTGACGAAGTCCTCGAAGCGCTGCGATTTGTAATCGACGACGATGTCGGCGCCGAGGCTGCGAACCAGATCCGCGTTGCGCGCGCCGACGGTGGTGGCCACAGTCGCCCCGGCATGGCGGGCGAACTGGATGGCGAAGCTGCCCACGCCGCCCGAGCCGCCGTGGATCAGCACCTTCTGCCCGGCTTGCAGGCCGCCGAGTTCGAACAGCGCCTGCCAGGCCGTGAGGCCCGCCAGCGGTACCGCGGCGGCTTCGATATGGCTGAGGTTCGCCGGTTTCGCGGCGGCATCCGCCTCGGCCACCAAGGCGAACTCGGCAAAGGCGCCGATGCGCTGCTTGTCCATGCGCGCGAACACCGCATCGCCCGGCCTGAAGCGCGTCACGCCGGCGCCGACCGCCTTCACCACGCCGGAAAAGTCGTTGCCGAGGATGAGCGGGAAGCGGAAAGGCACCATCATCTTCAGCATGCCGTCGCGGATCTTGAAGTCCACCGGGTTCACGCTGGCGGCATGCACCTCCACCAGCAGCTCGCCCGGCCCCACCTGCGGCATGGGCTGTTCGCCCAGCTCAACGACATTGTTGCCGCCGTAGCGGCGGATGAAGGCGGCTTTCACGGCGTGAGCAGGAATTCTCTAACCACCGCTACCTGCGCCTCGTCGAGGAACATCGGCGCGTGGCCGACGCCGGGTATCTCGGCGATCAGGGCCTTCGGGCCGCGTTGCCCCATTTCCATGCAGGTCTCGTGCGAGAGCAGGTCGGATTCGGCGCCGCGCACCACCTGTGTCGGGCAGCGGATGGCGTCGTAGAGCGGCCACAGGCTGACGTCCTCGTCGCTCATTTCCTTGCGGAAGGGCACGGCGATGTCGGGATCGTAGACCAGTTCGAAACCGCCGTCGGCCTTCTGCCGGGTGACATGCTCGGTGAGGTGCTTCCACTGCGCGTCGGTGAGCTTGCCGAAGGGCGCGCTGACGAGGCGGATGTACTGCTCGGCGTCCTTGAAGCTGGCGAATTCCGGCATCTGGCCGACGTACTCGCCGATGCGCTTCACTGCTACCGCGGAGATCACCGGTCCGACATCGTTGAGCACCAGCCGGCTGATCGGCGTTTCGGCCTGCGCGGCGAGCGCCATGCCGATCAGGCCGCCCATCGAGGTGCCGACCCAGTGCACTTCATCCACGTTCAGGCGCGCGATCAGCGTCACCATGTCCGATGCATACTGCGGCAACTGGTAATGGTCCTTCACCCGCAGCCAGTTGCTGCGGCCGCGCCCGACCACGTCCGGGCAGACGACACGGTAGTGCTTGGACAGCGCCTTCGCGAGGAAGTCGAAGTCGCGCGCGTTGCGCGTGAGGCCATGCACGCAGACCAGCACGCGGGCGTTCTTCGGGTCGCCCCATTCGACATAGGCCATGCGATGCAGGCCGCCGGGACTGAGGCATTGCACGGTGTGATGACGCATTTCGCTCATGTGAGTACATCTCCTTTGCCGGGAAGTTTAGCAGAGCCGCCTGCCCTCTCCCCCGGCCCCTCTCCCGCTAGCGGGAGAGGGGAGATTCTCGGCTAAACTCTGCGGCATGAGCATCAACCGTCGTGGATTTCTTGTCGCCTCGCTTGCCGCCTGCGCCGCCCCGCTGTTCGCGCAGCAATCGCCTGCCCTGCTGCCCGCGGCAAAAGGCCGCCGCGTCGTCGTCATCGGCGGCGGCTGGGGCGGGCTGTCGGCGGCGCGCCACCTGCGCGATCTGGCGCCGGAACTGGAGGTCGTGCTGATCGAGAAGAACGCCGCCTTCTTCTCCCTGCCGCTTTCCAACCAGTGGCTTGACGGGCGCATCGACGGCGCGTTGCTCACGCACGATTTCGCCGCCGCCGCGAAGGCCTTCGGCTACGCCTTCATCCGGGCGGAGGTGTCAGCCATCGACCGCGAGCGCCGCCGCATCCACACCGCGAACGGCGCGGTGGATTACGACTGGCTGGTGCTGGCGGCGGGCATTCGCCACGACTACGCCGCCTGGCTGGGCGACGACGCCCGCGCCATCGCCCAGGTGCGCGAGCGCTTTTTCTGCGCATGGACCCCGGGCGGGGAGTTGGCGGCACTGAAGGCAAAGCTGGACGCCTTCCAGGGCGGCGACCTGGTCATGACCCTGCCGCCGCCGCCCTACCGCTGCCAGCCGGCGCCCTACGAGCGCGCCCTGGTGATCGGCCGCATGATCAAGCGCCGCGGCCTGCGCGCACGCCTGCATGTGCTCGACCCCGGTACCCTGCCGCAACGCTTTGCCGAAGCCTTCGAGGACGACTACAAGGACCAGATCGCGCATTACTCGCACGCGAAGATCAAGGCGCTCGACCCCTTCGGAAGAACCATTTCCACCGAATTCGATGATCTGCGTTTCGACGACGCCATCCTCATGCCGCCGCAGCAGGCCGGCGACCTCGCCTGGCAGGCCGGGCTGATCGGCCGCGACGCCGAGGGCAAGCCGAGCGGCTGGGCGGCACAGGACCCCCTGCATCTGCACGCGCAAGGCGACGAGCGCGTGTTCCTCGTCGGCGACCTGATCGACCGCGCTTCACTGCTGTTCGGCCATTATCCGAAGAGCGGCCATCTGGCGAGCCGCCTCGGCGCCATTGCCGCGCACGAAATCGCCGCGCGCTCCAGGAACAAGGCGCCGGAGACGCTGCTTCCAGAGAGCAGCTGCTTCATCTACAGCAAGCTCGAGCCGGCAGAATTGACGCGCATCGACACGCACTACCGCCTGCGCGGCGACGGCCTCATCGTGCAGAGCACGAAGCAGCACCACGACCCCAACCCGCGCGGCGAGGACATGCAGTGGGCGAAGACGATGTTCGGCGAGATGCTTGCATACAGGCCTTGAGCGGGCGTCGTAGGTCGGGCTTCAGCCCGACTGCTGCGACTGTTCCTCCTCGGCGTCTAACCGCGGCCCTCAGGCTGAAGCCCAACCTGCGAAACCGCTCAGTGCCGCGCCCACACGCTGGTATCGCCCTTCGGCCCCACCAGCAGGGTGTTGAAGAACTCCCGCCGCGGAATGCGCTCGCCGCTGGTGGGATCGAAGATGGTGCAACCGCTCTCGCAACTGCCGTCCGCGCCGGTCGCCTCATAGCCCGGCGCGCCCATCGGCAGTCCCGGCACGGCGAGGCCGCGCGCCTTCGGCTTTTCCTTGAGCAGGAGCTTGATGTCCGCGGCCGGCACGTGGCCCTCGATGAAATACCCCGCGACCAGCGCGGTCATGCGCGACTCGACCTCGGCCGGCACCTTGAAGCGGCGCCGCACGGCGCTCATGTCGTCGCGCTCCGTCACTTTCACCTTGAAGCCGTTCTGCCGCAGATGCTCGGCCCATTCGATGCAGGACAGGCAGGGCTTGGGCACGAACACTTCCACCGGCGGCAGCGTTTCCGCCACTGCAGGCAAGGCCGCCGCCAGCGCGGCAACAAGGATGAGTTTTTTGAGCATGGCGGTATTGTCGCCCGATCTCATTGTCCGTGCCAGTAGCGGCGGCGCGCTTCGCGCTCGAAAGTCAGCCGCTGCGGTACGCCGCCGAGGTTCATCGTGATGGCGCCATCGCGGTCGGTGCGCAGCACTGTGGCGCCCATCGCTTCGTAACGGCCCAGAACGTCGGCGTTCGGGTGGCGGAAGCGGTTGCGATAACCGACGGGGAGTATCACCGTGCCCGCCCCCACCGCCGAGAGGAAGGCGGGTGTCGAGGAGGTCCTGCTGCCGTGATGCGGTGCCAGCAGAATATCCGCGCGCAGCCGCTCGCCATGCCGCTTCACCAGGGCCGACTCGGCAGCGGCCTCGATGTCGCCGCTGAGCAGCGCGCTGCCTTGTGCCGTCGTCACCTTGAGCACGCAACTCATGTCGTTGCTTTTGCGCTTCGCCTTGCCGAAATCGGCCGGCGCCGGGTGCAGCATCTCGAAGCGTACGCCGTCCCACTCCCAGGCCTGACCGTCGAAACAGGGACGATGCCCGGACGCCTCGCGGAAGGGATGATCCTCGGGCAGCGAGCTGGCCGTCCAATCCACCGGCAGGCCGTCGATCAGCGAGAGTGCGCCGCCCGCGTGATCCTTGTCCTCGTGCGTCAGGATCAAGCCGTCGAGGCGCTGCACGCCCATCGCGCGCAGGTAGGGCAGCAGGATGCGATTGCCGCTGTTGGCGTCCGGCGAGAACTGCGGGCCGGTGTCGTAGAGCAGGTCGTGGCCGGCCGTCTGTGCGTGCACCGCCAGGCCCTGGCCGACATCGAGCACCGTCAAGCGCAGTTCGCCCGACGCCGGCCGTTGCGGCGGCAGCAGCACCAGCGGCAGGAACAGGAATGCGCCAATGGCACGCGAGGGAAATCCGCGCGGCAACAACAGCCAGGCGCAGCCCAGCAGCGCCAGCAACACAGCCCAGGGCGGCGGCGCGGGCTGCTGCCACACCGCCAGCGGCAGGTCGGCCAGCCATTCGATGAAAGCCATCAGCCAGGCGAGCAGCTGATGCGCCAGCACCAGCAGCAGATCGAAGGGAAGCACGGCCGCCAGCAGCGTCAGCGGCGTAATGACCAGGCCCACCAGCGGGATCGCAACGGCATTGGCCAGCGGCGAAACGAGGGAGAACTGCTGGAACAGCGCCAGCAGCGCCGGAATCAGGCCGATCGTCACCGCCCATTGCGCCCGCCCCCACTCCGCCAGCCAATGACGCGGTGCCACGCGTCCCGCCGCGATGTAGAACAGCAGCGCCACCGCACCGAAGGACAGCCAGAAGCCGGCCGAGAGCACCGCCCAGGGATCGATCAGCAGCACCAGCAGCAGGGCCAGCGCCAGCACCCGGCTGCCCGAAGTCGCCCTGCCCAGCCACAGGGCGAGCGCCACCACCGACAGCATGTACAGGGTACGCTGGGCCGGCACGCCGAAACCCGCCAGCAGGCAGTAGGCCAGGGCCGTCGCCCAGCCGGCCGCGGCCGCCGCCTTCTGCGCGGGCAGCCGCAGCATGAGCGCCGGCCTGCGCCGCCAGAAAAAGGACATCAGCCAGGCGCCGAGTCCGGCGACCATGGTGACGTGCAGCCCGGAGATGCGACATGAGATGCGAAATCCCCGTTCGCGCGAACACCTGCCACAGGCCGCTGTCGATGGCACGCTGGTCCCCCACGGCCAGTGCCACCAGCACGCCGGCGTAGTCGTGTTCGGGCAGGGATCGGAAGAAACGCTCGCGAATGCGTTCGCGCAGGCGCTCGACGGCCAGTCCCGCGCGCGGCACAAAGGCATCCAGGCGCCGGTTATCCTCGGCAACGCGCACGTAGCCGGTGGCGCGCACGCCGCGTTCGAATAGCCAGGCCTCGTAGTCGAAGCCATGCGGATTGAGATTGCCATGCGGGCGCTTGAGGCGCACGGTGAGTTGCCAGCGCTCACCCGCATGTAGTTCGGGCGCCGCATGCCACTCGTCGCCCTCCTCGGCTCTCCAGCCGCGGTACCAGGCCAGCGAAAGCCGTTCAGGGACTGCCGCCTCCGTGTGTTCCACCTCGAACTCGAAGCGCACGCCGTTCTCGTAGGCCTGCGGCAGTCCGGCAACGATGCCGGTCAGGCGGATGTCGCGACCCTCGTTCTTTGACGGCAGATAGTCGGCGAGGCGGAGTTGCCCCATCGCCGCAGCCCAGGAAAAACCGGCCAGCAAGGCCCCCAGCAGGCATGCCACCCGCGACAACGCGTTCCAGCGTCGGCGCGCAAGCCATGCCAGGGCGGCACAGGCCAGAATTATTGCGGACAGGCCACCGAGCGCCGGCCATTCCGGCAACATGCCCTGGCGCTGAAGCCACCATACGCCCAAGGCAAACCCGACAATCGACATGCGCATGGAATGAATTGTACGGTCGAACAAGCAGCCGGAGAGATTCGGGCCGCCGATTCGCTACAATTGTGCCCGAACGCCATGCGCAAGCTCATCCGCAAATACCTGCCCGATCACGAAGCCGTCCGCGGCAGCCGCTGGCTGCGCCCCTTCGAGAATACGCTGCTGCACCCGCGCCTGTGGCACCTGAACCGGCGCTCGGCGGCGGGCGGCTTTGCCATCGGGCTCTACTGCGGCCTGATTCCCGGACCCTTCCAGATGCTGGGAGCGGCCATCTTCGCAGTGGCCTTCCGCGCAAATCTGCCGCTGGCCCTGTTCACCACGTTCTACACGAATCCGTTCACCATCGTGCCGCTCTACCTCGTCGCCTACCGACTGGGTCGCTTCGCCCTGGGCGGCGCGGGCGGCAAGTTCATCGCGCCGCCCGAGTACAGCGCCCTCAATCTTTTCGAATGGACGCGGGCGATGGGGGAATGGATGCTGGGGCTGGGGGCGCCGCTTGCAGTCGGCGTCGTGCTGCTGGCGAATATTCTCGCCGTACTCGGCTACGTTGCCGTGCGCCTGGGCTGGCGCTTCTACCTGGTCCGGGCGTGGCGCCGGCGCAAGGCAGCTAACCGTGGCTGAATCGCGCGCTCAGCACACTTTGTAGCGGCGGATTTCCAATTGCAGCCCTTCGGCGAGCCGCTCGAGTTCGCGCGCCGTGCTCGTCGTGCCCGCCACGGCAGCGTTGTTTTCCTCGGCCATCTGCGCAATCTTCTCGACGTTCACCGCGATTTCCGCGCTGGCTGAGCTTTGTTCCTTCAATGCCAGCGAGATGTCGCTGACTGAATGCACCACGCGCAGGGCGCCGGAATGTATCTTCTCCATCGCTTCGCCTGCGCGCATCGCCAGTTCCACGCCGCCGGCCACCCGTTGCACGCCGGCATGCATGCTTTCCACCGCTTTCCCCGTACCGTTCTGGATCGCAGCGATCATCGTGGCAATATCCTGGGTGGACCGGGCCGTGCGCTCCGCGAGCTTGCGCACTTCATCGGCCACCACGGCAAAACCACTGCCGGACTCACCAGCGCGCGCTGCCTCGATGGCCGCGTTCAGCGCCAGCAGATTGGTCTGGTCGGCGATTTCCTTGATGACGTTCACGATCGCCGATATCTGGTCCGACTGTCTGCCCAACTCTTCGATCAATTGCGCCGACGCTTCGACGGATTCGGCGATCCGCTTCATCTCGCTGACGCTCCTGCCGACCACCTCGCTGCCCGCTTCGGACAGTTTGCCGGACTCGGCCGATATTGCCTGGGCATTGCGCGCATGCTCCGCAATCTGATCGATGCCCACGGTAGTCTGTTCGACCGAGGCCGCCATGGAAGAGGCAGCCTCGCTCTGCCTTTGCGAGCCGCCGTGGATCTGCTCCGACGAGGCGGCGACCGACGTCGCCGCGGCCGAAACATCGGCCGCGCTGGCCTGGACCTTGCCGATCAGGCCGTTGAGCGCCTCCGCCATTGAATTGAAGCTTTGGCCGACGTGCGCCATTTCATCCTGCGTCTCTAGCGAGACGCGCGCCGTGAGGTCCCCTTCGGCTATCTTCTTCGCACCCTGTGCCAGGCGCGCCACGCTGCCGACGATGGACAGATACATGCCCGCGCTCAGGTAGGCAACCAGAAGCACGATCAGCACGGCCAACCCCAGGCTGAGATACAGCTGTGCATTGAGTTTCGCAATACGCGCCTCGATCAGCTGGCTGAGGGTCGGCAGCAGCGTACGGTCGAGTTCATCGAAGGCCGCATCGATCACGCCGCTTGCCTTGCCGTAGAAGTCGCCGGCCGGCGTGCTCAGTCGGCCGGTCAGCATTTCACCCTGCACGATCATGGCGATATCCGCAGCTTCGCCAAGGTAGCGTCCGCCGATCTGCGCCAGAACTTTCTTCATCTCCGGGTTGGCTTTCTCGGCGCGGTTCAATGAGGTGTTCAGGTCCTCGTTCATCTTGTTGAGCACACCGAGCCAGGTCGAGAACTCGTGCTTCTCATAGTCGGTTATGTTTTTCCCCGTCAGCATGGCATGGCCCGCGCCTCGAATGATGGAAAGCCGCTCCAGCGTATCGGGCATGACGAACAAGGCCGTATTGGCGAGATAGTAGGAATCCAGGTCCGGATCCATGATCAGGCTGCTGTCCTCGCCGATGCCGGAAATGATCTGCATGGCGGTCTGGATCACGGAGCGGTGGGCAGTGAAGCTCGATGGCCTGGTCATGTCGGGCCACTCCGCCGCCAGCGTCTCCCATTCGATTTTCAGGATCTTCCAGGCCTCCTGCTGGCGGGCTACCACCTTCTTTCCGGCAAGTATCGAATCCGTCTGGCGGATCGCCTCCTCGACCTCGGCAGTTTTCTTGTTCACGTTGTCGCGCATGCCTGCATTGCCAGCCAGTACGCCGCTGGCCATGTCCCGATGCTGCTGCACAAGCTGAACAAGGCGCAGCACCGGCCTGATGGTCTCGACGCCTTCCAGCTCGACCCGGCTTTGCCCGATGGCCTTGCCGAGGCTGATGGAAAGCATCGTGACCAGATAGGCAACGGTGACGAAGGCGGCCAGTCCGATAAGGGCAAACTTGGCGGGATACCTGAGCCGTTGCATGAGAGAAACGGCGGGGGCGAAAAGCATGCGCATGGTGGCTCCTGGACCCAATCCGGGTTCTGGGGATGGAATAGGAGAGATATCGGCATGCCCTGGGAATTTCTTTAGGGCGCCGGCAGGTTCTCTACATGCGGTAATACTTATATTCGCAACATGCCATCCTCAAGCTGCAACGTGCGCTGCGCCTTGGCGGCAAGATGAAGGTCATGGGTAACGATGATGAAGCTGGTGCGATGGGATTCGTTCAGCGCCAGCATGAGGTCGAAGACCGCTCCCGCGGTATGGCGGTCGAGGTTACCGGTCGGCTCGTCGGCCAGCACGCAGGCGGGCTGGGTCACCAGGGCGCGGGCCACGGCGGCGCGCTGGCGCTCGCCGCCGGAGAGTTCGCCGGGCGTGTGCTCGAGCCGGTGGCCCAGGCCGACTTCCTTCAGCATCTCTGCCGCGCGCGCCTCGGCTTCGGCGCGCGGCAGGCGCCGGATCAGCAGCGGCATGGCGACGTTCTCCAGCGCCGAGAACTCCGGCAGCAGGTGGTGAAACTGGTAGATGAAGCCGAGCGATTCGTTGCGCAGGCGGCCGCGCTCGGCCTCGCCCACTTTTGTCAGGTCGCGGCCAAGCAGGCTGACGCTGCCCGCCGTCGGCGCGTCGAGGCCGCCGAGCAGATGCAGCAACGTGCTCTTGCCCGAGCCCGAGGCGCCGACGATGGCGACGCGCTCGCCGCGCGCGATGTCCAGATCGACGCCGAGCAGCACCGGCACCTCGACCTTGCCCTGGATGTAGGTCTTCTTCAGCCCGCGGCAGGACAAGACCCTCTCGCTATTCATACCGGAGGGCCTCGGCGGGATTGACGCGGGACGCGCGCCAGCTCGGATACAGCGTCGCCAGCAAAGTCAGCACGAAGGACACGGCGGCGATGACGCCGACGTCGCGCCATTGCAGGTCGGACGGCAGCTCGGAGATGTAGTACACCTCCTTGGCGAGGAACTGCGTATTGAACAGCCGCTCGATGGCCGGCACCACCACGTCGATGTTGAGCGCCAGCGCGACGCCGCCGGCCAGCCCCAGCGCAAGGCCGATGACGCCGATCAGCGCGCCCTGCACGATGAACACCTGCATGATGCTGCCCGGGCTCGCCCCGAGGGTGCGCAGGATGGCGATGTCGGACTCCTTGTCGGTCACCGCCATCACCAGCGTGGACACGATATTGAAGGCGGCCACGGCGACGATCAGCAGCAGGATGATGAACATCACGTTCTTCTCGATCTGCACCGCGCGGAAGAAGTTGGCGTGGCTGCGCGTCCAGTCGGTGATGCGCACGTCGCCCTCGACGCGGCTCAGCAGCTCGCGCGCCACGCGCGGCGCGGCGAACAGGTCGTCCAGCTTCAGGCGCACGCCGGAGACGCGGTCCTCCATGCGGTAGAGCGCCTGCGCGTCGGCCAGGTGCACCAGCGCCAGGCCCGAGTCGTATTCGTACATGCCGACCTCGAACAGGCCGACCACCTTGAACTGCTTCAGGCGCGGCAGGATCGCCGCCGGCGTCACCAGCCCCTGCGGCGCGATCAGCGTCACCTTGTCGCCGATGAAGACCTGCAGCGCGCGCGCCAGCTCGGCGCCGAGCACGATGCCGAACTCGCCCGGCTTGAGCACCTGCATCGAGCCGCCGCGCATGTACTGGTTGAAGTCGGCCACCTTTTCTTCGGCGTCGGGCAGGATGCCGCGCACCAGGGCGCCGCGCACCGTCTGGTCGAAGGACAGCATGCCCTGGGCGGCGACATAGGGCGCGGCCGCCCGCACCTGCGGATGCTGTGCCGCCTGGTCGGCCGCCTGCTGCCAGGCCGCCAGTTCGCCGCCCGGACCGGAGATCTGCACATGCGAGGCGACGCCGAGAATGCGCGTGCGCAGCTCCTTCTGGAAGCCGTTCATCACCGAGAGCACGACGATCAGCGCCGCCACGCCCAAGGCGATGCCGCACATCGAGATAAGGGAGATGAAAGAGATGAAGTGGTTGCGCCGCTTGGCGCGCGTGTAGCGCAGGCCGATGAAGAGTTCATACTGCATAGGGGCGCTATGTTAACATCTTCGGCATGCAGCTTCACATCGTCGTTCCCGGGCTGCTCTGGCCCAAGGATTCCATCAACGAAATCACGCACGGCCTTCGCTTGCCGGCGCTGGCCACCCTGCTCGGCCGCGGCCGCAGCGAACGCCTGCCCGCACTTCCTTTAGAACACTGGCTTGGCAACGCCTTCGGCGTGCTGGCAGGTGAGAAGCCCTTCGGCGCGCTGCGCCTGCTCGGGGAAGGCCTGGATTCCCGCAAGGATGCCTGGCTCTGCGCCGACCCGGTGCACCTGCGCTTCTCGCGCGACACCCTGGTCGTCGGCGGCGCGGCGGAACTGGGTCTCGCGCAGGCCGAGGCAGATCAGCTGGCCACCGAACTGAACGCGCAGCTTGGCGCGTTCGGCGAACTCATCGCCCCCCATCCGCAGCGCTGGTATCTTCGGCTGAAGCGCCCCGCGCAGCTTGCAACCCACGCCCTGTCCACCGTGACCGGCAGGACGATCGAGCCCTTCCTGCCGCAGGGAGACGATGCCCGCGAATGGCGGCGCTTCATCAACGAGGCGCAGGTGCTGCTGCACAACCATCCGGTCAACGCGACGCGCGAGGCCGAGGGCCGCCCGACGGCGAACAGCCTGTGGCTGTGGGGCGCCGGCGCCCTGCCGCCCGGCGCCGTCGCCCCGGCTGCGCACGTCCATGCCGGCCACGCGCTGGCGCTTGGCCTGGCGAAGCTCGCCGGCGTAACTGCCAGTCCGGTGCCGGCGCAACCTGAAGACGCCGTACCGCAGAGCCTGACTTTGCTCGAAGGTCTGGGCGAGGCTGCCCAGAGTCTGGATGCGCAGGCCTGGCGCGCCGGTCTGGCTGACATGGAGGCGCGCTGGTTCGCGCCGCTGCTTGCCGCACTCCAGGCGCGCCGCATTTCCGGCATTCGCCTCACGGCGCTCGGCGACGAGGCCACCTTCGATGTCACAATGGGCGCTAATGATATGTGGAAACGCTGGCGCCGGCCGAAATCACTGCCCGACATCCTGAAATGAGCCCCATCCCGCAGGGATTGCCTTCGATCATCGTCACCCGGCGCACGCCACTTGCCGCGCAGCAGCGCCTCGAATTCGAGGGCGTGCATCCGCTGCTGGCGCGCCTGTATGCTTCGCGCGGCATTGCGCGGGCGGCCGAGCTCGACATCGCCCTGTCCGCCCTGCTCGATCCCTCTACTGCTGAAAGGCGCCGGAGACGCGGCGACGCTGCTCGCCGACGCCATCGCCGCCGGCCGTCAACTGCTCATCGTGGCCGATTACGACTGCGACGGCGCCACCGCCTGCGCCGTCGGCGTGCGCGCCCTGCGCGCCTTCGGCGCAAAAGTATCCTACCTGGTGCCCAACCGCTTCGACTACGGCTACGGTTTGACGCCGGAAGTCGTGCGCCTGGCGGCGGCGCAGAAGCCCGATGTGATCATCACGGTGGACAACGGCATCGCCAGCGTCGAGGGCGTCGCCGAGGCGAAGCGGCTCGGCATCGCCACCCTCGTCACCGACCACCATCTGCCGGGCGACGCACTGCCCGACGCCGCGTGCATCGTCAATCCCAACCAGCCCGGCTGCGGCTTCCCGAGCAAGTCCATTGCCGGCGTCGGCGTCATGTTTTACGTCATGCTCGCGCTGCGCGCCGAGCTGCGCAAGCGCGGCGCATTCGCCGTCGGCAGCGAACCGAACCTCGCCGCGCTGCTCGACCTCGTCGCCCTCGGCACGGTGGCCGACGTGGTGAAGCTCGACCGCAACAACCGCATCCTCGTCGCGCAGGGCCTGGCGCGCATCCGCCAGGGGAAGATGCAGCCCGGCCTGCGCGCCCTCTTCCGTGTCGCCGGGCGCGAGGCCGAGCGGGCCAGTACCTTCGACCTCGGCTTCGCGCTGGGGCCGCGCCTGAACGCGGCCGGACGCCTGGCCGACATGGCGCTCGGCATCGAGTGCCTCGTCACCGACGACCTCGGCCGCGCGCTCAACATCGCACAGCAGCTCGACCAGCTGAACCGCGAGCGGCGCAGCATCGAGAGCGAAATGCAGGATCAGGCACTGCTCCTGCTGGAAGGCATCGAGGCCGCCGAGCGCGCCAGCCTGACCCTCTACGACCCCGCCTGGCACCAGGGCGTCATCGGCATCCTCGCCTCGCGCGTAAAGGACAAGCTGCACCGCCCGGTGATCGCCTTCGCCAGGGGCAATGACGGCGAACTCAAGGGCTCCGGCCGCTCCATCCGCGGCCTGCACCTGCGCGACGCCCTCGACCTGGTATCGAAGCAGGAATCCGGCCTGCTGCTGCGCTTCGGCGGCCACGCCGCTGCGGCGGGACTGACTTTGCGCGAGGAAAGCCTGGCGCGCTTCGAGGCCCTGTTCGAACAGACCGTGCGCGATCTCATCGACCCGGCCGATCTCACCCGCATGATCGAGACCGACGGCCCGCTGGAAGCCGGCCGCATGTCGCTCGAATCCGCGCGCCTGCTCGAAGGCGAGATCTGGGGCCAGGGCTTCCCCGCGCCCGTCTTCAGCGATGATTTCGACGTGGACAGCCAGCGCATACTGAAGGATCGCCACCTCAAGCTCACCCTGCGCAAGGGCGCCGCACGCTTCGACGCCATCCGCTTCAATTTCGCCGAGGGTGCGCCGGACAAGGTGCGCGCCGCCTACCGCCTGGCAGTAAACGAATTCAACGGCACCAGCAACGTGCAATTGGTACTGGAACACCTGGAGCCGGCCTGAATGCCGCAACGGCGCTATCACGCCAAGCAACGCATGCCCTGCAAAGGATAACCTTATGGAAGCACTTGTCCTGGTCGCCCTGATCCTGCTCAACGGCGCCTTCGCCATGTCGGAGATCGCCCTGCTTAGCGCCCGCCGCAGCCGGCTGGCGCGCCTCGCGGCCGACGGCGACGGCGCAGCCAGCGTGGCCATGCAACTCGGCGAGGAGCCGACCCGCTTCCTCTCGACCGTCCAGATCGGCATCACCGCGATCAGCATCCTCAACGGCATCGTCGGCGAGTCGGTCCTCGCCGCCCCCTTCGCCGCCTGGTTGCAGACATTCGGCATCGAGCAGCAGATAAGCGAGGCCGGGGCAACGGCACTGGTAGTCGTGGTGATCACCTATGTAACCATCGTCATCGGCGAACTGGTGCCCAAGCGCATCGCCCAGATCAATGCCGAGGGCATCGCGCGGCTCGTCGCACGGCCGATCCAGGCGCTGGCCACGTTGTCGCGCCCCTTCGTGCGCTTGCTGTCGTTCTCGACGGACGCCATTCTCCGCTTGATGGGCAAGCACGGCGCGCGCGCCGCTGCCGTCACGGAGGAGGACATCCATGCCCTGCTGGAGGAAGGCTCCGAGGCAGGCGTCATCGAGAAGCAGGAACACGACATGGTGCGCAACGTCTTCCGCCTGGACGACCGCCAGATCGGCTCGCTCATGATCCCGCGCGCCGACATCGTTTACCTGGACCTGGAGCAGCCGCTGGAATCCAACCTCGAACGCGTCGCCGAATCCGAACACTCCCTCTTTCCCGTCTGCCGCGGCGGGCTGCACGACATCCTCGGAATCATCGGCACCAAGCAGCTCTTCAAGCAGCTCCACCAGAACAGACAGCCCGACCTCGCCGCCAAGTTGCAGTCCTGCGTATATGTGCCGGAATCCCTGACGGGCATGGAACTCCTCGAGCAGTTCCGCGCCTCCGCCACGCACATGGTGTTCGTCATCGACGAATACGGCGAAATCCAGGGCCTGGTGACGCTACGGGACGTGCTGGAAGCGGTCACCGGCGAATTCCAGCCACGCAATGCCGACGAGGCCTGGGCCGTGCAGCGCGAGGACGGCTCCTGGCTGCTGGACGGCCTGATCCCCCTGCCCGAACTGAAGGACCGCCTCGACCTCGACGCCGTGCCCGAAGAGGACAGGGGCCGCTACCACACGCTGAGCGGCATGATGATGTGGCTGCTCGGCCGCCTGCCCCATACCGGCGACAAGGCACAATGGGAACGCTGGCAGCTCGAAGTGGTCGACCTGGACGGCAAGCGGGTCGACAAGGTACTGGCCAGTCCCCTGGCCGAGCCCGACGAGGCCGGGAAAGACCCAGGCTCGCCGCCGCGTCATCCAGAATGAAGAAAGGGGAATCATGAGATACGACTACAGGCGGCCGGACATGCCCGAGCCGAGCCTGCTGGGCAGGATTCTGGGCATCGCGGCCGGCGCCGTGCTGCTCGTTGCGGCGCTGATGTTTTCGGTCGTGGTGTTCGCCTTCGCGCTCGCCGCCGGGCTGCTGGTGTGGGGCTGGCTGTGGTGGAAAACGCGCGCAGTGCGCCGCCAGATGCGCGAGCAGATGGAAGCGCAGCGCATGGGAGAAGCGCCGTCGGGGGAAGCCTGGGGAGAAGCGCAGCCAGGCGGGCGCGTCATCGAAGGGGAAGTGATCCGCGACGAAGAGCGCGACGACAGTCGCCGCTGAGCGGAGCCGCGGCCTGGCCCTGCTGTATAATTTGCCGTTTTGGATATTGCCCCGACATGGAAGCCGAACGCCTCAACACCCTCTCCAACCGCCTCTCGGACCTGCACGCGCGCGAGCAGGATCTGCGGAGGTATCTTTGACTTCGACGCCAAGCAGTCGAAGCTGAACGAAGTCGCCCGGGCCCTCGAAGACCCGGCTGTCTGGAACGATGCGGCCCGTGCCCAGGAACTGGGCCGCGAGAAAAAATCCCTCGAAGGCGTCGTCGTCGCGCTGAGCGAAATCGACCAGGGCCTGCGCGACGCGCGCGAGCTGTTCGAGATGGCGCGCAGCGAGAACGACGACGAGACGCTGATCGCCGTCGAAGACGACGCCAGTGGGCTTGACAAGCAGGTGGCGGCGCTCGAGTTCCGCCGCATGTTCTCCAATCCTGCCGACCCCAACAACTGCTTCGTGGACATCCAGGCCGGCGCCGGCGGCACCGAGGCGCAGGACTGGGCCTCCATGCTGCTGCGCATGTACCTGCGCTACACCGAGCGCAAGGGCTTCCAGGTCGAGGTGCTGGAGGAATCCGAGGGCGAGGTGGCCGGCATCAAGACCGCCACGCTGAAGGTCTCGGGCGAATACGCCTACGGCCACCTGCGCACCGAGACCGGCATTCACCGCCTGGTGCGCAAATCGCCCTACGACTCCAACGCGCGGCGCCACACCTCGTTCGCCAGCGTCTTCGTCTATCCGGAAGTCGATGATTCGATCGACATCGAGATCAATCCCGCCGACCTGCGCATCGACACCTTCCGCGCCTCCGGCGCCGGCGGCCAGCACGTCAACAAGACCGAGTCGGCCATCCGCATCACGCATGCCCCGTCCGGCATCGTCGTGCAGTGCCAGAACGACCGCTCGCAGCACCGCAACAAGGCCGAGGCGATGGCCATGCTGAAGTCGCGCCTCTACGAAGCCGAGCTGCGCAAGCGCCAGGCCGCGGCGCAGCAGGTGGAGGACGCCAAGACCGACATCGGCTGGGGCCACCAGATCCGCTCCTACGTGCTCGACCAGTCGCGCATCAAGGACCTGCGCACCAACGTGGAATTCGGCAACACCCAGGCCGTGCTCGACGGCGACCTCGACGAATTCATCGAAGCCAGCCTGAAACAGGGCGTCTAAGGAAAAACGACATGAGCGAACAAACCCAGCAACCTCAGGACGAAAACCAGATCATCGCCGAGCGCCGCGAGAAACTGGCGAAGCTGCGCGCCGAGGGCGTCGCCTTTCCCAACGACTTCCTGCGCGAGAATACCGCCGAGAAACTCGACGAGCTCTACGGCGAGAAGAGCCGCGAGGATCTGGAGGCGCAGCCGGTGGACGTCTGCGTCGCAGGCCGCATCATGCTCAAGCGCGTCATGGGCAAAGCCTCCTTCGCCACCGTGCAGGACCTGTCCGGCCGCATCCAGCTCTACGTCAGCAACGACGGCACGGGCGAGGCGGTGCACTCGGCATTCAAGCACTGGGACATCGGCGACATCGTCGGCGCGCGCGGCACGCTGTTCAAGACAAAGACCGGCGAGCTGACCATAAACGTCTCCGAGCTGCGCCTGCTCACCAAGTCACTGCGCCCGCTGCCGGAGAAATTCCACGGCCTCACCGACACAGAGCAGAAGGTGCGCCAGCGCCATCTCGACCTCATCACCAACGAGCGCTCGCGCTGGGTCTTCGTCGCGCGTTCGCGCCTGGTGCAGTCGATCCGCGGTTACATGACGGGCCACGGCTTCCTCGAAGTGGAAACGCCGATGATGCACGCCATCCCCGGCGGCGCTTCGGCCAAGCCCTTCAGGACGCATCACAACGCGCTCGACATGGAGCTGTTCCTGCGCATCGCGCCGGAGCTGTACCTGAAGCGCCTGGTGGTGGGTGGCTTCGAGAAAGTGTTCGAGATCAACCGCAACTTCCGCAACGAGGGCATCTCGACGCGCCACAATCCCGAATTCACCATGATGGAGTTCTACGAGGCCTACTCGGACTACAACCTCCTCATGAACTTCACCGAAGGACTGCTGCGCCACGCCGCGCGCGAGGCGCTCGGCGGCGAGACTTTCGAATACCAGGGCCGCACGCTGGATTTCGCCAGGCCATTCGCCCGCATGACGGTCGTCGAAGCCATCCACAAGCACCATCCCGGTTTTTCCGTCGCGCAGCTCAACGACGAGGCCTGGCTGCGCGCCAAGTTGAAGGAACTGCGCATCGAAGCGCGGCCGAACTCGGGCCTGGGCACGCTGCAGCTCACGCTGTTCGAGGAGACCACCGAGAGCGAGCTGTTCGATCCGACCTATATCGTCGACTGGCCGGCGGAAGTCAGCCCGCTCGCCCGCCGCAGCGACAAGAACCCGGACATCACGGAGCGCTTCGAGCTCTACATCGCCGGGCGCGAGATCGCCAACGGCTTCTCCGAGCTGAACGATCCGGAGGATCAGGCGGCGCGCTTCCAGGAGCAGGTTCAGGCCAAGGAAGCCGGCGATGAAGAGGCGATGTACTATGACGCCGACTACATCCGTGCGCTGGAATACGGCCTGCCACCGACCGCCGGCTGCGGCGTCGGCATCGACCGGCTGGTGATGCTGCTTACCGACAGCCCGAGCATCCGCGACGTGATCCTCTTCCCGCAATTGCGGAAAGAGGTGTAAGGATTTGTTTCAGCCGTCAGCCGATGACCGGCTGGCACGTTATTCCCGCTGAAGTAGGTCGGCCTTCAGGCCGACTTGAGCCTCTGAACAGCTGCTGCTGTCGGGCTGAAGCCCTACCTACGAACCGTAAAGGAGAACAGCATGAATACTCAAGCCACCGGCAACAAACTGCATCCCCTCCTTTGGGTCGCCGCAATTGCGGTGATCCTGCTCTCGGCCGCCGGCATCGGCGCCATCTTCGGCGTGATCCCGACTGCCGGCAGCAGCGCGAAGCCGGCGGAGCCTGTCGTCGCCGCAGATCCGGCTCCGGCCACAACGCCAGTAGCTGCACCCGTCGTTGCACCCAAGACCGAGCAGGCCGTTCCCGCGCCGAAGCCTGCGCCCAAGCCGAAAGCCGTCGCCAAGGCACCTGAATCCAAGCCCGAACCCGCCCCGCAGGCGGCACCGGTCGTTGCACCACCCGCCCCCCCGCCCGCCCCTGCAATCTGCACGAACTGCGGCACCATCGAATCCGTGGTGGAAAAAGAACAAAAGGGCAAAGGATCGGGAATCGGCGCCGTTGCAGGCGGCGTCGCTGGCGCGGTGGTCGGCAGCCAGATCGGCAAGGGAAGCGGCAAGACGGCCGCAACCGTGCTCGGCACCGTCGGCGGCGCCGTCGCCGGGCACCAGGTTGAAAGATATGTCAAGAAGACCGTCAAATACGAAGTCATCGTGCGCTTCGAGGACGGCACTTCGCGCGAGTTCGACTTCGACACCCGGCCCGTCTGGCGGCCCGGTGACATGGTGAAGGTCGACAGCGGCGTGATCATGGCCCGGTAAGCTTGCCCGAACCGATCCTGCCTGCCGCGCCCATCTTCAAGGACGGCGCGGCCTTCAACGAAACCTTCGGCGACACCTACTGGTCGCTGGACGGCGGGCTCGACGAGGCCCGCCACGTCTTTCTCTCGGGCAACCACCTTCCCGCGCGCTGGCAGGCACGCGAAAGCTTCACGATCCTCGAAACCGGTTTCGGCAGCGGCTTGAATTTCCTTTGCGCCTGGCGCAGCTTCCGCGAAACGGCACGGCCAGATGCGCGGCTGCACTACCTGTCGGTCGACAAGCACCCTTTCCGCCGCGAAGACCTTGAACGCCTGTACCCCCACTGGCCTGAACTGGCGCCGCTCGGCGCAGACCTGCTGGAACGCTACCCGCCGCTCGTCGCCGGCTTCCATCGCCTGCACCTCGACGGCGGCCGCGTCAGCCTGACTTTGCTCTGGGGCGAGGCGACGGAGATGCTGGCGCAGGTCGAAGCGCGCGTCGATGCCTTCTTCCTCGACGGCTTCGCGCCGGCGAGGAATCCACAGATGTGGAGCGATGCGCTGTTCACTCAGCTGGCGCGACTGGCCGCGCCGGGCGCCACCTTTGCCACCTACACCGCCGCCGGGAAAGTCAGCCGCTGCATGACGGCGGCGGGATTCAGCGTCGGCAAGCAGCCCGGCTTCGGCCGCAAGCGCGACATGCTCGCCGGCCGCTTCGCGGGCGCTGAAGCTGCGGAATCCGTCAGGGATCGCCGCGCTCTCGTCATAGGCGGCGGCATCGCCGGCACGCTCGTCGCCGAGAGGCTGGCCGCGCGCGGCTGGGCGATCAACCTCATCGAGCGGCGCGACGGCCTCGCACGCGAAACGTCGGGCAACCCGGCCGGCGTGCTGCAACCGGTGCCCTCCGCCGACGGCAACCGCCTCTCGCGCCTGACCGTCGCCGGTTTTCATTTCGCCCTGCGCCAACTTCAGGAATTCTCCTCGGACCCGAAACTCATCTGGCAGCAATGCGGCGTGCTGCGCCTGGCGCGCGACGAGAAGCAGGTCGAGCGGCAACGTCGCATCGCCGAGTCCGGCCTGCTGCCGCCGGAGGTACTGCGCTGGGTGGATGTCGACGAAGCTTCGACGCTGGCTGGCTGGCGCGTGCCGGCGCCTGGCTGGTGGTTTCCACAGGGCGGCTGGGTGCATCCACCGAGCTTGTGCGACGCGGCCCTGCGCGCGGCCGGCACCGCCGTGCGCCTGCACACGCAGCGCGAAGTGGCCGACCTCGTGCGTGGTACACATGGCTGGCGCGCCATCGACGCGACGGGGCAAACCATCGCCGAAGCGCCTGTGGCAATCCTCGCCAACGGCCATCTGGCGCGCCGCTTCAAGGTGTCAGCCGCGCTGCCGCTGCGCCCGGTGCGCGGCCAGATCACCTGCATTCCCGCAGAGCCGGGACGTGAGGTCAAAGTGGTGGTGTCGCGCGAAGGCTACGTCACGCCGGCGACCTCCTTCGGCGTGCATGTCGTCGGCGCCACCTACGAGGAAGGCTCCACGGATGACGTGGCACGGGAAGAGGACCATCTCGCCAACCTGGAACGGCTGAAACTGCTGCTGCCGGATTTCGCCGCCACCGTGGATGCTTCCCGCGTGGCGGGGCGCGCCGGCATCCGCACGGTGGGGCCGGACAGGCTGCCGCTGGTCGGCGCCCTTCCCGACGGCTGCGATGGGGTGTATGCCTTGCTCGGCCTCGGCTCGCGCGGCCTGGTGTATGCGCCGCTGGCGGCGGAACTGCTCGCCAGCACCATCGAAGGCGAACCGCTGCCGCTCGAACGCGACCTTGCCGCCGGCCTCGCGCCGGCGGCAAGGTTAAATGTGGCGCCCTAGCCGCGCCAGCACGACATCCCTGCCGAAGGCCTCCAGCACGGCATCGATGGCCGGCGTCTGCGCCTGGCCGGTAAGCACCACGCGCAATGGAATCGCCAGCTGCGGCAGCTTGATGCCGCGCGCGGCAACGATGTCCTTCAGCGCCTGGTTGAGCTGTGCGCGCTCCCACACCGTCGTCTCAAGCCGCGTGCGTAATTCGCGCAACGCATCGCGTGCCGCCTCGGTGACGTGCTGGGCCAGCAGTTCGGCGCCGGGATACACCTCGACGTAGAACGGCTCCACCGCGTCGGCCAGCTCGTTCAGCGTGGACACGCGGTCCTTGTACAGCGCCGCCACCTTGGCCAGTTCGGGACCTGCGGCGACGCCGATTCCCCGCGCGGCCAGTCGCGGCGCCACCTCGCCGGCCAGCAGGCGGTCGTCGCGCACCTTGAGGTGCTGCTGGTTGAGCCAGGCCAGCTTCTCCGGGTTGAACTGCGCCGGCGAGCGGCTGATGTGCTCGAGGTCGAACCATTCGACGAACTGCTCCAGCGAAAACACCTCCTCGTTGCCATGCGACCAGCCCAGACGCGCCAGGTAGTTGAGCAGCGCCTCGGGCAGATAGCCGTCCTCGGCGTACTGCATCACCGAAACCGCGCCGTGACGCTTGGAGAGGCGCTCGCCGTCGGCGCCGAGGATCATCGGCACATGGGCGAAAGCCGGCACCGGCGCACCCAGCGCGCGATAGATGTTGATCTGGCGCGGCGTGTTGTTCACGTGGTCGTCGCCGCGAATGCAATGCGTGATGGCCATGTCCAGGTCGTCCACCACCACGCCGAAGTTGTAAGTCGGCACGCCGTCGGCGCGCAGGAGGACGAGGTCGTCCAGCTCCGCGTTGGCGATCTCGATGCGCCCCTTCACCAGGTCGTCCCAGGCGACGACGCCGTCGTCCGGATTGCGAAAGCGCAGGATCGGCTTGACGTCCGCGGGCGGCGTCCTGCCCTTGGCGTTCTCCGGCCGCCAGCGGCCGTCGTAGCGCGGCTTTTCGCCGCGCGCGCGCTGCGCCTCGCGCATGGCGTCCAACTCTTCCTTGCTGGCGTAGCACCAGTAGGCGTGGCCGTCCCTGACAAGCTGCTGCGCCAACTCGGCATAGCGCGCCAGGCGCTGCATCTGGTAGAACGGACCCTCGTCGCGCTCGAGGCCCAGCCAACTCATGCCGTCGAGGATGGCGTCGATGGAAGCCTGCGTCGAGCGCTCGATGTCGGTGTCCTCGATGCGCAGGATGAAAGTGCCGCTATGCTTGCGGGCATAGGCCCATGAATACAGCGCCGTGCGGGCACCGCCAACGTGGAGATAGCCGGTCGGGCTGGGGGCGAATCGGGTACGGACGGTCATGCTGCGGACACCATGGGAAAAGACGGCATTTTAAGCGATGCACCGTCAATGCCCGGCGAAAATTGACCGAAACCGCCCCCTGTGGGAAAATGCGCGCCTTCTATCGGGCGGCTAGCTCAGCGGTAGAGCACTGCCTTCACACGGCAGGGGTCACAGGTTCGAACCCTGTGCCGCCCACCATACAATCAAAGGGCCTGCGACTGAGCAGGCCTTTTGCCATTTCCGCGCATCAGGACAGCTTCTGCAGCGGGAAAAAAATCGGCAACAGCACCGAGTAGGCCGCCCACATGATGAGCAGCAGCGGAACGCCGCCCTTGAGGAAGTCGGAGAAGCGGTAGCCCGCGGCGCTCATCACCAGCAGGTTGGTCTGGTAGCCCATCGGCGTGGCGTAGGAGAAGTTGGCGCCGAATAGCACGGCGAGCACGAAAGGCTCGGGCGAGACGCCGAGCTGCGCGGCGATACTGGCGGCGATCGGCGTGCCAACGGCGGCAGCGGCGTTGTTCGAGACGAAGTTGGTAAATAGCGCAACCAGAAGCATCAGTGTCGAAAGGACAACCGTTGGCGACATGCCGCCAACGAGCGAGAGATAGCCCTTTGCCAGCAGGTCGGTGCCACCGGTGGCGGTGAGCGCGCTGCCGAGCGCCAGGCTGCTGACGACGATCAGCACCACCTTCGAGCTGAGCGCGCGGCCGACCTCGCGCCAATCCAGGCAGCGCGTCGCCAGCATGAGGAGGACACCGGCCAGTGCGCTCACTGCGATCGGCACGAGCTTGGTCATGGCCGAAATGACGACCAGCGCCATGATGGACAGGGCCAGCGGCGCCCGCTCGCTGCGCGGCAGCGCCAGGCTGCCGTCGAGCACGAGGATGTCGGCCTGCTTGACTTGCTGCAGGGCCTCGGCAGTGCCCTGCACCAGCAGCATGTCGCCCTGGCGCAGGCGGATTTCGGCAATGTCATCCGCCTTGCTCAATTCGGATTGGCCGGCGCGGCGCAGGCCAAGCACGATCAGGCCGAAGCGCTCGGCAAAGCGCTGGTTGCGCAGCGTGTTGAGGAACAGCGGCGAAGCCTCGGTGATGACGATTTCCGCAAGTTGCTGTTCGGCATGCTTCTCCTCGTCTTCCTTCTCCTCGACTTTCTCCGTTTCTAGATCGTGCAGGCTGAAACCGAGCACCGATTCGAATTCCTTCAGGTTGGCCGGCGTGTCGCGCACCAGCAGGCGATCGCCTGACTTGAGCTTGAGGGACGGCAGCCGCGTCAGGCGCAGGTCGTCGCCGCGCCGCACTTCCAGCACCGTCATGTTGCGGCCCGTCTTGGCGATGACCTCGGCCAGGCTGGCCCCCTCCTTAAGCGCCTCTTCGTCAACGTGCAGCCAGGCTTCGAAAATCCGCGGCTTGGTGTCCTGCATGAGCGAGCCGTGATCGGGCAGCAATCGCGGCAGCACCAGCCACAAATAAAGAATTCCAAACACGGCGGCGATGGCCGAGACATGGATGAAATCCAGCATCCCGAAGCGGCGCAGGCCGAGGTCCGCAGCAATGGAGACGACCAGCAGGTTGGTCGAGGTGCCGATGGTGGTGCCCATGCCGCCGACCAGCACGGCGTAGTTCATGGGCATGAGCAGGCGCGAGGGCGATGCGCCCGTGCGCAACGCGATGCCGATGAGGATGGGCAGCATCACCACCACGATGGGGGTGTCGTTGACGAAGCCGCTCGCCATGGCGCAGCCCCAAAGCATGAGGAGCATCGACAGACGCGGGCGCTTCGACCACAGCGCCGCCATGCGCCGTGCCACCGGTTCCAGCGCGCCGGTCACGAGCAGGCCGCGCCCCATGATCATCAGGCTGCAGATGGCTACCAGCGCCTCGTGGCCGAAACCGTGAAAGGCCTGTGCCGGCCTGAAGGACGAATGGGGAAAAAGCGTGAAACCGATCACCAGCGTCACCAGCACGAACAGCGCCGTGGATTCGATGGAGACCTTTTCCGAGGCGAACAGGATGAACGCCACCAGGGTCAGCAGCATCACCGCCAGGGTGTGTGGATCAGGCATTCCTGTCATCCCCTTTTCTTCGAATGCGACTGTTGAACATGTCGAACAAGGTGTTTCAGCTTTCGCGCGCCTTCCTCAGTGCGCGAGTCCCTGGCGCAAGAGGTTCGCCACGACCTGGCCCAGGTCCTCGCCGCGCTCCACGGCCCTCTGGCGGATTTGCGCGACCAGTTCGCCATCGAGCTTCACGGCAAACGGGACGAGGCCGAGCGCCCGCTCCCGCTCCCGCTGCTCCCGCCGATTGGCGGCTGCGGCCGCCTCCGTGCCGAAACGGCCTGGCGTGCCGGAGTGCTTCATGCGGCTGTCGATTTTCAGTCCCTTGCGTTTTTCCAGGTCGGTCTTTTTCATGTCGCGTTTCTCTTCTGCATGACGAGCCTCGCATTGTAGGCCCATTGTAGGCGTCCGGCATGGCATTCTGCATATAAGTAGATGACTATTTGAGGTTTTTCAGGCAAAATAGCCGACTTACAATCGACTCGCAATCCGGTGTTTCAGGCATGGCTGACGACGGCATCACCCCCCCGCACTACGAATTCTCCGAAAAATACGATCCCGAGCACGCGCGGAAGTATTTCCACAAGCACAACACCGGGTTCTGGCGCCGACTGTCAACCTGGCGCGAAGTCGGCATGGCACGCAAGGCGCTGGAACTGGCCGGACGTCCGCGTTCTGTGCTTGACCTTCCCTGCGGCACGGGCCGCTTCTGGGCCATGCTGGCGGAGCAAAAGGATCGCAAGATCTATGTCGCCGACAACAGCCAGTCCATGGTCAACGCCGGCCTCGAACTGCGCCCGCGCGAAGTCACCGCGCGCATCGAGAAGTCCTTCTGCTGCTCGGCCTTCGACACCGGCCTGCCGGACAATTTCGTTGAGTGCGTGTTCAGCATCCGCCTGCTGCACCACATCGAGAAGAGCTCAGACCGCGTCCTCATGCTGAAGGAGTTCGCGCGCATCAGTTCCGGCACGGTGATCGTCTCCCTCTGGATTGACGGCAACTTCCGCGCCTGGCGGCACGAAATCAACGAGGCGCGCAAGGCGCGCACCCGCGGCAAGGAGCGCCCGCGCGACCGCTTCGTCTTCAAGCGGGCCGAGATCGAGCGCGACTTCGCCGCCGCGGGGCTGGAGGTGATCGGCCATGCCGACTTCATCAAGCATTGGGACAAGTGGCGCGCCTATGTCCTACGCGTTAAAAAATAGATGAAGGATTTCATCAACGATCGCTGGCGGCCGATCCTCACGCACAACGGCTTGTCGGCCTTCGATGCGCTGTGGAAACTCGAGGCGCCCTGGTTCGAGGAGCCCAACCACCGCCGCGGCGGCTGGAGCGGCGTCTCGCGCTGCGAACTGGCGCTGCCGGGCGACGGCACCACCGGGATTTTCCTCAAGCGCCAGGAAAACCACCGTGCGCGACTGTGGACCCATCCGCTGCATGGCGCGCCGACGTTCCTGCGCGAGTTCCGCCACATCATGCACTACCGCGCCTGCGGCATCCCGACGCTGGAGCCGGTGTACTTTCGCCATGCGCAAGATCGGCAAGGACGAGCGCGCCATCCTCGTCACCGAGGAGCTGACCGGCTTCATTTCGATGGAGGATCGCGTCAGGCGCTGGCTGGAATCAGGCGCGCCTGCGCGCCCTTTGCGCCTGCGCATGCTTGCGGCGGTCGCCACCCTGCTGCGCGACATGCACGCCCACGGCATCCAGCACAATTGCTTCTTCCCCAAGCATGTCTTCACCCGCGTCAATGCGGATGGCAGCGTCGAGGCGCGTGTCATCGACCTGGAGAAGTCGCGCTGGCGCCCCTCCAAAGTCGTCTGCGCCATCCGCGACCTGTACACGCTCAATTACCATTCGCAGTGCTGGAGCCGCAGCGACCGGCTATGGTTCTACAAGTCCTACCTGCAGATCGAGCGCCTGACGCCCCTCGCCAAGTGGTTGTGGCGCACGATCGCCGCCCGCTCCGGGCGCAAGAAGCGCATCCAGCCGCCTGCGCGCATGCTCGCCGCCAAGGCCGGCGTGGCCGAATAAGATGACGGCCTATCTCCCGACCCCTTTCCCGAGGAAAGGGGTGACGACGGTTCAGCCGCTACGCGGCTTCCGTGTTGTTGGCTTCAGACCTCCTTGGGGCGGCCCGGCGGAGGCCTGAGCGACGCAATGCAACTGGCGTTCATCCTCTTCAAGTACTTCCCCTACGGCGGCCTGCAGCGGGATTTCCTGCGCATCGCCCTCGCCTGTCAGGCACGCGGCCACGACATCCGCGTCCACACCCTGCAGTGGCAAGGGGACATCCCGCCAGGCTTCGAGGTAGTGAAGGTGCCGGTGCGGGCGCTGTCCAACCATCGCCGCTACGAGAAATTCGTCGACTGGGTCGGCCGCGACTTGCAGCAGCGCCGCGCAGACCGTGCCGTCGGCTTCAACAAGATGCCCGGTCTGGACGTCTATTTCTGCGCCGACCCCTGCTTCGAGGACAAGGCGCGCACCTTGCGCGGCCCGCTCTACCGCCTCTCAGGGCGCTACCGCCACTTCGCCGCCTACGAACGGGCGGTATTCGCGGCGGACAGTCATACTGAAATCCTCATGATCTCCAACGTGCAGCAGGCGCTATACATCAAGCACTACGGCACGCCGGATGCGCGCCTGCACCTCCTGCCTCCGGGGATTTCCAAGGATCGGCGCGCGCCGCCCGATGCCACGGCCATACGCGCGGACTTCCGCCGCGAATTCGGCCTGGCCGACAGCGACCTGCTCCTGCTGCAAATCGGTTCCGGCTTCAGGACCAAGGGGCTGGACCGCAGCCTGCGCGCGCTTGCCGCCCTGCCGCCGGACCTGAAGGCGCGCACACGCCTCATCGCCATCGGCCAGGACAACCCGAAGCCCTTCCTGTCGCTCGCCAGGACGCTCGGGCTTGCCGACAAGATGCGCATTCTCGGCGGACGCGACGACATCCCGCGCTTCCTGCAGGGCGCCGACCTGCTGATCCATCCCGCCTACAACGAGAATACCGGCACAGTGCTGCTGGAAGCGGTGGTCGCCGGTCTGCCGGTGCTGACTTCCGCCGCCTGCGGCTACGCCCACTACATCGAGGAAGCCGCCGCCGGGCACGTCGTGCCGCTGCCATTCGCACAGGACCACCTCAACCGCACGCTGGCGGACATGCTTGCAGACGCAGCGGCGCGCCAGCAATGGCGGGCAAGCGGCCTCGACTGGGCCGAGCGGGCCGACATCTACAGCCAGTCCGAGCGCGCAGCAGATATTATCCTCAAGCCATGAGCCGTCCCGATGAACTCTTTCTCGACGCGCCCTTCCGCGCGCTGTGGGCGGGACAGGATCCCTTCCGCGCCGCCGCGGCGCTGCAGGGCACGGTGCTGCGCGAGCTGGAAGGCCGCCGCACCCTGCGCACCGAGATCGAGGGGCGCGGCTACTACGTCAAGCTGCACCGCGGCGTCGGCTGGGGCGAGATCATCAAGAATCTGGTGACGGCGCGCCTGCCCGTGCTCGGCGCCGAGCAGGAATGGCTCGCCCTCAAACGCCTGCACGAACTCGGCGTCGACACCATGAAGGCCGTCGCCTTCGGCAGACGCGGGGACAATCCCGCGCGTCTAGAGTCCTTCATCATCACCGAGGAACTGGCGCCCACCATCAGCCTGGAAGACTACTGCCGCGACTGGCCGGCGCGGCCGCCTGCGCCCGCCCTCAGGCGCGCCCTCATCGGGCGCGTGGCGGAAATGACGCGGCGCATGCATGCGGGCGGCGTCAACCACCGCGACTGCTACATCTGCCATTTCCTGCTGCACACCGAGCCCCCGCCATCCGCTGCCGAGCTGCGCCTGTCGCTGATCGACCTGCACCGCGCCCAGGTGCGCGACCGCCCAGCCCCGCGCCGCTGGCGCGACAAGGATCTTGCCGCACTGCACTTCTCGTCGCTGGAAATCGGCCTCGGCACGCGTGACCGGCTGCGCTTCCTGCGCGCCTATTTCGACCGCCCGCTACGCGACGTTCTCCGGAAGGAGTCCTCCCTTCTCGCCCACCTCGAGCATGAAGGCGTACGCCTGGCAGAACGCTTCCGGCGCAAATTCGCTCCCGGAGCAGAAGCATGAGCCAGTGGCAGGTGTTGCCCGGTCTGGAGGCGGTCGCCGCCGCGCGCTTCGCCGATCTGGATACCGTGTTCGCCCTCGAAGGCGAGATCGTCGCCAAGGATTCCATCACCCGCACCGTGCGCGTCGAAATCAACGGCCGCCGCTACTACGTCAAGCGCTACCACGGCCTCGGCAAGAAACCGCTACGGCGCTGGTTCGGCACGCCGCGTGTGCAGATCGAATGGGAAAACCTGCAACGCTTCGCCGAATGGGGCATTCCCACCGCGAGGCTCGTGGCCTACGGCCTGGAACGCCAGGGCGGCCTGTTCGCGCGCGGCGCGCTGATCACTGAGGAAATTCCCGGCACGACCGATCTGCACCGGCTCGCCCGCAGCCAGGATCCGCGGCTCGAAAGTCAGCCTTGGCGGGACGGCGTGTCCGCGCAGGTCGCCGACATCGCTCGCCGCATGCACGGCCGCCGCTTCGTGCATGGCGACCTGAAGTGGCGCAACCTGCTGGTGGACACCGCCGGCAAGGTCTTCCTCATCGACTGCCCGAGCGGTGGCTTCTGGTGGCCGCCCTTCCTCGAGTACCGCATCGTCAAGGACCTTGCCTGCCTCGACAAGGTCGCCAGGCGCCAGCTCTCGCGCACGCGGCGGCTGCGCTTCTATCTCGATTACATGCAGAAGACGATGCTCGATGAGCCCGACAAGCGGCGCATCCGCAGGATCATCGTCTTCTTCGCGGGACGCGACGAGGCGCAGGACAACGCGGAGACGTTGCGTGCCGGCGGCCGGCGGGTACTCGCACCCTGCGCGATCACGCTCGCTGACGGTTCTGAACTGAAGATTGAGCGCTGGCTGCGCATCCTGCCGGGCAAGCGCCTCACGGGCATCGGCCGCTGGAACGGGCAGGCCGTGCTGGCCAAGCTCTTCGTTGCCGCACGCGGCAGCGATCGCCACTGGCAGCGCGAACGCCGGGGCATCGACAGCCTGAGCAAAGACGGCCTGCCCACCCCGAAGCTAATGGCATCCGGCAGGCTCGAGGGAGCACGGATTCTTCGTCCTCACCGAATACCTTGACGGCGCGCGGAGCCCGAGCGATGCGGCAGTCGACGAACTCGGCAAGGTGTTCGAGACGGTCGGACTCATGCACGCGCGGAACCTCCTGCAGGAGGACGTGCATCTGGGGAATTTCCTGATCAGGGAAGACAAGCTGTACATCATCGACGGCGACGCCGTAAGGCCGGCCGGGAAATGGGACAGACCCCAATTTTATGATACTAAAAATCGGGGTCTGTCCCCATTTCCTGGACAATCTCGCCCTGCTGTTCGCCCAGTTGTCCCCGCCAGCCTGCAGCGCCATGCAGCCCAGCCTGCTGGCCGCCTACCGCAAGGGCAATCCGGACTTCATCGTCGATGCAACGCAGCTCGAAGCATCCATCGCCCGCGCCCGCGAAGTGCGCCTCGCCGACTATCTTGATAAATGCCTGCGCGATTGCAGCCTCTTCAAGGTCGCGCGGCGTACCGATCGGTTTTTTTCCCTGGTGCGTTCCGAGGCCGATTTCCTTGCGCCCCTGGTAGCCGATCCTGACGCCTGGCTGGAACAAGGCGCTCCCCTCAAGCGCGGCCGGAGCGCAACGCTGGCGCTGGTCGAGCTGGAAGGCCGCAAGCTGGTCATCAAGCGCTACAACATCAAGAGTGCCGGCCATGCCGTCTCGCGCGCCTGGCGGCCGAGCCGTGCCTGGCATTCCTGGGTGGAGGCGCACCGCCTGAGCTTACTCGGCATCGCCACGCCGCGCCCGCTTGCGCTCATCGAACGCCGCCTCGGCCCGCTGCGCGGCCGCGCCTGGATCGTCACGGAGTATTGCGAAGGGCAGAACCTGCAGGATCATCTGGCCGGGCACGCAGACAGCGGCACGCCGGCCGAGGTGCTGGAGGCCGCGCGCCGGCTCTTCGCAAGCCTCGCCGCCGAACGCATCGGCCACGGCGACCTGAAGGCCACCAACTTCATTCTCAACGGGAATGAACTCTGCGTCCTCGACCTCGACGCCATGCGCCGCTACGACAGCGAGTCCGGCTGGCGCAAGGCCTGGGAAAGGGATCGCGCCCGCTTCCTGCGCAACTGGCCGGAAGGCAGCATGTTGCAGCGGCAATTCAACGACGTCCTGCCGCCTCCCTGAAGCAGTTCAGCTTTCGCGATTCTGTTCTTCGGCCGTCTCGCGGAACTGCATGGCATGCAGTTTCGCGTAGTGGCCGTTGAGGGCGAGCAACTCGGCATGGCTGCCGCGCTCGGCGATGCGGCCCTGCTCCATCACCATGATGATGTCGGCACGCTCGATGGTAGTCAGGCGATGGGCAATGACCAAGGTAGTGCGGCCGCGCATGACGCGGTCGAGGGCGGCCTGGATGTGGCGCTCGGATTCTGTATCGAGCGCGGAAGTGGCTTCGTCGAGGATGAGGATCGGCGCATCCTTCAGCAGTGCGCGGGCGATGGCCAGGCGCTGGCGCTGGCCGCCGGAGAGCAGCACGCCGTTCTCGCCGACCAGCGTGTCGAAACCCTGCGGCAGCTTGTCGATGAACTCGCTGGCGAAGGCGGCCTCGGCGGCGCGCTCGACTGCGGCGCGCGGCGCGCCGGCCAGGTCGCCGTAGGCGATGTTGTTGGCCACCGTGTCGTTGAACAAGGTCACCTGCTGGGTGACGACGGCGACATGGCTGCGCAGGTTGCGCAGAACATATTGCTCGACATCGGTGCCGTCTATGAGAATCTGGCCCTGGTCGTGATGATAAAAGCGCGGGATGAGGTTGGCGAGTGTGGACTTGCCGCTGCCCGAACGTCCGACCAGCGCCACCATCTGACCCGGCTCGATGACGAAACCGATTCCGTCGAGCACAGGTCGTTCGCCGCCGGGATAGCGGAAGGACAGGTCGCGCACCTCGAGCCGGCCGCTGACACGCTCGCGGCTTACCGTGCCGGTGTCTATCTCGGCCGGCTCGTCGAGCTGCTCGAAGATGCTCTCTGCCGCCGCCACGCCCTTCTGGATGGTCGAGCTGACCTCGGAGAGCTGGCGGATCGGTTTCGGCAGCAGCCCAGCGGCGGTGATATAGGCTAC
This sequence comes from uncultured beta proteobacterium, assembly GCA_963704195.1. Taxonomy (GTDB): domain Bacteria; phylum Pseudomonadota; class Gammaproteobacteria; order Burkholderiales; family Rhodocyclaceae; genus Desulfobacillus. The sequence continues at coordinate 298,640 of CAVPHH010000009.1, read as the reverse complement.
CAGTTCGCCGGGCGTGGCCTCGCCGCGCAGCCACAGGACGAGGAAGAACAGCACGCCCATGGCGCTGAAGATCAGCAGCTGCAGCAGCGGCGTATAGACCGATCCCGTGCGCACCATGCGCAGCTGCCTGTTCATGTTGTGGCTGCTTGCCTCGAGGAAACGGCGCTGCTCGTAGGGTTCGCCGCCGAAGCTGCGCACGATGCGATGTCCCTGGATGGCTTCGGAGGCGACATGCGTGACGTCGCCCATCGCCACCTGGATCTTCTTCGCCTGCTTGCGGAACTTGCGGCTGGCGCTCACCACCAGCAGCGCGATGAAAGGCAGCAGGGCCACCATCACCAGGGTCAGGCGCCAGTTCATCCATAGCAGGTAGGCAAAGAGGAAGATCACCGTCAGACCCTCGCGGATGACGACCTTGATGGCGTCGGTGGCAGCGCCCGTCACCATGGTGACGTTGAAGGTGATACGCGAGATCAGGTGCCCGGAGTTGTGCATGTCGAAATAACGATCCGGCAGCGTCAGCAGGCTGTCGAACAGCGCCACGCGCAGATCGTGCACCACGCCCATCGAGACGCGGGCGAGGAAATAGTTGCCCAGGTAGGAGCCGACGCCCTGCCAGGCGGCGATGAGGACGATCAGCAGGGGCACGGCGTGCATCATCTGCAGGCCGCCGACCAGGGGCACGCCCGCGAGCGTCGCCGCCGTCGGGTCGGCCAGGCCGTCCACGAAATACTTCAGTACCGAAGCCAGCATCGGCTGGGCCGAGGCGAATATGACGAAGCCCGCGATGCTCACTGCGAACCAGCCGACATACGGCCTGACGTAGGTCAGCAGGCGGATATACAGGCTCAGGCTTGATGGGACGTGCGAATCAGAGGGTTGCATGCGGCGCCGCACGGCGGAATGGATGGCTGGATTTTAGCATGGGCGGAATGCCTTATCCGGCTGGTAAAATGCCGAGCGACTTACCCAACATCCGCCGGCCCGCCGACGGTACTTCCTCTTGCAGACCCTGGAACACGACGACTTACCTCGCCCTGCGCGCAGATGCCCAAGTGCTGGAGCGCGACCGCCACGGCGACAAGGTGCTGCAACTGGCCGACGGCAGCTATCTCAAGCTGTTCCGGCGCAAGCGCCTCCTGTCCTCCGCCGCCTGGTATCCCTACGCAAAGCGCTTTGCCGACAACGCGCCGGCATTGGCCGAGCGAAACATCCCCTGCCCGGTTGTTGTTGGCCTCTACCGCATTCCCGGCGCGAAACGGGATGCGGTGCGCTACAAGCCGCTGGAAGGCCGAACGCTGCGCCAGCTCATACGTTCCGGCGCCGACACGCCAGGGCTGCGCGAACGGCTCGGACGCTTCGTCGCGCGCCTGCACGATGCAGGCGTCTACTTCCGCTCGCTGCATCTGGGCAACATCGTGCTGACGCCGGGCGGAGAACTCGGCCTGATCGACATCGCCGACCTGCGTGCGGGATCGCGACCGCTTCCCCGGCATCGCCGGCAGCGCAACCTGCAGCATCTCTGCCGCGACGAGCAGGATCGGGCCTGGCTTTACCTCGATGGCGACACGACGTTCGACCGAGCCTACCGGAACCAGGATCTGGAGTTGAAGCGGCGATGAGGCCGGACGCCGCCGATTTTCGCGCCGACATCAACGGCCTGCGCGCCGTGGCCGTGCTGGCCGTCGTGCTGTTCCATTTCGGCATCCCCGGCTTTTCCGGCGGCTTCGTCGGGGTGGATGTCTTCTTCGTCATTTCAGGCTACCTGATGACGCGTATCATCCTCGGCCAGCTCGCGCAGGGCCGCTTCTCGGTCTTACGTTTTTATCTTGCGCGGGCGCGCCGCATCTTTCCCGCCCTCACCGCCCTTGGCGTGCTCATGCTGGTCTATGGCTGGTATGCCCTTTCGCCCCTGGATTACAAGCTTCTGAGCAAGCATGTCGGGGCAAGCCTGCTATTTTTATCGAACCAGGTGTTCTGGAAGGAATCCGGCTACTTCGATGCGGATGCCCACGAGAAATGGCTGCTGCATACATGGTCGCTTTCCGTCGAGTGGCAGTTCTACCTGCTCTATCCGTTGCTGCTCCTCGCTGCGGCGCGCATGCTCAGGCGGCGGGGTGGCATGGGAGTCCTGCTGTGGGCCGCCTTCTTCATCTCCCTAGCATGGTCGGCATGGCTGGCCCATGTTAACCCGTCGAAGGCCTTCTTCCTGCTGCCGACGCGGGTCTGGGAAATGCTCGCCGGCGGGCTGATTTTCGTAAATCAGGACGCCTGCAACCGCCTGACGCAGGGGCGACGTTGGGTCGAGGCGGCCGGACTCGCCGCCATCGTCGTCGCCAGCCTGCTGTTCAATCCCGGCAACGCCTGGCCGGGATTGAACGCGCTGCTGCCGGTGCTCGGCGCCGTGCTGGTCATCGCCAACAGCGCCGGCCGGACGCGCCTGCTCGGCGGTGCCGCCATGCAGGGCATCGGACGCTGGTCATACTCGATCTACCTGTGGCACTGGCCCGTCGTGGTCTGGCTGCACCAAAGTCAGCCGCAGCAGAACGCCGTCTGGATCGTCGCCGGCATGACTGCCTCCATCCTTTTCGGCTGGATCTCCTTCCGCGTGGTGGAGATACCGGTGCGCAGCCTCGTCAGCCGCCTGAAGCTCGCGCCGGGACTCTCCGTCTGCGCGGCGATGGTGCTCGCCCCCTTTGCCGTCGCGGCAACTTTCTACTTTCAGAGCAATGGCCTGATGGCAGTGCGCTTCAAGGACCACCCGCGTTTGGCGGACGTAAGAGCCTTGGAAGCCTTTCAGGCGCGCTATTTCGGCGAACTCTACAGGCCGTTGTACCGCGAGGGAACCTGTTTCATCACCCCGGAAAAGTCCCATGACGCCTTCGCGCCTGAATGTGCCGGCCAGCGCGGCGGCATCGTCTTGTGGGGTGATTCCCATGCGGCGCATTTGTGGCCGGGATTGAAGGCCGTGGCAGATGCGGGAAGCGCAACGCAATGGACGGCTTCGGGCTGCCCGCCCCTGCTGAACGAGGCTTTCAGCAAGCGTCCGCACTGCCGCGCCATCAACGACTGGGTGCTTCGCCAGGTGATGGAGACGCGGCCGAAGGTCATAATTCTCGCCGGTGCCTGGATCAAGCATGACGAGGCAACCATTCGTCGCGGACTGGCGCAAACACTGGCCCGCCTCCATGCCGATCCGGGCTGGCGCCCGCGCATCGTTCTGGTCGGCAGCGTGCCGGCCTGGCGCAGGCCGCTGCCGCGCTTGCTGGCCAGCGATTTCCTGGGGGGCGACGAGCGTGCGCGCTCGCGCAAGGATCTCGATCCGGATGCGCTCCCGCGCGACGCGCTCGCCAGGGAACTCGCCGGCACGCAGGCGGAGTTCTTCTCGCCCATCTCCGCCGCCTGCGACGACAACGGCTGCCTGCGCTACTTCGAGCAGGACGGCGCGCGGATTCCCTTCGCCTTCGACTACGGCCACCTGGTCGAAGAGAGTTCGGTGCTGGTCGTGACGGCACTGTTCCGCCAACTCGACGAGCGCAAGCCGCGGCAGCCATGAGCACAAGGCTGCTTTTCGTTTCCAAGGGACAGGACGCCTCTTCGACGCGCTACCGCGCGCTGCAGTTCTTCCCGCTGTGGCGAACGGCCGGCTTCGAACCCGCGCACGTCACCGCTTCCGGCGGCCTCGGCGCCACGCTCGGCATGCTGCGGCAGGCGCATCGTGCCGACGTGGTGATCGTGCTGCGCAAGACCTTTCCCGCCGCCCTGCTCTGGCTGCTGCGGCGGTTGTCGCGCAGCCTGGTCTTCGACTTCGACGACGCCATCTTCTGCAACAGCGACGGCTCGCCATCGCGCACGCGCATGACCCGCTTCGCCGCGATGGCACGCTGCTGCGACCATGTCTTCGCCGGCAACGCCTTCCTCGCCGACAGGCCGCCGCATTCAATCCGATGGTGACGCAGGTTCCCACCTGCGTCGATGTCGCGCGCTACAGCGTCGAGCGCGGACAAGCCGGCCGACACGCTGGACCTGGTGTGGATCGGCAGCCATTCGACGCGCAAGTACCTGGCGGAGGCGATGCCGTGGCTGAAGGCCGGCAGCGGAAAAGGTGCCCGGCCTGCGTCTGAAGATCGTCGCCGACTTCGACCTGCCCGGCTGCGGCGTGACGACCGTACCCGTGGCGTGGCGTGCCGATGCCGAAGCGCGCGAACTGGCCGCTTCGCACATCGGCATCGCGCCGATGCGCGACGACGACTGGAGCCGCGGCAAGTGCGCCCTCAAGGTGCTGCAGTACATGGCGGCCGGCCTGCCGGTCGTGTCGACGAAGGCCGGCGCCAACGCCGAGGCGATCGGCGAAGGGCGAAAGCGGCTATCTGGTGTCAACGCCGGAGGAATGGGCGCAACGCATCGCGCAACTGGCTCAGGATGCCGATCTGCGCCGGCGCATGGGCGAAGCGGGCCGCCGTCGCGTGGCGGCTGACTATTCCATCGAAGCGGCGTTCGCCCGACTTCGCGTCCGGTCGTCGAGGGGCTGGACTGAGTCGTCTCCGGCACGGCGATGATCACTGCGTCGCCGGCCTTGTTGGCGAAGCGCTGCACGACCTGCAGCCGGTTCTCCGCCAGCCATTTCTCCAGTTCGGGATCCTTGCGCGTCGCTTCGATCGCAACCATGTCCGCGCGTTTCTCCGCCAGCGCGCTCGCGAGGGACGTTCGATCCTGAATGATTGCATCGGTGGTGCGCCAGCCGGCGTAATAGGCGATGCGCGCATTGTCCACGCCGACACGCGCCGGATCGGTCGCATTGGCGCCCAGCCAGCGCCCCGCCTCGACGATGTGCGTCTTGCCCGGCGAAAGGGACACGACGTTCGCCGCCATGGTCAGCAGTGCCAGCACCAGCATCAGCGCCTTCCAGCGCGCGAAGCGCTGCATCAGCAGCGCCAGTCCGCTCGCCACGAGCGGCACCGCCAGCAGATTGAGCAGGCTGACATAGCGGCCGACCAGGAAAAACTGGTGCGTCACGAAGGCCACCAGCACCAGCACATAGGCGAGGAAGGCCCAGGGCAGCGGCTGCCAGGGTGCCAGCCATGTTCGCATCGGCGGAACTCGCAAACCGGTACGCCAGCGGCACGAGGAAGACGCCGGTCATCTTGAGAAACTTCATCGGGATGACGGAAAGCAATCCTAAGAACAGGATGTAGCCGGCTTCCTCGCGCGAATACTTGTACTTGAACACCATCTCCGACATCCTGCTGGCCGCTTCGTTGATGATCTGCAGCGTGTGCAACGGATTCGCGGCCTCGAGGTAATACGCCACGCGATTCGGCGTGGTTATCCATCCGCTGCCGAAGAACGCGGCAGCCAGCACCGCACCTGCCAGAGGCAGACAGCCGATCGCGAGCACGCGCCGCATCCTCTGGCCTGCCGGCGCGCCGAACGCCTGCCACAGCATCAGCGCCGGATAGAACGCCACCGCCTCGAGACGGAACAGCGCCGCCACGGCCAGTGCGGCCTGGCAGAAAACCGCATCCCGCCAGCGTTGCGTATCGCTCCAGTGCATCGCCAGCCAAAACGCCAGCAGGCTGAAAAACCAGAAGCCGTATTCGCGCAGGATCTCGTTGCGGTACTGGTTGTAGGCCGGCATGGCGAGCACGACGAGGCAGGCCAGCCAGGCGGCCTCCGGCAGGCGGCGGCGGGTGACGCCGACCAGCAGCGCGCAGGTGCCCGCCATGAAGAGTGCATTGAGCACCATGCGCCGCCGTCTCGGGGCTGACTTTCGTCACGAAGGCCAGCGCCGCGATGAGCGTTGGCAGGAAAGCCCATTCGCCCGCTTTCCATCCGGCCATCAAGCCGCCCTCGAGGATCGCGCGGGCCGTCTCCAGATAGTAGATGCCATCGCGGTTGACGAGATGGCCTTGCACCGCCACGAAAGAAAGCAGCAGGCTGCCGATAAAAGCCGCACGCACCGGGCCGAGCGCCTGCGCCCATGCTGTCAGACGCGCCTTCATGGCGATCCCCTCCCGGGTCGGACATCGACCGCCGATGCTGGCGCCCTGTCATTGCTGAATACCTTCACGGCAGCCTTGGCGCCTTCCCCGGACGGCCAGCGAAACACCTCCCGCATGGGCGGCCCATTGGGGCCGAACAGCCGGGGGAAGTCCCCGGGCGATTCCACCGCCAGCAGCAGCGGCGCATTGCCGCCGGCCAGGCGCAGCGCCTCCGCCTCGCCGATCCAGGTGCGGAAGGTGCCCAGTTCCAGTTGCAGCGTGACCGGCGTGTCCAAGTGATGCATCCCTTTCACGTCCAGGCCGCTCGCGGCAAGCGCGCGCGCAGCCCGTTGCGCCTCGACGGTATAGCGGACCTCCTCGCTTTGCCGCTCGGCCTTGAGATGGTACGTCCACCAAGCCCCGCCGAGGAAGAGGAAAGTCAGCCCCGCCAGCACGGCGCCCATCAGGCGCCCGCCGATCCGATCCGTCAATCGGGCCATCTCGCGCCCGGCCAGCAACGCTGCCGCCGGCCACAGCGGCAGCAGCAGGTCGCCGCGATGGTGCGAGGCGAGCGAGAACAGGACGATGCCGCCGACGATCCAGCAGAACAGGAAGCGTTCGAAGCGGCGTTCGGCCGCATCCGACGCCGGCCGGCGAGCCACCCGCCACAGCGCGTACGCGGCAAACAGGCTGAAGGGCAAAAAGCGCAGGAGGAAGTAGAGGGTCGGCTTGGGCAGGTTCTGCCCGGGATAACCGCCCTTGCCCATTCCGGTGGCCTGTCCGACGAGTTCCTGGAAGAACAGCTTGTCGACGAGCGGCTGGCCGGCCGAGAGTAGGGCCGGCACGAGCCAGCCCAGCACGAGGAGCAGGAAAAGCAGCCATGCCGGCCCAGTGGCTGCCGCGCAACGGCGGCGCGGCCGGATCGCTGCGGCGCTCCCAGAACCAGGCCAGCAGCCCCATGCCGGCCAGCACCAGGCCGAGCGGTCCCTTGATCAGGGTGGCCATGCCGGCCGCCAGCCAGAACGGCGTCCAGCCGCCGCCCCGCTCCCAGGCGCGATGCGCGGCAAACGCGCCAAGAGCGACCACCAGTGCGAACAGGGCATCCGTCCGCACCAGAGCGACGTGCTTCGACATCATCGGCGCCAGCACCACGGCCAGACCCGCCAGCCCGCCGGCCATCATGCCGTAGCGCTGCCGCCCTGCATGAAAGACGAGAAAAGCCATGGCCAGCACGGCCAGCATGGAGGGCAGGGTGAGGGTCAGGCGGTTGATGCCGCCCAACTCGGCAAAGACGGCGGTGATCCAGGTGTGCAGCGGCGGCTTGGACATGATGCGCCCGCGGATGTCCTGCTGCACCAGCCAGTGCCCCTGCCAGACCGTGTCCATGACGTAGCCGACGTTGCGGTCCTGCGCGTCGGCCTCGAGATTGGAGGGGCCGGCTAGGCGCAAGGCATAGAACGCCAGCACCAGCATGGTGAAAAGGATGCCCCAGGAAAGCGGTCGTTTCCAGGCGCCGCCCATCAGTGCTCCTGCGTGTTGCCGCCCTGCCTGCGCCAGCGCCACAGCAGGAAGGCGCCGATCGTCAGCACGATGCCGGCCGCAAGCAGCTTGCCGAGGCCTTCGGTGGCCCCCTGGTCAACCACGCCGCTGCCGATGAGCGTCGCGATGATCCCTTGCGGCAGATAGCCGATGAAGGTGCCGAGCACGAACACGCGCGCCCTGACCTTGCTCAAGGCCAGGCCGCTGTTGATCATGACGCTCGTCAGCGGCAGCTGGCGGATCAGCACCACGGCCTTCACCGAGGAGCGCACGCGAAAGGTCTTGCCGAAAAGGCGGTGGCTGCCGAAGCGCCGCTCGAGCCAGCCGCGCCCGCCGTGGCGCACCACCCAGAAGGTCAGGTAGGAACCGATGACGGCGCCGACCTGCGCCAGGAGCAGTCCCTGCCAGAAGCCGAAGGCAAGGCCGCCGAGGACGTAGAAGATCAGCCGCGGCGTGCCCAGTGCCACCAGTCCCGTCACCAGGACGGTGTAGGTGGCCTCCGCCCAGAAATCGTCGCCGGCGAGGAAGGCACGCAGCTTGTGGATGTCGCGGGTGATCTCGCCGACGGGCGTGAAGTAGAACAGGAAAAAGACCGCGGTGGCGCCGGCGAGGAGGATCAGGAGGCGGCGCAGTTCCTTCGAGAAGCCGGGCGCCACCGACTCGAGTTCGATGTCGTCCTCAGGCCCCTCCTGCACGCCTGCCGCGTTATTGCCGGCGTCCGGCCCGGACTCGCTCATTAACCCGGCCCTTGCCCCTGTTTCGGGTCCACGCGGTCCGTCGGTACGGCACGGGCGGCGAACCAGCGCACGCCGAAACAGTCGCGGATGCCGCGCCAGAGCCGGTTGTGCACGCCGTACTTCGATACGCCGCGCAGGCGCGGCCGGTGGTTCACCGGATACTCGGCGACGCGGTAGCCCTTCTGCTTCAGCAGCGTGGGCATGAAGCGGTGCAGGCCGTTGAAGACGGGCAGTTCGGCGACACAGGGCGTGCGCACGACGCGCACGCCGCAGCCGCTGTCGCTGACGCGGTCGCCGGTGATCCAGTCGCGGAAACGGTTGGCGACGCGCGAGGAGAACCTGCGGATGAAGTTGTCCTGGCGCTTGGCGCGCACGCCCGTGACGCAATCGACGCCGAGCCGGCGCGCTTCGTCGAGCATGTGCGGCAGGTCGGCCGGGTCGTTCTGGCCGTCGCCGTCCAGGGTGCCGATCCACTCCCCGCGTGCGGACAGGAATCCGCTCGCCACCGCCGCGCTCTGGCCGAAATTGCGTCGGTGCCGCAGGCTGCGCACGATGCCCGTCTCCAAAGTCAGCCGCTGCAGCACGGCGGGCGTGTCGTCGGTGCTGGCGTCGTCGACGAAGATCACCTCGCAGGCTTCGGGCCGGTCACGGAAGGCCTCCTGGATTTCCCGCACCATGGGCTCGATGTTCTCCGCCTCGTTGTAGACGGGGATGACAATGGAAAAAAACGGGGGATTCTGCATGGCCTTCCGGGCAAAAATGCGAATGATACAGTAAGCGTCCTTCCCGGGCCGGCTAGCCCGCCGCTCCGTCCAGCAGCCTGCCATATCGCCGGTAGTCCTCGGGCTGCGGCGTGCGCAGGTGGCTTTTGAGCAGCGCGCCCATCACCCGCGGGAACAGCCAGGGCTGCTTGCCGCGCATGCGGCGCCAGAAACGCTTGAGATTGCGGCGGAAATGCCTGCGGATGTCCGGCTCGGGAATCAGGCCGCCGTGTTCGTCGAGGAATTTCCCGAAGGTATGGAATTGCGCGCCGAGCATACGCACGCGGCGGCGCAGGGTGTTGCCGGGATGCTTGCGGTAGCTTGCCAGCACCTCCGGCACGCGCGCGATGGCAAAGCGTGCGGACAGCCGCAGCCAACAGTCGATGTCCTCCAGCGCCAGATTGCGGTCGAAGCCGCCGACGGCGAGGAAGGCATCGCGGCGCAGGGCGACGGTGGGATTGACGATGAAGTTGTCGGACATAAAAAGGGCACGCCAGGCCTGACGGTCCGGCCCCGGCGCAGGTCTTTGTGAACGGCGGTTGCGCGCGATCGGCTGGCCATGCTGGTCGATGAAATCGGCATCGGCATGCACCAGCGCCAGGTCGGAACAGTTCCAGTCCGCGATGGCCTGCTGGATGCGCTCGATCTTGGCGGGATGCAGCACATCGTCGGAGCCGAGCAGGTGCACCCATTCCCCCTGGCAGGCGGCGATGGCAGCATTCGAGGCGCCGCTCACGCCCTGGTTTTCCTGGCGTTGCAACACTATGCGGCTGAAACGCGCGCGGCGCGGCTCGAGGAAACGGCGGGCGACCTCGAGCGTGCCGTCCTGCGAGCCGTCGTCGATCAGCACGAGTTCCAGTTCAGGATACGTCTGCGCGCAGACGGAGGCGAGGCAGGCCTCGATATAGGCGGCGTGGTTGTAGGCCGGGATGGCGACGCTGACGCGGGGAGCGGTCACTGCTTCTCGGTCAGCAGCATGTATTGGACGGCGACGAAGGGTTCGAGCAGGCGCGTCGGCATGTACCAGCGGCGGTAGCGCCCCTTCATGTGGCTTCCATGCGCGCGGCGGGCCCAGCCGCAGTCGCGCACGGTTTCTTCGAGGCTGCCGCGGGTGAAGAAATGCAGGTGGGTGCGGTCCATGATGCCGTCGTCGGCGTAGCGGAACTCGCCCCTGAAGAGCAGCGGCAGCGACACCTTGTAGTGGCGCACATTGGGCACCGAAAGCAGCAGCTTGCAGCCCGGGGCGGTGCGCGCCTGCAGCAGGCGCAGGGCGGCCCAGGGGTCGGCGAGGTGCTCGAGCACGTCGGCGAGGATCACCAGGTCGTAGTGTTCCCAGGGGATCTCCGCCGCCGTAGACTCGAGGGAACCTGTCCACACCCGGCGCAGGCGGGTTTCGGCGAGGCGCGCCGCCTCGAAGTTGAGCTCGACGCCATCGCAGGCGCCGACGATGCCCTCGCGCAGCAGTCCTGCGCCAAGCATGCCGGCGGCACAGCCGATGTCGAGCGCCGTGGCGAAGGGGCCGAACGGCCGCAGGAAGGCCAGCAGCTCGGGCCGTTCAGCGGCGTAGTAATCGGAAATCACGTCGGAGTCCATGCGGTTCGCGGCAGTCACTTCGTGACCAGCACATCCTCCATCACCAGGTACTGCAGGTCGGAGCCGAAGAACATGTTCAGGGCGTCGGTGGGCGAGCAGATCATCGGCTCGCCGCGGCGGTTGAGCGAGGTGTTGAGCACCACGCCGTTGCCGGTGAGCTTCTCCATCTCCAGCATCAGGTCATAGTAGCGCGGATTGAACTCGCGGCGCAGCACCTGGGCGCGCGAGGTGCCGTCCTCGTGCACCACTTCCGGCACGCGGGCCTTCCATTCCTCCGCCACGGGGAAGGTGAAGGTCATGAAGGGCGCGGGGTGATTCGAGCCGAGCATCAGCGGGCCGACGGTGTCGAGCATCGACGGGCAGAACGGTCGCCAGCGTTCGCGGAACTTGATCTGCGCGTTGATGCGGTCGGCCACGCCGGGCACGCTCGGGCAGCCGAGAATGGAGCGCCCGCCCAGCGCGCGCGGACCGAACTCCATGCGCCCCTGGAACCAGGCCACCGGCTGGCCGTCGGCAAGCAGCCGGGCGATGCGCTGCGGCACATGGTTGACCTTCTGCCAGGACGGCTTCGACGGGTGCCGTTCGCAGGCGGCGATGACCTCGTCGTTGCTGTAGGCCGGGCCGAGATAGACGTGCTCCATCTTCTCCACCGGCACGCCGCGCGCCACGGATACGTAGGATGCCGCGCCGATGGCGGTGCCGGAATCGCCCGAGGCCGGCTGCACGAAGAGTTCCTTCAGCTCCGGGCGGGCGATGATCTTCTGGTTGAGCTTGACGTTGAGCGCGCCGCCGCCGGCAAAGGCCAGGCGGCCGGTCTCGCGCAGGATGTCGCCGAGGTAGTGCTCGATCATCTGCAGGGCGAGGTCCTCGAACAGCTTCTGCATGCTCGCCGCGTAGTGGATGTAGGGGTCGTCGGCGATGTCCCCGGCGCGCTTCGGCCCGAGCCAGTCGATCAGCTTGGGCGAGAAGTAGTAGCCCCTGCTTTTGCCATTTTCGGCCTCCTTGTAGCGGCGCAGGCCGATCACGTTGGCGTAGTCGGTGTTGATCGTCAGTTCGCCATTCTCGAATTTCGCCAGGCGCGAGAAATCGTATTTCGACGGGTCGCCGTAGGGCGCCATGCCCATGACCTTGTACTCGCCGTCGAGCATCTCGAAGCCGAGGTATTCCGTGATCGCGCCGTAGAGGCCGCCGAGCGAATCTGGATCGTAGAACTCCTTGATCTTGTGGATGCGCCCGTTCTCGCCGTAGCCGAAGAATGTCGTCGCGTACTCACCCTTGCCGTCGATGCCGAGGATCGCCGTCTTCTCGGAGAAGCCCGAGCAGTGGTAGGCGCTGGACGCATGGGTGAGGTGGTGTTCGACCGGAACGAGGTCCACCTTGTCGGAGTCGAAGCCGAGTTGCTTGAGGCATTCGAGGATGCGGCCACGGTAGCGGCGGTAGCGGCGGTTGCCGTTGAACAACGCGTCGAGCCCCCTGTCTGGCGCATACCAGTAGCGTTTGGCGTAATGCCAGCGCGCCGGCCCGAACAGGCTGATCGGCGCGAAGGGAATCGCCACGGCGTCGACGTCGGCCGGCTTGATGCCGGCGAAGTCGAGGCAGAACTTCGCCGACTCGAAGGGCATGCGGCCCTTGGCGTGCTTGTCGCGGATGAAGCGCTCCTCCTCCGCTGCGGCCACCAGCCTGCCGTCGACGTAGAGCGCGGCGGAAGGATCGTGCGAGAGCGAGCCGGACAGGCCGAGGACAGTCAGCGGCCTCATCCCTTGGCGCCGCCCGCTTCATCCCAGGCGGCAAGAAACGCCTGCCAGTGCGGCTGCTTGAGTTTTTCCAGCTCGCCGCGCACAACCTTCAGTTCGGCTGCGTGGGCCTTCGCCGTCAGGGCACCGCGCATCTGCTGGAAGCGCAAATAGACGAGGAAAGTATTGACCACGTCGGTCTCGCAGTAGTCGCGGATCTCGTCGATGCGCCCCTCCTGCCAGGCGCCCCACACCGCCCCCCCGTCCATGCCGAGTTTGCCCGGCAGGCCCATCAGCTTCGCCAGGTCATCCAGCGGGGCATTGGCACGCGGCTGGTACAGCGCCAGCAGGTCCATCAGGTCGAGGTGGCGCGAATGGTAGCGGCTGATGTAGTTGTTCCATTTGAATTCCCTGTCGTCCTCGCCCATGTCCCAGTAGCGCGGCGCGGCGACGCCGTGGATCAGCCCGCGATAGTGCAGCACCGGCAAGTCGAAGCCGCCACCGTTCCAGGAGACGATCTGCGGCGTGAACTTCTCGATGCCGTCGTAGAAGCGCTGGATGATCTCGCCCTCGCCGATCTTCGGCTCGGCCAGCGACCAGACGGTAAAGCGGTCGCCCTCGCGCAAGGCGCAGGAGATGACGACGATGCGCTGCAGGTGCAGTTGCAGAAAGTCGTTGCCGCTGGCCGCGCGCCGCTTCTGGAAGGCGAACTCGGCCACTTCATTGTCGGAAAGATCGGCCGGCAGTTCGTGCAGCTTGCGGATTCCGGCCACGTCGGGAATCGTCTCGATGTCGAAGGCCAGCACGGGCGTCATTTGGCCGCTCCGTCGGGGGCAGGCGCCGCGTTCTCGGCCGCGCTCTCGGCCGCCTTGTCTGGCGCGGCCTCGGGGAAGTGCACATGCAGGTTGACGCAGCCGGCGAGCAGCAGGGCGAGGATCGTCAGGAGGAGGTTCTTCATCATTCAATGACAGCGCCGGGCCGGCCCGCGATCACTTCGCGGAAGCGCGCCACCAGCGCCTCCCAGTCGATATGCCGATTGTAGCCGATGATGCTCACCGAGGGGATGCCGCTGCCGCGCATGAGCACGATTCCCTCCCCCTCGCGCGCCACGCCGTCGAGCAGGCAGACGCCGTTCCTCAGCGCGCAGCTGAGGCCGATGCGGTCATAGCCGAAGCTGAAGCCGGCGCGCTCCGGCACGCGCTCGAGCGTCTTCGGCTGGCCGGTCTCGCCCAGCGCCGTGATGTCCTTCAGCGCGCCGATGCTGAGCGAACGCGGGTACTCCCCCTCGCTGCTGGCAATGCGCGCATCGAAGCGCAACGGCTGCCAGTTCTTCATCTCTAGGTCGTGCAGGTCGGCATCGAAGCGGCCCTCGATGCTGCCGAAGGCGAAGGTGCGCGTGAGCATGCCCAGGTCGAGGTTGCGCGCCGTCACCTCGGCGATGAAGCGGCGTTCCTTGCCGAACGGATCCATCAGGCGTAACTGGTGCACGATGATGCCGCCGTCGAACACCTCGATGCTGAGCGCGCCGTCGAGCCGCAGCACATCGTCTTCGTAGGCGATGCGCGGCACGCGCGCCGTCAGGCTGCCCGCCATGACCGGCAGCTTGAGCGCCCGCGACAGCTTGGGCATGGAGACGCCCTCGATGCCGCCCTCGAACTCGCCGTGCCAGCCGGACGGCCTCTTCGCCAGGCGCAGCAGGTCGATGACGAATTGCCCGTCCAGCATGGGGGCGGTGAGGCCCTTGACCGTTGCCTCGCTGCCGTCCATTCGCAGCGGCAGCGCAAAGCTACCCAGCGGCAGGTCGCCGAGCCGCCCGGAGGCAATGCTGATCTCGGCGTCAGTCGGCGACGACGCTTCCCAGGGGATCTGTGCGTTCACGCCGCGCAGTTCCACATAGCCGGTGCTGTCGGCCACCTGCGCATCCTCGAGTCCGGCATAGAAGCGGCGCAGGCCACCCGCCTTCCATTCGGCAGAAAAGCGGGCATTCCCCGCAGCATGCCACGCGGGAAATCCAAGGCTGCCAAGCCAGGGCTGTACCCATTCGCGCATGGCCAGGGCCAGATCGAGCCGTTCGGTGACGAAGCCCCACTCGGTCGCCTCTCCGCGCGCCCGATCCCAGACCAGGCTGGCATTGACCGATCCTGCCCCCATCACATCAAGCCGCGCGAGGCCGACTTCCAGCGCCTTGGCGGATAGCCTGCCTGCGGCTTCCATGATCACGCCGGCTTTGCGCCGCCACGGTGCGCGGTACAGTTCTCCCTGGGGCCAGTCGAGCCGCGCATTCCACAACCAGGCGCCGCCGCGGCGTTCGGCGCCCGCGGCCACGGTGAGCAGGATCGCCTTGCCGGATACGTCGCCCTCCCTGTTGGCGAACTCCAGATCGCGCACAGCCAGGCCAAGCCAGGCCCGGTCACCCTCGACAGTGAGGCCAAAATCGATGATGCCCCTGGGTTGCCAACTGCGCAGGCGCTTGACGAGCGGCGAAAAAGCGACGGCGTCGACGTCGTGCATGGAGAAGGAGAGGAAATTGTCCGCCGCCCGCCAGGCAAGCGAGAACGGAAGTACCGGCCTGTCGCGGCCGCGCTCATCCTCCCGCTGTACGCTGCCGTCGGGGCAGTCGAGTTGACGCCCGTCGAAATAAAAGCCCGAACAATGAATTTTCAGCGCACGATATTCCGTGCCGGCAACCCGCAGCACACCGAGCCGGATCTCGGCTTCGCCGAGACGTGCGGCATCGAAGGCGAGCGTGACGCCTTCCGCCTCGAAGGAAGAGTGGCGCAGCGAGCCGAGGGAGAGCGTAACCTGCGCCGCACCGCCCGCCAGGGGAAACAGCAGCAGAAGCAGTGCAGCTGCGCGGAGTAGCATCCGCTGCGCGGCCTCAGGCAGGAAAGACGCCCGTGGACAGATAGCGGTCACCGCGATCGCAGACGATGGTGACGATGACCGCATTGCGTACCTGCGCCGCGATGCGCAGAGCCACGGCCATGGCGCCACCGGAGGATATCCCCGCGAAGAGTCCCTCCTCGCGCGCCATGCGCCGCGTCATCTCCTCGGCATCGGCTTGCCCGACGTACTCGAGAAGGTCGACGCTGCCCTTGTCGTAGATCTTCGGCAGGTATTCCTCCGGCCACTTGCGGATGCCGGGAATCTGCGAGCCTTCCTCGGGCTGACAGCCGATGATCTGGATCTTCGGGTTCTTTTCCTTGAAGAAACGCGAGCAGCCCATGATGGTGCCGGTAGTGCCCATGCTGGAAACGAAGTGGGTGACCTTGCCCCCGGTGTCGCGCCAGATCTCCGGGCCGGTGCCCTCGTAGTGGGAAAGCGGGTTGTCCGGGTTGGCGAACTGGTCGAGCATGATGCCTTTGCCCTCGGCCACCATCTTGTCGGCGACGTCGCGCGCCATCTCCATGCCGCCCTGCTTGGAGGTAAGCACGATGTCGGCGCCGAACGCGCGCATGGTTTGGCGCCGCTCGACGGAGAGGTGCTCGGGCATGATCAGCACCATCCTGTAGCCGCGCATGGTCGCCGCCATCGCCAGGGCGATGCCGGTATTGCCGCTGGTGGCCTCGATCAGGGTGTCGCCGGGCTTGATGTCGCCGCGCGCCTCGGCACGCAGGATCATCGACAGCGCCGGCCGATCCTTCACCGAGCCGGCAGGGTTGTTGCCCTCCAGCTTGGCGAGGATGACGTTTCCGCGTTGTTCGTTGTCGACGCCGGGCAGGCGCTTCAGGCGCACCAGGGGCGTGTTGCCGACAAAGTCTTCGAGAAACAGATTCATCCCCGCGGGCTTTCCGCTTCCTTCAGTCTGATTTCCTTTGGTCATGCCTTCAGTCTGTCCCTTACATATTTGCCGACGCCTTCCTCAACGGTCGCGAACGGCGCTGCGTAGCCCGCCTCGCGCAGCAACGAGACGTCAGCCTCGGTGTAGCTCTGGTATTTGCCCTTGAGCGCCTCGGGGAAGGCGATGTATTCGATCACGCCGCGGCCGCGCAGTTCCGCCAGGGACAGCGCCGCCTCGCCCTGCGCGGCGCGGCAGGCATTCACGGTGGCCACCGCAACGTCGTTGAATGATTGCGCGCGACCCGTACCAAGGTTGAATATCCCGGAAGCGCCGCTGTCCAGAAAATGCAGGTTCGCCTTGACGACATCGTCGATGAAGACGAAATCGCGCCGCTGCTCGCCGTTGCCGTAGCCGTCACAGCCCTCGAACAGCCTGACCTTCCCCTCCGCCTGGTACTGGTTGAAGAAATGGAAGGCCACCGAGGCCATGCGGCCCTTGTGCTGCTCGCGCGGCCCGTAGACGTTGAAATAGCGGAAACCGGCGACCTGCGAGTGAAAGTCAGTCTCTGCGAGACGGCGACGCACTACCTGGTCGAAGAGGAATTTCGAGTAGCCGTACACGTTGAGCGGCGCTTCGAACTCGCGCGACTCCTGGAACACCCGGCCACCGCCGTATACCGAGGCCGAAGAGGCGTAGAGGAAGGGCACTTCCTGGTCCAGGCAGAAGTCGAGCAACTCGAGGGAGTAGCGGTAGTTGTTGGCCATCATGTACTGGCCGTTGTGCTCCATGGTGTCGGAGCAGGCGCCCTGGTGCAGCACGGCATCCACGGCGCCATCGAACTCGCCGGCGGCGACGGCATCGATGAACTCGTTCTTGTCGAGGTAGTCGGCGATCTCGCAATCGACCAGATTGCGGTACTTGTCGGCCTTGGTGAGATTGTCCACGGCGATGATGTCGCCGACGCCGCGCTCGTTGAGCGCCTTGACCAGATTCGAACCTATGAACCCGGCCGCGCCTGTGACGATGGTGTACATGATGGCCTTCCGTTGATCAGAGTACGGCGCGCAGCTCGTCGAGCTGCACGACGGCGGTGCCGAGCTTGCCGACGACGATGCCGGCCGTGCGGTTGGCGATGCGCATCGCCGCATGCATGTCCGCCCCGCTCGCCAGCATGACGGCCATCGAGGCGATCACCGTGTCGCCGGCGCCGCTGACATCATAAACCTCCCGCGCCTGGGCCGGTTCGTGAAGTGCCTCCCCGTCGCGGAAGAGGGTCATGCCTTCCTCGCTGCGCGTCACCAGCAGCGCCTCCAGTCCCAATTCCTTGCGCAGCCGCGCCACTTTCTCCTGCAGCACGGCCTCGGAGGTCCAGCCGCCGATCACCTGGCGCAATTCGGCGCGGTTGGGTGTGAGCAGGGTGGCGCCGGCGTAGCGGGCGTAGTCCTCGCCCTTGGGGTCCGCCAGCACCGGCTTGCCGGCGGCGCGCGCCAGCCGAATCATCTCGCCAATGTGGGCCAGCCCGCCCTTGCCGTAATCGGACAGGATGACGAGGTCGCAGCGCGGCAGCTGGCGCTCGAAATCGGCCAGCTTGGCACGCAGCACTTCGTGCGCGGGAGAATTCTCGAAATCGATTCGCAGCAGCTGCTGCTGTCGGCCGATGACGCGCAGCTTGATGGTCGTCGACAGTTCCGCATCCGCGTGCAGGCTGGTCTCGATGCCCTCGCCGTCCATGAGGCGCGCCAGCGAGCGACCGGCCTCGTCCGCGCCGACAACGGAAAGCAGGGAGACCTTCGCGCCGAGCGCCGCGCAGTTGCGCGCCACGTTGGCCGCGCCGCCTGGGCGTTCCTCGCTGCGCTCGACCTTCACCACGGGCACCGGCGCCTCGGGCGAGATGCGGCTGACCTCGCCGAACCAGTAGCGGTCGAGCATGACGTCGCCCACCACCAGGATGCGGGCCATGGACGTGTCAGGCAAAGTGAGTTTTTTCTCTGTCATGGCCTTCCGATCGCGAAATAGCGGATGCCTGAAGTGCGCATCTGCGCCGGATCGTAGAGGTTGCGCCCGTCGAAGACAAGCGGCGACTTGAGGCGCCGCTTCATCTCCTCGAAATCGGGGCTGCGGAATTCCTTCCATTCCGTCACGATCACCAGCGCATCCGCGCCCTCGAGCGCGTCTGCGGGCGACTCGGCATAGTCGATGCGGGGTTCAGCGCCGAAAATGCGCCGAGCCTCGTCCATCGCCACCGGGTCGTAGACGCTGACGCTGGCGCCGCGCGCCATCAGGTCGGCGATGACGCGGCGGCTGGGCGCCTCGCGCATGTCGTCGGTATTAGGTTTGAAGGACAGGCCCCACAGGGCGAAGCGGCGGCCCGTCAGATCATCGCCGAACTGGCCGGCTATCTTGCGACCGAGCACGCCTTTCTGGAATTCATTGGCCTCCTCCACCGCGTTCAGGACGCGCAATGCAGCCCCCGCATCGTGCGCCGTGCGGTTGAGCGCCTGCACGTCCTTGGGGAAGCAGGAGCCGCCGTAGCCGCAGCCGGGGTAGAGGAACTGGTAGCCGATACGCGGATCGGACCCGATGCCCTGGCGCACCAGTTCGATGTCGGCGCCCAGCTTTTCGGCCAGATTGGCCAGTTCATTCATGAAGGAGATGCGCGTCGCCAGCATGGCGTTGGCGGCGTATTTGGTCAGCTCGGCCGAGCGCACGTCCATGACGATGAGTCGCTCGTGGCTGCGCTGGAAAGGCGCGTAGAGCTGGCGCATCAGTTCGATCGCCTGTGGGTCCTCGGCGCCGACGATAATACGGTCGGGGCGCATGAAGTCCTCCACCGCCGCCCCCTCCTTGAGGAATTCCGGGTTGGAGACCGTGCTGAACCCGGTTGTTAGTCCACGTACCGCCAACTCCTCCTGTATCGCAGCACGCACCCTGTCGGCCGTTCCGACCGGGACGGTAGACTTGCCCACGACGACCTTGTAGCCGTTCATGTGGCGGCCGATGGCACGGGCCGCCGCCACCACGTACTGCAGGTCGGCCGAACCATCCTCGTCCGGCGGCGTGCCCACCGCAATGAATTGCAGCAGGCCATGCTCGACCGCTTCGGCCACATTCGTCGTGAAGCGCAGGCGTCCGGCGGCGCGGTTGCGCGCGACCATGTCGAGCAGGCCCGGCTCATGGATCGGGATGCCTCCCGCTTCGAGGATGCGGATCTTCTCCGCGTCGAGGTCCAGACACAGCACATCGTTGCCTACCTCAGCGAGGCAGGCGCCGCTGACGAGACCGACATAGCCGGTTCCTGTTACCGTGATTTTCACTTTCTTTCCTAGGGCATCAGATCGAATTCTTCGGTCCGCTTCGGCGGGTAACTCTCCCACGCGCCGCAACCCGGGCAGCGCCAGTAGAACTGCCGCGCCTTGAAGCCGCAGCTGTCGCAACGATAACGCGCCACCTTGCGGGTGTGGTTGTGAATCAGGTTCTTTACCAGTTCAAGATCGGCGCGCCGCTCGGCCGGTGACACCAGGATCTGTGCCTCAAGCAGCTTGTCCAGGCCGAGAAGGGTCGGATTGCGCCGTAGTTCCTCGCGCACCAGCTGATAGGCCGCCTCGGGGCTTTCGTCCTGCAGGCACCACTGGAATGTCGCATCGAGCAGGTCGAGCGAAGGATGCTGGACGAGGTAGCTGCGCAGGAGCTGCAGCCCCTGCCCGCTACGACCCATTTTGCGGTAGGTCTCCATCAGCTTGACGGCAACCAGGGCAAGGTAGACAGGATTCTGCTGCTCGATCCGCTTCCAGGTTTCGATGGCGCGCTCCAGATCGCCCTCTGCGGCATGCAAGTCACCTAGCAGGATGGTCGCCCGCACGGACTTGCGGTGCGTAGCCAGTGCCTCATCGAGAAGCTTGTGCGCTTCCGCGCGCCGTGAGTTGTTGATCTCCGTGGCGGCCAATTCGCAATAAAAGTTTGCAATTTCCTTCTGCCACAGGTGGCCGGAGTGATCAGGCAGCTGGCGGGCGATGTCGATGGCCTTGCGCCATTCCTTTTCCTGCTGATAGATCTCCATCAGAAAATTCAAGGCAGCTTCGTTCTGGCTGGTGCCGAGCAGGCTGACGAAGATGTCTTCGGCGCGATCGAGCAGGCCGGCCTTGAGATAATCGTGCCCCAGTTCGGCCAGGGCCTGCAGTCGCTGTTCCTCCTTCAGCCCCTCGCGCTCGACCAGGTTCTGGTGCATGCGGATGGCGCGGTCGGTCTCGCCACGGCGGCGGAACAGGTTGCCGAGGGTGAAATGTAATTCGGCCGTTTCGGAGTCGACCTTTGTCGCCTCGATGAAGGCATCGATGGCCTTGTCCGGCTGCTCGTTGAGCAGGAAATTGAGTCCTTTGAAATAGGACTTAGGCAGAGCGCGGGACTCGCGCACGACATGGCGGATGTCGACCCGCGCGGCCATCCAGCCCAGTGCGAAAAAAAGCGGGATTGCCAGCAACCACCACAGTTCGAATTCCATCATCCCCGGTTGTTCTCTCTTGTTTCGGGATTGCCGCGAGGCTATTTCGCTTGGCGAGCCATTGCTTCTGTCTCATTCCGGAGACGGGCAAGCTCCCGACGCTGCCTCAAGAAAACGCCCAGCGCCGCAGACAAGCCGACCGCCGCGCCGGCGGAAAAGAAGATCAGCATGACGGCCACCAGCGGCAGCGGCCAGGCAGTACCGAAGAAGAAATGCAGCTCAACGATACTGCTGTTCTTTACCGCAAAGCCCAGCAGAATCACGAACAACGCGGCCCGTAAAAGCCAGATGAGTAGTTTCATGTCGTTACACTATTCGCACCGCGCCGGACATGCAAGGCGCAGTTCCAGTCAAGGCTTACGCAGGGTGTTCCGTCGTTGAGCGCTGCTGTAGCAACTAAAAAAAGGGCGGCATCCTCTGACGCCGCCCGGTTCCTTCAGTCCTACAATTCAACCGCGGCCGATCAACCGAGCTGGTCCACGCGCTCGCGAAGCTCCTTGCCCGCCTTGAAATGCGGCACGTACTTCTCCGGCACCTGCACCTTCTCGCCCGATTTCGGGTTGCGTCCGACGCGCGGCGGCCTGTAATTCAGCGCAAAGCTGCCGAAGCCGCGAATCTCGATGCGATCGCCGCGCGTGAGCGCGGCGGTCATGGCATCAAGAATCATCTTGACCGCATAATCGGCATCCTTGGCGACCAACTGCGGGAAACGCCCAGCCAGTTTCGCAATGAGCTCCGACTTCGTCATAGTCACCTGATGAGGTTATTGCTGAGTATTGCCGAGCTTGGCTTTCAGCAGGGCGCCGAGATTGGTCGTGCCGCTTGCGGCGGACGACGTTTCGCTGCGCAGAGTCTGCATCGCCTCGTTCTGCTCGGCCTGATCCTTGGCCTTGATCGACAGGTTGATCGAACGCGACTTGCGGTCCACGTTGATGATCATCAAGTCGAGGGTGTCGCCTTCCTTGACCAGCGTGCGCAGGTCCTCGACCCGCTCGCGGGCCGCCTCGGAGGCGCGCAGATAGCCCTCGACCTCGTCGGACAGCTGCACCACCGCGCCGCGCGCGTCGACGCTCTTTACCGTGCCCTTGACGACGCTGTTCTTGTCGTGGGTGGCGATGAAGTTGGTGAAGGGGTCGCCCTCCATCTGCTTGATGCCGAGTGAAATGCGCTCGCGCTCGACATCGATGGCCAGCACCACGGCCTCGACCTCGTCGCCTTTCTTGAAATTGCGCACAGCTTCCTCGCCGGTCGCCGACCAGGACAGGTCGGACAGGTGCACCAGGCCGTCGATGTTGCCGGGCAGGCCGATGAAGATGCCGAAGTCGGTGATCGACTTGATCTGGCCGTTCACCTTGTCGCCCTTCTTGTGGTTGATCGAAAAATCGTCCCACGGATTGGACATGCACTGCTTCATGCCGAGGGAGATGCGGCGGCGGTCCTCGTCGATCTCGAGAATCATCACCTCAACCTCGTCGCCCAGCTGGACAACCTTGGACGGGTGCACGTTCTTGTTGGTCCAGTCCATCTCGGAGACGTGCACCAGACCCTCAATGCCCTGCTCCACTTCGACGAATGCGCCGTAGTCGGTAAGATTTGTGACCTTGCCGAACAGGCGGGTACCCTGCGGGTAGCGGCGGGATATGCCAACCCATGGATCCTCACCCAGTTGCTTGAGGCCGAGCGAGACGCGGTTCTTCTCCTGGTCGAACTTCAGCACCTTGGCCTGCACCTCGTCGCCCACGTTGAGGACTTCCGAGGGGTGACGCACGCGGCGCCAGGCCAGGTCGGTGATGTGCAACAGGCCGTCGATGCCGCCCAAGTCCACGAACGCGCCGTAGTCGGTGATGTTCTTGACGATGCCCTTGACCACGGTGCCTTCCTTGAGATTGGCCAGAAGTTGCTCACGCTCCTCGCCGGCGGAAGCTTCCAGCACGGCGCGTCGTGAAACCACCACGTTATTGCGCTTGCGGTCAAGCTTGATGACCTTGAATTCGAATTCCTTGTTCTCGTAGGGCGTGGTGTCCTTGACCGGGCGGACATCCACCAGCGATCCGGGCAGGAAGGCACGGATGCCGTTAGTCATGACAGTGAGACCGCCCTTGACCTTGCCGTTGATGACACCCTTGACCAGTTCGCCGTCGTTGAGGGCCTTCTCCAAGTCGTTCCAAGCGGCAATGCGCTTGGCCTTCTCGCGCGACAGGCGCGTCTCGCCGTAGCCATCCTCGAGCATCTCGATGGCTACGCTGGTGTAGTCGCCCGGCTTGACCTCGAGTTCTCCGCGATCGCTGCGGAATTCGTCGATGGAGATGAAACTCTCGGACTTGAGGCCGGCGTTGACGACTACGAAATTCTGGTCGATGCGGACAACTTCTGCGGTGATGACTTCACCCGCGCGCATCTCCTGGCGGGACAGGCTTTCTTCGAACAGTGCGGCGAAACTTTCTGGGTTGGTCTCTGGGGTGGCGGTTGCAATGGACATAAAGTTAAAAAAACCTAACGCCGGCCGAATTCGGACGACTTGTAAGTTGAAAAAATCGCGAAGTAACGTACACAGCAGCAGGGCGTCCCTGCATCAACCTGATCATCCAGTCGATGGGTCCGCCCGTGGGCGGCACCTGCTGCTTCAACGTCTTCGCGACACCTACGCCTGCGGCGCTTCTTGGCTCAGGCGCACACCGGGCAAACGTTGCCGGACTCGTTCGATCACCCAGGCTATGGCTTCATCAACCGTCATCGCCGTGGTGTCGAGCAACTCGGCATCCGCGCATTTCTGCAGGGGCGCGACCGCCCGCGCACTGTCGCGCGCATCACGTTCGTGAAGATCCTGCAAAAGGGTGTCAATGTTAGCAGACATTCCTTTGTCGATCAACTGTTTATAGCGGCGCTCGGCCCGGGCCTCGGCGGTCGCGGTAAGGAAGACCTTGAACGGGGCATCGGGAAATACCACCGAACCCATATCGCGTCCCTCGGCCACCAGGCCGGGTGCCTGCCGATAGGCCCGCTGGCGCCCGAGCAGGGCTGCCCGGACGGCCGGGAAGGCCGCCACTTTGGAAGAACCGGCCGAGCAGGCCTCGCTGCGGATGGCGGAGCCGGCCTCTTCCCCGTCGAGCAGGATGTGACCACCCTCGAACACTGCCGGCAGGGTTTCGGCTATCTGCGCCAAGGCCTCACCGTCGTCGAGCGCCACGCCGGCGCGCAGGGCGGCCAGGGCAACCAGGCGGTAGAGGGCGCCGCTGTCGAGGTAATGAAATCCCAGTTTTTCGGCCACCAGGGCAGCCACCGTGCCCTTGCCCGAGGCCGAAGGACCATCGATGGCAATCACCGGGGCCAGCAGCGACAGAAAACGATCGAAGTAATCCGGGAAGGTTTTGTTCACGCACTTCGGGTCATTGATGCGCACCGGCACGCCGCCGAGACAGGCCAGCGAGAAGCACATCGCCATGCGGTGGTCGTCGTAGGTGTCGATGGCGGCATTTGGTTTGAAAGTCAGCCTCCGCGGGACGGCTTCGGGCGCCTCGCGTCCGGGCATGGAGACGGCAATGAAGTCGGTGCCCTCCTCCACCTTGGCGCCAAGCTTGCGCAATTCGGTCGCCATGGCGGCGATGCGGTCGGTTTCCTTGACGCGCCAACTGGCGATGTTAGTCAGCCGCGTCGTGCCCTCGGCAAACAGCGCCGTCACGGCCAGGGTCATGGCGGCATCGGGAATATGGTTGCAATCGAGATCGATGGCCTGCAGCCGTCCGCCGGTCGGCGCGGCGGCCTCGATCCAGTTCGGACCCATCTCGACGCGTGCGCCCATCGCCTGTAGTGCCTCGGCGAAGCGCACATCGCCCTGGATGCTGTCCCGCCCCACACCCTCGACGCGTACCGGCCCGCCGGCAATCGCTCCGGCAGCCAGGAAATAGGAGGCGGCGGAGGCATCGCCCTCGACGAAGACGGTGCCGGGACTGCGATAGCGCATTCCCGACGGTATGCGAAATTCGCGCCAGCCGTCCCGCTCGACATTGACGCCGAAGCGCGCCATCAGCTTGAGCGTGATATCGATGTAGGGCTTGGAGATAAGTTCGCCCAACACCTCTACCGTCGCGCCATTGCCGTTCAGCGGCAGCGCCATCAACAGCGCGGTGAGGAACTGGCTGGAGGCCTCGCCGCGCAGCGTCACCCGACCGCCGGCCCGGATCGACGCCGGACGGATTTCCAGCGGCGGATATCCTTCCTTGCCCAGATAGCGTATGTCGGCGCCGAGTTGGCGCAAGGCATCGGCCAGATCGCCGATCGGCCGCTCGTGCATGCGCGGCACGCCCGTGAGCCGATAGTGGCCGTTCGAGAGCGCCAGCGCCGCCGTCAGGGGACGGAAGGCCGTGCCGGCATTGCCGAGGAACAGCTCGGCCTGTTTGACCGGAAAGACGCCGCCGGTGCCGCGCACGCAGAAATCGTTACCCTCCTCGCGTTGCCAGTCGATACCGAGTGCTTTCAAGGCCTCCAGCATGCGTTCGACGTCATCGGACAACAGCAGGTCGCGGATGGCGGTCTCGCCTTCGGCCAGGGCAGCCAGAAGCAGAAAGCGGTTGGAGATGCTCTTCGAGCCGGGCAGGCGCACGTTGCCCGAAGCATGATATGCCGGAGCGAGGTCCAGATACTCCATCAGGAAAGCTTGCCTTCGGCCCAGGCGCGGCGCACGGTGCGCGCCTCGGCAAAGACTGACTCGAGCGAGTCAGCGTCGCCGAGGAGGAGCGCATTGCGCAGTTCCTCCAACTGTCGCTGGTACTGCTCCAGTTCGCTGAGCAGCGCAGTCTTGTTGGCGATGCAGATGTCGCGCCACATCTCCGGATGGCTGGCGGCAATGCGCGTGAAATCGCGGAAACCACTGGCGGCGAAGCGGAAGAATTCCTCGCGGTTCTCGCGCTGGGCGAGATCATGCACCAGGGCGAAGGACAACAGGTGCGGCAGGTGGCTGACCGCGGCGAATACTTGGTCGTGTCGTGACGGCGCCATCTCGTGCACCGTGGCGCCACAGGCCCCCCAGGCGGCGCGCACGCGCTCGATCGCATCCACGTCGTTCTCAGGCAGCGGCGTCAGCACCACCTTGCGGTCGACATAGAGATCTGCCTTGGCCGCGGCGGCACCGCTGTTCTCCGCGCCGGCGATGGGATGGGCCGGTACAAATCGCGAGAGATGCGCTGGCAGGAACCGGCGAACGGCGGCTTCGACATCGCCCTTCGTGCTGCCGCCATCTGTAATGGCCGTCTTCAGACCGAGGTGGGGCGCCATCGTTTGCATCAGCAATGGCATCTGGCCCACAGGTGTTGCAAGGAGGACAAGATCGGCATCCCCCAGGGTCGCAGCATCATATGCGCCGATACTGTCGATGATGCCCAGACGCATTGCCTCGTCCAGCGTGGCCCGGCTACGGCCGATGCCGGCAACTTCGCCGACCACGCCAGCCTTCTTCAGGGCCAGCGCAAACGAACCGCCGATCAGGCCGGCACCGACAACAACGATTTTCTCGAACCGCAAGCTCACGTCAGTCTAGCGCACGTCTTCCAGCGCCTTTTCCAGAGCCGCAAGGAAGTTTGCATTCTCGCTTTCCAGGCCGATGGTGACGCGCAGGTGCTCGGGCAACGCATAACCGGCAATCGGCCGCACGATGACGCCCCGTTTGAGCAGGGCCTGGTTAACCCTTGCCGCATCCCCCGCCTTGAAGGTGATGAAATTGCCGTGCGAGGGTATGTGTTCCAGACCGAGGCGCTTGAGGCCGGCGATGATCTGATCCATGCCGCGACGGTTGGCCTCATAACTCTCGGCGATGAAAGCGTGATCGTCCAGCGCGGCGATCGCGCCGGCGAGCGCAAGATTGTTCACGTTGAATGGCTGGCGTACGCGATGCATCAGATCGGCGATTTCGGCCGTGGTGACGGCGTAACCGACGCGCAGGCCGGCTAGGCCGTGGATTTTTGAAAAGGTGCGCGTGATAACCAGGTTGGGGAATTCCCTCACCCAGGCAAGGGTATCGACGCGGTCGGCCGGCGGCAGGTATTCGTTGTAGGCCTCGTCAAGCACCACTACCACATCATTGGGGGCCGACTGCAGGAAGGCCTTGACCTGGTCGCCCGGGAGGAAGTTACCGGTCGGGTTGTTGGGATTGGCAATCCACACGATGCGCGTATCGGGCCGGATAGCCGCACGCATGGCATCCAGATCATGCCCGAAGTGTTTCGCCGGCACGACGATGCATTCGCCGCCGGCCGACATCGTCGCCAGAGGATAAACGGCGAAGGCGTGCCGCGAAAATACCGAAGAACGGCCCGGTGCAAGAAACACGCGCGCAGCCAGGTCCAGCACATCATTGGAACCGTTGCCGAGCACGATCTGCTCCGCGCCGACGCCGAGCCGTAAAGCCAAAGCGGCAGTCAGCTCGAACTGATCGGGGTAGCGCTCAAGGCCATCCATGGCCGCCTGTATCGCCGCGCGCGCGCGCGGGCTCATGCCGAGCGGATTCTCGTTGGATGCCAGCTTGACGATCTTCTCGACGGGGAGACCCATCTCGCGTGCCAGCTGGGAGATGGGCTTGCCCGGCTGATAGGGCGATATGGCGCGAATGTACGGCGGTGCGTGTTCGGCGATACTCATGATGCAATTCCCCCTTGGTAGTTTTCCTCTCCCGCAATTCTCCGGCGCCGCTAGGCCTCAGCGCTCGGATAGGAGCCCAGCACCTTGACGAACGCGGCGCGGTCACGCAGTTCGGCGAATGCCTTTCCAACCCGCTCCTCGCTCTGATGGCCTTCAACGTCGACATAAAAAACGTATTCCCACAGGCCAGCGCGCGACGGACGCGATTCGAACTTGCTCATCGACACCCCATGTCGTGCCAGAGGCTCCAGCAGGGCATACATCGCACCTGCCTTGTTCTGCGAGGCGCAGACAAGGGAGGTCTTGTCGCGACCGGAGGGACCGGCATCGTGCATGCCGATAACAAGGAAGCGTGTCGTGTTGTTCGGATCGTCCTCAATGTCTCGCGCAAGGTTGTTCAGGCCGTAAAGGCCGGCGGCCGCCTCGCCTGCGATGGCACAGGATTCGGCATCCTCCGAAGCCATGCGTGCCGCCTCCGCATTGCTCGCCACCGGCACGCGCGGCAACGACGGCAGGTAGTGGTTGAGCCATTCGTGGCATTGGGCGAGTGATTGGGCATGCGAGTAAAGCCGCTTGACGTCCTC
Source organism: uncultured beta proteobacterium (assembly GCA_963704195.1). Taxonomy (GTDB): domain Bacteria; phylum Pseudomonadota; class Gammaproteobacteria; order Burkholderiales; family Rhodocyclaceae; genus Desulfobacillus. The sequence continues at coordinate 270,803 of CAVPHH010000009.1, read as the reverse complement.
GAGTCGTTCCGCTTTGGAAAGCAGATGCTGGTGGATGCGCAGCATGACTTCGCCGCATATCCTGATCGGCATCTGCAGCAACAGGTCGAGTGTGCGGCCGACGGCTCCTTCGGTGGAATTCTCCACCGGCACCACGCCATAGTCGGCATGGCCCGCTTCGACCGTGCGGAACACCTCGTCGATGGTCGCGGCAGCAGTGAACTGCGGTGCCGAACCGAAATGCTTTGTCGCCGCACTTTCGGTGAATGTGCCTTTTGGGCCAAAATAAACAACACGCAACGGCTGCTCAATCGCCAGGCAAGCCGACATGATCTCGCGGAAGATATGCCAGACAGCAGCCTCGGGCAGCGGCCCTTGGTTGAGCCCGGCAATGCGGCGCAGAACCTGCGCCTCGCGCTCGGGCCGGTAGACCACCGCGCCGCCTTTGACGCGGCCGATTTCGTGGGCGATCTCGGCGCGGCGCGACAGCCGTGCAAGCACCTCCTCGTCGAGACGGTCGATCTCGGCCCGAAGGCGCTGCAGTTCGTCACTCATAACTTATGCTGGCAGATACCGTACTGCCAGCACGCCTTCGATGCCGGAAATCGAGCCGATCACCGACTCCGGCACGGCACTATCGACATCCACCAGCGTATAGGCCATATCGCCGCGCGACTTGTTCATCATGTTGTGGATGTTGAGGTTGGCCTTGGCCATCGCGGTGGAAATCTGTCCGACCATATTCGGCACATTGGAGTTGGCGATGGCAATGCGAAAGTTCGACTCGCGTGGCATCGAGATGCTGGGGAAATTCACGGCATTCTGCACATTGCCATGCTCAAGGTAGTCGCGAACCTGATCGGCAACCATCGCCGCACAGTTGTCCTCGGCTTCGCGCGTGGAAGCCCCGAGGTGCGGCAGGGCCACCACATACGGATGACCATTTACATGCGGGCTGGGGAAGTCGCACACATAGCTGGCGAGTTTCTTCGCGTCCAGCGCAGCCAGAACGGCCGACTCGTCAACCACCCCTTCGCGCGAAAAATTGAGCAGCACGGCGCCGTGCCGGACGTGCTCCAGGGACTGGGCGTTGACCATCTTGCGCGTGGCGTCGACCAGCGGCACATGCAGGCTGATGAAATTCGAGCTCTTCAGCACCTCGGCCACGCTGTTCGCCTTCCTCACCTGGGACGGCAGGCTCCAGGCGGCATCCACTGTAATCTCAGGGTCGTAGCCCATCACATGCATGCCGAGCTTGATGGCGGCATCCGCCACCAGGCAGCCGATCTTGCCCAAGCCAACGACCCCGAGCGTATGGCCGGCCAGCTCAAAACCGGCAAAGTTCTTCTTGCCCTCCTCGACTTTTTTCTCCATCTCCGGATCCTTCGGATCGAGGGCAGAGACGAAGCGCATAGCGCCAGTAATGTTGCGCGCAGACAGCAGCATGCCGGCGATGACCAGTTCTTTCACCGCGTTGGCGTTGGCGCCGGGCGCATTGAATACCGGCACGCCACGCCCGCTCATGTCCCTGACAGGGATATTGTTGGTGCCGGCACCAGCACGACCAATGGCGCGGACGGAAGCCGGTATGTCCAGCTTGTGCATATCGGCTGAGCGTACCAGTATCGCGTCAGGCGCGGCGATGTCCTTGCCGACGGTATATTGCTCCGGCGGCAAGCGCTTCAGGCCAGCCTGGGATATCTGGTTGAGCACCAGGATCTGAAAGTTGTTAGCCATGCTTTGCCTCGAATTCCCTCATGTAGTTGACCAGCGTTCTGACGCCATCCAGTGGCATGGCATTGTAGATCGAGGCGCGCATGCCCCCTACGGAGCGATGCCCTTTCAGCTGGATCATGCCGCGCGTCTTGGCCCCCTTGAGAAATTCGTCGTCCAGGTCTGCTTTATTGAGCGTGAACGGCACATTCATCAGCGAGCGATCGGCCTTTGCAACAGGACTGACGAAGAAGCGGCTCTGGTCAAGGAAGGCATAGAGCAAGGCTGCTTTCTCCTGATTGCGCTGGTGCATTGCCGCCAAACCGCCGTTCCGTTTGATCCACTGGAATACCAGTCCTGCTATGTAGATGCCGTAAGTGGGCGGCGTGTTGTACATCGACTCGTTATCGGCATGCGTCTTGTAGTCCAGCATGACGGGCGTCTTGGGCAGTGCATGGCCGATCAGATCGTCACGCACGATAGCTATGGTCAAACCAGCGGGGCCGATGTTCTTCTGCGCCCCAGCGTAGATGAGTCCGTACTTCGATACATCGACCGGACGCGACAGGATGTTCGAGGACATGTCGCACACCAGCGGCACATCACCGCTCTGCGGAATCCAGTGGAACTCCACCCCGCCGATTGTCTCATTGGCGGTGTAATGCACATAGGCGGCCTCATTGCTCAGCTTCCAGTCTGCCTGCGGCGGGGCATAAGTGAAGTTCTTGCCCTCGCTCGAGGCCACCACGTTCACCTGGCAATACTGCTTTGCCTCCTTGATGGCCTTCTTGGCCCATTCTCCCGTGTGAACGTAATCGGCGCCGGTCTTGCCGCGCAGCAGGTTGATCGGAATCATGGAGAATTGCAGGCTGGCGCCGCCCTGCAGGAACAGCACCTTGTAGTTAGGAGGGATGCCCATCAACTCGCGCAGGTCGGACTCCGCTTGGGCGGCGATGCTCATGAATTCCTTGCCGCGGTGGCTCATTTCCATGACGGACTGGCCACTGCCGTGCCAGTCGAGCATCTCCTCCGCTGCCTGTTTGAGAACGGCTTCCGGCAGGGTTGCCGGTCCGGCGCTGAAATTGATAACGCGTGCCATTTCTTCTCTTACTCCTCGTCGGTCTCAATAATCTTTTCGATGCCAGCCAGCTTGGTGCCGTCATCAAGAGAAATCAGGGTGACTCCCTGCGTTGAGCGCCCCATCTCGCGAATGTCCTGCACCATGGTACGAATCAGCACGCCGCCGGTGGAAATCAGCATGAGTTCGTCGGTGTCGCCGACCAGTACGGCGCCGATCAGCCTTCCATTGCGTCCAGATGCCTGGATGGCAATCATGCCCTTGGTGCCACGGCCGTGACGCGTGTACTCTGCTATCGCCGTACGCTTGCCGAAGCCATTTTCAGTTGCAGTCAGCACGCTCTGGTCCTCGCCCTTGGCGACAAGCATCGAGATCACGCTTTGCACCGGATCGAGCATCATGCCACGCACGCCGCGCGCCTCACGGCCCATCGGTCGCACATCCGCCTCTGCAAAGCGTACCGCCTTGCCTGCGTCCGAGAACAACATCACGTCGAACTCGCCATCGGTGATGGCCACGCCGATAAGATGGTCTCCCTCGTCGAGGGCGACTGCGATGATGCCGGCCTTGCGTGGATTGGCGAAGGCCGACAACGGCGTCTTCTTGACCGTTCCCCCCATCGTCGCCATGAATACGAAATGACCTTCGTCGAACTCCTTCACAGGCAGAACCGCAGTAATCTTTTCGCCTTCGCCAAGGGGGAAGAGATTGACGATGGGTTTGCCGCGGCTGGTCGAGGAGCCCTCCGGCACCTCGTATACCTTGAGCCAATAGACGCGGCCGCGATTGGAGAAGCACAGGATGTAGTCGTGCGTATTGGCGACGAACAGGCGGTCGACGAAGTCATCCTCCTTCATTGCCGTAGCCTGGCGCCCGCGCCCGCCGCGCCTCTGGGCGCGATAGTCATCCAACACCTGGCGCTTGAAGTAGCCGCCGTGCGAAAGGGTGACGACAACGTCGGCAGGGGTGATCAGGTCTTCCAGGCACAGGTCTTCGGCATGCAACACGATCTCCGAGCGCCGCGCATCGCCGAACTGCTCCCGCATGGCGCGCAACTCGTCGCTGATAATTCGGGTAATGCGTTCCGGACGGGCAAGGACATCGAGCAGGTCGGCGATCTGCTCCATCACCTCTCGGTATTCGGTGAGGATCTTGTCCTGCTCCAGACCGGTCAGACGCTGCAGACGCAGCTCCAGGATGGCCTGTGTTTGAGCGTCAGAAAGCTTGTACCCCTGCTCGAAGTACCCGAATTCCGGGGACAGGCCGTCCGGCCTCGAGGCCTGTGCATTGGCTCGGGCCAGCATTTGTTCGACCAGGGGGGAACGCCAAGTGCGGGACATCAATTCCCGCTTGGCCTCCGGCGGTGTTGGCGCCGCCTTGATGAGGGAAATGACTTCATCGACATTGGACAGCGCCACTGCCAAGCCTTCAAGAATGTGGCCCCGCTCGCGCGCCTTGCGCAATTCGAAGACATTGCGACGCGTCACCACCTCCCGGCGGTGAGCAAGGAAAGCTGCGAGCATCTCCTTCAAATTGAGCAGGCGCGGCCGTCCGTTGACCAGGGCCACCATGTTCATCCCGAACGTGTCCTGCAACTGCGTCATCTTGTACAGGTTGTTGAGCACGACCTCGGGGACTTCGCCACGCTTGAGTTCGATCACCACGCGCATGCCGGACTTGTCGGACTCGTCCTGGATGTGGGATATCCCCTCCAGCTTCTTCTCATTGACCAGTTCGGCAATGCGCTCAAGCAGCGACTTCTTGTTTACCTGATAGGGCAATTCATCGACGATGATGACCTGTCGGTTACCCTTCTCCATATCCTCGAAGTGCGTACGCGCCCGCATCACGATGCGGCCACGGCCGGTCAGATAACCTTCGCGCACACCGGCAGTGCCGTAGATGATGCCCGCTGTAGGAAAGTCGGGCGCCGGAATGATCGCGATCAGGTCCTCGATGCCCAATTCCGGGTTGTCCAGCAGCGCCAGGCAGCCGTTGACCACTTCGTTAAAATTATGCGGCGGAATGTTCGTCGCCATGCCGACAGCGATGCCCGAACTGCCGTTGATAAGCAGGTTGGGGATCTTCGCCGGAAGAATCAATGGCTCGCGTTCAGAGCCATCGTAGTTCGGCCCGAAATCGACGGTCTCCTTCTCGATGTCGGCCAACAATTCATGGCCAATGCGCGCCATGCGAATTTCTGTGTAGCGCATCGCGGCGGCATTGTCGCCATCGACCGAACCGAAGTTGCCCTGGCCATCCACCAACATGTAACGCAGACTGAAATTCTGCGCCATGCGAACGATGGTGTCGTAGACCGCAGTGTCTCCGTGCGGATGGTATTTACCAATCACGTCGCCGACGATGCGGGCTGATTTCTTGTAAGCCTTGTTCCAGTCGTTGGACAACTCGTGCATGGCAAAAAGCACGCGACGATGCACCGGCTTGAGTCCGTCCCGCACGTCCGGGAGTGCACGGCCCTTGATGACGCTCATGGCGTAATCAAGGTAGGAATGCCGCATTTCCTCTTCGAGGCTGACCGGGAGGGTTTCTTTGGCGAATTGAGTGGTCATCGAGCAGGGGATCCGAGGCTGGGCTGAGGCACCCACCAAAAAGGTCGAAGTTTAGCATGCCGCCCCTGCCGAAAGCAGCCAGCATGGCCACGCAGGGATAGGCAATTGTCGTCTCGACTACAAGTTGTAGGCCTTTGGTTTTTGTGCTTAAATTAATCCGTTAAGCGCCGCAACCGGCACGCCGCCCCGCCGGACAATCAGAACAATCTCTCATGCCAGTGGAGGATTTCACCTTGAAAAACACAATTCTCGCCCAGTCCATACTCGCAGCAGCACTCGGCCTGTCAGTCACTGCCGTTGGTGCTCAGGTGCCGAACAACGACGGCCATCTCTTCGACACGCGCGGCACCGTCGCCAAGAGCGGTTTCGGCCTGTGCTGGAAGACCACCCGCTGGACGCCCGCCATGGCCCTCGCCGAGTGCGATCCCGATCTGGTGAAGAAGCCCGAACGCCAAGCCCTGGCCAAGCCGGCGCCCGCGCCGACGCCAAAGCCCGCCGCCCAGAAAGTAACCCTGGCCGCCGACGCCCTGTTCGATTTCGACAAGGCCGTCCTGCGCTCCGAAGGCATGGCCAAGCTGGATGATGTCACCGGCAAGCTGAAGGGCATGAAGCTGGAAGTGATCATCGCCGTCGGCCACACCGACCGCATCGGTTCCGACAAGTACAATCAGAAGCTGTCCGAGAAGCGCGCCGAAGCCGTCAAGGCCTATCTGGTCGGCAAGGGCGTGGATGCGAACCGTGTCTACACCGAGGGCAAGGGCGAGAAGCAGTCCGTCACCGGCGACAAGTGCGGCAAGAGCAACGCGAAGTCGAAGAAACTCATCGAGTGCCTGCAGCCCGATCGCCGCGTGGAGATCGAGGTCATCGGCACCAAGTAATCAGGCGGTTCGCCGTCAAAAGCCCTGCGCAAGCAGGGCTTTTTTACGCATGCCCCAACCGATAGACCTTCTCATCGAGCCACGCTGGCTCATACCGATTGAACCGCAAGGCGTGGTTCTTGAAGAGCACGCTGTCGCCGTTTCCGCCAATACTATCGTTGACGTACTGCCTGCCCGCGAAGCATTCGGTCGGTATCTGCCGGCCTGTAAAGTCACCCTGCCGGAACATGTGCTGATACCCGGCCTGATCAACCTGCACACCCATGCCGCCATGGCACTGTTGCGCGGCATCGCCGACGACCTGCCATTGATGGATTGGCTGAAGACGCGAATCTGGCCTGCCGAGGCCAGGCATGTCTCCGCCGCTTTTGTGCGCGACGGCACACTGCTCGCCTGCGCCGAGATGCTTCGCGGCGGCATCACTTGCTTCAACGATATGTACTTCTTCCCCGAGGCTGCGGCGGAAGCGGCAAGCTGCCTGGGCATGCGCGCCGCGCTGGGCATCATCGTCATCGAATTCCCCACCCCCTATGCCACTGATGCCGATGACTACCTCAGCAAGGGCCTTGCCCTGCGCGACCGCCTGCGCGACGATCCACGGATCACTTTCTGCCTGGCCCCGCATGCGCCCTATACGGTAGCGGACAAAACCTTCGAACGCATCGCCACCCTGGCGGCCCAGCTCGATTTGCCAGTTCATGTCCACATCCAAGAGACTAAGCATGAAATCGAGCAAAGCCTTCTCCAGCACGGTGTCCGCCCGCTCGAACGCTTGCAGCGTTTGGGCCTGCTCGGTCCCGGCATGATCGGTGTGCATGCAGTACACCTGAACGAACGGGAGATCGCGCTGTTGGCAGAGAACGGTTGTACGGTGGCGCACTGCCCGACATCCAACATGAAGCTCGCAAGCGGCGCGGCGCCAACTGTTCAACTTGCAAAAAGCGGCGTTCAGCTCGGCCTGGGATCCGACGGCGCGGCAAGCAACAATCGACTCGACTTGTTTCAGGAAATGCGCCATGCCGGCCTGCTCGCAAAAGTCACATCGGGCGATGCCGCTGCACTCGATGCGCATGCATTATTGCGCATGGCCACACTCAATGGCGCTGCAGCGCTGGGCATGGCACATCGCATCGGCTCGATCGAACCCGGCAAGTCAGCCGACCTGTGTGCAGTCCGCCTCGATGCCCTTGAAGTACGTCCCTGCTTCGATCCTCCCTCTCATCTGGTATATGCCGCTGGCAGGGAGCATGTAAGCCATGTCTGGGTTGATGGCGTGCTGCGTGTTGACAATGGAATGCTGCCTGGATACGACACAAGCCAATTGCTTGACACCGTCAATTTATGGCAGAATAGGCTAACCGCTTGAACTGGCAAGCCCAATTGACTTAAAGGCTTATCGAAATCAAGCGCGTTTTTAATAACTGCAGTATCATTGATCCGCTATTTCATTCCATTCCGCACAGAAACGAGGGGGAACATGAACAAACATATCTCTAAAATCACGCTGCTGGCTTCCCTTGGATTGAGCGCCTCCGTCGCGCTCGCTCAAGTGCCGAATAACGACGGTCACCTGTTCGATACGCGCGGCGTTGTCGCCAAGAGCGGCTTCGGCCTGTGCTGGAAGACCACCCGCTGGACGCCCGCCATGGCCCTCGCCGAGTGCGATCCCGATCTGGTGAAGAAGCCCGAGGCGCCCAAGCCTCCAATGGCTGCGCCCGCCCCCACCCCGAAGCCCGCCGCCCAGAAAGTAACCCTGGCCGCCGACGCCCTGTTCGATTTCGACAAGGCTGTCCTGCGCTCCGAAGGCATGGCCAAACTGGATGATGTCACCGGCAAGCTGAAGGGCATGAAGCTGGAAGTGATCATCGCCGTCGGCCACACCGATCGCATCGGTTCCGACAAGTACAATCAGAAGCTGTCCGAGAAGCGCGCCGAAGCCGTCAAGGCCTATCTGGTCGGCAAGGGCGTGGATGCGAACCGTGTCTACACCGAGGGCAAGGGCGAGAAGCAGTCCGTCACCGGCGACAAGTGCGGCAAGAGCAACGCGAAGTCGAAGAAACTCATCGAGTGCCTGCAGCCCGATCGCCGCGTGGAGATCGAGGTCATCGGCACCAAGTAATCAGGCGGTTCGCCGTCAAAAGCCCTGCGCAAGCAGGGCTTTTTTTATTCAGGCAAGCAAAGCAATGAGTGCATCCGCAAACCCCAATGCAGATCAGGCCGAGCTCGACAAGTTCAGTGAGCTGGCGCACCGCTGGTGGGATCCAGAATCCGAGTTCAAGCCGCTGCACGACATCAATCCGCTTCGCCTGGACTGGATCGACCGAGCTGCCGGCCTGGCCGGACAAAAGGTGCTGGACGTCGGTTGCGGCGGGGGCATTCTCGCCGAATCGATGGCCACACGTGGAGCATCAGTAACCGGCATCGACCTCTCCGACAAGGCACTGTCCGTGGCCAGGCTGCATTTGCTGGAAACCGGAAATAAAGCCGACTACCGCAAAGTCTCGGCCGAAGAACTGGCCATCGAGATGCCGGGCACCTTCGACATCGTAACCTGCCTCGAAATGCTCGAACATGTCCCCGACCCCGCCAGCACCGTACGCGCCTGCGCGCGGCTCGTCCGACCAGGCGGTCAGGTTTTCTTCTCCACCATCAACCGCAATCCCAAATCCTATCTCTTCGCCGTGGTCGGCGCGGAATATGTACTGAACCTGCTGCCGCGCGGCACGCACGACTACGCCAAGTTCATCCGGCCGGCCGAACTGGCACGCTACTGCCGCGAAGCCGGTTTGGCGGTAGGCGAGATCATCGGCATGACCTACAACCCCTTCAGTAAAACCTACGCGCTCGGCGCAGACACCGACGTAAATTATCTGATGTCCTCACGGCGTGAAAATTGACGCCATCCTGTTCGACCTCGATGGCACGCTGGCCGACACTGCCGCCGACCTTGGCGGTGTGCTCAATCGCCTGCGCTGCGAAGCCGGAATATCCCCTCTGCCGGCGGAGATGATTCGCCCGCATGTATCCAAAGGAGTGCGGGGGCTGCTCGGCATCGGTTTCGCTCTCTTGCCCGGGAACGACCGGTACGCCGAGCTCCATCAGCGTTTTCTCGAGTATTACAGCGATTCGCTCTGTGTTGCTACCCGCCTATTCGATGGCATCGATGAATTGCTGGAAAGTATCGAAGCGGAAAACGTCATGTGGGGCGTGGTCACCAACAAACCCAGCCGCTACACCCTGCCTCTGATGGAGGCCCTGGGCCTGATGCAACGCGTAGTCTGCGTCGTCAGCGGCGATTCCGCATCGCGACCGAAACCCGCGCCCGACCCGCTATTGCTCGCCAGCGCCATCGCCGGCGCCGCCCCTGCTCAATGCCTTTATGTCGGTGACGATATGCGTGACATGCACGCCGCCCGCGCCGCCGGCATGGGCGGCGTCGCCGCTGCCTGGGGCTATCTGGGCGACGACTTGCCGATTGAAAAATGGGGCGCTGATGCCATCGCCAACTCGCCCGTGGATATCGCCGGGCTGCTCCGCTAGCGCATGCTAGAATGCACATGCTGTTCGGGAACTCCGGTTCAATCCGGCAGTCATAGTGTTGTGTGTTTATCACAGAGAATCCGGGGGCGACCTGGCTTCGACGTGGGTTACGAAGCTGTGTAGTGCATGCCGAGGCCCAGTTACCTCGCAAATCCATCTGGAAATCTACAAACGCCAACGACGAGCGTTTCGCTCTAGCCGCTTAATACCGGCTAGCTCTGCACCGGTTTGCTGATGGGCCGGGTCGCGCAAGCGGCAGCAGAGTCATTCACACCAGCTAAGGATCGTCCTCGCCGCGTGGCCGATCACGAAAACTCAGCGGATCGCCCTGCATCAGCCTGCCGGTTGGCGGATGCCGGGTTAAATCAAACAACCAGGCTAAGCATGTAGAACTGCCTGTAGAGGGCTTGCGGACGCGGGTTCGATTCCCGCCGCCTCCACCAATCAAAACGCCACCCCAATGCGGGTGGCGTTTTGTTTTTTGTCGGTGTACTCTTCGCCTTAACGATTCCGGCCTGGAGACAATAATGCGCCCTGCACTCACCATGACCCTTTTCCTAGCGGCTTTTCTGGCCGTTCTGCCGGCCGACAGTTACGCCCAAGCCTCTGACAGCAATGCTTCTTCCGATGACGCCAAGGCTGATGCGCAACCGAATGAGCAAATGCCTCGCATGGCGCCGCAGAGCGAAGCGGAGAAAGCCGAAGCCAAACGCCTTGCCCGGCTGGAACAGCAAAAGGAAGAGGAGCGTTTGCGCCAGGAGCGGGCTCGTCAGTGCGTGATCAAGCCAGTGATGACCGACGCAGAAATTGCCCGCTGCAAAGAAGTCTGGCGCTGACCCGACAGTTCTTCTCGAACAAAAAAGCCACCCTCGGGTGGCTTTTTCCATGGGCCGTCTTTCGATCAGCCCTTGACGCGGTTGCGGTATTCGCCGGTGCGGGTGTCGATTTCGATCTTGTCGCCGATCTCGCAGAAGAGCGGCACGGACACTTCGTAGCCGGTGGCGATCTTGGCCGGCTTGAGCACTTTGCCTGAAGTATCTCCGCGCACTGCCGGTTCGGTGTAGATGATCTCGCGCACGACGCTGTTGGGCAAATCGACGGAAATCGCCTTGCCGTTGTAGAACACCACCTCGCAGGCCATGCCGTCTTCGATGTAGTTGACCGCGTCGCCCATGCTCTCCTTCTCAACCTCGGATTGGTTGTACTCGGCATCCATGAAGACGTACATCGGGTCGGCGAAGTAGGAATAGGTCACTTCCTTGCGTTCGAGCTGCACGACCTCGAACTTGTCGTCCGCCTTGTATATGCTCTCGCTCGGGGATTCGGTGAGCAGATTCTTGAACTTCATCTTGACCACGGCGGCGTTGCGACCGGACTTGTTGTATTCGGCCTTCTGCACGACCATCGGGTCCTTGCCGATCATGATGACGTTGCCTACGCGGAGTTCCTGTGCCAGTTTCATTTGCAAAATCCTGCGAAAAAGTGGGGCGCCATTCGGGTAATCGGGTTAGCGGCGCAAAATAAGCGGAAAATTATAGCTTATCCGGACAGAACTCCGCCAATTTGGCTGCCAAGTCCCCCTGTGCCAGAAGGGCCGCCGCCCACGTCTCGGCGTGCCTCGCCAGTATCGCCCGCTGCGCCCAGAAGGCCGGCCAGGCGGCCGCTGTCCCCTCGCCATGGCTCCAGGCACGCCAGAATCCGGCCACGGTCTCAGCCGCTTCCCTGGGCAGTTCCCGGCAATAGACCTGAAGAAACGCCTCCAGTTTGCGATGATGCGCGTCCTCTGCTTGCGGGTAAGGTTGCCAGACCATCGGCCTCAAGGCCCATTGCGCCCGCACAAATGAGTCCTCGCCGCGTACGAAATTGCAGTCGCAGGCCCACAGCAGCTGGTCGTACCGATCCTGCTCCAGAAAGGGCAGGATGCGTACTTCCAGCATGCCCTGCCTCAGCGAATTGCCGGCAGGTGGCTCAGATTGGCCGAAAAAGGCAGGGATCGCCTTGCCGGCGATCCCTTCCGGCACCAGACAGGTTACTTGCATGTCCTGGTCTCGCCAGAGTGCAAACAGATTCTCGAGCCGGCTGTCCGCATAGCAAAACAGCGATATACGGCTTTCATCCGCGCGCGGCGGCGCCAGGCCCAGCGTCTGCCAGAAGGCGGCCTGCGTTCGTGCATCCTCCTGAAAGGCTTGGCGTCGTTGCGGAAGATCGCACTCCATCGGGACCCCGCCGGTATTCGAGGCAAAGCCGGGAAAGAAGAAATGCTTGGTCAACGGCAGGCGCGGGCTGGGAGAGTCCATGCCGTGGCACTCGCCGGCCCAGACCTCAGCGCTAAGGTACTCGAGGTTGATCCAGCAGGGTTTCTCCACACGAGCCGCCATTGCCTGGACATAGCTCTCGGGAAGTTCACAGGCGAATGCCTCGACTACCACCTGTGCCGGTTCGCTATCGGGAAACGGCTCGGTCCAGTGCCGCACCTCCACCCCCCGACACACCTGAACCGCCGAAACCGCATCGATATCGGGGCAAATGCGCCGGAATGCCGGCAGATCATCCACCCAGAGGCGGACCCGCAAGCCATGTTCGGCCACCAACTGGCGGGCAACCCGCCAGCACACGCCTATATCCCCATAGTTATCGACAACTCTGCAGAACAAATCCCAGGACTTAGGTCGCAGCACGTATCTCATTGTTTTATTAATGTTTTTACCTTATAAACGGACGCCGCCCGACAGGCTGGCCTCAAGCCACCCGCATCTGTGCCGTAATTATAACTACCGGTATTGACTGAAATATTTATATTCGATGCTGCAACAACCACTGTCCGATCTCGAGTCCTGGGTGAAATACCTCAGCCAGGCCGACATTCCCGTGTTGAAGCGCACGGCACGAGAATTGGCACGCCTGCGCGAGAACGAAGAGAATGTCAGCGGACGGCAGGTCGCCGGAGCCATACTGCAGGATCCGCTGATGACCCTGCGCGTGCTCGCCTACATCGAATCCTCACGGCGTGCCAGCCAGACGGCCGACATCACCACCGTCAACCGCGCCGTGATGATGATCGGCATCACGCCCTTCTTTGCCAAATTCGACAAGCTGCCTTTGCTTGAGGACAAGCTTAAGGACCAGCCACAGGCCCTCATCGGCCTCCTGCGCGTGATTGCGCGCGCCCGCCAGGCCTCTATATTCGCGCGTGACTGGGCGGTGCAACGCCATGACCTCGACGTGGATGAAGTCACCATTGCCGCCCTGCTCCACGACAGCGCGGAAATCCTGCTCTGGAGCTTTGCCCCTACTCTGATGCTCGACATCCGCGCCCTGCAGGCGGAAAACCGCGGGCTACGCAGCGCCACGGCACAAGAAGCCGTGCTCGGCATCCAGACCCTCGCGTTGCAACTCGCGCTCGCCCGCGCCTGGCGACTGCCGGAATTGCTGCTCAGCCTGATGGACGACAGCCACGCCGAGCACCCGCGCGTGCGCAACGTCATACACGCCGTCAACCTCGCGCGTCACTCGGCCAACGGATGGAACGATCCAGCCATTCCCGACGATATCGCAGAGATCAGCAAGCTGCTGGGCATTTCGGGGGAATCGCTTATGGCCCGCTTGCGCCGGCTAGTAGATATCCCGCCCGCGGAGGCGTCACCGCAAGCTGGGGAAGGCGCGCCAAATCCGTAGCAGTTGGAATCCTGCGCAGTCGTTTAGAATACGCGCACGCTGCTCAAACCAGGGAGGAATCATGGGAATCGTTTCACTGGTAGTACTGGGCATCATCGTCGTGGCCGCAGTGTATGGCGTGATGATCTACAACGGGCTGGTGATGGTGAAGCATGCAGTCGCCAAGGCCTGGGCCAACATCGACGTGCTGCTCAAGCAGCGCCACGACGAACTGCCCAAGCTGGTCGAAACCTGCAAACAATACAAGCAGTTCGAGCAGGAAACCCTGCAGCGTGTGGTCGAGGCGCGCTCACGCGTGCAGACGGCGCGGGAGAGCCAAAATATCCCAGCCCTGGGCCAGGCCGAAGGCGCCCTGCGCATGGGCCTGGGCCAGATCTTTGCCGTTGCCGAGGCCTACCCCGAGCTGAAGGCCAACGAGAACTTCATGCAGCTGCAGGGCCGCATCACGGCTCTCGAGAACGGCATCGCCGACAGGCGCGAGCTGTACAACGAGTCGGTCAACATCAACAACGTGCGCATCGAGCAGTTCCCCGACTCCATCATCGCCGGCATGTTCCGCTTCGAGGCCAAGCCCTTGCTTGAATTCGCCAGTGCGGAGAAGGCGGATGTCGACATGAAGGCCCTGTTCGGCTGAACCGGGCATCACGATGCTTGTCTCCCTGCGCAGGGGGTACGGCAATCTCGTCACCTCCGGCGGCCAGCTCATCCTGCTGATAATCGGTTTCCAGACCGAGTCGCGTGTCGGCATGTTCGCCTGCGTGGCGCTGATGGTGCCGCTCAGCCTGTTCGCCTGGACTTCGGCATGGCGTCGCGCCCGCGCCGTCGCCGACACGCCGACCTCGAAGGTGACCTCGGCGGCACAGGGCTATGTCGAACTGATCGGCAGCGGCAGGCCGCTCGCGGGCGCACCCCTCATCAGCCCGGTCTCCCAGCTGCCCTGCCTGTGGTACCGCTACAAGGTCGAGCGCAAGACCAGCGACAACAAGTGGGTGCTGGAGGACAAGGGCGAAAGCGACGCCTCCTTCATCCTCGATGACAGCACGGGCGAGTGCATCGTAGATCCCGAAGGCGCCGAGATGCTGGTCACCAAAAAGGACTCATGGACCCAGGGCAAACGCCGCTACACCCAGTGGCTGCTCATCGAGCACCAGACCCTCTATGCCCTCGGTCAGTTCGCCACGCGTGGCAGCGTTGACCTCGACATGAACGTCGCAGAGGACGTGAAGTTGCTGCTGTCAGAATGGAAAACGAGGACAGGCGAGCTGCTCGCACGCTTCGATCTGGACCGGAACGGCCAGATCGACCTTAGGGAATGGGAGCTCGCCCGGGCGCAGGCCAGGCGCGAGGTCATTGCCAACCACCGCGAACTGCGCACTTCCGCCGAACTGCACGTCATGCACCTGCCGGGGGACGGCCGCCTCTATCTCATCTCGGACATGAACCCCGACAGCCTCACCTCGAAATATCGCCTGTGGTCATGGTTCCACATCACGATCTTCTTCGGCGCACTCATCGCCCTGCCCTTCCTCTGGCGCATGGATGGGGCTTTCTGAACTTTTGCCGCCGTGCTGTGGCGGCTGACTTTCGTCAGAAGCCTGCCGCGCGCGCTTCCAGTGCTTCCCAGCGCTGCATGGCCTGTGCGATTTCCTGCTCCAGCGCGGCCCGCCGCGCCTTCAGGGCAAGCAGTTCCTCCGGCGAACCGCGATACAGCGCCGGATCGGCCAGTCGTACATTGAGGGCGGCCTGCTCGGCTTCCAGTCCGCTGATGTGCTCGGGCAGCGCCTCCAGTTCGCGCGTTTCCTTGAATGACATCTTGGCCTTCGGGCGTGCATCGCGCGTCTCCGGCTTCTTCGGAGCCTCGCTTAGTACCGGAGCGTTCGCCGCTGCGGACGGCTGCGCGCACCGTCGCCTCGATTCCCTCAGCCAGTCCTCGTAGCCGCCGACCGTTTCCCGCCAGGCCCCGTCGCCCTCTGCCGCGATCACCTGCGTGACGATGTTGTCGAGAAAGCTGCGATCGTGGCTGACGAGGAATACCGTGCCGTCGTAGTCGGCAAGTAGCGTTTCCAGCAGTTCCAGCGTCTCGATATCAAGGTCGTTGGTCGGCTCGTCGAGCACGATCACGTTGGCCGGCTGGCTGAACAGCCGCGCCAGCAGGAGGCGGTTGCGCTCGCCGCCGGAGAGCGATTTGACCGGCGAGCGTGCCCGTGCCGAGGGAAACAGGAAGTCCTCCAGATAGCTGATGACATGCTTGCGCTCGCCGCCGACCTGCACATAGTCCGAGCCCGGACTGATCACGTCGGCGAGCGTCGCCTCCTCGTCGAGCGCGGCGCGGAACTGGTCGAAGTAGGCCACCGACAGCTTCGTGCCGAGGCGCACGCTGCCCGCGTCCGGTTCGATCTCGCCGAGGATAAGGCGGATCAGCGTGGTCTTGCCAGCGCCGTTGGGGCCGATGATGCCGACACGGTCGCCGCGAAGTATCCGGCAGGAGAAGTCGCGCACGATGTCGCGCTCGCCATAGCGTTTCGCGACATGCTCGAGTTCCGCCACCAGCTTGCCGGAGGCCTCTCCGCGCGCGAGCTGGAAGCTGACGCCGCCGAGCCGCTCGCGGCGCGCCGTGCGCTCGCGGCGCAGCTGCTCCAGACGCCGCACGCGGCCCTCGTTGCGCGTACGGCGCGCCTCGATGCCCTTGCGGATCCACACTTCCTCCTGTGCCAGCAGCTTATCGAATTTTGCGTTCTGCTGCGACTCGGCCGACAGCATTTCGGCCTTGCGGCTCTGGTAGTCGGCGAAGCTGCCGGGAAAGCTCACGAGACGGCCCCGGTCCAGCTCGACAATGCGCGTGGCGACCGCGTCGAGAAAACGCCGGTCATGCGTGATCACCACCACCGCGCCGTCGAAGCCGGCGATGAGTTGCTCCAGCCAGAGTATGCCGTCGAGGTCGAGATGGTTGGTCGGCTCGTCGAGAAGCAGCAGTTCCGGAACGCCGGCCAGGGCGCGTGCCAGCGCCACGCGCTTGAGGCCGCCACCGGACAACTCGCCCAGCCGCACATCGGCCGGCAGGTTCAACTGCGACAGCGCCTGCTCGACGCGCGTGCCGAGCCGCCAGCCGTCGCTTGCCTCCAGTTGCGTCTGCAACTCATGCAGGTGCGTCATGGCGGCCTCGCCGTGATCGTGCGACAAACGCTGGGTAGCGGCATGGTAGTCGACGAGCAGGCGGCTCGCTTCGCCGACGCCTGAGGCGACCGCCTCGTACGCCGTCTGCTCTGGCGGGAAATCCGGCTCCTGCGGCACATAGGCCACACGCAAGCCGTCGCGGCGCCACACCGTGCCGTCATCCAGCGTGGCGACACCCGTCAGCGCGCGCAGCAGGCTCGACTTGCCGCTGCCGTTGCGGCCGATCAGCGCGATGCGCTCGCCGGCATCCACCTGGAAGTCGGTATGGTCAAGTAGTGCTACGTGGCCAAAGGCCAGGCAGCCTTTATCCAGCGTGAGGAGAGGCATGTATTGACGGGCGCGGATGTGCGCCGGGGGAGTATTGCGATGGCGTGATTATAGCGGAGCGGCTAAAATACGCGCCCGCCTCCTCGTAGTTCAATGGATAGAACGGCCGCCTCCTAAGCGGCAAATACAGGTTCGATTCCTGTCGAGGGGACCAGCCAGCAATCCTTTGCGAAAGTCAGCCCCTGCACCACGGCGGCCCATTGCTGCAACCGGCCTACTTCTGCCGCGGCGCCATTTTCTGCTCGACAGCGAAGACCGCCGCCTCGACGCGTGAGGTGAGGTTGAGCTTGGAGAGGATGTGGCGCACGTGCAGCTTGACGGTGTCGTGCGAGATATCGAGCGCGCGGGCGATGGCCTTGTTGGACTGCCCCCGCGCCAGGTGGTCGAGAATCTCGCGCTCGCGTGCGGTGAGCTGGGCGAGCAGGTTCTCGCGCGCCGTGTTCTTGCTGCCGCCGCCTTGCAGGAGGTCCACCAGCTTGAGCGTCATGGCAGGGGCCACCACCGTCTCGCCGCGCACGGCGCGCTGGATGGCGTCTACGACGTCGTCGGGCTCCATGTCCTTGAGCAGATAGCCGCGGGCGCCGGCGCGCATGGCGTTGGCAAGGTCGTCCTCGGCGTCGCTGACGGTGAGGATCAGCGTCGGCCCGTTCCAGGCACTGGCCTGCAGTTCGCGCAGCAGGGCCAGCCCGCCGTGCGGCGGCATGTTGAGGTCGAGCACCACCGCATCGGGCTGGGCCGCGTCGATCAGGCCCGCCGCCTCGGCCGGGTTGCCGGTAGTGGCGACGACGCGGATGTTGTCGCGGCCGTCGAGCAGTTCCGCCAGGCCCTTGCGGAACAGGGTGTGGTCGTCCACCAGCATGACCTTGATGATGTTTTCGTTCATTGGTTTTTTTCGGGATGGACCGGCACGAGCAGGCGCAGGCGCGCGCCCCCCTGCGGCCGGTTGGAAATTTCGATGTTGCCGCTAAGGCGCTGGGCGCGCTCGCTCATGATGCTGATGCCGAAGTGGTGGCGCAGGTCGGGCTGGGCGCCCATGACGAAGACGCCGCGCCCGTCGTCGTCGACAGTGAAGGCGTAGTGCCCGTCGACGACGTCGAGCGTGAGCTTGGCATCCTTGGCGCCGGAATGGCGGGCGACATTGGAAAGCGCTTCCTGCAGGATATGGAACACCTGCACTTCCTGGTCAACCGTCAGGTCGAGGTCGGGGATGCGGTTCTCGAATTCGAGGCGAACGCCGGTACGGTCGAAATAGCCGGCGGCAAGCTCATCGAGGGCGTGCTCCAGGCCGAGTGGATCCATGCGGTTGCGGAACTGGGTGAGCAGCTCGCGCAGGCTGGCATAGGCCTCGTCGAGGGCCTGCTGGATGTCACCCGAATACTTGAGGGCCTTGCCGCTTTCG
Organism: uncultured beta proteobacterium; assembly: GCA_963704195.1. Taxonomy (GTDB): domain Bacteria; phylum Pseudomonadota; class Gammaproteobacteria; order Burkholderiales; family Rhodocyclaceae; genus Desulfobacillus. The sequence continues at coordinate 252,467 of CAVPHH010000009.1, read as the reverse complement.
TATTGCAGCAGGGCCTCGCGCAGCAGCTCGATGCGCATTTTCATGTAGGCCATGGTCTGCGCCAGCGAATCGTGCACCTCGTTGGCCATCATCTGCCGCTCGCTCATCAGCGTCATGCGCAGGTTTTCGCGCAGCAGGCGGGTGTTCTCCACGGCCATCGACAGGTGTTCGCTGATCGTGCTGAAAAGCAGTGACACCTCCTCCGGGATCGGCCGGTCCTCGGTCATGTAGAGGTTGTAGACGCCGAGCAGTCGGCCATTGTGCTCGAGCGGCACAACGACCATGGAACTGCACTGGCCGAAATAGGGCTGCCCGCTGCGCTCGACACAGGGCCTCATGTCGCGCGTCTGCTTGATCTGCTCGCTGCGCAGCGCGGTCCCGCATATGCCGCAGTTGATGTCGACCAGGCGCTCCTTCTCGACCAGCTCGGAGGGCAAACCGAGCGAGGCGGCAAGCCGCAGATGGCGGCCGTCACTGGTGACCACGCGCACGACACCGCCGGAGGCGCCGGAAAGCCGTACCATCATGCCGAGAAAACGGTCGAGCAGGGTCTCGAGGTCGTATTCCGAGGTGAGCGTGGCTGTGACTTCGGAGAGGACGCGCAGGGCCTGGATGCGGTTGCCCTCGCCCGCGAGCGGTTCTGCGCCAGCCTGCTGCAGCTTGGAGCTGCTTTGCGTCATGCCTCGTCTCCACCGTATCCGTACGCCCGCTGGACGCGGGCCGATAGGATAATATTACACGCCATCAGTATCCGCTGAAATTCTGATTATCTTGCTGCTGGCAGCGGCCAACGGCCATCAAGCACGCGTTCGGCCCAAAATAGTCCGGCAACGCTCTTGCCGTCTGTCAGGCGGCCGTCGCGAACGGCGTCGAGGGCCTCCGCCAGGCCCAGTTCCAGCACCTCAAGGAATTCACCGTCGTCAAGCGCGTGTCCGACATGAGACAGTCCGCGCGCGAAGAAGATCTCGATGCGCTCATCGGAATAGCCGATGCAGGGATGGATCACGCCGAGGTGGTGCCAATGCTCCGCCACGTAACCGGTTTCCTCCCGCAACTCGCGACGGGCAGTCAGCAGGATGTCCTCGCCGGGGTGGATCTTGCCGGCCGGCAATTCGAGAAAGACGCGGTCGAGCGGATAGCGGAACTGGCGCTCGAAGAGGAGCTTGCCGTTGGGCAGTTCCGCGATCATCACTACTGCGCCAGGATGGCTGACAAACTCCCGTGTAGCTTGCTTGCCGTCCGGTAGCCTGACTGTGTCGCATTTGACGCGCAATAGCTGGCCTGAGAAAACCTCCTCCCCCGCCACGATTGACTCACGCAAGTGACTGTCTTTAATTGTTTTCTTACGATCTTCCATGCATGGAACTTATATCCGACTAATTTAGTCTATTATAAGTGTTCTCTAATTAACAGAATGGAGGCGAAAAATGTCCGGATTCATTCCCGGTTTCAACGACGAAGGCGTAGTGACGGTCAACCGCGTGCTGCTCAAGCCCGAGTATAGCGTTGACGATCTGGAAGAACGCGTTGCCATGCTCTGTGAAAACGTGAAGACCTACCATTCCGACACCGGCTTCGTCGGCGGCTTCGTCGCCCTCAATTCCGGCATGATCTCCAACGAGGGCAGCACAGTCGGCAAGGCGGTGGAAAGCCCGTTGAAGGATCGCGAAGCGCTGATCATCACCTTCTGGCGCTCCTTCGAGGAGCACGAAGCCTCGCACCGCAGCGAAACTTTCCAGCCGCTGTTCATGCAGGTGCTGGAAATGTGCGAGAACGGCAACGAGGAAATCGCCTACCGCATGCTGTGGTCGGGCAAGGCCTATTCGCCGGAGGAGGCGCAGGCTGCGCGCGAAGCCAAGGCGGAATACGCCAAGGTGGCCTGATTGGGCCAGTGCGCCGGGGCGCCCTCCCCGCGACTCATCAATGCCCGGCGAGAAAAGCGTAAGTGGCGTAAATCGAATACTCGAGCACACCCTGTGGCAGCAGGCCGAGCAACGCCACGGCCAAGCCATTGATCGAAAGCAGGTAGCGCATGTCGCGCGGCGCCTCGATCGGCGCGGTATCGGTCGGCGCATCGAAATACATCACCTTCACTACGCGCAGGTAGTAGAAGGCGCCGACCAGCGAGAAGAGGACGGCGAACACTGCCAGCCAGACCATCTTGGCGGCAACCACCGATTGCAGCACGGCAAACTTGGCGAAGAAGCCGACGAAGAACGGCATGCCGGCCATGGAAAACATGAGGATCATCATCATGGCGGCGAACCACGGGCTGCGCTTGTTGAGGCCTTTGAAGTCCTCAATGTCTTCTGCCTCGAAACTGGCGCGCGACAGCAGCAGGATCATGCCGAAGGAACCCAGGCTCATCAGCACGTAGGTGATGGCATAGAACATCGCCGAGCTGTAGGCGTTCAATGCGAAGCGCGGATCGCCGCCGACGATGCCGGAAAGGACACCGAGCAGCATAAAGCCCATGTGCGAGATGGCCGAGTAGGCCAGCATGCGCTTGAGATTGGTCTGCGCGATCGCCGCCAGGTTGCCCAGCGCAATGGACAAGGCGGCGAGGATCATGAGCATCGCCTGCCAGTGCTCGGCCAGTTCGGCCAGGCCGGTGACCAGCACGCGCATGACGATGGCGAAGGCGGCAAGCTTGGGCGCCGAGCCGATGAACAGGGTCACCGCGGTCGGCGCGCCATGGTAGACATCGGGAATCCACATGTGGAAGGGCACCACGCCCAGCTTGAAGGCGAGTCCGGCCACAACGAAGACCAGGCCGAACACCAGCACCGTCTTGTTGCCTCCGCCGGTGGCAATGCGCTGGCCGACCTCGACGATGTCCAGGCTGCCGGTGGCGCCATACACCATCGAAATGCCGTAGAGCAGCAGGCCGGAAGCCATGGCGCCGAGGACGAAGTACTTCATCGCCGCCTCGGTTGCGCGCGCGGAATCGCGGTCGAGCGCCACCAGCGCATAGAGCGACAGTGCGAGCAGTTCGATGCCGAGATAAAGGCTTAGGAAGTGATTGGCGGAGATCATCACCATCATGCCCAGCGTGGCGAACAGCACCAGCAGATAGAACTCGCCCTTGTCCAGGTTGCGCGCAGCGAGGTACTCGCGGCTGTATACCAGCATGACGGCCACCGCCGGATAGAGCACCAGCTTGAGGAAGTCGGCGAATAGGTCATCAACGAACATGTTGCTGAAGGTCGTCACCGCCTGCCCGTCGAGGGTGAAGAAGGTGATGCCGAAGCAGCCGGCCAGGGTCAGCTGGGTCAGCAGGTAGACCAGCCAGTGGCGACCCTTGCCGGCAAAGAGGTTAACCAGCAGAACCGCACAGGTCATCAGCAGGAGAAATATCTCCGCCGAGGCGGGGTAGAGGTCGGGCATCACGAAGTTCATGTCTTGATCGTCCGCTCAGAACTTGGGCACGGCGACGTGCTTCAGCAAATTTTCCACCGAAGCGTGCATGACTTCCGTGAACGGGTAGGGATACAGGCCCATGCCCAGCACGCACAGCGCCAGAATCCCGAGGATGGCGAATTCCCGCGCATCAATGTCGGTCAGTTCGGCGACATGGCGGTTGGCCACCGCGCCGAACACCACGCGCTTGTACATCCACAGCGTGTAGGCGGCGCCGAGTATCAGTGTGGTCGCGGCGGCGAAGCCGACCCAGAAGTTGAACTGCACGGCGCCGAGAATGACCATGAATTCCCCGACGAAGCCGCTGGTGGCCGGCAGACCAGCGTTGGCCATGGCAAAGAACATGAACAGCGCGGCGAATTTCGGCATGGTATTCACCACTCCGCCGTAGTCCGTTATCTGCCTGCTGTGCATGCGGTCATAGAGGACGCCGACGCAGAGGAACATGGCCGCCGAGATAAAACCGTGGGAGATCATCTGCACCAGTGCGCCCTCAACGCCGAGCGAGTTGAATATGAAGAAGCCGAGCGTGACGAAGCCCATGTGCGAAATCGACGAATAGGCAATCAGCTTCTTCATGTCGGCCTGCACCAGGGCGACGAAGCCGATATACACCACGGCGGTAAGCGACAGCGCGATCATCAGCCAGGCCAGTTCGCGCGAGGCATCCGGCGCGATGGGCAGCGAGAAGCGCAGGAAGCCGTAGGCACCCAGCTTCAGCATGATCGCCGCCAGCACCACCGAGCCGCCGGTCGGCGCTTCGACGTGGGCATCCGGCAGCCAGGTGTGTACCGGCCACATCGGCACCTTCACGGCGAAGGCCATGAGGAAGGCGAGGAAGAGGTAGATCTGCGCCGTCAGCGGTATCTTCAACTGGTGCCATTCGAGCAGATTGAAACTGAAACCCGACTGGAAGAAGAGGTAGATCAGTGCAACCAGCATCAGCAGCGAGCCCAGCAACGTGTAGAGGAAGAACTTGAACGCCGCGTAGACCCGGTTCGGCCCGCCCCAGACGCCGATGATGATGTACATCGGGATCAGCGAGGCCTCGAAGAAGACGTAGAACAGCACGGCGTCGAGCGCCGCGAAAATGCCGTTCATGAGGCCGGACATGATGAGGAAGGCCGCCATGTACTGCGCCGCCTTTTCCTCGATGACCTTCCAGCCGGCCAGCACCACCAGCGGCGTGATGAAGCTGTTGAGCAGGATGAACAGCATCGAGATGCCGTCCACGCCGAGCTGGTAGTGGATGTTGAAGCGCGGAATCCACGGCAGCAGCTCGGTGAACTGCATGTCGCTGGTCGTCGTATCGAAGCCGACGTAAAGCGGGATCGTGACGAGAAAGCCTGCCACGGCGGCAATCAAGGCGATCAGTCGTGCCAGGCCTGCGTTGCGGTCACCGCCGGTGGCGAGCACCAGCAGCCCCCCCACGATGGGCAGCCAGATCGCAATACTGAGCAAGGGAAGACCCGTCATTTCCTGTTTTCCTAGGCGCGATTCATCCAGAGCGTCAGCAGCACGAACACGCCGATGATCATGGAGAACGCATACTGGTAGATGTAGCCCGACTGGAACAGTCGCACGATGGATGCCACCCAGCCGACCATCTTGGCCGAGCCATTGACTGCCAGGCCGTCGATCAGGGTCTGGTCGCCGCCCTTCCACAAGCCGCGGCCCAGGAGGCGAGCACCGCCAGCGAAGACCCGCTCATTGAACTCGTCGAAGCCGTACTTCTTCTCGAGGATGCGGGCCAATACCCCCGATTTCGCCTTGATCACCGCCGGCAGGTCGGGCCGCATGATGTAGAGATACCAGGCGGTCGCCGCACCGCCCAGCGCCAGCCAGAACGGTGGCGTCATCAGACCGTGCGTAATCATGCCCAGCGCGCCATGGAAATCCGCCGCCATGCGGGCGATGGACGGATGCTCGGGGGCGATGTAGATCGCGCCGCCGAAATAGTTGCCGAACAGCGCGGGCCCGATCATGGCCCAGCCGGCAATGATCGAGGGAATGGCCAGCAGGATCAGCGGCACGGTGACCACCCAGGGCGACTCTTTCGGCTCGACCGGTCCATGATGGCCATGATCGTCATGGCCGTGCGCATCGTGCGCTACGCCATGTGAATCTTGTGCGCCATGGGCGGCATCCTGATGAAGCGGCGTAGCTTCGCGAAAACGCTCCTTGCCGTGGAAAGCCATGAAAACCAGGCGGAAGGAATAGAAGCCGCCGACAAACACGCCGGCTAGGATCAGCGGGTAGGCGAAACCGGCGCCCGAGGTGGTCGACAGATGCACCGCCTCGATGATCGAATCCTTGGAGAAGAAACCTGCGAACGGCGGAAAGCCGGCATTGGCCAGCGCGCCGATCAGCACCGTGAAATAGGTGATGGGCATGTACTTGCGCAGGCCGCCCATGCGGCGCATGTCCTGCTCGTGGTGCATGGCGATGATGACCGAGCCGGCGCCGAGGAACAGCACCGCCTTGAAGAAGGCGTGGGTGGTCAGATGGAACATCGCCGCCGAGTAGGCCGAGGCGCCCAGCGCGGTTGTCATGTAGCCGAGTTGCGACAGCGTCGAATAGGCGACGACGCGCTTGATGTCGGTCTGCACGATGGCGATCAGCGCCATGAAGAAGGCGGTGATGGCGCCGATGACGATGACGAAGGACAGCGCCGCATCCGACAGTTCGAAGAGAGGCGACATGCGCGTGACCATGAAGATGCCGGCCGTCACCATGGTGGCGGCGTGGATCAGCGCGGAGATCGGCGTCGGACCTTCCATCGAGTCGGGAAGCCAGACGTGCAGCGGGAATTGCGCCGACTTGCCCATGGCGCCGATGAACAGGCAGATGCAGACGACAGAGATGAGCATCCAGGGCAGGCCGGGGATCAGTTCGACGTTGGTGCCGGCCAATTTCTGCGACATGGCGAACACTTCCGTGTAGTTCAGCGTGCCGCAATAGGCGGCGATGAGGCCGATGCCGAGGAGGAAGCCGAAGTCGCCGACGCGGTTCACCAGGAAGGCCTTCAGGTTGGCATAGATCGCCGTCGGCCGGGTGGACCAGAAGCCGATCAGGAGATACGAGACCAGGCCTACCGCCTCCCAGCCGAAGAAGAGCTGGAGGAAATTGTTGCTCATCACCAGCATCAGCATGGAGAAGGTAAACAGCGAGATGTAGGCGAAGAAACGCTGGTAGCTGTTTCTGCCGGCAAGGCTGTCGGCCGGCCAGTTGTCCTCGTCGTGTGCCATGTATCCGATGGTGTAGATGTGCACCATCAGCGAGACGAAGCTGACCACCAGCATCATGGTCACCGTCAGCTTGTCTATGAGGAAACCGACCTCGAAGCTGAGGCCGCCGCTGGCGGCCCATGTATAGACCGTGCCGTTGTACGGATTGCCGCCCTCTACATCCTTGTAAACGAACCAGGAGGCAACGAGGGAAACGAAAACGCCGAGGATCGTCACCCAGTGAGCGCCGGCGCGGCCGATGGACTTGCCGAAGAAACCGGCGATGATAGCGCCGGCGAGGGGCGCCAGCGGCACCAGCAGGTAGAGTTGTTGCATGTCTGTCATGGCGTCTCGTTTATCCCTGCAGGCTGTCGAGGTCGTCCACGTGGATCGTACGCAGGTTGCGGAAGAGCACGACCAGAATGGCGAGGCCGATGGCGGCTTCCGCCGCGGCAACCGTCAGAATGAAGAAGACGAACACCTGCCCGTCTATGTCGCCGAGGAAGTGGGAGAAGGCGACGAAGTTCATGTTGACGGCGAGCAGTATCAGTTCGATGGCCATCAGCAGGACGATCAGGTTCTTCCTGTTGAGGAAGACGCCGACGATGCCGATCGAAAATATGATCGCGCCGAGAATCAGAAAATGGGAGAGGCTCGGCATTGCTTTATTCCTTCTCCACCGGCATGGACACGATGCGCACGCGATCCTTGCGCTGGACGGCAATCTGGTCAGCCGGATTCATCTGTTTGGTGTCCTTGCGTTGGCGCAGGTTCAGCGCGACTGCGGCAATCAACGCCACCAGCAGAATCACCGAAGCCAGTTCAAAGGGATAGACGTATTCGGTATAGATAGCCACGCCCAGCGCCTTGGTGTTGGAGAAATCCGCCGCGGGCACCGCCGGCGCAGGCATGGCCTCGATGCCAAAACTGCGTACGGAAAGGACCGCCACCATCTCGACCACCATCAGCACGGCGATTGGACCACCGAGCCAGAGGTTGTTCCAGAAGCCCTGGCGCAGGCGCTCCAGGTTGATGTCGAGCATCATGACGACGAAGAGGAAAAGCACCATGACCGCGCCGACATAGACCACGATCAGGGCGATGGCGAGGAACTCCGCCTGCAGCAGCAGCCAGAGGCCGCTGGCGTTGAAGAAGGCGAGGACCAGGAACAGCACGGCATGCACCGGGTTGCGCGCGGTGACGACGCGCAGCGCCGCGATCACCAGGATCGCGGACAGGATGTAGAAAAGCGCGGTCTTGAATTCCATGGGCGTCACCGGAACCTGGCGTCCTGCTCGCGATCGGCGGCAATCTGCGCTTCATACTTGTCGCCTACCGCCAGCAGCATCTGCTTGGTGTAGTAGAGGTCGCCGCGCTTCTCGCCGTGGTATTCCAGCACCCGCGTCTCGACGATGGCATCCACCGGGCAGGCTTCCTCGCAGAAGCCGCAGAAAATGCACTTGGTGAGATCGATGTCGTAGCGCGTGGTGCGGCGCGACGTCTGGCCGTTCGCATCCTCGCGCTCGGCCGACTCGATGGTGATTGCCATCGCCGGGCACACCGCCTCGCACAGCTTGCAGGCGATGCAGCGTTCCTCGCCGTTGGGATAGCGCCGCAGGGCATGCAGGCCGCGGAAGCGATTGCTCTGCGGCGTCTTCTCCTCGGGATACTGCACCGTGATTTTCGGCGCGAAGAAGTAGCGCCCCGTCACGGACATGCCCTTGAACAACTCCTTGAGGAGCAGACTGTTGAGATAATCCTTGGCGCCCATAGCTCAGATCCTCACTTGAAGACGTTCCATGGCGACACCATCCAGGTGCCGATGAAGGCAATCCAGACCAGGGTCAGCGGAATAAAGACCTTCCAGCCCAAACGCATGATCTGATCGTAGCGGTAGCGCGGGAAGGTAGCGCGGATCCACAGGTAGATCAGCAGGAAGAAGGATATCTTCAGCGCGAGCCAGAAGAAACCGTCCGGCAGGAAGCCGACCGGCGACAGCCAGCCGCCGAGGAACAGGGTCGAGGTGAGCGTCGCCACCAGGATCATGTTGGCGTATTCGGCAAGGAAGAACATGGCGAAGGCCATGCCCGAATATTCCACCATGTGGCCGGCGACGATCTCGGACTCGCCTTCGATCACGTCGAAGGGCGCGCGACCAGTCTCCGCCACGCCAGAGATGAAATAGACGAAGAACATCGGCAGCAGGGGCAGCCAGTTCCACGAGAGGAAGTCGACGCCGTGGTCGGCGAACCAGCCGCGATCCTGGGCTCTGACGATTTCCGTCAGATTCAGGCTGTTCGACACCATCAGCACGCAGATCAGCGCCAGGCCCATCGCGATCTCATAGGACACCATCTGCGCAGAGGAACGCATGGCACCGAGGAAGGGATACTTCGAGTTCGAGGCCCAGCCGGCAATGATGATGCCGTAGATGCCCATGGAAGTCATGGCGAGGATGTAGAGCAGTCCGGCATCGATGTTGGCGAGCGCACCGCCGTCGAAGAAGGGCACCACCGCCCAGGCCGCCAAGGCGGGCGCGATGGCGAGGATCGGACCGAACAGGAACAGGCTCTTGTTCGCGCCGCTGGGCACCAGCACTTCCTTGAAGAACAGCTTCATGCCGTCGGCAATCGGCTGCAGCAAACCCATTGGGCCGACACGATTCGGGCCGATGCGCACCTGCATGTAGCCGATCACCTTGCGCTCGGCCAGTGTCAGGTAGGCCACCGTCAGCATCAGCGGGATGATGATCGCGACTATCTTCATCAGCACCCAGATCAGCGGCCACACCGGCTCGACCAGCGCCCACAGCGCATCCCATAGGCCGAACAGGTTCCAGAACCACTGAAAGAACTGGAGGACCGTGGCTTCCATCAGGCACGCTCCACGGTAATTTCGCCCTGCAGGGCGTCCAGTCCGGCAGTCAGTTCATGGCCTGCAGCAACGCGTACGCAGTCGTCGGGCAGGCCGCCATCGAGTAGCGCGGTCAGGATCGCCGTCCCGCCGGAGCTGACTTTCACCTGCATGCCGGCTTTCAGTCCCAACTTCGCCAGCGTGGCGGCATTCATGCGAGCTGCGGGCGGCGCCGCATCCCTTGTCTTTTGCAGCGAGGGCGCGCGGCGCGCCACGGCGTCGGCGAAATAGATCGGCACATCGGCAATGCGCTGGAGTGCCGGCGCGGCGCCAGTCAAGTCGATGGCAAGGCCTTCCGTCCGATTGTTCAAGCGTTCGCTGACGAACTCGGGCTTGCCGCCCAGCGCCTCGGCGCGAACGGCTTCGGAACTGTCTTGCTCGAAGCCCGCCAGGCCGAGCAGGTTTCCCAGCACGCGTAATACTTTCCAGGCCGGACGCGCCTCGCCGAGCGGCTTGACAACGGCATTGAAGCTTTGCACGCGGCCTTCTGTGTTGATGAACGTGCCGGACGTCTCGGTAAAAGGCGCGATCGGAAGGATCACGTGGGCGTAGTCGATGGCACGCGTCTTGAAGGGTGTCATTGCCACGACCAGATCTGCCCCCTTCAATGCGGACATGGCCTGTAGCGGGTTGGCGCAGTCGAGCTCCGGCTCGGCATGGAGGACGAAATAGGCCTTGCGCGGCTCGGCGAGCATGCGCGCGGCATTGAGCCCCTGTGCGCCCGGCACCGCCTTGACGATGTATCCGCCAACCGAGTTGGCCGCCTCGCCCAGATAGCCGAAGCGTGCCCCGGTGATGGCGGCAAGTTGCTGCGTCAGCGCATGCAGTGTCGCCGACTGAGCATGCTGCTGCGCGAAGTTGCCGAGGAAAACTGCGGAATTTTCACCCGACACCAGGCTCTCCGCAATCTGCTTCGCCGCCACGGACGGCTGCACATTGGCCAGCGCCGCGTCGACTGCTGCGCCCTTCGCCTCGGCAGCGGCCTTGACGATGCCGGCCAGTTCGGCGGCCAGCGCCGAGGGTGCGACGATGGATTTGGCGTGGAGCGCGATCAGTTGATCGTCGTCAGCCGCATGCAGCAGGCTGACGCGGGTGAATTTCTTCGCCGCCTGGCGCAGGCGCTGGGCCAGCAGCGGATGGTCCTTGCGCAGGAAGCTGCCGACAACCAGCACGCGATCAAGCTTGGGGATATCGGCGATTTGCATACCGAGCCACGGCGCGACATTCCGGCCATCGAGGCCAAAGTCAGTCTGGCGGAGACGGCAATCGACGCTGTCGCTGCCGGCGCCACGAATGAATTTCTGCAGCAGGTAGAGTTCTTCCAACGAGGCGTGCGGCGAGGCCAGCGCGCCTACAGCAGCGGCGCCATGCTCGCGCACGACGCGCTTCAGATCGGTGCCGATGAATTCCAGCGCCGTCTGCCAGTCCACCTCGCGCCATTCGCCGCACTGCTTCAGCATCGGCTTCGTCAGGCGCGCATCCGAGTCAAGCGCCTCGTAGGAGTAGCGATCCTTGTCCGACAGCCAGCATTCGTTGATGTCTTCGTTCTCCAGCGGCAGGACGCGCAGCACCTTGTCGTGCTTGACCTGGACGATGAGGTTGGCGCCGAGACCGTCGTGCGGACTGACCGATTTGCGGCGCGACAACTCCCAGGTGCGGGCGGCGAAGCGGAAGGGCTTGGAGGTCAGCGCACCGACCGGGCAGAGATCGATGACGTTGCCGGAGAGTTCGGAATCCACCGTCTTCTCGATGAAGGGCATGATCTCGGCGTGCTCGCCGCGGAAAGCCTGGCCGAGTTCCATTACGCCGGCAATTTCCTGCGTGAAGCGCACGCAGCGTGTGCAATGAATGCAGCGCGTCATGTCGGTGGCGATGAGCGGCCCGAGGTTCTTGTTCATCACCACGCGCTTCTCTTCCTGATAGCGCGAGGCGCTCTGGCCGTAGCCCACCGACAGGTCCTGCAACTGGCATTCTCCGCCCTGGTCGCAGATCGGGCAGTCGAGCGGGTGGTTGATGAGGAGGAATTCCATCACGCCCTTCTGCGCCTTGACGGCGGACTCGGAGTGCGTGAATACCTTCATGCCGTTGGTGACCGGGGTGGCGCAGGCCGGCAGGGGCTTGGGCGCCTTTTCCACCTGCACCAGGCACATGCGGCAGTTGGCGGCGATGGAGAGCTTCTTGTGGTAGCAGAAATGCGGCACGAAAATGCCGAGTTTGTAGGCGGCATCCATCACGGTGCTGCCGTCCGCCACCTCGGTTGTCTTGCCGTCGATCTCAATTTCCAGCATTTCTTTAGGCCACCTTGAAGAAGCCGCTGCCGGCGCGCTGCACGTCCTCAGGCACGAGGCATTTCTTGTTCTGGATGTGGTACTCAAACTCCGCGCCGAAGTGCTTGATGAAGCTCTTCACCGGCATGGAAGCCGCGTCGCCCAGGGCGCAGATCGTGCGTCCCATGATGTTGTCGGTGACGCTGTTGAGCAGGTCGAGATCCTCGGGGCGCCCCTCGCCGTGCTCGATGCGGTGCACGACGCGGTAGAGCCAGCCCGTTCCTTCGCGGCAGGGCGTGCACTGGCCGCAGGACTCCTCGAAGTAAAAATAGGACAGCCGCTCGAGCGCCTTCACCATGCAGGTGCTATCGTCCATGACGATCACGGCGCCGGAGCCGAGCATTGAGCCGGCCTTGGCGATCGAATCGTAGTCGAGGGTACATTCCATGATGAGGTCGGCCGGCAGCACCGGCGCGGAGGAGCCGCCGGGAATAACCGCCTTCAGCTTGCGCCCGCCGCGCATACCCCCGGCCATCTCGAGCAGATCCTTGAAAGGCGTGCCCATCGGCACCTCGAAGTTGCCGGGGCGATTCACATGGCCCGACACGGAAAACAGCTTGGTGCCGCCGTTGTTAGGCTTGCCCAATTCGAGGAATCGGTCACCGCCCTCGTTAATGATGTAGGGCACCGAGGCGAAGGTCTCGGTATTGTTGATGGTGGTCGGCTTGCCGTAGAGGCCGTAACTGGCCGGGAACGGCGGCTTGAAGCGCGGCTGGCCCTTCTTGCCCTCGATGGACTCGAGCAAGGCAGTCTCCTCGCCGCAGATGTAGGCGCCGTAACCATGGTGAGCCTGCAGTTCGAAGCTGAAGTCGGCGCCGAGAATGTTGTTGCCGAGCAGATTCGCCGCGCGCGCTTCCTCGAGGGCTTCCTCGAAACGCTTGTAGATGTCCCAGATCTCGCCGTGGATGTAGTTGTAGCCGCGCTGGCAGCCCATGGCATAGCCGGCGATGATCATGCCCTCGATCACCATGTGCGGATTCCAGCGCAGGATGTCGCGGTCCTTGAAGGTGCCCGGCTCGCCCTCATCCGAGTTGCAGACGACGTACTTGGCACCGGGAAACTGGCGCGGCATGAAACTCCACTTGAGGCCAGTCGGGAAACCGGCCCCGCCGCGGCCGCGCAGCGAAGACTTCTTCAGTTCGCCAACGATCTGGTCGGCGGGAATTTTTTCGCCGATGATTTTCTTCAGCGCAGCATAGCCGCCGCGCTTGACGTATTCGGCGAGGCGCCAGTTGCGCTCACCTTCCGTCTCGTCGAGGATGAAGCCGAGGGTACCCATCAGTTGCACTCCCCCAGCAAGCGGTCGATCTGCTCGGGCTGCATGAAGCTGCACATGCGCACGTTATTCACCAGCATCACCGGCGCGTCGCCGCAGGCGCCCATGCACTCGCCTTCCTTCAGGGTGAACTTGCCGTCCGCGGTGGTCTCGTTGAAGCCGACGCCGAGTTTCTGCTTGAGGTAGTCAGCGGCATGTACGCCGCCGGACAGCGCGCACGGCAGATTGGTACATACGGTGATCTTGTACTTGCCGACCGGTGCGAGGTCGTACATGTTGTAGAAACTCGCCACTTCATAGACCGCCACCGGCGCCATGCCAAGATGGGCGGCAACCGCCTCTATAGCTTCGGTGCTCAGCCAGCCCTGTTCAGTCTGGACGATGGCCAGCGTCGCCATCACCGCCGACTGCTTCTGGTCGGCGGGGTATTTGGCGATTTCGCGGTCGATCTGTTGTAGGGATTCTTGGCTCAGCATGGCGTTCTCGATGCTATCGGTCCGTGTCGCCCAGCACGAGGTCGATGGTGCCAATGATGGCCGTGGCGTCGGCGATCATGTGGCCCTTCGCCATCTCGTCAGTGGCGGCCAGGTGCGGAAAGCCCGGCGAGCGCAGCTTGATGCGATAAGGCTTATTGCCGCCGTCGGAGATGGCATACACGCCAAACTCGCCCTTCGGGTGCTCAATGGCCGCATAGGCCTCTCCCGGTGGCACATGCATACCCTCGGTGAACAGCTTGAAGTGATGGATCAGCTCTTCCATGCTGGCCTTCATCTTCTCGCGCGATGGCGGCGCCACCTTGTGGTTGTCGGTGATCACGGGGCCGGCGCCTTTTGCTGAATCGGTGCGCAGCCAGTCAATGCACTGCCTTACGATGCGGTTGGCCTGGCGCATCTCCTCGATGCGCACGAGGTAGCGGTCGTAGCAATCGCCATTGACACCGACGGGCACGTCGAATGCCATGCGATCATAAACCTCGTAGGGCTGTTTCTTGCGCAGATCCCACTCGACGCCCGAGCCGCGCAGCATCGGGCCGGTGAAGCCGAGCGCCAGGGCCCGCTCAGGTGAAACCACGCCAATGCCGACGGTGCGCTGCTTCCAGATGCGGTTGTCGGTGAGCAGCGTCTCGTACTCGTTGACGTAGGCCGGGAATCGATTCGTGAAATCTTCAAGGAAATCCAGCAGAGACCCCTGGCGGGCTTCGTTGAGCCGCCGCACCGTTTCGGCATTCTTGAACTTATTGACCTCATACTGCGGCATGCGGTCGGGCAGATCACGATAGACGCCGCCGGGACGATAGTAGGCCGCGTGCAGGCGCGCGCCGGAGACGGCCTCGTACACGTCCATCAGGTCCTCGCGCTCGCGGAAGGTGTATAGCACCATGGTCATGGCGCCGATGTCGAGTGCGTGCGTGCCGATGTTGAGCAGGTGATTCAGAATGCGCGTCACTTCGTCCATCATGACGCGGATGTACTGGGCGCGAATCGGCACCTCGACGCCTAGCAGCTTCTCGACGGCCAAGACATAGGCGTGCTCGTTACACATCATGGAGACGTAGTCGAGACGGTCCAGGTAGGGAACGGTCTGCAGCCAGGTCCGCGTTTCCGCCAGCTTCTCGGTGGCGCGGTGCAGCAGGCCGATGTGCGGGTCGGCACGTACGATCACTTCGCCATCGAGTTCCAGCACCAGGCGCAATACCCCGTGCGCCGCCGGATGCTGCGGACCGAAGTTGATCGTGTAATTGCGGATCTCAGCCATGCTCCGCATCCCCGTAGTTTTCCTCGCGAATGACGCGGGGAGTCACTTCTCGCGGCTCGATGGTCACTGGCTGGTAGATCACGCGGCGCTGTTCCGGGTCATAACGCATCTCGACATGGCCGGAGATCGGAAAATCCTTGCGGAAGGGATGCCCTATGAAGCCATAGTCGGTCAGGATGCGACGCAGATCGGGGTGGCCCTCGAACAGGATGCCGTAGAGATCGAAGGCCTCGCGCTCATACCAGTTGGCGCTGTTCCAGAGTTGAACCAGCGAAGGCAGCACGGGAAAGCTGTCATCCGGAGCATAAACACGCAAACGTAGGCGCCAATTCCTGGACACGGAGAGCAGATGACACACTGCGGCGAAACGCGGGCCCTTCCAGGTGCCGTCTCCCCATGTCGAATAATCAACGCCGGTCAGGTCCACCAGTTGCTCGAAGCGCAGATCGGGATGGTCACGCAGGATGCGTGCGATCTCAAGGTAGTGCTCGGCGGCGACTTCGACAGTGACCTCGCCTCCTGCCGTCCTGATGCTTTCAATGCGGTCAACGAGGACGTTCTGCAGATTCTGGCAAAGCGATTCGAGCCTGGAAGCCATTAAATTCTTTCAGCGCGCGATGGTGCTGGTGCGCTTGATCTTGTTCTGCAACTGGATGAGCCCGTAAAGCAGCGCTTCCGCCGTCGGAGGACAACCTGGCACGTAGACGTCCACTGGCACTATGCGATCGCAGCCGCGCACGACCGAGTAGGAATAGTGGTAGTAGCCACCGCCATTGGCGCAGGAGCCCATCGACACCACCCAGCGCGGCTCGGCCATCTGGTCGTACACCTTGCGCAGGGCGGGCGCCATCTTGTTTGTCAGGGTGCCGGCGACGATCATCACATCGGACTGGCGGGGGCTCGGGCGGAAAACGATGCCGAAACGGTCCAGGTCGTAGCGTGCGCAGCCGGCATGAATCATCTCGACGGCGCAGCAGGCCAAGCCGAAGGTCATCGGCCACATCGAGCCGGTGCGCGTCCAGTTGATGACGCTATCGAGGGTGGTGGTGACGAAGCCTTTTTCAAAGACGCCTTCGATACTCATGTCCCGATCACTCCCAATCCAGCGCGCCCTTGGCCCAGGCATAGACATAGCCGATGGCCAGGATGCCGATGAAGATCATCATCTCGACGAAGCCGAACAGCCGCATGGAATCGGAAGCAACGATGTCCTTGAAGATCACCGACCAGGGGACAAGAAAGGCGATTTCGAGATCGAACAGGATGAAGATGATGGCAATCAGGTAGAAGCGCACGTCGAATTTCATGCGCGCGTCCTCGAAGGCCTCGAAGCCGCATTCGAAGGGTGAGAGTTTCTCGCTGTCTGGACGATTCGGCGCTACAAGCCAGCCGAGGAGGATGGGAACACACCCGAAGGCCAGGCCGACGAGTATGAATACAAGGACAGGAAAGTAGTTATCCAACATAGTCTGCGCGGAAGGTCTTCCCAACCTTGCCGCCGAGCCCTTCACGTTCCCGCTGCAAATCAAGCCCGTTAACTACCAGGCTTGGGAGGAAATTTGGTGCCGACGGTGAGACTCGAACTCACACGGCTCTCGCCACTACCCCCTCAAGATAGCGTGTTTACCAATTTCACCACGTCGGCATTCGATCAATGGTTCCGTCAAGTTGCCTGCGACAGGGCCACTGTTTCTTATGGCGACGAAAAAAGAAATTATACCTTCTTTTTGCGCCGCAACATCACTTACTTCGGTATTTCCTTGGCCTTTGAATCCGCATCGGCGGTCGGCTTGGCCGGCGCCTGCTCGACCGGCTCGGTCGGCTGGTTCTGGACCCGCTCCATGACACTGGTCGGTGCCTGCGTGCGATTGGTCGCGAGATAGCTCAGACCCAGGCTGGTCAGGAAGAATGCAGTCGCCAAGACCGCGGTCGTGCGGCTGAGAAAGTTGGCTGAACCCGAAGAGCCAAACAGGCTGCCAGAGGAGCCGCTGCCGAAGGCCGCGCCCATGTCGGCGCCTTTGCCATGCTGCAGCAATACCAGGCCGATGATGGCCATGCCGAGCAGGATATGCGCCGTCAGCACCAGGGGAAAAAGCATTCCTTCCATTGCGAATCCGTTCCTAAGTTATCCAGCTGCAGCTGCGCAGATCGCCAGGAAATCCTGAGCGACGAGGGAAGCGCCGCCGATCAAGCCGCCGTCTATGTCAGCCATGCCAAACAGCTCGGCTGCATTCTGCGGCTTGACGCTGCCGCCATAGAGAATCTGTATCCGCCGCGCCAGTGCGGCATCGCTTCCGGCCAGTCGTGCCCGGATGAAGGCATGCACGTCCTGAGCTTGCTGCGGCGTCGCCGTGAGCCCTGTGCCGATGGCCCATACCGGTTCGTAGGCGATGACGGCATTGGTCAATCTGTTCATGCCTGCGGCCTGCGTGACCGCGTCAAGTTGGGTGGCTATGACCTTTTCGGTGATTGCGCCCTCCCGTTGCTCGAGTGTTTCGCCGAGGCAAAGGATGGGGGTCAGTCCGCTACTCACCGCCGCGACGAACTTGGCAGCCACCGTTTCATTGCTCTCGCCGTAGAGGCTGCGACGCTCGGAGTGCCCGATGAGCACATAGCGGCAACCGAAGTCGGCCAGCATGGCTGCGCTGACTTCCCCCGTGTAGGCCCCTTGGGGGTGTTCGGACAGGTTCTGCGCGCCCCATGCAATGGTCGTGCCTTTGAGCTGCTCCTGGGTCTGGCTGAGGTATGGGAAAGGAACACAAACTGCGCAATCGGCGCTGCCGCCCTTGCCGGTCGCCTGTACCAGACTGTCAAGAAGATCGCGATTGCGCGCAAGACTGCCGTGCATCTTCCAGTTGCCTGCCACCAGTTTGCGCCGCATTATCAAGCCTTCCCCGAACTCGTCAAAAGCCGGTGATTCTAGCGTCTGTGCTCTCTGCGGTCAAATGAAGAAACGCCACTCAAACCGCGGCGGGCGCCACGCGAAGCCAGAAGGTGACCGGGCCGTCATTGGTCAGGCTGACTTGCATGTCGGCACCAAAGCGTCCGCTCTCTGTACCGGCATGCAGGTTGGCCGCACGGGAGACGATGAAATCGAAGAGCCGCCGTCCTGTCTCGGGCGGAGCGGCAGCGGAAAAGCTGGGACGGTTGCCGCTGTTGGTATCCGCGGCTAACGTGAACTGCGGTACGAGGAGGAGCCCCCCTGCAACGTCGCGCAGGCTCCGGTTCATCTTGCCGAGCGCATCGGAAAAAACGCGGTAGTTGAGCAGACGCTCGAGGAGCCGCCCGGCGCTTGATTCGTCGTCGCCCTTTTCCGCGCAGACCAGCACGAGCAGGCCACGTCCGATGGCGCCGACCCTCTCCCCGCCGATATCCACCTGCGCCGAGGTAACGCGCTGCAACAGTCCGATCACGCCGCTGCGCGCTGCACGACGTCGGCGATACCCTTGGCCAGGGAGGCCACCCGCTGAGCTTCGCGTCCTTCGACCATGACACGCAGCAACGGCTCGGTGCCGGAAGCGCGCAGCAGCACCCGTCCGCTTTCACCCAGTTCGCGTTCGGCGGCAATGCGTGCCGATTCGATTTCC
Source organism: uncultured beta proteobacterium (assembly GCA_963704195.1). GTDB lineage: Bacteria > Pseudomonadota > Gammaproteobacteria > Burkholderiales > Rhodocyclaceae > Desulfobacillus. The sequence goes on along the minus strand of CAVPHH010000009.1, from coordinate 233,962 downwards.
GGCTGGCTTTGCCAGTCGAATCCGCTGGGCAGCTTCACGTTGACCAACATTTGCGGATATAGCGTGAGTCCGTCACAGGCTTGCGCCAGGGATTTCCGCTGCAGTCGCAGTGCTGCCAGTACCTGCAGGGCCGAAACAATGCCATCACCCGTGGTATGGCGGTCGAGGCAAATAATATGGCCTGAATTCTCGCCGCCCAGCTTCCAGCCACGCTCGATCAGGGTCTCCAAGACATAGCGGTCACCGACCTTGGCGCGAACGATAGGGACGCCAAGCTTCGCCAAGGCATGCTCCATGCCGAGGTTGGTCATGAGCGTACCGACTACCCCGGCGAGACCACCGTTCATGAGGCGCTGCCGGGCAATGATGTAGAGCAGTTGATCGCCGTCGTAGAGCCGACCCGCGCCATCGGCCATGAGGACGCGGTCGCCATCCCCGTCGAGGGCAATGCCGAGATCGGCTTTTTGCTCCGCGACAGACTGCTGCAGGGCTTGCGGCGAGGTCGCCCCCACCCTGTCGTTGATATTGAGCCCGTTGGGCTCCGCACCGATTGCGCAGACCTCCGCACCCAACTCATGAAACACCTTGGGTGCAATGTGGTATGCGGCGCCGTGCGCGCAGTTGACGACGATGCGCATGCCGCGCAGATCCAGCTCGGTGGGGAAAGTGCTCTTGCAGAATTCGATGTACCGGCCCGCGGCATCATCGATCCGCTGCGCCTTGCCTAGCTGGCCCGGCTCTGCGCAACCCATCGGATGTTCCAGACGGGCTTCGATCTCCGCCTCTACCGCATCCGGCAGCTTGGTGCCGGATGCGGAAAAGAACTTGATGCCGTTGTCGGGATAGGGATTGTGCGAGGCCGAGATGACCACCCCGGCCTGCACGCGCAAGGCGCGAGTCAGGTAGGCGATGGCCGGCGTCGGCAGCGGTCCGGTCAGCATCACATCCACGCCTGCCGCGGAAAAACCGGCCTCCAGGGCTGCTTCAAGCATGTAGCCGGAGATGCGCGTGTCCTTGCCGATCAGAACCGCCGGATGTTCCCCCTGGGGGAGATGCTCGCGCGCCACCAGAGTGGTCCCGGCTGCGTAACCCAGGCGCATGATGAAGTCTGGCGTGATAGGCGATTCCCCCACCTTGCCGCGCACGCCGTCCGTGCCGAAATATTTTCGTCCCATGCTTCCCTTATCCTTCCATGGCCGCCCACACCGCAAGGGCATCCTTCGTTGCCGCCACATCATGCACGCGCAGGATTCTAGCCCCATTCTGCGCGGCAAGGAGCGCCGCCGCCACACTCGCCGTGCCACGGTCACTGACTTTCCGCCCAGTGATCTCGCCCAGCATGGATTTGCGCGACAGCCCTGCCAGCACGCAGGCGCCAAGACCGCGAAACGTATCGAGGTGCCGCAGCAGGGCCAGGTTGTGTTCCAGCCTCTTGCCGAAACCGAAACCGGGATCGACGATGATGCGCTCGGCGGGGATGCCTGCCGACTGCGCCGCCGCCACGCGCACGGCGAGGAATGCACGAACCTCCTTCACCACGTCGCCATACGATGGATCCGCCTGCATGGTGTGCGGCTCACCCTGCATGTGCATCAGGCACACCGCTGCGCCCGACTCCGCGGCCGCCGCCAGGGCCTCCGGAGCCTGCAGGGCTGAGATGTCATTGATGACTGAAGCGCCGGCTGCAACAGCTCCGCGCATCACTTCGGGTTTCACCGTGTCAACCGAGAGCGGCACGCCGCAATCAGCCAACGCCTCGATCACTGGCAGCACCCTGCGCAATTCTTCCTCGGCGGATACGGAATGCGCGCCTGGCCGCGAGGATTCACCGCCGATATCGAGCATATCGGCGCCCTCCTCCACCAGTTGCCGTCCATGCATGACCGCGCGAGCCGCATCGAAATGACGTCCCCCGTCAGAGAAGGAATTCGGCGTGACATTGACTATTCCCATGACGAGCGGAAGCTCGAGGGAAAAATGGTAACTGCCGCAAACGAGTCGTGATGCCATAAAGAAAAAGCCGGATCGGTTGCCCGATCCGGCCGCTTGCTTGACAGGTTCGTCAGGCCGGCGCGGTCGCGTTGGGCGCCGCGCCGGGCGAATCGTCCGCCGGTGTGCTGGCCGGCGGTGCGGTACGCTTCGGCTCGCGCGGAGGCTTGCCGGCCATGATGTCGTTGATCTGGTCCGCATCGAGTGTTTCCCACTCAAGCAGGGCATGCGTCAAGGCCTCCACCTTGTCGCGATTCTCCTCGATCAGACGTCGCGCCAAGCCGTACTGCTGATCGATGATGCGGCGGATCTCGGCATCGACCTGCTGCAGGGTCGCCTCGGACACGTTCTTGTGCGTGGTGATGGATCTGCCGAGGAAGACTTCGCCTTCGTTCTCCCCATACACCATCGGACCGAGCGCATCGGACATGCCCCACTGCGTCACCATGCGGCGGGCGATTTCCGTGGCACGCTCGAAATCGTTCGAGGCACCAGTGGTCATCTGGTTCATGAAGATTTCTTCGGCAATGCGACCGCCGAACAGCACCGCTATGGTATTGAGCAAACGATCACGATCCTGGCTGTAACGATCCTGCTCCGGCAGCTGCATGGTCACGCCCAGCGCGCGGCCGCGCGGGATGACGGTGACCTTGTGCACCGGATCGGTCTTCGGCAGCAGCTTGGCGACCAGCACATGGCCTGATTCGTGGTAGGCCGTGTTCTTCCGCTCCTCTTCCGGCATGACCATGGAGCGCCGCTCGGCCCCCATCATGATCTTGTCCTTGGCGCGCTCAAAGTCCTCCATGTCGACCAGGCGCTTGTTACTGCGCGCAGCAAATAGCGCCGCCTCGTTAACCAGGTTGGCCAGATCGGCGCCGGAGAATCCTGGCGTGCCGCGAGCAATGATGTCGGCCTTAACGTCAGGCGCCATCGGTACTTTTCGCATATGCACAAGGAGGATCTGCTCACGGCCGCGGATGTCGGGAAGCGGTACCACCACCTGGCGGTCGAAGCGGCCGGGGCGCAACAGGGCCGGATCCAGCACATCGGGCCGGTTGGTGGCGGCGATGACGATGACGCCTGCCGTACCCTCGAAGCCGTCCATCTCGACCAGCAGCTGGTTCAGCGTCTGTTCGCGCTCGTCGTTGCCGCCGCCCAGGCCGGCCCCGCGCTGGCGGCCGACGGCGTCGATTTCGTCGATGAAGATGATGCAGGGCGCGCTTTTCTTGGCCTGCTCGAACATGTCGCGTACCCGCGCCGCGCCAACGCCGACGAACATCTCGACGAAGTCGGAGCCGGAAATGCTGTAGAAGGGCACCTTGGCTTCCCCTGCGATGGCCTTCGCCAGGAGCGTCTTACCCGTGCCGGGAGAGCCGACCATCAGCACGCCGCGCGGAATCCGCCCGCCCAGTTTCTGGAACTTGCCGGGATCGCGCAGGAATTCGACCAGTTCGGCCACCTCCTCCTTGGCCTCGTCGCATCCTGCTACGTCGGCAAAGGTTATGGTATTGGTCGATTCATCGAGGATGCGCGCGCGAGATTTGCCGAAGGAAAACGCCCCACCCTTGCCGCCGCCCTGCATTTGGCGCATGAAGAACACCCACACGCCGATCAACAGCAGCATGGGGAACCACGAGACGAAGATATTCATGAGGAACGACTGCTCCTCATCGGGCTTGGCCACCACCTTGACATTGTTCTTGAGCAGATCGCTCACCATCCACAGGTCGGGCGGCGCGTAGGTCGTGATTCTCTTGCCCTCATTGGTGGTCGCTTCAAGGGTGCGTCCCTGGATCACCACCTTGGAGACACGCCCGGCCTTCACCTCATCGAGGAACTGGGAATACTCGAGCGTGTTCTGCGTCACCTGGCGCGTGCTGAACTGGTTGAAGACAGTCATCAGCACGACGCCGATCACCAGCCATATTGCGAGGTTCTTGAAATGATTGTTCAAGCGACTCCTTTTTGGCCCTTCAGGGGCCTCCATGTAACGAACAAAACGATTGCATTTATCATTCTAAGACCGTTCCCCTTGCGGCGCAAACCTAGGTAAAACCGGATTTACCCTGCCGTTACAAGGGTGAATCGGAGTTGTTTGCGGAATGACGCCCTATTCCGAGCAGATACACTTCATTGCTGCGATCACGCGAAGCTTTGGGCTTGCGAACGACCACTTTGTCGAAGGACGCTTTCATCGCCTTGCGGAATCCCTCACTGCCTGTCCCTTCGAAGGTCTTGACCAGAAAATTGCCGCCAAGTTTCAAATGCCGGTTAGCAAATTCCAGTGCCAACTCAGCCAGATGGATTGAACGGGCCTGATCCGAGTCGGCAATACCCGAGATATTGGGGGCCATATCGGAAATAACAAGCTCGACCGGCCTGCTGCCGAGCCGGAAAGTCAGTTCCGCCAGTACGGCGTCTTCGCGAAAATCACCCTGCAGGAAATCCACTCCTGCCAAGGGGTCCATTTCGAGCAGATCAAGGGCCAGCACCCGGCCGCCTTTGCCAACCCGCGCCGCGGCCACCTGCGACCAGCCCCCTGGCGTCGCACCCAAATCCACTACGATCATACCGGGTCGCAGCAGGTGGTCCTTGTCATCGATTTCCATCAACTTGAAGGCAGCGCGAGAACGCCAGCCTTCTGCCTTCGCCCGCTGGACGTAGGGATCGTTGACATGCTCGCGCATCCAGGCTTTGCTGGTCTTGTGCTTCTTCACCGCGTAAAATCCATCAATGCATGAACTGAACTCATCCCTGCGCCGCGTGCTCCGCGCCCGTGCCCATAACCTTCATCCTGTCGCCAGCATCAGTCAGAAGGGTCTCAGCGAAAACGTCCTTGCCGAGATCGACCGCTGCCTGCATGCGCACGAATTGATCAAGGTGCGCGTATACGATGTTGAGCATAAAGAGCGCGACGCAATGCTCGCTGAAATCTGCACCCGGCTGGACGCAGCACCCGTTCAGCATATCGGCAATGTCCTTGTGGTGTTTCGAGAGCATCCGGAAACGCCAAAGGCAGTTCCCAAGCCTGCAAAAAAACCTGTTTCGTGCGCCAGGAAAGAACCGCCCACGAAGCTGGCAGCCCCGCGCCGTCGTAAGGGAAAGTAGCTCAGCGGCCGCGCCCTATCTGCAGCACCAGACCGATTCCCAGCAGGCTTTGCAGCACGTAGAGGCCCCCGGCAATGCCGTGCCAGACGGCGAAGCGGCTCTTCAAGGCACTTTCCATCACGCTCAGAGGCAATGCTTCGGTCTTCAGCTGTATAAGGATCGGCTGGATACCGAAGTGCCCTACCACTGCCAACGCCAGCATGGCCAGCACTAGCCAGAACGGCTTTGACCCGAACATATCCGAGCGTCGCGTGACGGCCAGATATGCCAGAAGGTAGGCCGCACACGCCATGCCCACCCAGGCGATGAGGCCGAACAGGTTTCCCGCCAGCTCGCCGGCGAGCACGCGATCCTTCAGCGAGGCGAACAGCGCAGGAGCAGCGATGAAGCCGATCGTCCAGAGGCCGCCGACCCATAGAGTAGCGGAGATGCAGTAGAGGCTTTCCGCCAGCTTGCGCAAGAGTGTCCGCCTTGGTTCCGGAGTACGGGAAGTTCAGACGTACTTGACGTCGTGAAGCTCGTACTCGCGCACACCGCCGGGTGCCTTCACCTCGGCGATGTCTCCGGCGTATTTGCCGATGAGGGCGCGGGCGATGGGCGATGAGATGGAAATCTTGTTGTTCTTCAGGTCGGCCTCGTCCTCGCCGACGATCTGATAGGTGACCCGGTCCCCGCTTTCCAGGTCTTCCAGGTCGACGGTGGCCCCGAAGACGCAGCGGCCGTCGGCATCCAAAAGTTGGGGGTCGATGATCTGAGCATTGCCCAGCTTGCCCTCGACCTCCTGGATGCGCCCTTCGATGAAACTCTGACGCTCGCGGGCGGCGGCATACTCGGCATTCTCCGACAGGTCGCCGTGGGCGCGGGCTTCCGCAATCGCCGCGACAACGTTCGGCCGATCGACCGTTTTCAGCCGATGCAGTTCCTGTCGCAAATTTTCGGCGCCTTCCTTGGTGAGGGGAACTTTGCTCATAGGGCCTTATGTTAGCTCAGCGTGCAGCGACTGCAAGGAATAGGTTTCCAACTCCTCGAGGTGCCGCAATCCGGCGCAGGCGGCCCGTGCCCCCTCGATGGTCGTGTACAACGTCACGCGTTGGGCCAGTGCACTGGTGCGGATGGATCGCGAATCGACAATGGCCTGGCGCTTCTCCTCAACCGTATTGATGATCAATACGACCTCGTTGTTCTTGATCATGTCCACTATGTGCGGACGCCCCTCTGCAACCTTGTTCACCATCGCCACCTTGAGACCGGCCGCTTCGATCGCCGCGCCGGTGCCACGCGTGGCGATCAGGGCAAAGCCGAGTTCGCTCAACTCTCTCGCCACATCGACCGCTTTGGCGCGATCCTGATCCTTGACGCTGATGAACACCTTGCCCGACTTGGGCAGACGGGTACCACCGGCGAACTGGGATTTCACGAAGGCTTCGGCGAACGTGCGGCCGACGCCCATTACTTCGCCGGTGGACTTCATCTCCGGGCCGAGGATGGTGTCGACGCCGGGAAACTTCGCGAAGGGAAATACCGCCTCCTTGACCGAATAGTAGGGCGGCACGATCTCGCGCGTGACGCCCTGCTCTGCCAACGTGCGGCCGGCCATGCAGCGCGCCGCCACTTTAGCCAGCGGCAGGCCCGTAGCCTTGGAAACGAAGGGGACTGTACGCGATGCGCGCGGATTCACCTCCAGGACGTACACCGTGCCGTCCTGGATGGCAAACTGGACGTTCATCAGCCCGCAGACGTTGAGTGACTTCGCCATCTTCTCCGTCTGATCGCGCAACTCATCCTGGATTTCCCGGGATAGGGTGTAGGGTGGCAGCGAGCAGGCGGAATCGCCGGAATGCACGCCGGCCTGCTCGATGTGCTGCATGATGCCGCCGATGATGACCTGTTTGCCGTCAGACAAGGCATCGACATCCACCTCGGTAGCGTCGTTGAGGAAGCGGTCGAGCAGCACGGGGGAATCATTGGAGACTTTCACCGCCTCACGCATGTAGCGCTCCAGGTCCATCTGCTCGTGCACGATCTCCATGGCGCGTCCGCCCAGCACATAGCTGGGCCTGACAACCAGCGGATAGCCGATCTCGGCTGCGAGACGGATGGCGTCTTCCGGCGTGCGCGCCGTGCGGTTGGGCGGCTGCTTGAGGCCCAATTCGTGCAGCATCAGCTGGAAGCGCTCGCGATCCTCCGCGGCATCGATCATGTCGGGGCTGGTGCCGATGATGGGCACGCCATTGGCCTCCAGATCGAGTGCACGCTTGAGCGGCGTCTGGCCGCCGAACTGCACGATCACCCCGGCCGGCTGCTCGATGTTCACGATTTCGAGGATATCCTCCAGCGTCAGCGGCTCGAAATAGAGCCGATCGGAGGTGTCGTAGTCGGTCGATACCGTCTCCGGGTTGCAGTTGACCATGATGGTCTCGTAGCCGTCCTCGCGCATGGCCAGCGCGGCGTGCACGCAGCAGTAATCGAATTCGATGCCCTGGCCGATGCGGTTGGGGCCGCCGCCGAGCACCATGATCTTCTTGCGCGCGGTCGGCTGCGCCTCGCATTCTTCCTCGTAGGTGGAATACATGTAGGCGGTGTGGGTGGCGAACTCGGCGGCACAAGTGTCAACGCGCTTGTAAACTGGCCGAACGTTAAGGGCATGACGGTGCATGCGTACGGCGGTCTCAGAGGTGTCAAGCAGCTTGGCCAAGCGCCGGTCGGAGAATCCCTTGCGCTTCAGGCGCCGCATTTCGTGCGCATCCAGGTCGTGCAGTTTCTGTCCGGTCAGAGTCGCTTCCTCGCTGACGATGTCCTGGATCTGCACAAGGAACCACGGGTCGATCTTGGTCAGCTGGAACGCCTTGTCCAAGCTCATGCCATTGCGGAAGGCCTGGCCGAGATACCAGATGCGCTCGGCACCGGGATTGGCGAGTTCGCGATCGATGGTGTCCTCGTCGGCCTCGATCTCGTCCAGGCCGTACGCGCTGACTTCCAGGCCGCGCAGGGCCTTCTGCAAGGATTCCTGGAAGGTGCGGCCGATCGCCATCACCTCGCCCACCGATTTCATCTGGGTGGTCAGGCGGTCGTTCGCCAACGGAAACTTCTCGAAGGCAAAGCGCGGCACCTTGGTGACGACGTAGTCGATGGACGGCTCGAAGGAGGCGGGCGTGGCACCGCCGGTGATTTCGTTGCGCAACTCGTCCAGGGTGAAGCCCACTGCCAGCTTGGCCGCCACCTTGGCGATGGGAAAACCGGTCGCCTTCGAGGCCAGCGCCGAGGAACGCGACACCCGCGGGTTCATCTCGATGACGATCATGCGGCCGTCGGCCGGGTTGATGGCGAACTGCACGTTGGAGCCGCCGGTATCGACGCCGATCTCGCGCAGCACGGCGATCGAGGCGTTGCGCAGGATCTGGTATTCCTTGTCGGTCAGCGTCTGCGACGGTGCCACGGTGATGGAGTCGCCGGTGTGCACCCCCATCGGGTCAAGGTTCTCGATGGAGCAGACGATGATGCAGTTGTCCTTGTGGTCGCGGACAACCTCCATCTCGAATTCCTTCCAGCCGATCAGCGACTCCTCGATCAGCAACTCCTTGGTCGGGCTGGCCTCCAGGCCGCGCTCGCAGATAGTGACGAACTCTTCCTTGTTGTAGGCGATGCCGCCGCCGCTGCCGCCCATGGTGAAGGACGGACGGATGATGGACGGGAAGCCGAGCGCAGCCTGCACCTGCAGTGCCTCCTCCATGCTGTGGGCAATGGCCGAGCGCGCCGAGCCCAGGCCGATCTTGGTCATTGCCGCCTTAAACTTCTCGCGGTCCTCTGCCTTGTCGATGGCCTCGCGCGAGGCGCCGATCATCTCGACCCCGTATTTCTCCAGGACGCCGTGCTTGGCAAGGTCGAGTGCGCAGTTCAGCGCCGTCTGGCCGCCCATGGTCGGCAGCAGGGCGTCAGGCCGCTCCTTGGCGATGATCTTCTCGATCACCGTCCAGTGGATCGGCTCGATGTAGGTGACATCGGCCATCTCCGGGTCGGTCATGATGGTCGCCGGATTGGAATTGACCAGCACAACCTTGTAGCCCTCGTCGCGCAGCGACTTGCAGGCCTGGGCGCCGGAATAGTCGAACTCGCAGGCCTGTCCGATGATGATCGGACCGGCACCGATGATGAGGATGCTGTGGATGTCGGTGCGCTTAGGCATGTTGCACCCGCTGGTCGTCCATCATCTTGATGAAGCGGTCGAAGAGGTACGACACGTCGTGCGGCCCCGGACTCGCCTCGGGATGGCCCTGGAAGCAGAAGGCCGGCACGTCGGTACGCGCCAGGCCCTGCAGGCTGCCGTCGAAGAGCGAAACGTGTGTCGCGCGCAGGTTGGCCGGCAATGTGTCCGCATCGACGGCAAAGCCATGGTTCTGGCTGGTGATGAGCACCTGGCCGGTGTCGAGGTCTTTCACGGGGTGGTTGGCGCCATGGTGGCCGAACTTCATCTTCACTGTCTTCGCGCCTGAGGCAAGGCCCATCAACTGATGGCCAAGGCAGATGCCGAAGGTCGGGATGCCGTACGAGAGAATCTCGCGGATGGCGGCAATGGCGTAGTCGCAGGGCTCGGGGTCGCCCGGGCCGTTGGAAAGGAAAACACCGTCCGGTTTGAGCGCCAGAGCTTCCTCCGCCGGAGCTTGGGCCGGCAATACGGTCACGCGACAGCCACGCGAAGCCAGCATGCGCAGGATGTTGCGCTTGACGCCATAGTCATAGGCGACGACATGGAAGCGGGAAGATTCCGGCGTAATGTGGCCTTTCCCCAGCGCCCATTCGCCTTCCGTCCAGGCATAGGGCCTGTCGGTGCTGACCACCTTGGCCAGATCCATGCCGGCCAAGCCAGGGAATCGCCGCGCCACAGCGACTGACTCTTCCACGTCAACCACTCCGCTCATCAGACAACCGTTCTGCGCCCCATTCTCGCGCAGGATGCGCGTCAGCTTGCGTGTGTCGATTCCTGCCAGGGCGACGACATTCTCCGCCTTGAGATAATCAGACAGAGTCTGTTCGCTGCGGAAATTTGAGGCTGCAAGCGGCAGATCGCGTATCACTAGGCCGGCCGCCTGTATCCTGGTCGACTCGCAATCCTCGCGATTTATGCCTGTATTGCCGATATGAGGATAAGTCAGGGTGACGATCTGCCGGCAGTAGGAGGGATCGGTGAGGATTTCCTGATACCCGGTCATCGCGGTATTGAATACCACCTCGCCAACACTGGAACCCGTGGCGCCGATGCCGATTCCGCGAAATACCGTACCATCCGCTAAGGCGAGGATGGCTTTCGGAAAATCAGGCACTTAGGCACTCCTGTCGGCACAGCGCAGGCATACCGGGGCGACTCACGGACATGCTGCGTTTTGTTGTAGATATGCGAAGCGGGACAGGCTACGCGCCTATCCCGCTCGGGATAAAACTTTTGAATTTTACCTCAAGGACGGCAAGTCCTGCAAACTCGCAAGCCCTTTGATACCGGGAAAATTAGCGCAACCCCAAGACGTCCTGCATGTCGTAGAGCCCATTTTTTCGACCCTTTAGGAAGCGGGCCGCCCGCAGACTCCCCTGTGCGTACGGAATGCGCGAGGCTGCCTTGTGCGTAATCTCGACCCGTTCTCCTGTGCCGGCGAAGAGCACGGTATGGTCGCCGACTATATCGCCACCGCGCACAGTGGCAAATCCGATGGTGGAAGGATCGCGCTCTCCGGTGACACCTTCTCGGCCATATACGGCGCACTTGGACAAGTCCCGGCCGAGCGCCTCGGCGACCACCTCCCCCATACGCAGAGCCGTACCCGAGGGAGCATCGATTTTGTGGCGATGGTGCGCCTCGATGACTTCGATATCATAACCTTGGTTGAGCACTCGGGCAGCCATGTCGAGCAATTTGAACACCAGATTGACGCCAATGGCCATGTTCGGCGCGAAAACAATTGGGATGTCGCGCGAGGCATCCTGGATCTGCAGTTTGTGCTCCATCTCCATGCCTGTTGTGCCGATCACCATGGCCACGCCACGCCGGCGGCAGGCCGTCATGTGCGCGATGGTGCCTGCAGGGCGGGTAAAATCGATTAGGCAGTCCACACCTGCCAGCGCCGTATCGAAATCAGCATTGACTGCAATGCCGCATGGCGCAACGCCAACCAGATCGCCGGCATCCTTGCCGATGAAGGCACTATCGGCCTGTTCGAGCGCTGCAGACAGGTGCATATCGCCATCCTTCAGCACGGCCTCGATCAGGGTGCGCCCCATGCGACCGGCACTGCCGGCGATCGCGATCTTCATTTTTCAGCTCCCGATTCTTACGCAGCGGGTATCCGCAGCGCCGGACAGAACGCCCGGCGGTACTTACTATTTTTCAGCAGGCTGTGCCGCGCTTTCGGGCTTGGCCTCGGGGTTCTTTTTGCCATCCTTGTCTTCATCCTTCTTCGGCCCGCCTTCCGGTTCGATTTCGATTACCCGGGCACGTTCGCCAGCGGCGGCAGTTGTCGCCGCATCGGCTTCCCCTGGCTCTGCACCGACGACATCACCGGCAACCCGGGCCAGTTTGTTGTCCGCAAAGAAAACTGCGAAGCGCCGCAATTGCACTTCTCCCCGGCCCGGCTTGAAGCTGTAAATGTAATCCCAGCGATCGGCATGGAAAATGTCCGCCACCAGGGGGGTGCCGAGAATAAAACGCACCTGATCCCGGCTCATGCCAGGCTTCAACTGGGCAACCATCTCTTGTGTGACGTAGTTGCCTTGGCGGATATCGATGCGGTAGGGTGTAATAGCGGATGCCACGTCGGGCATCTTCACGTTCGAGCAGGCCGCCAAAGGCAGCAGCAAAAGGAAGTAGCGCAGGAGTCTCATGCGGAATCGAAGGCCGGTAATTCTCATTCTCAACGAACGCGCAAGACTATATCATACCCATCGTCCCCTACTGATCCACGGCGACCATGAGCAATTCGCAAGACCTTAAGAGCATCGGCCTCAAGGCGACCTTCCCGCGCCTGAAGATACTCGACCTTTTCCAGAAGGTTCAGACGGACACGGGCAGCCGCCACATGACGGCCGAGGATGTCTATCGCGCATTGATCGCCGAAGACATGGACATCGGCCTGGCAACGGTCTATCGCGTGCTGACGCAATTCGAGCAGGCCGGTCTGCTGGAGAGGCACTACTTCGAGTCTGGCAAGGCCGTGTTCGAACTGAACGAAGGTAAGCACCACGACCACCTCGTTTGCCTGCAGTGCGGCAAGGTGGAAGAGTTTTTCGATCCAGAGATAGAGAAGCGCCAGAACAAGATTGCCAAGGAGCGTGGTTTCGAGGTGAGCGAACACGCCCTTTACCTTTATGCCGACTGCACCAAGCCAAACTGCCCCAACAAGAAAACGTAGTTTCAGTGGAGGCTAACGCCGGCTTTATCGGTGTTGGACGGAGCTAAACGCTACTTCGACTGCCCTGCGCAAGCAGGTTAAGCGCAGCGGCCGCAACAAAAAAAGCCGAATCGGCCCGACTCAGTATCCAAGCATTTCCGCCGCATGCTTGCGGGTGGTTGGCGTGATCTGCAAGCCGCCCAGCATGCGCGCAATCTCCTCGATTCGCCCCTCGCGATCCAGAGGGATCACGCGGCTGACCACCTTATTGTCCGCGCCCTCCTTGGAAACGGTCCATTGCCGGTCAGCCTGCGCCGCCACCTGCGGCAGGTGCGTCACGCACAACACCTGGCGATCGCCGCCAAGCTGCTTCAGCAGCCGCCCGACGATCTCGGCGACACCGCCACCGATGCCGACATCAACCTCGTCGAACACCAGTGTCGGGACATTGCCTGCCGCCGAGGCAATAACCTGGATGGCCAGTCCGATGCGGGACAACTCGCCGCCGGAAGCCACCTTCGACATGGGGCCGGACGGTTGGCCCGGGTGCGCACTGACGCGGAACTCGATGTTCTCCAGTCCGTACGAAGCACCTTCGGAAAGCTTCTCGAGCACTGCTTCGAATCGGCCGCCCGGCATGGCCAGTTGCTGCATCGCTTCGGTCACCGCCTTGGCGAGCGCAGCGGCCGCCTTCTTGCGGCCCTTGCTGAGAGTCGCCGCCCGGACAAGGTAGTCCCGCTGCGCCTGCGCCTCCCGTTCTGCCAGAGCGGCGGCATCCTGCAGGGTTTCCAGTTCGATCAGGCGCGCACCCCAGCCGGCCAGAAGTTGCGGCAATTCATCCGGCGTAACGCGGTATTTACGAGCGGCGTCATGCACCGCCCGGATGCGGCTTTCCATCTCGGCCAGACGCGCGGGATCGAGATCGATGCGGTCACGATAATGACGCAGGACGTGGGCAGCCTCCTGCAACTGGATCTGGGCACCCTCGATGGTCTCCAGCGCGCATTTCAGGGAGGGATCAAAATCAATCAGCTGGCGCAGCCGGGCGCCCATGCGTTCGACCTGCCACATGGCGGCCAGTTCGCCCTCGGAAAATCCTTCCAGGATCTCTTCCACACCCGACTGAAGCGAGGCGGCGTGGGCCAGTCGCCTGTGCTCCTGCGTGGTTTCTGCCCAACCGCCGGCATCGAAACCGAGCGCTGCCAGTTCCTTCACCTGCCAGGCAAGCATCTCGCGCTCGCGGATATTCGCCTCCGCATTCTTTTCAGCGGCCAGTCTTTCATCCTTGGCCTTGCGCCAGGCTGCATGAATCGCGGCCACCTCATCCACCAGCGGCTTGTGGCCCGCCAGCCCATCAATCAGCTGGCGCTGTGCATCGCTGCGCAACAGGCTGTGATGGGCGTGCTGGCCATGGATGTCAGCAAGAAAATCGGCGGCTTCGCGCAACTGGGTCAGCGTCGCCGGCACACCGTTGATGTAGCCGCGCGAGCGGCCGCTGGATTCGATCACGCGTCGCAACAGGCAGGCGTCATCGTCGAAATCATTGGCGTGCAACCAGTTCGACAGCGTGCTGCCCAAGGCTACGGAAAACTCGGCCGAGATCTCGGCTTTCTCGCAACCGCTGCGCACCGAGGCCGCATCCGCCCGCTCGCCCAGTGCCAGGGAGAGGGCATCGACCAGAATGGACTTCCCCGCACCCGTCTCTCCGGTCAGGGCGACAAAGCCTGTCGCGAACTCCAGCTCCAGCTGGTCGACGATGATGTAATTGCGGATGTAAAGTCGGCGCAGCATCGAACTGGGTCAATACCGGCGCGGTGTTTCGCTCCAGTGCAGCTTCTCGCGCAGCATGGCGAAGTAGCTGTAGCCGAGCGGATGCAGGAAGCGGATCGATTGAGTCGAGCGAGCCACGTCAACATGATCTCCCGCCTCGAGTTCGAACTTCTCCTGGCCGTCGGCGTGCACGCGGGCACGATGAGGCGCATGCAGGACAATCTCGATCCTGCTGTCGTCGCTTATGGTTATCGGACGATTCGACAATGCATGCGGACAGAGTGGCACCAGGGCTATGCCGGGCACTGCAGGATGCAGAATGGGGCCGTTGGCGGAAAGCGCATAGGCTGTAGACCCCGTCGGCGTTGCAATTATGATGCCATCCGAGCGCTGGTTGTAGATGAATTCGCCATCGATGGACACGGCGAATTCGATCATGCGGCCAAGGTCGCCCTTGTTGACCACCACATCATTGAGCGCCTGCGTCTGAAAGACGATGGCCTCGCCGCGCCGCACCGTAGCATCGAGCAGGAAACGCTGTTCGCTCTTGAACTTCCCCTCCAGGAGATCAGCAACGCCGTCCAGCATGTCGTCCCGGGCAAGGTCAGTCATGAAGCCGAGGCGCCCCTGATTCACCCCGACCAGCGGCACGTCCGACTCGGCCAGCCGGCGGGCAGCCGTCAGCATCGAGCCGTCGCCGCCAAGCACGATGGCCAGGTCGGCCTGTTCGCCGATAGTGTCGTAGGTTGCGACGGGAAAGCCATTGCCGCCTGCCAAGGTGGCGGTCCCTGCTTCGACCAGCACGTCGATGCCGCGGCTATCGAGAAACTCCGCCAGCGTCATCAGCGATTCGGCGATCTCCGGGCTTTTGTACTTGCCGATCAGGGCTATAGTGCGGAAGGCAGGGCTCATGGGCGGAATTTAACCACAAAATCGCACCTGTTTCCGGCCTGGCCATATCTACATCAGGCCACCATTTTTGTACAATGGCTTCGATGATGGACCAGCGCTACCAGATACTCCTCAAGACGTTGATTGAACGTTATGTCGCTGAAGGCCAGCCGGTGGGTTCGCGCGCCCTGTCGAAGTATTCCGGCCTGCAGCTTTCGCCGGCCACGGTGCGCAACGTCATGTCCGACCTCGAGGAAATGGGCTTCATCGCCAGCCCGCATACCTCAGCCGGGCGTGTACCGACTCCTCGCGGCTACCGCTTTTTCGTCGACAGCCTGCTCACCATGCAGCCTCTCGGCAAAGCGCAGATCCACGAGCTTGAAGAGCAACTCCAGCCCAACCAGCCGCAACGCCTGATCAGTTCCGCTTCGCAATTGCTCTCAGAATTGACACGCTTTGCCGGGGTGGTGATTGCACCCAAGCGCATGACGCCGAGAATCCGCCAGATCGAGTTTCTCAGTCTCTCCGAAAAACGCATTCTGCTCATCATTGTGACAGCGGAAGGCGACGTGCAAAATCGCATCCTGTTCACCCAAAAAGCCTACTCTCCGGCCGAACTGGTCAGCGCCGCCAACTACCTCAACCAGAATTTCGCCGGGCTGGACTTCGGGCAAATTCGCAGCCGTGTTCACGATGAATTGCGCCAGCTACACGCCGACATGACCGAACTGATGACCGCCGCGATGGAAGCCGGCAACCAGGCGGTTGCCGACACCTCCGACCAATACGTCATCTCCGGCGAAAAAAACTTGCTGGAAGTGGAAGATATTTCGTCCAACATGAGCCGTCTGCGCGAACTCTTCGCCCTCTTCGAGCAGCGCACGGGACTGGTGCAACTGCTCGACATCAGCAATCGCGCCGAGGGCGTGCAGGTATTCATTGGCGGCGAATCGGGCCTGGCGCCGCTCGACGAATGCAGCGTCATCACAGCGCCCTACGAGGTGAATGGCCGCATTGTCGGCTCGGTCGGCGTCATCGGGCCGACGCGCATGGCCTACGAGCGCGTCATTCCCATCGTCGATATCACTGCCAAGCTGCTGTCGAGCGCACTTTCGGCACCATGAGCGCTGGTATCCTGCTCATCAACCTCGGCACTCCGGAAGCGCCGACGCCTTCCGCCCTGCGCAAGTATCTAAAGCAATTTCTTTGGGATCCGCGTGTCGTCGAACTGCCGCGTCCGCTGTGGTGGCTGATCCTCAACGCCATCATCCTCAATACCCGGCCGAAGAAATCCGCCGAGAAGTACGCCAAGATCTGGACCCCGGAAGGTTCGCCGCTGAAAGTGCACACCGAGCGCCAGGCCAAGCTCCTGCGCGGCTACCTGGGTCAGTCCGGCCAGGGAAACATCCTCATCGAGTGGGCCATGCGCTACGGCGAACCCTCAGTTGCAAGCGCGCTGGACCGGCTGAAAGCGCAGGGTTGCACGAAAATCCTGGTCCTGCCGCTCTATCCGCAGTATTCCGTCAGCACCACGGTCAGCGCACGGGACGCCGTATCCGCATGGGGGCAGCGGAATCCCCATGCCGCGGATATCAGCATGATTGAGGGTTTTCACGACAATGCCCACTATATTTCCGCCCTGGCCGCCAGCATCAATACCCATAGAATGGACTATGGCCGACCTGAAATGCTAGTGATGAGCTTTCATGGACTGCCCAAAATCAGCATCGAGCGCGGCGATCCCTATTACGGGCAATGTCTCGAAAGCGGCCGCTTGCTTGCCGCTGAACTCGGCCTTGAGGAAACGGATTACGTGATCACCTTCCAGTCCCGCTTCGGGCCTGCCGAATGGCTACAGCCCTATACCCAGGCGACGCTTGAAACCCTGGCACGAGACGGCGTAAAGCGGGTGGACGTGATCTGCCCGGGTTTCGTGTCGGATTGCCTGGAAACGTTGGAAGAGATCGCCCTCGAATGCAAGGCGGCATTCCTCGCCGCCGGCGGCACCGAATTCCGCTATATCCCGTGCCTGAATGAACGCCACGAGTGGATTGAGGCACTGGCCGATATGGCAGGAAATCGCGACGCCTGATCGTCCCTTTGCTTAGATACGCGACAAGCGCTTCTTGCGCCGCGTCGCGCCAGGATCGAAATCGCCCGCCATCTGCT
The DNA here is from genome assembly GCA_963704195.1 of uncultured beta proteobacterium. Classification (GTDB taxonomy): domain Bacteria; phylum Pseudomonadota; class Gammaproteobacteria; order Burkholderiales; family Rhodocyclaceae; genus Desulfobacillus. The sequence goes on along the minus strand of CAVPHH010000009.1, from coordinate 216,662 downwards.
TGATCGCGTTGCGGCGCGCTTTAACGGCCATCTTGAAGGCACCTTCCTCGCCATATTTTTTCACGGAAAACTTGATCCGTTTGGCACGGCCGTCGGGCAGCACCCAGGAAGCAACCCAAAACCAACGCCTCTCCGCGTTCGGCTTCTGGCTTGTTTCTGAAGCGCAATACCGGCAAACCCCGACCACGCCCGATTTATTGTTCTTTTTGACGATCTCGGCGTGCTCGCGCTTGGACAAAGGGGGATGCTTTTCCACGATTTCATCGCGATACGCCTTTGCCGCAGCCAGCGACTTGGTTTTGCCTCCCAATACGCCGTCGCTGAACTGCTTGCGGAAAATGACGCCCCGTCGCTGAATTGTCACCAGCCAGCCATGAGTGCGGCTGGTTTCGTTATCGACGCGGGTAACACCATATATCGGGGCCTTTGTCTTCACTTCGCTCTCCAAACTGGGTCATCGAAGAGAGTTTCGGCAGATCGCTACAAAACTTTAGCCCCATTATGCGACTTGAATTCCTCCAGCATAGCCTTCATTTGGAATTCACCCCCTTTCTGGAGCATGTAAATGTCCGATCCGCTCATGATTGCCTGCCCCCACTGCCATACCGCAAACCGAATTCCGGCCGGTCGCCTGGAAGATCAGCCCGCCTGCGGAAGGTGCAAGCAGCGCCTGTTTACCGGCCATCCCGTGGACCTGGATGCCACTTCATTTGAAAACCATGTTGGCCGTAGTGACATCCCGGTGGTCGTGGATTGCTGGGCGCCCTGGTGCGGACCCTGCCGCATGATGGCACCGGCCTTCGCCCAGGCCGCCCACCAGCTCGAACCGCGTTATCGCCTTGCCAAGCTCAATACCGAAAAGGCCCAGGATATATCCGCCCGCCTAGGTATACGCAGCATTCCGACCCTGATAATTTTCCGCAACGGTCAGGAGATCGCGCGCCAGTCCGGCGCCATGGATACAGGCAATCTGGTGCGCTGGGTCACCACCCATGCCTGAGATGTCGCCGCTTGTCGCGCCAGTGATCTTCCATTCAAGTTTTTTCGGATTCTGCCGATAAAGAAGACTGAGACGCCCTGGTGCCCGAATCGCGCCGCGAACATCTACTTTCTGCGAAAGCTTCGTTCCCGGGCCAGCTTCTTTCGCCGTGCCAGGTGCGTCTCACCATCCGCTCTCAATTCGCGGACATTGCTTCTCGATACGGTAAGCCGCCGTACTGCGGCGACTGACTTTTACCGTATGTGTGCAACTGCAAGCAACAACATCCCGGGGTGAGCGCTCACGATGCTTTTTTTTCGGCATTGTCCGGCGGCGGCTCATCTATCGGTTCCAGTTCAAGCTCGATTTCCAGTTTGTCCGTCGCGGCCGGCTGGTGGGCCTGATCACCGAAGCGGGCCAGACTGTGGTCAGCGGCGACCAGGCGCCGGATAGCAGTGGCCACAAGTTTTTTCTGGAAACGCTGAAAGCACTCCTCGGTGGCCAAGGACAGCGCGGAATTGCTTACGTCGAGATAAGCGATCGGTGTAAGCGTGACGACTGAGGCGCTCCGGCGCGGTGCATCCTGATTCAGATAAGCCAGTTCGCCCACTACCTCTCCGGCGCCAAGGCGGCAGATAACCCGATCCTCGACCGATACTTCCACCTCGCCATCGATGATGACGCCGAAGCCGGTTTCCTCGTCACCCTCGCGCATGAGCAGCACGTCCGCAGGTATTTCACGCCAGGTGCTGATGCGCAGCACCTCCCATAGCTCCAGTTCCTCGAATCCCTGAAAGAACTCCAGCTTCTTGAGTACATCCAGCCTGGAGGTGTCCAGCGCCACCCAATTGTCGTCGACGATCTGATAGCGAACTGCAGACAGGTCCTGCGCCATTTCCGCACCATTGCGATAGCGCGAGTAGAGATCCTTCTCCAGCGCTCGGCGAATGATCTTGTCCATCGACGCTGGCACGTTCGGATTGATCTGGCTCGGCATCGGCGGCTCGGCATTGATGATCTTGTAGACAAGCTGGGCAGTATTCGCAGCACGAAAGGGCAGGCGCCCGGTGAGCAGGTTGAACAGGACTACGCCTAGCGAATATAGGTCCGTCTTCTGGTTGAGCGGGTAGCCCTTTATCTGCTCCGGCGACATGTAGGCCGGCGAGCCGACGCCCATGATGAAGGTGGAATCGGTTTCGCTCTTTTTTGCGGTATTCAGCGCCAGGCCGAAATCCATGATCTTTACGTTGTCCTCGTCGTCCACCAGTATGTTGGCCGGCTTGATGTCGCGGTGGATGACCCCCTGCTTGAAGGCATAGTCCAGTGCCAGGCAGCACTTGAAGACAATGCCGACGACACGGTGCAGGGGAAGCAGCGTGTCAAAGGAGCAGAAATTGGACAATTCACGTCCCGTGACATACTCCATCACGATATAGGCCTGATCCTCTTCGAGTACGGTGTCGTAGATCCGGATGATGTTGGGATGATCAAGCTTCCTGGCCATCGTCCCTTCCGTGGCGAACAACTTCTTCAGCCGGCGCGTCCATTGGGCCTCGTCAGCCCCTCCCCCAAAGCGCACCAACTTGATCGCCACCGGCTCGACACGACCGGGCGCATCCGCCAGGAGGACAGTGGCCGTGGCGCCCCGTCCCAGTTCCCGGATGACGCGGTACTGGCCGATGTACTCAATCTGATCCGCCTTGTTCATCGGTCTATCCTAGGCTCGCCGGGGAATGGCGGCAAGGGCACTGCCATGAAATTTCCAATCGTGCATTACAATCAGCCCCCTTGAAAAAGCCAGCAATGCCTCAAATTCATTGAGATCGTCCAAGGGAGCAGGAGCATGCAAGACACCCCACCCACCCCGGCCAAGCCGGAACTGACCGAGAATGGCGAGACGGCGCCTACAGCCGAATCCGGACAGGCACGCCAGGTCGATACCCTGCCAGGCCCGGAAGAACTGCTGCGGCAGGCCGAATTGAAAGCTGCAGAACACCATGATGCCTGGCTGCGCGCCAAGGCCGAAACCGAAAATCTGCGACGGCGCGCCCAGGAAGACATCACCAAGGCGCATAAATACGCCGCCGAGAAGTTCACTGCCGAAATGCTGCCGGTCAGGGACAGCCTGGAGGCGGCTTTGGCCACGGAGAACGCCACGGTCGAGAACCTGAAAAGCGGCGTCGAACTGACGCTGAAACAGCTCTCCGCCGCATTCGACAAGTCCGGCGTAGTCGAAATCAACCCGGTGGGTGAGAAATTCGACCCACACCATCACCAGGCCATCAGCACCCTGGAAGACGAAGGGGAGGCCAATCGGGTGCTCAACGTGCTTCAGAAAGGCTATCGCCTCAACGACAGGGTGATCCGGCCAGCGCTGGTCATCGTCTCCAAAGCCAAGGGGGCTTGAAAAAACCACCCGGAATCCCCATATCAAACACAAGCTTAACAACGCATTCAAGGAAACATCATGGGAAAAATCATCGGTATCGACCTCGGCACCACCAATTCCTGCGTGGCCATCATGGAGGGCGGCAAGCCCAAGGTAATTGAGAACTCCGAGGGCGCACGGACCACCCCCTCCATCGTGGCCTATACCGATGACGGCGAGATACTGTGCGGCGCTTCGGCCAAACGCCAGGCCGTGACCAACGCCAAGAACACCCTGTTCGCGGTCAAGCGCCTGATCGGCCGCCGTTTCGATGAGAAGGAAGTGCAGAAGGACATCGACATGATGCCCTTCAAGATCGTCAAGGCGGACAACAACGACGCCTGGGTGGAAGTGCGCGGCAAGAAAATGGCGCCGCCGCAGGTTTCCGCAGAAGTGCTGCGCAAGATGAAGAAGACGGCGGAAGACTACCTCGGCGAGGAAGTCACCGAGGCCGTCATCACCGTGCCTGCCTATTTCAATGACAGCCAGCGCCAAGCCACCAAGGACGCCGGCAAGATCGCCGGCCTGGAAGTCAAGCGCATCATCAACGAACCGACTGCGGCCGCTATCTCCTTCGGCCTGGACAAGCGGGAAGGCGACCGCAAGATCGCAGTGTATGACCTCGGCGGTGGCACTTTCGACATCTCCATCATCGACATCGCCGAGATCGAGGGCGAGCACCAGTTCGAGGTGCTGTCGACTAACGGCGACACCTTCCTCGGCGGCGAGGACTTCGACCAGCGCCTGATCGACTACATCGTCACCGAATTCAAGAAGGATCAGGGCGTCAACCTCAAGGCAGACGTGCTGGCCCTGCAACGCCTGAAGGAAGCGGCCGAAAAGGCCAAGATCGAGTTGTCCAGTTCGCAGCAGACCGAGATCAACCTGCCCTACATCACGGCGGACGCCTCAGGGCCGAAGCACCTGACCATGAAGATCACCCGCGCCAAGTTCGAAAGCCTGGTGGAGGATCTCATCGCCCGTACCGTCGAGCCCTGCCGCGTCGCCATCAAGGATGCCGGCATCAAGGTCTCCGACGTCGAGGACGTGATCCTCGTCGGCGGCATGACGCGCATGCCCAAGGTGCAGGACACGGTGAAGGCCTTCTTCGGCAAAGAGCCGCGCAAGGATGTGAATCCGGACGAGGCGGTGGCGGTTGGCGCCTCCATCCAGGCCGGCGTGCTGAAAGGCGAAGTGAAGGATGTGCTGCTGCTCGACGTCACGCCCTTGTCGCTCGGCATCGAGACGCTCGGCGGCGTGATGACCAAGCTCATCACCAAAAACACCACCATCCCGACCAAGCAGAGCCAGGTGTTCTCCACCGCCGACGACAATCAGTCGGCCGTGACCATCCATGTCCTGCAGGGCGAGCGCGACGTGGCTTCCGGCAACAAGAGCCTGGGCCAGTTCAACCTCACTGACATCCCGCCGTCCCCGCGCGGCATGCCGCAGATCGAAGTCACGTTCGACATCGACGCCAACGGCATCCTCCACGTCTCGGCCAAGGACAAGGCCACCGGCAAGGAGAACAAAATCAAGATTCAGGCGAGTTCGGGCCTCAACGAGGACGAGATCAACCGCATGGTGAAGGACGCCGAGGCGCACGCCGAGGAGGACAAGAAGGCCATCGAGTTTGTCGCCGCACGCAATGCCTGCGACGCCATGATCCACTCGGTGAAAAAGGCACTGGCCGATTATGGCGACAAGATCGATGCTGACGAGAAGGGCCAGATCGAAACCGCCCTGCAGGAGGCCGAGGAAGCCCTCAAGGGCAACGACAAGGACGCCCTCGAAGCCAAAACCACCGCCTTGGCCCAGGCCAGCCAGAAACTCGGCGAGAAAGTATACGCCGAGCAGCAAGCTGCCGCAGGCGCGGCAGGTGGCGCACCCGGCCAGGATGCCAGCGGCAAGAAAGACGATGCAGACGTGGTGGATGCGGAATTCACCGAAGTGAAGGACAAGAAGGATTAAGGCGCACATTCCCGCGCTGTCCTGACTGGCCGGGTTCGAGACGTCACTTCGGTGACGCGGGACTCGGCCATTGCGCTATAACGCCCGTCCGGTAAGCAGACATGGCAAAAAAAGATTATTACGAAATTCTCGGCCTCAATCGCGACGCCTCCGATGAGGAAATCAAGAAGGCCTACCGCAAACTGGCCATGAAGCACCATCCGGACCGCAATCCGGACAATCCCAAGGCCGAGGAACATTTCAAGGAGGCCAAAGAGGCCTACGAGATCCTGTCGGATGCGCAGAAACGCGCCGCCTACGACCAGTACGGCCACGCCGGCGTCGACCCGCAGGCGGGTGGTTTCGGACCCGGCGGTCCCGGCGGCTTCTCCGACGCCTTCGGTGACATCTTCGGCGACATCTTCGGTGGTGGTCGCGGTGGTGGTCGTGGCGGCGTCTATCGCGGCGCCGATCTACGCTACAACCTAGAAATATCGCTGGAGGACGCCGCGCGTGGTAGCGAAACACGCATCCGTATTCCGACCATGGAACAATGCGAGGCCTGCGGCGGCAGCGGTGCCAAGAAGGGCACGGAGCCAAAGACCTGTCCCACCTGCCACGGCCATGGCCAAGTGCGCATGCAGCAGGGTTTCTTTTCCATCCAGCAAACCTGCCCGAAATGCCACGGCAGCGGGCGTTTCGTAGCGGACCCCTGCCACACTTGTCACGGCGGCGGGCGCGTCAAGCAGCACAAGACGCTTTCAGTGAAGATTCCGGCTGGCGTTGATGAAGGCGACCGTATCCGCCTCTCCGGCGAAGGAGAACATGGTGTGGGCGGCGGCCCGGCCGGCGATCTCTATGTGCAGATTCACATCAAGCCGCACCAGGTTTTCCAGCGCGACCACGACGACCTGCATTGCGAAATGCCGGTGAGCTTCACCATTGCCGCGCTGGGCGGCGAAATCGAGATTCCCACCCTCGACGGCATGGCCAAGATCAAGATCCCGGCCGAAACCCAAAGCGGTAAGGTATTCCGCCTGCGCGGCAAGGGCATCAAGGGGGTGCGAAGCCATAGCCATGGCGACCTCATGTGCCATGTCGTGGTGGAAACCCCGGTAAATCTCACCGAGCGCCAGAAGGAACTCCTGCACGAACTGGAAGCCATCAACATCACGGATGGTTCCCGCCACAACCCGCGCGCCAAGTCCTGGATGGATCGGGTCAAGGATTTCTTCGGCAGCTAGCCGCCTGCTGCAGCGTTCGCTGCGGCACTAAGGGTTCGATTCTGCGCCAACCCATTGATTTATTACGCCCTCCCACTCCGCTCGCCGACCGCTTGCACCTCGCGGGCTGGCGGAGTATATAATCTCATCACATAACACAATAAATTATGTTCATCTTGCCATTCTGTGTCATATGACATGGCGGTGCGATGTGATGTGTCTGAATTACTGATTCTTATCGTATCGAATATAAAGACAATTCGTATCGCTCAAGATCGAACACGCTGGCTGGACGGCTCGCCGGCATAGAAAAACATTGATGGAGGAGGATGGTCATGAAAATGATATTCAGGGGATTGCTCGCTCTTTCGTTCTGCCTGCTCGGCACCGCCGGCGTCGGGGCGGAAAGCGGGATTTCGGCGGGGAGCATCGTAATAGGTCAAACAGGCGTATTCAGCGGCCCAGTGGCCGAACCCGCATTGCAATACCGAGCCGGCGCACAACTCTATTTCGATGGGATCAATGCCAAAGGAGGCATTGCGGGGCGCAAGATTAAGCTGGTGTCCTATGACGATAAATTCAATCCCAAGCTGGCCGCTGAAAACACGAAAAAGCTGCTCGAGGAAGACAAGGTATTTGCCCTCTTCGGTTATATCGGCACTGGCGCCACTGTCGCCTCGCTACCGCAAATCACCAGTCATCGCATTCCAGTCATCGGGATACTATCGGGTTCGGACGGGCTACGCGATTCGAAATTGAACATGCTTTTCCATACCCGCGCGAGCTACGGTGCGGAGACCGGCAAGATGGTGGAGCAACTAACCACAACAGGGGTTAAATCCATCGCCGTGGTTTACCAGGACGACCCCTTCGGCAAAGCCGGGTTGAAATCGGCACAAGGCGCTTTTTCCCGATATGGCATCCAGCCCGTTATCGAAGCTCCCATCGACATGAGCAAGCTGGATGCCCTCACCTCGACGACGGAGCAAATTGCCAAGACCCACCCTGGCGCCATCATCATGATCACTGCCGGGAAAGCTTCCACTGCGTTCATCCGCGCCTATCTCAAGACCGGTGAGCGGCCGCAATTCTTTGGTGTCTCGGTGCTCAGCGCAAAAGCACTGCTAGCGGAAATCGGCGCCGACGCCCATGGCATTGTCATCGCCCAGGTAGTTCCCTCACCTTTCCGCAGCAGCTATCCCATCTCCAAAGAGTTTGTTGCTGCAGCGAAAAAAACCAACAGCAAAGACATCACGTACAACAGCCTGGAAGGCTATATCTCGGCAAAGGTGTTTGTTGAGGCGCTTCGACGCGCTGGCAAGGATTTGACCCGGGGAAAACTGATTGCCAGTCTGGAGTCGATGAACAATTACGATCTGGGCGGCTTCGTGGTCGACTATTCCGGCGGCAAGCACGTCGGCTCGACTTACGTCGATCTTTCAATCATCAGTAAAAGCGGACAGTTCCTGCACTAATAGCGCGTGGTTGGACGCACCCCAGGAGTACTTCTACAAGCTGGGCAGGTCCAGCCCTCAGGCGCGGCGCCACTCAGTGGTGCCGCCCGGCTTGTCCTCCAGCACGATGCCTTCGGCTAGCAGTTCGGCGCGGATGCGATCTGCCTCAGCGTAGTTCCTTTCCTTTTTCGCGGTAATCCGCGCGGCTATGCGCATTTCGATCGCGGCGGCATCAGTTTGTCCATTCGTCGTCGCCTGGAGAAAGGCCACCGGATCGCGCTCGAGCAGGCCCAACACGCCTGCCAGGGCCTTGAGCTCGCCGGCTGCCCGGGCCGACTGTGTGCGATTCACCTCATTGGCCAGTTCGAACAAAACAGCGATGGCCTCAGGCGTATTGAAGTCATCATCCATCGCTTCGCGGAATATTGCTGCGTGCGGTGCCCCCCAGTCGATGTCAATCGATTCAGGTACAGCCCCCTTGAGCGCCGTATACAGGCGCGTCAGTGCGATGCGTGCATCGTCAAGATGTACGTCTGAATAGTTGAGCGGACTGCGGTAGTGGGCGCGCAGGATGAAGAATCGCACTACTTCTGCGTCGTACTGTTTCAACACCTCGCGAATGGTGAAGAAATTGCCGAGCGACTTGGACATTTTCTCATCGTCCACCCGCACGAAGCCGTTGTGCATCCAGTAATTCACGAAGCGGCAGCCGTGTGCGCCCTCACTCTGGGCGATTTCGTTCTCGTGATGGGGGAACTGCAGATCCTGACCACCACCATGAATGTCGAAATGCGGTCCCAGCAACTCGGAACCCATGGCAGAACACTCGATATGCCAGCCGGGCCGGCCATAGCCCCAGGGTGACGACCATTTCGCCTCTTCTGGTTCGTCCGCCTTGGCGTGTTTCCAGAGTACGAAGTCGAGCGGGTCACGCTTGCCTTCCATCACTTCGACTCGCTCGCCTGCACGTAAATCCTCCAGTGACTTGCCTGAGAGGCGACCGTAGCCCTTGAACTTGCGCACGCTATAGCAGACGTCGCGGTTGGCGGAAACATAGGCGTAGCCGTTCCTCTCCAGTGTGTCTATCATTCGAAGCATGGCTGCTACATGTTCAGTCGCACGCGGCTCATGGTCTGGCTTCAGCACGCCCAAGGCCGCTGCATCCTCGTGCATGAAGGCGATGAAACGATCGGTCAGTTCCTTGATCGGTTCCCCATTCTCCTGCGCGCGCCGAATGATTTTGTCGTCAATGTCTGTGATGTTGCGCACGTAGACGACCTTGTAGCCCGAAGCTCGCAGCCAGCGCGCCACCAGATCGAATACCACCAGCACGCGAGCATGTCCAAGATGGCAAAAATCGTAAACGGTCATGCCGCAGACATACATGCGCACAAGGCCAGGTTCAATCGGAGCAAAGAGCTGCTTGTCGCGCAGCAGGGTATTGTGGATTTTCAACATCGAGGACGGATCTGTTCTGAAAACAGCGGATCGACTGAATATGGGCGATTATTGTTGATCCGGTGCCGTTCTTGTTAGAATGCCAGACTATTCAAACGCCTATGGCCGAAAAGTATAACATAATGACCCTACGCCACTTTTCCGCTCTTTCGCACGCCCTTGCCATCCTGTGTTGTGCGGGGCTGCTTGCATTGGCTCCGACGACCGCCCGCGCAGACACCCTGCAAGATGCCAGCCGCCTCTTGAAACAGGGCCAACTTGGGCCAGCACTGGAGAAGGCCGATCAGGTACTCAGTGCAAAACCGAAGGATGCCCAGGCGCGATTTCTGAAGGGCCTCATCCTCACGGAAATGAACCGCCACAATGACGCCATTACCGTCTTCACCAAGCTGACCGAGGATTATCCTGAACTGCCGGAGCCCTATAACAATCTCGCGGTCCTCTATGCCCAGCAGCGTCAGTTCGAGAAAGCCAAGAACGCGCTTGAGATGGCGATACGGACCCACCCCTCCTACGCCACGGCTCACGAGAATCTCGGCGACATATACGCACGCATGGCCAGCCAGGCCTACGACAAGGCGCTGCAGATCGACTCCTCCAACGCCAGCGCGCAATCCAAACTGGCTCTGATCCGGGATTTGATGGGCGCTTCCACCCGACCATCAACACTGGCCTCGCGCAGTACGTCCGGTAAGGTGCCGCCGCCTACGGCCCCAGCCCAGAAACCTGAGGTCGCGCCAATCGCCAAACCCGAATCCACCCCAGCCGCAAAACCCGAGCCTGCGCCGTCTGTCCTGCCACCCGAGCCAAAATCGGCTCCCGCCGTCGGACCCAAACTGACCGCCAATGGCAAGGCTGAGGTGGAAAATGCAATCCGCGACTGGGCGGCAGCTTGGTCTGGAAAGAACGTCAAGGCCTATCTTGCCGCTTATGCGCCTGACTTCAAGACGCCGGGCGGTGAAACAAGGAGTGCATGGGAGGCCGGACGCACACGCCGAATCGACAAACCCGGCCCAATTCAGGTCAGCATTGAGAAAATGCAGATTACGGTAGAGGGCGATGAAGCCAAAGCTAGTTTTCGCCAGCATTACAAGTCGGGGAAATTCAAGTCCTCCGCTACCAAGTCCCTTGTGTTGGTCAGACGGGACGGCAAGTGGCTGATCCAGCAGGAGCAGGTCTCCAACTGATGAACGGCGGCGGTTTCATACGACACCTTGCAGCGGCGCTTTGCCTGGCCGTAGCCGGCTCGGCTTACTCAGTCTCACCAGAGCAAAACTACTCTGATTCGGGGCTTGAGACGATGCTGGCCCAAGTCTTCACCCATATCGAGCAGAACCATCTCGATGCAGCATTGGGCCAGACGGAGAAACTGCTCAAGCTCTATCCCAATTTCCGCCTTGGACACCTCATCAAGGGCGACATTCTGCTTGCCCGCTCGCGTCCGCTTGTCACGCTCGGTAATGTCGCCAACGCTCCACTTGGGAAATTGGATGATTTGCGTGAGGAAGCCATCGCCCGCCTCAAGGCCTATCGCGACAAACCGCCGACCGACTATGTGCCGCGCTACTTGCTGCAGATGCACCCCGAACAGAAGTACGCCGTAGTAGTCGACACTCAGAAGGCCCGCCTCTATCTTTACCGGAATGCAGGCGGTCAGCCACGTTTCGTCGCTGACTACTACATTTCTCATGGCAAGGCCGGTTCGGACAAGGTACGCGAAGGGGACAAGAAGACCCCGGTCGGTGTTTATCACGTCACCGCCAGCCTGCCACGGCAGAAATTGACCGACTTCTACGGCAGTGGCGCCTTTCCCATCAGCTATCCGAATGAGTGGGACAAGCGCCAGGGGCGCAACGGGCACGGCATCTGGCTTCACGGCACGCCTTCAGACACCTTCTCACGACCGCCCAAAGCCTCCGATGGTTGCGTCGTGCTGGCCAACCAGGATCTCGATGCGCTGGCGAAGAACCTTCAGATCGGTACCACACCGGTCATTATCTCGAACAGCATTGAATGGCTCTCGCTTGATGACTGGCAGGCAGAGCGCGCTGCGCTATCGCGGAGCATCGAGGAATGGCGCAACGACTGGGAAAGCCTCGATACCGACAAGTACCTGCGACACTACTCAAAGCGATTTCAGGCTGGCAACCACTCCTACGAGCAATGGTCGGCATTGAAGCGCCAGGTAAATGCGGGCAAACAGTGGATCAAGGTCGGTGCAGCCAACATCAGCATGTTCCGCAATCCCGGCAAGGAAGAAATGGTTGTTGTCACTTTCGACCAGGATTACAGGAGCAGCAACCTCAGCAACATCATGAAGAAGCGCCAGTACTGGATGAAGGAAGATGGCGCGTGGAAAATCATTTACGAAGGCGGCACGTAATCCGCTTTCCCTTAATTTCGGGAACCCTGCAATGAAGAAGCTAACCACGCTGGCCTTCGGCCTGCTTATAAGTCTGTCCGCCATCGCCGCCAACCCGGTCGTCGAAATGAAGACGAACCAGGGGCCTATTATTATCGAACTGCATGCCGACAAGGCTCCGAAAACCGTCGAGAATTTTCTCCAGTATGTGAAGGACGGTTTCTACAATGGCACGGTTTTTCACCGCGTCATCGACGGCTTCATGATCCAGGGCGGCGGATTTGAACCCGGCATGAAGCAGAAGACAACGCGCGCGCCGATCGAGAACGAGGCGAAGAACGGGTTGAAGAACACGACCGGAACGCTGGCCATGGCACGCACTCAGGATCCGCATTCCGCTTCTGCGCAATTCTTCATCAATCTAGCCGACAACCGGCCGCTCGACTATCCATCGCGCGACGGCTGGGGCTATGCAGTGTTCGGCAAGGTCATTCAAGGCATGGATATCGTGCAGAAAATCGCCAAGGTCAAAACCGGCAATGCCGGCTTCCACCAGAACGTTCCCATCGAGCCTGTGGTGATCGAATCTGCCAAACTGGTCGAACCCAAAGCTAGCAAATAACAGGAGACATCATGGTCAAGCTGCAAACCAATTTCGGTACCATCGTCCTCGATCTGGACGCCGCCCAGGCACCCGAAACAGTGAAGAACTTCCTCGCCTATGTCGAGGCCGGCCATTACGACAACACGATCTTCCATCGCGTCATCAAGGGGTTCATGATCCAGGGCGGCGGCTTCGAGCCCGGCATGAACCAGAAGCCGACCAATGCACCGATCCAGAACGAGGCCGCCAACGGCCTGAAGAACGATCGCTACACTATCGCCATGGCACGCACCGGCGATCCCCATTCCGCCACCGCCCAGTTCTTCATCAATGCCAAGGACAATGCCTTTCTCAATCACACCACGCCGAGCGGTCAGGGCTGGGGCTACTGCGTCTTCGGCAAGGTGGCCGAGGGCATGGACATCGTGGACAAGATTGAGGGCGTAAAGACCGGCAGCAAGGGTTTCCACCAGGATGTGCCGGCCGAGGACGTGGTGATCCAAAAGGCCGAAGTCGCCTGAATCGGCGGTCGGTGATGGCCACACTCTTCATCTCCGACCTTCACCTTTGCCCGAGCCGGCCGCATATCGCCAGGCTCTTCCACGAGTTCCTTGCCGGCCCTGCTCAACAGGCTGATTCACTCTATATTCTCGGCGATCTGTTCGAGTACTGGGCGGGCGACGACGATCTCGACGACCCGTTCAATGCCAGCAACTGCGACGCCCTTCGCGCATTGTCGGATTCCGGCGTGCCGGTATTCTTCATGGCAGGGAATCGCGACTTTCTGGCCGCCGAGGGTTTTGCGCATGCTGCCGGCTTATCCCTGCTGCCAGAACCCGCCGTGGTGGTAATCCACGGCGCGCCCACCCTGCTCATGCACGGCGACACGTTATGCATTGATGACGACTCCTATCAGGCGTTCCGCAGCGAAGTTCGCTCGCAGGAATGGCAGCAGGCCTTCCTGGCCCTACCGCTGTCCCGACGCAAGAGCCAGATCGAACTATTGCGACGCGAAAGCGAGGCGCTGAAACTGATCAAGACGGCGCAGATCATGGATGTGAACCCGGACGCCGTCCTGCAGGCACTGACTTTGCACCAATGCACTCGCCTCATCCATGGCCATACCCATCGCCCTGGCCGCCACGACCATGTTGCAGGCGGCAAGCCTTGCGAGCGCTGGGTGCTGCCAGACTGGTACGAAACCGGCGGCTATCTTGCCTGTGACGGGAGTGGCTGCCGGCTGGTCATGCTGGACTAGATCAGCGCCAGCCCACGCGCCAGATCAGCCTGCAGATCCGCCACGGACTCCAGGCCAACCGCCACACGCAGCAGACTTTCGCGAATGCCTGAGGCAGCACGTGCTTCGGCGCTGATGCGCCCATGGGTGGTGCTTGCCGGATGGGTGATGGTGCTCTTGGTATCGCCCAGGTTGGCGGTGATCGAAATCAGGCGCGTTGCATCGACCACACGCCAGGCCTGCTCGCGGCCACCCTTGATCTCAAAAGATACAATGGCACCACCTAATTTCTGTTGGCGATTCGCCAACTCATGCTGCGGATGCGAGGGCAAGCCGGGGTAATAAACACGCTCCACCTGCGACTGCGCTTCTAGCCAGCGCGCCAGGTCCAGCGCCGTGGCGGACTGTGCCTCCATGCGGATGCGCAGAGTTTCCAGCCCCTTCAGGATGACCCACGCATTAAAAGGCGAAATTGACGGACCCGCCGTGCGCAGGAACTTGAACACTTCCTCGGTAAGCGCCTTGTTTCCCACCACCGCCCCGCCCAGTACCCGTCCCTGGCCATCAAGATACTTGGTTGCGGAATGGATCACCAGATCGGCCCCCAAGTCCAATGGGCGCTGAAGGGCCGGCGAACAGAAGCAATTGTCCACCGCCAGCAGCGCACCGCCTTCATGCGCAACCTGTGACAGGGCGGCAATGTCGAATACCTCGGTAAGCGGATTGGACGGCGTCTCGATGAAAACGAGCTTCGTCTGCGGCTGTAGGGCTTCCCGGAATGCAGCAGGATCGACCGAGGCGACAAACGTAGTCTCGATGCCGAACTTGGATAGTATGCCACTGAAAAGCTGCTGCGTAGCGCCGAACATCCCCCGGGAGGCAACGATGTGCTCACCGGTCTTCATGAGGGCCATCACAGCCGACAGGATGGCGGCCATGCCGCTCGCCGTGGCAATGCAGGCCTCACCCCTTTCCAGGGCCGCCAGGCGCTCCTGCAGCATGCTAACGGTGGGGTTGGAGAAACGGCCATAGACGAAGCCGGCTTCCTCCCCGGAAAAACGGGCAGCCGCCTGGGCGGCGTTGTCGAAGACGAAGCTCGAGGTGAGAAAGAGCGCCTCGGCATGCTCGTTGAACTGGCTGCGATGGATGCCCGCGCGCACTGCCAGCGTGTCCAGATCGAATTCTTTATCCATTTTCCAACCCCGCAAATGAAAAAACCCGGCGCAGCTGAGCGACCGGGTTTTCCCCTCGCTTTAGCCGCATTTATTAAGCGCCCGCAAGCTGATATCAAATCGGCGCAATGGGTAAGCTACACGCGGTCCGGGCTCCTGTCAATCCGATACGACGAGGTTGAGGTCAAGCTGGGCCACCTCGCTCTCCTCTCCGCTCAACATGCCGTCGCTGCGAAGATTCTCGACACTGCTGAGGTATTCCGCGCTAACGTCGCCTGTAACGTAGCAACCGTCAAAGCAGGAGGTCTCGAATACGGTGATAGACGGGTTGAGGGAATGCACAGCCGCTTTGAGCGCATCGAGGTCCTGATAAATCAGGCCATCGGCGCCGATCTCGCTACAGATTTCCTCGTCGCTGCGGTCACTGGCAATGAGTTCATGGCGCGACGGCATGTCGATGCCGTATACGTTGGCGAAACGCACTGGCGGTGCGGCCGAAGCGAAATACACCTTACGCGCACCGGCGTCGCGGGCCATTTGAACGATTTCCCTGCTGGTCGTGCCGCGCACGATGGAATCATCCACCAGCAGCACGCTCTTGCCGCGGAATTCCTGGGCGATGGTATTGAGCTTCTGCCTCACCGATTTGCGACGCGCCGCCTGCCCGGGCATGATGAACGTGCGGCCAATATAGCGGTTCTTGACGAAACCTTCGCGGTAGGGAAGATTCAGCCGGCTGGCCAGCTCCATGGCAGACGGGCGGCTGGAGTCCGGGATCGGGATGACGGAATCGATGTCGATGTGCGGCAGCGTGTGGCGGATTTTCTCCGCCAGGTGTTCTCCCATCTTGACGCGGCTTTCGTAAACTGAAATGCCGTCGATCAGCGAATCCGGCCGGGCCATGTAGACGAATTCGAAAATGCAGGGTGCGCGCTGGGTGCGTTCGGCGCAGGGTTTACTGTGGAAGTTGCCCTGGATGTTGACAAGCACGGCTTCGCCAGGCGCCACATCACGCATGATCTGGAAGCCAAGCGTGTCGAGTGCGACGCTCTCGGAAGCGACCAGATATTCATTGCCCGCAGGCGTCACATTGCGCCCTACGATCAATGGACGGATACCGTATGGATCGCGGAAGGCGAGCAGACCATAACCTGCGATCATGGCCACCACGGCATAGGCGCCGCGCACACGCCGATGCACTCCAGCGACCGCCTTGAATATTGTTTCGGCGTCCAACTGGTACTTGGTCGCCGCTGCCTGCAATTCGTGCGCCAGTACGTTGAGCAGCACTTCGGAGTCGGAATTGGTGTTGATGTGTCGCAGGTCCTGCAGGAACATCTCGCGCTTCAGTTCTTCTGCATTGGTCAGATTGCCGTTATGCGCAAGCATCAGGCCGAAAGGCGAATTCACGTAGAAGGGCTGTGATTCTGCGGAATTGTGGGCCGAACCAGCCGTCGGATAGCGGCAATGGGCAATGCCCCAGTTACCCTGCAGGCTGCGCATGTTGCGCGTGCGGAAGACGTCACGGACGAAACCCGGACCTTTGTGCATGTGGAACGCCCCGGTTTCAGCCGTGGCAATGCCTGCCGCATCCTGACCGCGGTGCTGCAGCACCTGCAGGCCGTCATATAGAAGCTGGTTTACCGGCGTCGTCGCGACGACGCCCAGGATTCCGCACATGTCTCACCTATAGCGTATGCGCTTCGCCACGGTATCTGGCAACCAAGGCTTGGCTGCCAGTACCGCGGTTTCCAGGGGTGGCGCCAGCCAGGCCTGCCGCCACCATGCCTGCTGAGGCAGCACCGTAAGGCCGCCGATCAGCACGCACAACAATACCACCAGTCCCCCCCGCGCAATGCCGAAGACTGCCCCAAGGAAACGATCCAGCGGCCCCAGCCCTATCGCCCGCAGCAGCTTTGACAGGGCTATGCGCAGCAAGGCAATCGCAACCAGCACGGCCAGGACAATCACGGCAAAGGCCGCAGCGTACTGTAATGCCGGCTCCTTGAGCCACTCGCCGAACATTGGTGCCATTTCGGGTGCCAGTGCGCGTCCCGCCAATAGCGCTGCCACCCAAGCAGCCAGCGCAAGCACTTCGCTGATGAGCCCACGCCAGACGCCCAGCAGGATCGATGCGGTTACGATGGCGAGAACCGCGTAATCGAATACCGTCACTGCCGCTTACTTCTGTGCGACGACGCCATCCACGCCGATGCGCTTGATACGCGATCGTGCAGCTTCGGCCGCTTCCTTGTTGGAGAAGGGGCCTGCACGCACGCGGGTCTTGCTGATGCCATCAGGGGAAGGCAGCGCTTCCGTATAGAAATTGTAGCCCTGCTGCTTGAGCTTTGCCGTCAAGTTGCGCACATTGGCCTGATCGCGGTAGGCCCCAAGCTGTACCACCCATTGCTCCCCGCTTGGGGCCGCCGGGGCCGGCTTTGCCTTAGGTTCCTCGGGTTTTTTAGCAATTATTTTGTTGACGACCGGAGAAGCGGCGCGGGGCTCAGGCGGCATGCTTGCCGTGGCAGCAGGGCTGGCTTCCCCTTTGGAGGAAGCCGCTTTATCCTTCTGCTCCGATTTGGAGTCGGTCTTCGATTCTGCTTTGATGGCAGACCCAGACGGTGGCAATGGCGTGGGCGACGCCCCCGGCTTGACCGGCAGAATGCGGGAGGTAAATGCCCCGGCGTCCTGGGCGGGAATGCGGATCTGGATGTCCTGCACCGGTTGTTTGGGCGATTGATCCATCACCATCGGCAGGACAATCGCGGCCAGCAAGGCCAGTGCAATGGCGCCGACCAGACGGCGGCGTGCACGCTTCTTCAGCTCAAGTTGTGCGTCGTTTTCGCTCATCGTCTATCGTGCGCAGCACATCGGCCACGGTGAGAAAGGAACCGAAGATCACAATTCTATCATTTTCCCCCGCCTGCTCCCTCGCAGCACGGAAGGCATCGGTCGGCGAATCGAAGCGCGACTCCGCCCGGATGCCGCAGTCGACCAGTATCCGGGCCATCTCATCCGCCGTCTTCCCGCGCGGCCCAGGAAGGCTTGCCGCGAACCAGCGGTCGATGCGCCCCTTGACGCGTTCTGCGACCCCTGCGACATCCTTGTCAGCCAGCATGCCGAAAACGGCCCATGTCTGCGGATGAAAAGCCATGCCGCCCAGATTCTCCGCCAGAACTCCTGCTGCCTGGGGATTGTGGGCGACATCCAGCACCACAGTTGGGCGACCCGGCAGGACTTGGAAGCGTCCTGGCAATTCAACCTCGATCAGGCCGCGGCGAATGTCCTGCATGGATACCGGCATCCGGTCCGCCATGGCCTCCAATCCGGCAATTGCGGTACTGGCGTTTGCCAGTTGAACGGCGCCACGCAACGCGGGATAGGCCAGCCCACCGCGTCTGCCGCGTTTTCCCCAATAGGCCCATTGTCCCTGCTCGGCGAGATAGCCAAAATCCCTGTCCAATACCTGCAGGTCGGCTCCGATATGCCTGGCGTGGTCTAGGAGGCTGCGCGGAGGCTGGGCATCGCCGATGATCGCGGGCCGGCCGGGCCGACAGATGCCCGCCTTCTCATAACCGATCGCTTCGCGTGTCCCGCCGAGATAGTCCATGTGATCGAGATCAACCGATGCAACAATGGCGCAATCCGCATCGAAGGCGTTCACCGCATCCAGCCTCCCGCCCAGGCCTACCTCGAGGATGACTACATCGACGCCTGCCATCGAAAACGTCTGCCAAGCCGCGAGAGTGCCAAATTCGAAATAAGTGAGATTCGTTTCGCCGCGCCCCGCTTCGATCTGCGCAAACGATTCACACACTTCTGTATCGGTGGCAGGGCGCCCGCCGAGGCGCACCCGCTCGTTGTAAGCGAGCAGATGCGGTGAGGTGTAGAGGCCGACCCGGTAGCCAGCGCACAGCAGGATGCGCTCCAGCATGGCGCAGATGGAGCCCTTGCCGTTGGTGCCGCCGACCGTGATCAACGGCACTTCCTGCTCGACGCCTAAAGCGTGCTTGACACTTTGCACGCGCTCCAGTCCCAGCTCGATAGCCTGCGCATGCTGTCGCTCGATGTACTCGAGCCAGCCTTGCAGAGGGGAATGCCGTGTTGGACGCAAGGATTGCATTACTGGGGCAGGCCTGGGCCAGCCCGATATCAGACTGGCGGAATTCTCTGCAGCAGAGACAGCAACGAGGCCAGTTTGTCGCGCATTTCGCGACGGTCGACGATCATGTCGATGGCGCCTTTTTCCAGCAGGAACTCAGCCCGCTGGAAGCCATCCGGCAGTTTCTCGCGCACCGTCTGCTCGATGACGCGCGGTCCGGCAAACCCAATCAGCGCACCCGGCTCGGCAATGACCACATCGCCGACGAAGGCAAAGCTGGCCGAGACGCCGCCCATGGTCGGATCGGTAAGAATGGATATGAAGGGCAACCGGTTGGCTGAGAGTTGGGTAATAGCTGCAGTGGTCTTAGCCATCTGCATCAGGGAAAACAAGCCCTCCTGCATGCGCGCGCCACCGGTGGCGGTAATGCAGACGAACGGCATCTGCTGCTCGACTGACACGCGTACTCCGCGTACGAAACGCTCGCCGACCACCGAGCCCATCGAGCCGCCCATGAAATCAAACTCGAACGCTGCCAAGACCACCGGCAGCGTTTTGATTGCACCCTGCATCACCACCAGCGCATCGCCCTCGCCCGTATCTTCCGCCGCTGCATTGAGGCGTTCGGGATAGCGTTTGCTGTCCTTGAACTTGAGGGGATCGACCGGCAGCACCTCGGCACCGATTTCGAAGCGTCCCTCCGGATCCAGCAGCAGGTCTAGCCGGGCTCGGGCACCGAGGCGATGATGGTGGGCACACTTGGGGCAGACATTGAGGTTTTTTTCGAGATCGGAGCTATACAGCGTGGCTTCGCATTTCGGGCATTTGCACCAAAGGCCCTCGGGAATCGACTTCTTGGCACCCTCGGCGCGCTTTATTTTTGGAGGAAGCAGCTTCTGCAGCCAGCTCATCGCAACACCTCATGTGTAACAGCCAATTCGTCCATGGCGCTGCGGACGCCACGGAGGAATTCCGTGACATTGGCGGCAGCCTGCTCGCGCGGGCTCCTCTCGATCTCTTCAATGATACGGCTGCCGATCACCACGGCATCTGCCACGGCTGCAATGCGCCGTGCGCTTTCCGCATCGCGGATGCCAAAGCCGACGCCCACCGGCATGCCGACTTTCTGCCGTATCACCGGAATGCGCCGCGCAACCTCGTCTAGATCAAGATGTCCGGCCCCGGTGACTCCCTTCAGCGACACGTAGTAGATATAGCCGCTGCCAACCGCAGCCACCTGGCCGAAGCGCTCATCCGTCGAGGTCGGCGCCAGCAGGAAGATGGGATCGATGCCAACCGCCTTTATTTTCGATGCGAACTCACCGCATTCCTCGGGCGGGTAATCCACCACCAGCACACCATCCACCCCGGCCTGCTTCGCTTCGGCAGCAAAGGCACCCGCCCCCATTGCCTCGATCGGATTCGCATAGCCCATCAGCACCACCGGCGTGACGGCGTCGCCGGCGCGGAATTCGCGTACGATAGCAATCACCTGGCGCAGCGACATGCCATGCCCGAGGGCGCGCTCGGAGGCGCGCTGAATGGTCGGCCCGTCCGCCATGGGATCTGAAAAGGGCACGCCCAGTTCGAGGATGTCCGCACCGCCCGCCACCAGGGCGCGCATCAAGGGCAGGGTCAAGACAGGTTCGGGATCGCCCGCGGTAATGAAGGGAATCAGGGCCTTTCGCCCTTGGCTTGCAAGCTGCGTGAAAGTCGTTTGTATGCGCGACATCAGAATTGAATCCCTGACTTGTCCGCCACCGTATGCATATCCTTGTCGCCACGGCCAGAGAGGTTTACCAGGATCAGTTTGTCCTTGGGCAGCGTTGGCGCCAGTTTGGCGGCATAGGCCAGCGCATGCGAGGACTCCAACGCAGGAATGATGCCCTCGTAGCGGCAAAGTGCGTGGAAGGCGGTCAGGGCCTCATCGTCGGTGACTGCCACATAGTCTGCGCGGCGGCTATCCTTCAACCACGCATGTTCCGGACCGACGCCGGGATAATCGAGACCGGCGGATATCGAGTGCGTCTCGCTAATCTGGCCGTTCTCGTCCTGTAGCAGGTAGGTTCGGTTGCCATGCAGTACACCGGGCCGGCCGGCGATGAGGGAAGCGGCATGATGGCCGCTATCCAGGCCGAAGCCCGCCGCCTCGACGCCCACCAGCTTAATGGACTCGTCGGGAATGTAGTCGAAAAAAATACCCATGGCGTTGGAGCCGCCGCCAACACAGGCGATGACGTAGTCCGGCTGGCGACCCGCCAGCTCGGGCATCTGCACGCGGCATTCCTCGCCGATGACCGACTGGAAATCGCGCACCATCATCGGGTAGGGATGCGGGCCGGCCACCGTGCCAATGATGTAGAAGGTGTTGCCCACATGGGTCACCCAGTCGCGCATGGCTTCGTTGAGAGCATCCTTCAGGGTTCTCGAGCCGGATTCCACCGGCACCACGCTGGCGCCCAGCAGCTTCATGCGATAGACGTTGGCAGCCTGACGCTTGACGTCTTCCGAGCCCATGTAGACCATGCATTCCATGCCGTAGCGGGCCGCCACCGTGGCGGTTGCAACGCCGTGCTGCCCGGCACCGGTTTCTGCGATGACGCGCGGCTTGCCCATGCGGCGTGCGAGCATTGCCTGGCCGATGCAGTTATTCACCTTGTGCGCGCCAGTATGGTTCAGATCCTCGCGCTTGAGATAGACCTGCGCCCCGCCAAGCAGATCCGACCAGCGTCTGGCATGGTAAATGGGGCTGGGGCGACCGACGTAATGCTTAAGTTCGTACTCGAATTCAGCCTTGAAAGCGGGATCCGCCTTGGCTGCGGCATAGGCCACGCGCAACTCGTCGAGCGCCTCGATCAGCGTCTCTGCAACGAAGGTGCCACCATAGGGGCCGAAATGGCCGCGCGCGTCAGGCAGACTGTAGGGCAATTCCAGCTTCCCCATCTTTCACTCCAGAAATGAACGCCGCGATTTTCTTGGCATCCTTGATCCCCTTGGCCGCCTCCACCCCGCTGCTGACATCCACCGCCCACGGCCGTACGGCATTCAGCGCGCTTGCCACATTGCTTGCATCCAGGCCGCCGGAAAGGATGACCGGCTTGGGCAGGCCGGACGGAATCAGCGACCAGTCGAATGTTTTTCCACCGCCGCCAAAACCCTCGACATAGGCATCGAGCAGCAGGCCCTGTGCGGAAGGATAGGAACTGGCGTATTTTACCAAATCAAGGCCCGGCCTTACTCGTGCAGCCTTTATGTAGGGAGCATGGAAAGAGCGGCAGTAGTCCTCGTCTTCGTCGCCATGGAATTGCAGCAACTGGATAGGCACTGCTTCCATTACGCGCCGTACCGTGAGCTTCGGCTCGTTTACGAACAGACCGACAAGCGTAACGAGGGGGGGCACAATGCGCGCGATCTCCCAAGCCTGCTCGACGCTCACATGACGCGGGCTTGGTGCATAGAAAACCAGGCCGAGGGCGTCAGCGCCGAGTTCTACCGCGGCGAGGGCATCCTCTGCGCGGGTGATGCCGCAGATCTTGATACGGGTTCTATGCAAGCTGTAGATCGAGCGGATGGAAAGGCGCGATGATACGGCCATTCATGGGCAACTGCCAGCTCGCTTCATACTCCACGCCCGACAGATACAGGCCTGATGGAGAAAAGGTCGGCGCAGCCTGGCGGCGGTCTCGGCCCAGAACCAATTCGGATATCCAGGCTGGAGGGTGGGCGCCCTTGCCGACATAGACCAGCGCGCCCACCAGATTGCGCACCATATGATGCAAAAAAGCACTGGCACAGAAGTCGAAGACGATGAGATCGCCCTGACAAGTCACATCTGCCCGATGCAGCGTCTTCACGGGCGACTTGGCCTGGCACTCGGCGGCACGAAACGCGGAAAAATCTTTTTCCCCCACGAGCAGTGCCGCTCCTGCACGCATGGCCTCGGCATTGAGCGGAAGGTGGAACCAGCCAACCCTACCATGCAGCAGTGCAGGACGCACAGCTTGATTGAGAAGGACATAGCGGTAGCTCCGCGAGCGGGCGGAAAAGCGCGCATGGAAATCATCCGGAACCACGCGTGACCAGCGCACGGCGATACTCTCCGGCAGATGCGCGTTCACGCCGCGCACCCAAGCATTCTCGGGCCTGCTCGCCGGAACATCGAAATGCACTACCTGCGCCGCCGCATGCACCCCGGCATCGGTGCGGCCGGCGCACACAACCCGCACTGGAGCGTCAGCGATTTCCGCCAGCGCCCTCTCCAGCGCATCCTGGACTGTATTGCCCGCAGGCTGTGTCTGCCATCCTGCAAAAGGAACACCATCGTATTCCAGGCCAAGTGCAATCCTCACGATACAACACCGATGAAGGCAAGGATGCCAAAAGTCAGTCCCGCCAGCACGGCGTAGTCAGTTGGGGCGAACCGGGTTTTGCGCAAACATATCTGCCCGAATGCAGGATTGCTGCCAGGACGCTCCAGCCATTCCCGCCAGTGCCTGCCGGGAGGTGACTTCTCGACGTATTGCAACACAAGCATCAGCCGCACGGATAAGCGGCTGCGATCCAACCCCAGCCAGGCCAGCGGCAGTATCATCCCGTGCAAACCGGCCACCAGGCCTTCTACCCCTGTCAGGTGTAACAGGACCGACAGCGTCGCCAGCACGAAGAGAAGCCGCATCAGATGTTCCATTCCCAGCCACAAGCCTTCTGTAGTCGGCCCATAACCGCCTAAGGCCGGCAGTATGTAAACTCCCGGAGTGGCAAGCGCGAAGAGCAGCACGAGCGAGGCGATCAGCCAGCGGCTACGCTTGAGCAGTAATCCCATGCGCCTTGGCGCAATCGAGACACCTGTTATCAATGCCGCGACGCAAGCAAAAGATAATCCAAGTAGCGGCAGCCACTGCACAAGCGCAACTGCCACGCTCCAGGAAATTAGACGAACTGTCGGGTGCAACATCGGGCAGGGTGAACGACAGGGGCCTTGCACCCCCGTCAGGCAGTTCAGCTCAGCTTGGCGAGCATGCTTTGCGCTTTGGCCTGCTGCTCGGCATTGCCTTCCTTCGCCACTTCGGTCAGCAACTCACGCGCGCCTTCCTTGTCGCCCATTTCTTCGTAGGCCTTGGCCAGTTCCAACTTCGTTGCCACCTCATCTCCGGCAGGCGGCTCGGCTGCAGCAACCTGTTCTCCAAGGTCCAGGTTTATGGCTCCGAGATCAATTTCGGGCTCCACCTGGGCTTCGCTTTTCGCAGCAGGCGGTGCGCCAATGTTGAAGTCGAAATCAAGGGCGCTGCCACCGGCTATCGTCTTCTCAAGATCGACCACCTCGCCATTTGCGGGCGAATCGGCTGCAGACGGTGCACCCAGGTCGAGGTCAAAGTGCAGGCCCTCATCGGGCGACGCAGCAGCAGTAGGCTCGTCAAGACTGATGTCGAGAGACAGGTCGGCTGCAGGGGTCTGGTCCGCTTTACCAGCGCCCATGATCATGGTCGCTTCGGGGTTAAACGCAGCCGGTTTGCTTTCTGCCGCTGGTTTGGAATCCAGACCAAGATCGAAGTCCAGTCCGGTCGCAGCATCCGCTGGCGCGGCATTTGGCTTGGTCGGTTGAGGAGATGGTGACGGCGCGGCTGGTACAGCAGGAGAGCCCAAGTCGAGGTCGAAATCCAGTGCTGCGTCAGTAGCAGCGGCGGATTGCACAGCGGAGGCGGCATCGACGGGTTTATCCAGTATGACCGTTGCGGCGCCCTTCTCCACGGCCTCAGAGATCTGGCTTAACTCGCCCGGCATGGTCCAGGTATCGCGCAATTTTTTCTCGCCCGCCGGAACAATGACAGTCGTGTCGGTATGAATGGCCTGTTTCTCGCTGGTTGCACCACCGTAGAGTGGATTGGCCGGATCGAGCTTCAAACCCATCGCCGCGGCTTTCTCCCAATCTCCGCCGACCCCCCCCGTCTGGGCGTAGAGATCGCTAGCCAGGGTCTCGAATTGCTTGTTGTTCTTTCGCCCTGCGTAGATCTCCAGCAGCTTCACGTGGATTGCGGTTCGCGTCGGGTCGGTTTTGAGTGCATCGAGGAGTATCTCCTCTGCTTGTGCGTCACGACCATAAGCCATGTACACATCGGCCTCGGCCACCGGATCGACGCCCTCATCGGCATCGATGGCGCCAATTGAAGCCTGGCTAAAGTCGGTTGCCATCGAACTGCCCGTGGTATCGACGCTCTGGCCACCCGTGGCCCCAAAAACGGAATTCGCTGTCAGGTTAGCGGTGGTCGTCGGCGGGGCTTCCCCCTCCTCAGAGTGCTGCTTCCGACGCTGGCGATAAGCTATGAAGCCGAGCAGGCCAAGCACCAACACGCCCCCACCAAGAATGGCTGGATTGCCCATCAACTCATCGAGAAAATCCGGCTCGGCCAGCGGGGGCGGAGGCGGGGCTTTCTTCGGTGTTGCCACCGGCTTGGGCGCCTCCGGCTTGGCCATATCCTGCTTTGCATCTTCGGCAGGCTTGGCCGGCACCGGCTCGGCCGGTTTGACAGGCTCCGCCGGCTTCTCCTCGGTTGGTTTTTCCGCAACTGCAGGCACAGGTGCAGCAACAGGTGTCGGGGCAGTCTCGGCAGGTTTGGCAGGTGCAACAGGTATAGGGGGCGCCCCGGCTGCAGGCGCTTCAGCTTTTTGAGTAGCCTGTTTCTGAAGATCAGCCAGGCTCTTGTTTTGCAATTCAACAAGCTGCTGCAATTTGCTGACGTTCTTCTCCAGGTCGGCCTGGCGCGATTGTGCTTCCTTGAGCGCCTTTTCCTTGGCAACCAGGTCTTCCTCCAGCGCGGCGATTTTCCCCTGCGCCGCACGCGTGTCCTTGGCGGCATCCGCTTTCGATACCTTCAGCTGATCCTTCGTCTCGACAGGCGCCGGGGCCTTGTCCTCGACTTTCGCTGCAATTTTGCCGGTCACAGCCTGCTTGGTCGCTTCCTCCTTAGGCGCTTCCGCACCGGCGGCAGCCGCCGCGAGCTTCTGCCGATAGGCATTGAAGTCCACGGTATGCACCGAGATGATTTTCCGTGCTTCGCGTACATCAACGGCTGCAACAGCTTCGGGGCTGGGAATGTCGAGAATCTTGCCCGCCTTCAGGCGGTGCATGTTGTCCTTGATGAAAGCATCTTTGTTGCTGCGGAAAATCGCAACCAGCATCTGGTCCAGGCTGACACCTGGATGCTGTGCCTCGGCGGCAATCTTGCGCAGGTATTCGCCTTTCTTGACTTCACGGCCCTGCGAATCGCCTTCGGGCCTCTTCGCCATGGGCTTGTCGTCCATGGGGGCTGCCGCTCGCACTTCAGGCTGTTTGGGGGGCGCCACAGGGGAGGGCTGAGCTGTTGCAGCGGAATCGAGTTTATCAATTGGGGCGGCGACAGGCTTACGTGCCAGGACTTCTGGAGCAGGATCCAGAAGGAAAGTGTATTCGCGCACGAGGCGCCCGGCAGTCCAGTGCAGTTCAACAAGTAAATCGAGGAAAGGCTCGTTTACCGGCCGATTCGTCGTCATCCGGATCACCGGCCGACCCCGCTTACTTTTGTCGATTACAAGATGAATGCCGGACATGGCAGGAACAAACTCGATGCCAGCCTGTTTGAAGGCGTCATGCGAAGCAAGCCGTGCGGACAATGATGAGAGTTCCTCGCGGGAGGCAGTCAGTTCGATCTCGGCGCGCAATGGTTGTCCCAGGGCGGAAAGCACCGTGATCCTGCCCAGCCCTGCCGAGTTCGCGCCAAACGGCAGAACAGCCAATGCTGTCGCCAGTACAGACGCCTTGAATGAGAGTCTCAGGTTTTTTTTATGCACCGCGTCCCCCTCGCGGAGAGTTTCCGAACAAGTAACATAACATCATGATGTTAGCTATGCAAGCTAAACTTCATTATTACATTTTGGCCAAAATTAGCGGGAAATCAACCGTTTTTGCTTGCGCAACGAACCCATGCTGATCCCTCAGCAAATTAAGTTCTAAGTTATCTCCTGGAAGGCCGGAAGCGAGTCCGTCCTTGGTGAGGCTTAGGCTTCAAGCAATATCCGCAACATGCGGCGCAACGGTTCGGCCGCACCCCAGAGCAACTGATCTCCGCAGGTAAAAGCCCCCAGATAGTGCGGTCCCATGTTGAGCTTGCGCAAGCGCCCAACCGGTACTGTAAGCGTGCCGGTCACGGCGGTCGGCGTCAACTCCCGCACGCTACTTTCGCGGCGATTCGGCACCACTTTCACCCATGCACTCGACTCTGTGATCATGCCCTCGATTTCATCAAGCGGCACATCCTGCCTAAGCTTGAGGGTCAGAGCCTGGCTATGGCAGCGCATGGCGCCGACGCGCACGCAGATGCCATCAATAGGCACCGGATTAGGCTCGCGGCCCAGTATTTTGTTGGTCTCGGCCTGGCCCTTCCATTCCTCGCGACTCTGGCCGTTCTCCAATTCCTTGTCGATCCATGGAATCAGGCTGCCTGCCAGCGGAACACCGAAATTCACTGTAGGGAATGTCTCTTCCCGCAGAATGCCGGCCACCTCGCGATCGATGTCGAGGATCGCCGAGGATGGGTCGTCGAGCAGTCCTTTTGCCACGCGATGCACCTCGCCCATCTGGGTGAGCAACTCGCGCATGTTTTGCGCGCCAGCGCCGGAAGCTGCCTGGTAGGTCATGGCACTCATCCACTCAACGAGGTCGCGCTGATAGAGCGCGCCGACTGCCATCAGCATCAGGCTGACGGTGCAATTGCCCCCAATCCAGTTGCGTCCACCGTGAACGATAGCGTCCTCGATAACATTGAGATTGACCGGATCGAGGATGATGACTGCGTCGTCCTGCATGCGCAATGTCGACGCCGCATCGATCCAGTGACCATTCCAGCCGGCAGCGCGGATTTTCGGGAACACCTCTGTGGTGTAATCACCTCCCTGGCAGGAGATGATGATATCCATCGATTTTAGAGAATCGACGCAGCGGGCGTCCAGCAAGTCCGGCGCATCGCGGCCGACTGCCGGGCCTTTTCCGCCCACCTGCGAGGTTGTGAAGAACACCGGATCGATCAGGTCGAAATCCCGTTCTTCAACCATGCGTTGCATCAGCACGGAGCCGACCATGCCGCGCCAACCCACCAGGCCCACTCTTTTCATTTCAGATTCCCGGTTACCGATTGATCCTTACAGGGCCGCGATCACAGCGTCGCCCATTTCCCTGGTACCGACCCGCTTCTTGCCCGTCTCGAAGATATCGCCGGTACGCAGCCCTTCCTGCAGCACCTTCTTCACTGCAGCTTCGACACGGCCTGCGGCCACCTCCTGACCAAAGGTATAACGCAACATCATCGCCACAGACAGAATGGTCGCCAGCGGATTAGCCAGTCCCTTGCCCGCGATATCCGGTGCCGATCCATGGATCGGCTCGTACAGGCCCTTGCCCTTCTCGTCGAGCGAGGCCGAGGGCAGCATGCCGATGGATCCGGTCAGCATCGAGGCTTCATCGGAAAGGATGTCGCCGAACATGTTGCCCGTTACCATGACATCGAACTGCTTCGGGTTACGCACCAATTGCATGGCGGCGTTGTCCACAAGCATGTGGGACAACTCGACATCGGGGTAGTTCTTCGCCTCGTCCGTCACAACATCGCGCCACAACTGCGTGCATTCCAGCACGTTCATCTTGTCCACCGAACAGAGCTTGCGCCCTCGCTTTCTCGCCGCCTCGAAGGACACGCGCGCGATGCGGCGAATCTCGCTCTCCGAGTAGATCATGGTGTTGATCCCGACCTTTTCCCCGCCGCGCGTTTCGATGCCGCGCGGCTCGCCAAAATAAATGTCGCCGGTCAGTTCGCGCACGATGAGGATGTCCAGGCCGGCCACCACCTCGGGCTTGAGAGAGGAGGCGTTGGCCAGTTCTGGATAGAGCACCGCCGGGCGCAGGTTGGCGAAAAGGCCGAGGTCCTTGCGGATGGCCAGCAGACCACGTTCTGGGCGCTTATCTCGCGGCAGCGTATCGTATTGCGGCCCGCCGACGGCGCCGAGCAGGACGGCATCCGCCTCGCGCGCAAGCTTGCGGGTAGCCTCGGGATAGGGGTCGCCTGCCGCATCCACGGCGCAGCCGCCCAGCAGGGCTGTCTCCATCTCCAGATTGATGCCGACCTGGCGCAGCGCCTCAAGCACGCGGACACCCTGGGCGACGATTTCTGGGCCGATACCATCGCCCGGCAAGACACAAACCTTCATTCGATTCCTTTCAATTGCGAGAACTGCCCTCTTTCTGGCATCTACGGATGCAAAAGAGCATGTAACTTACTTGGCGACTTTTTCTACTGCCTTGCCGCCAGCCTGGATGTCCTTGCCGACGCCTTGAACCGTATTGCAGCCTGTGAGCGCAAGCACTGCGATAAAGGACAACATCTGTTTCAGAAACCTCATGCTTTCATCCTTTCTCGATAATCACTCAGGCTTTCCCGGGCAATGCCGTTACAGGCTTTGAAACACCGCACTCCTCGATGTCTTGTTTCAAGCATCGCCCAAACAGTGCGATTTCTTTGGAAAGCGTTTGAATTATATCGAAATCAGGCCTGCAATGCCGCACCGCAGCAGGCCTTGACTTGAGAGGATTGATGAGTACAGCAAACTTAACCATCGGCCTGATCCTTCTGATTGCCGCCGTTGCTTCGGCCTATGCCCATTATGTCCAGCGTAAGCATCGCCAGACCGTTGCGGATACCCGGCGCATTGCAAAGGCCGTCAAGGAATACTTTGACCGCAGCAATGCAAAGGTCAGCAGCCAATGCCTTCTCGTTAATGGCCGCTTCATGGTCCTGGTCGAGTCAGAGCCACTGAAGCGTTTCCGCTACTCGAATATCGTCGAGGCTTCGCTCGTCGGCCATGTCGAAAAAACGCTCGGCTTGCAGGTCGACCGCGTCTTCTGGCGCTTTCCACTGCCCATCGGCACATCATCCCCTCTGGATACGGCGGACATCAAGCCTGCTGCACGAGGAGACGATTACATCGCCGAAGGAATCCGCGAGGCAAAAACAAATCCCGACTACCACGTCGCCGAGGATTCCTGGGATCAGTTCGAGATGGCGCAGAAATCCGAAGCCGTCACACCGCGCTCTTTGCCAGCCGAGGAGAGCAAGCGCGACCAAGGCAATTAGTCCCTTGGGATGGCAAGCGCTCGACCTTCAGGGCAGGTCATTCTGGACAGGTAGGTGCCAGCCGCGCCAGAGAATGATCATGCCGGCCAGAGCGAAGGTTGAACTCAGGGAGAAAGTCAGTTCCGCTCCCAAGACATCCCATGTCCAGCCGCTGACAAGTCCGCCCAGCATGCCGCCGGCGCCGAAGGAGATGCTGCCGTAGAGCGCTTGGCCGCGTGCCTGATGGCGGCCGGAAAACCAGCGATTGACTGCCGCCACCGAGGCGGCATGATAGGCGCCGAAAGTCGCCGCATGCAGCACCTGCGCGACAAGCACGATCCATAGCCATTCCACGCCCCAACCAATCATGAGAAACCGCGCCACGGCGCAGGCAAAGCTGAAAAGCAGGATCGTGCGAAGGTGGAAAATATGGAGCAGGCGCGGCAGATAAAGGAAGACGACAATCTCGGCAACCACCCCCAGCGTCCAGAGAAAACCGACCATCGTCGTGCCATAGCCATGGCTGACGAGATAGATGGAATAGAAAACGTACAGAGCACCGTGCGCTGCCGACATGAAAAAGCAGGCTGCGAAAAGGGATTTCACTTCGCGCCGGTGCAGAATGTCCCCGATAGGCAGGCGATCGAACTCGTGGCGTTCTTCGCGTTTTTCAGGCAGCGCCAGCGCGCAGGCCAGGATGCCGCCAAGAATCCCCAATGAAACCCACAGCATGGCAGAAAGCGGCATGCGGTCGAGCAGCCAGCCGAGTCCCAGCACTGCCACTATAAAGCCGACCGATCCCCAGAGACGGATCGAGCCGTAACCGCTGGACCTCAGGCCAAGGTGGGAAAAGGTCAGCGCTTCGACCAATGGCAGAGAGGCGCTCCAGAAGAAGGCCAGCAACGCCATGCCGAAGAAAAAACCGGTAAAGCTCTGCGTAAGGAAAAAACAGGAGAAGCCGGCAACGCTCATCAGCGCCGCGCCGCGCACGATCGGCGTCTTGGCCCCCAGCCGGTCGGCCAGCCAGCCCCACAGGTTCGGCGCCAGCAGGCGCATGATTTGCATCAGCGACATCAGCACGCCGATGTCCCAGGCGGAGAACTGCAGCGACTGAAGGTAAAGCGTGAAGTAAGGAGAAAAGGCGCCGATGAAGGCGAAATAGAAGAAGTAGTACGCCGACAGGCGCCAGTAGGGAACCATCAGGAAAATATGGGGCGGAACCGTGCCCCGGAACGCGTCAGCCCTTGTGGGCGAGCAAAATCGCGTGCAGTTCGTCCTTGAGTTTCAGGCGCTGCTTCTTCATTTCCTCGAGAGCGCTATCGGTCACCGGTTCCTCGTTTTCCTCGATTCGCCGGATGTCCTTGTTGACGCGGTGGTATTCGTCGAAGAGCCTGGCGAAATGATGATTGCCGGTCTTCAATTCATGAATGGCATCCTTGTGCTCTGGGAATTCGTGATGCAGATCGTGTTGTTGCAGTTCCATGATGTTTTCCTCGATTGAAATGTAATCAACGGCCGCGGCGCTCAGGCCTCGTCCGGTTCGGGATCCTCTACGGTGGCACCATGCGAACCTTCCGTTCTCGGCGTGCTGGCCGCGATCCTGGGCGTATCGCATGTCACGTCGCCACACTGGGCGCGATGACGCAGGGCATGGTCCATCAGAACCAGCGCCAGCATCGCCTCGGCCACCGGCGTGGCGCGGATGGCCACGCAGGGATCGTGGCGGCCGTGGGTTTCCACCAAGACCGGCCGGCCCTGCTTGTCGATGGCACGGCGCGGCAGGCGGATGCTGGAAGTCGGCTTGACGGCGACATGCACCACGACGTCCTGACCGCTGGAGATGCCGCCCAGCGTGCCGCCTGCGTTGTTGGAAAGGAAGCCTTCCGGCGTCATCTCGTCGGAATGCTCCGTGCCCTTCTGCGTGACGCTGTCGAAGCCGGCGCCGATCTCGACGCCCTTCACCGCGTTGATGCCCATCATGGCGTAGGCGATTTCGGCGTCCAGCCGGTCATATACCGGCTCGCCCCAGCCCACCGGAACGCCTTCGGCGACCACGGTGACCTTGCCGCCAACCGAGTCGCCGGACTTGCGCAAGGCGTCCATATAGGCCTCGAGCCGCGTCACACTGCCTGGATCGGCCGAGAAAAACGGATTGCCGCACACACCCTCCCACGATGTGAACGGGATCACCAACTCTCCCAATTGCGACAGGCGACCGCGCACAAGGATGCCGTAGCGCTCGCGCAGCCATTTCCGGGCGATGGCGCCGGCGGCCACGCGCACGGCAGTCTCACGCGCAGATGCGCGCCCGCCACCGCGATAGTCACGGATGCCATACTTCTGCCAGTAAGTGTAATCCGCGTGTCCCGGACGGAAGGTTTCAGCGATATTGCCGTAGTCTTTGCTGCGCTGATCCTCGTTGCGGATGAGCAGCGCGATCGGCGTGCCCGTGGTGCGGCCGTCGAAAACGCCGGAAAGGATCTCGACGGTATCGGATTCGCGCCTCTGCGTGACGTGACGCGATGTGCCCGGCTTGCGCCGGTCCAAGTCGACCTGGATATCCGCCTCACACAGCGCCAGACCAGGCGGGCAGCCATCCACGACGCAACCGATGGCCGGGCCATGCGACTCGCCGAAGGAGGTGACGCAGAACAGTTTGCCGAGGGTATTGCCGGACATGGGTGGACTGGAGTGGAAACTGCCGCAAGTTTATCATAGGGGCATCTTCCGCTTTCCCGGTAGCCATGAGCAAAAGTCAGTCCCGCCAGCACGGCGGCAAGACCTCGAAGAAGCCCGCCCCCGCTGCCCCCGTGCCTCCGGTTCAGCCCACCGCGCGCTGGCAACGCACCCAGCGCTATGTCTGGGACAAGGGGGGCAACAAGGGCGGACGAAAATAACAAGGGCCGCAATGCGGCCCTTGTGCTTGAGGCTCGGCAAGTTTCAGGTCTTGGCCACGGTCTCGTCGCGCAGGGCGCGGCGGAGAATCTTGCCGACGTTGGTTTTTGGCAACTCGTCGCGAAACTCGACCAGCCGGGGCACCTTGTAGCCGGTCAGGTTTTCCTTGCAGTGTGCAATGAGCGCCTCGGCACTGAGTGCCGGATCCTTCTTCACGACGAAGATTTTCACCGCCTCGCCGGATTTCTCGTCCGGCACGCCGACCGCCGCCACTTCCAGCACGCCTGGGTGCATGGCAACAACCGCCTCGATCTCGTTCGGATAGACATTGAAGCCGGAGACCAGGATCATGTCCTTCTTGCGATCGACGATGCGCACGAAACCCTTGTCGTCCATCACACCGACGTCCCCGGTGCGCAGGAATCCGTCCGGCATGATGACCTTGGCGGTTTCTTCCGGCCGATTGTAGTAACCGCGCATCACTTGCGGACCGCGCACGCAGATTTCGCCTGCTTCGCCGATGGGCAGATCGGTCCCGGCGTCGTCGCGGATGACGACTTCCGTGGAGGGTACCGGCAGGCCGATAGCGCCGTTGTACTCCTTCAGGTCGAGCGGGTTGATGGTTGCCGCAGGGGAGGTTTCAGTCAGGCCGTAGGCCTCGATCAGCGGGATGCCGGTGACCTGCTTCCACTTGTCCGCCACCGCCTTCTGCACCGCCATGCCGCCGCCCAGGGTAATGCTCAGCTTGGAGAAATCCATCTTGGCGAAGTCCGCATCGTTGAGCAGGGCGTTGAACAGCGTATTCACGCCGGTGATCGCCTCGAAGGGATGCTTGGACAGTTCCTTGACGAAACCCGGAATGTCGCGCGGGTTGGTGATGAGCAGGTTGCTCCAGCCGATCTTGAAGAAGGTCAGGCAGTTCGCCGTCAGGGCGAAGATGTGGTAAAGCGGCAGCGCCGTGACGATGGTGCCCTGCTCGGGCAGGAAGGGCTTCAGCCAGGCATGCGCCTGCTGCAGGTTGGCGATGATGTTGCGGTGGGTCAGCATGGCGCCCTTGGAAACGCCCGTCGTGCCACCGGTGTACTGCAGGAAGGCAATGTCCTCGTGGCCGATATCGACCTCCTTGTAATCGAGGCGCGCGCCGCGCGCCAGGATGTCGTTGAAGCGCACCGACTGCGGCAGGCTCCAGGCCGGCACCATCTTCTTCACGTGCTTGACGACGAAGTTGACGATGGCGCCCTTGGGGAATCCGAGCATGTCGCCCAGGCTGGTGACGATGACATGCTTCACCGGTGTCTTGGCGATGCATTCCTGCAGGACGCTGGCGAAGTTCTCGACGATGATAATCACCTCGGCGCCCGAATCCTTCAACTGGTGCTCCAGTTCACGCGGCGTATAGAGGGGATTGCAGTTCACCACGGTAAAGCCGCCGCGCAGGATGCCGTAGATGCATATCGGATCCTGCAGCAGGTTGGGCATCATCACGGCGACGCGCGCGCCCTTCGGCAGACCGAGCGACTGCAGGTAGGCGGCAAAGTCCCGCGTATGGCCGTCCAGTTCACCATACGTGAGGGACTTTCCCATATTGGTGTAGGCGATGCGGTCGCGGAATTTGCTCACGCTCCGGTCGAACAACTGGCCGATCGACTTGAATTCGTTGACGTCGATCTCAGCGGGCACGCCGGCGGGATAGCTCTTGACCCAGGTTTTTTCCATCTCCCCTCCTGATGATTGGTTCGGATACAAAATAAGGCAACGAGAAACAACTACCCCTGCGCACCCACGTCGCGCAGGCAAAAAACTTGAGAAGGTCAGGTACCGCCGTTCTCGGCGGGCCAATCGCGGATGTAGGCCTTGAGCATCCGGTTCTCGAAGCCCTGCTCCTCGAGCACCGCGCGGGCAACGTCGTGAAAGGAGATCACGCCCATCAGCGTACCGCCGTCCATCACCGGCAGGTAGCGCATGTGATGCTCGACCATGAATCGGCGCAACTCGTCGACTTCCATGTCCGGGCCGGCTGACATCGGATCGCGCACCATGACGCCGGACAAGGGCACGTCGCCCCAAGTTGCACCACCGGCGTGCGCGGCCTTCAGCACTTCACGGAAAGTCAGCATGCCGACCATGCGCCCGGCATCGAAGACGACCAGCGAGCCGACATCCTGCTCCGTCATGATCGCCACCGCATCGGCCAGCGTCTTGTTCGGCCCGATCGTGAACAGGACCTGGCCCTTTACCGCAAGAATTTCCCTGACTTGCATGCTGCCCTCTTTATTGTGGCTATAGACTGTACTGATCTTAGTCGATTGCAGGGGCCGGCGAAAGGGCATTCACTCTAAATTTCGAGGCTCTCACCTTCGCCGAATACCAGTCGGCAGCGCACGGGCTTGCCGGGCAGGATGGCCATGACCGCAGCACGGTAACGCTCCATCTGGGTTCGGTAACTTTCCAGCAGTTCCTCGGACTGTCCGCCGCTCTTGTAGTCCAGCACCCAGTATTCTTCGGGCATCTCGACCAGTCGATCTATCCGCCCCACGCTACCGTCGGGCAGTGCGAATTCAACCTCGTTCAGTGCCCGCACATGCCTGCTGGGGTCAAAAAAAGCCTGCAATTTCGGTTCTCCGAGAATGCTTCGGGCCGCATCGCGGAAAACCGGCCAGGCGGCCGTGGGCATGCCCGACGGAGCACGGCCGGGATCGCCGCCCGCGCTGAGCCAATCAAGCGCGGCATGGAGCAGGCTGCCGTAGGCCATGCCAGGGCTTGACGCCTCGCGCCGACGCCCTTCCGCGGCAAAGGGCGCCTGCCGCGACTGTACTGCTGGCGGCCTCAAGTTCTCGTTCGTGGCTTCGATCCATGAAGGCATATCCCCATGGATTCTTTCGCCATGACCCAATGTGGTAAGCGCCTTTTCAATCCGTTCCCAGTAACTGGATTTCGTCCTGCTGCGCCCGGCGACAATGCCGCTTGCGAAGAAGTACTGCCTTGCACGCGTTATCGCCACATACAGCAGGTTAAGCTCTTCCTGTGCGGCAAGAGCAGCCTCGGCCTCAATCAACGTTGCCCGACGCATGCCGCATTCATCCTTGCGTCCAAGCAGGGACAGGTGCTTGGGTCGCGCCGATTCAGGCGGCCAGTCGATCAAAAGCGACCAGGCTTCGGTTGGCTGGTGCATGTTGTGGGCGTCGATCAGCCAGACGATGGGCGCCTCCAGGCCCTTTGCGCCGTGGATGGTCAGGATGTGCACTCGGTCGCTGGCCTCGCTTGCCTGAATTGCACCCTCATCGGGCGCCTCTTCTCCCTCCTCCTCGCCCAGCCTGGCGAGTTCGTCGAGGAAGCGAGGCAAGCTCGGATAGCGTCCGGCATCAAGGCGCAAGGCCAGTGCGATGTAGGCTTCAAGGTTGGCGAGCACGCCCGGACAAAGCGCGGCCGGCGCCGCGACGCGATAGCGCGCAACCAGATCGCCTTCATGGTAAATGCGATCGAGCAGGTCGTGGACCGGCAGCCGCGCCGCGGCTTCGCGCCAGCCGGACAGCAGATGCGCGGCGCGAAGCAAGGCAGGGGAAGCTGTGCCCTCCCTCGCGCTAGCCTGCAGCCGCAGCCACCAAGTCGCCTCGTCGCGCGCTGCCAGTTGCAGCAAATCTCCATCGCTCGCCCCAAGAGTAGGCGAGCGCAAGGCGTGGGCCAGAGCCAGGTCGTCCGCAGTGGCCACCAGACAGCGCAGCAGCGCGGTTAGGTCGGCCGCCTCCAGCGTCCGCAGCAGGCCGCCGCGGCCGACACTAAGATATGGAATGCCGGCTGCGCGCAGGGCCCGCTCGAACTCGGGCAGGATACCGCGGCGCCGCGTCAGCACCATGATGTCTCCAAAGCGCGCCGTGCGCTCGCACCCACTGTCCTTGTCTATGACCGCCCAGCGGCCGACGATCTCCCGGATGCGTGCGGCCAGCAGGGACGCTTCCTTGCGCCGTCGCCCGTCCTCCACCGCAGTTTGTGGCGTAACGAGCGGATCGCGCAGGTGCGGCGCCACGGCGACAGCTTCTTCCAGGGCACATAACGGCAGCAACTCGACGCGGCCTGGCAGATCTGCGTTGGCGCTGAGATGGGGACGAAAATGCGGGTACTGCGGCTCGTCCGAAAAGATTCGGTTAACCACCTCGATGAGCTGAGGCGCATTGCGTCGCGTCGTATCGTTCGCCAGTTTCAGCGCGCCATATTCAGCCTGCAGATAGTCGGCTGCACAGTCGAATACGCGCGGATCGGCGCGGCGGAAGCGGTAGATCGACTGCTTCGGATCCCCCACCACGAAGACTAGGGGCCGAACCATATCCGGCGCCCCGTACGCGGCCAGCCAGGCCAGCAGGATCTGCCATTGCAGGGGATTGGTATCCTGAAATTCGTCGAGCAGGATGTGCCGGTAGCGTGCATCCAGTCGCGCCTGCAGGAAGGCCGCGCGCGCCTCGTCGGCCAGCATGCGAGCGACGTGCCACTCGAGATCGGCGAAATCCATCAGGCGGCGCTCGCGCTTGTACTGCTCAAGCGCAACCAGCCAGGCTGCCCCCGCCGTGAGGGCATGCAAGTTCAGTTCGTAGGCCTGTTCCTCGCGCCGGGCCGCTTGAACCGCCAACACCCGCGCGCCGAGCCATGCATGTAATTCGAGCAGGCGGGCGGCTTGGGCTGCGCCGAACCGCAGTTCGGCCCTTTTGCTCGCTTCGCGTTTGCGCAAAGTGCCCTTTTCGGTCAGCAATGCCGCCGAGATCGATCCGAACCGTGCCGCGCCGTCCGCCGCAGCCAAAGCGGACTCCAGCCGTGCTGCTGCCTCGAGATCGCGATCGATGTCGCTGCGTCGCAGGATTCCGGCGAGCTCGTGCAACTTGCGCATGAACAGCTCGTCGGCAAACAGATTGTCGATGGCGGCAGGCGCCTCGCCGACGCCAAGCTGCTCGCGCAATACGGACATGGCTTGAGCCAAGGCATCGCCTCCCTCACCGGCATAGGCATGCCATTCGGCGCGGCGATCTGACAGGCGGTACAACAGATTCCGGGTCGCCTCCCGACCGACATGCTGCAGGAGCCAAAGCAGTGACGCCGTGGCGGCATCGTTACGCCGCCCGCAAGCCGCTGCGAAAAGCTGCCACACCTCGTCCTTCAGGCGCGAACCGGATTCATGCAGAACGAAACCGGCCACGTCGCTGGATAACGGCGCCCCCTGGACCAGTCGGGCGAACCAGCCATGGAAGGTGCTGACGGTAAGCGATGGCTGTGCGCATAGCACCTGCTCGTACAAGCCGCGCGCCCGCGCGACGGCAGCGTCGATGCTCTCACGCGGCACCGCACGCTGAAGCAGAAAATCGCGCACCATCGCGTCGCTGCCCACGGCCAGCTGGCGCAGCCAGTCCGCCAGCCGCTCCTCTATTTCACGCGCCGCCTTGCGGGTATAAGTGATGGCGAGAATCTCCCCTGGCGTGGCGCCTTCGAGCAGCAGGCGCAGAATGCGCGACACCAGCAGCCATGTCTTGCCGCTTCCGGCGCAGGCTTCGACCACCACTGAGCGTTGCGGGTCGAGGGCATGGCGCGTGAGGTCCATGTCACTCACGGCCGGGTCGCCTCTGCCTGATAGTCGCGACGGCACACGCCGCGCACCTCGCACATGGCACAGACCGCATCGACGGCATGCGCGGGCAATCCGGCGCCCTGCCGCAGCGCGTGGACGATCGCCGCAAGCCGCGCGCCCTGCACACGGGCCATTTCCTGCGCCTCCTGCAGTGCCAGCTCATCGGGCGTTTCACCATCCAGGGCAACATAGGCCGCCTCGGTGACCCGCTCCCCCTGCAGAAGGACATAGCATGCCAACTGGACATCTTCCAGGGGCTCCGCGAGGCGGCGCCTCAAACCCTGCGCATCCTGCGCCTTGTAATCGAGCACGGCCTCGCTGGCGTCGGCTCTGCGGTCCAGGCGATCCAGACGGCCATGCAACTCCAATGCGGCGCCGTCTTCCAGAACCAGGGTACGCTCGCGTTTCTGTTCGCTGCCGGCATAGCGCCAGCCGCCCGCCTCGCGCGCCTTCTGCCAGGCAATATAGCCGGGCACGCGCTTGAGCCAGCGCGACAACCATGCATGCTCGAGGAAGTTCTCCTCTATTGCAGGAGCGAAAACCTCTCGGCTGATAGTCTCCAGGGCATCTACCAGTGTCTCATCCGGCTCACCCGATAATTGCGTACGGCCGGCATGGAATCGCTGCAGGATACGGTGCACGAAATCACCGTAGTCGCGCTTCTCCATCGCCTCGCGCACCTCTTCCGTCTCGCCCAGCCCCAGCATGCGGCGCGCAAAGAACTGGTAAGGGCAGGCCAATAGGCTGGCGTATGCGCTGGCGGACAGGCGCAGCGGCACGCGCTGCGGCGCAGCGGGACGGGGCATGGCCGTCCCTTCTCCGCTGCTCGGTCCCGCTGCCGACATCGTTGCGGTGTCCGGACTGGCCACCAGATCGTCGCCCCAGGCGCGGCCGTGAAACACGGCAAGCATGCCGAGTTCCGGGCATATCAGATTGGCCTCGCCGCCGTGCGCGATCTGCCAAGTGGCCGCCACTTCTCCGCAGGACGCGATGAGCCCGGCAAGATCGTCCCGCAGCCGCGCCACCGCCTCGTTTGGCAGGGACAGTCCCAGATCGCTGCGCACCGCCAGGTTGCCGAATATGGCGCGCGGAATCGCGGGCGCAAGGTGATCGCGGTCGGCACCGATGAGGACGGCCGCATCGAAGCGGCGCAGCCGTGTTGCCGCGAGGTGCGTCATGACCAGCGGACTCTCGATGCCGCGATCGACAAAGGCCGCGCATTCCAGCTCGCGATTCAGCCACTCGCGCCATTCGGCAAAAGTCAGCCGCACGGGGACGGCGGAAAGTTCCTCAAGGCGGGTGCGCAGCAGTTCAAGCAGGGTTACGCCGGCTTCGTCGCGCTCCAGTCCGGGCATGGCCCCAAGATCGTGAAGCGCCTGCAACAGCCCCTCAAGCCAGTGTGCGGGCTGGGCGCTTCCCCGCGGCATCCGTTGGCGCGCCGCGGCGGCGCGCCTGAGCATGTCGACTGCCTCACCGCAATCCTGCTCCCGCGCCAGTACCGCCTCATATCGGTTCAAGCCGTAGGCAAGATTGTGCCGCGCCAGCCCTGCTTCTAGCTGGACCAGGCCGGCCTGCCTCAGGCCATCCGGCCAGTCGCTGAAGAGGAAGGGGGATTTGACGAGATCGAGCAGGTCACGATGATAGGCATCGGCGGCTATCACCTCCAGCCAGGCGTCGATCAAGGCGGCAGCACGAGTGGTGGACAACTTCCAGCCCGTTTCATCTTGCACCAATATGCCGTCGCGCTCGAGCAGCGCGCGCGCGCGACGCGCCGCGACGCGGTCGGCCGCCACCAGAGCGATGCGCTTGCGGCCTGCACCAAGCCAGCGTCGCACCGCGGCGGCGACCGCCTCGGCCTCTTCTTCCAGGCTCGCGGCGGCGATCAGACGCAGGCGGCCCGCCAATGGACTCTCCGGCATCTCGGTGTGCGCAGCATCGGCCCGGGTCACCAGAGGTTGCGGCTCTCCCGCGCCAGGCGGCCAGAGGTGATTGAGCGCGCGCATCAGCGGCGAGTCGGTATCCTCGCGCCGAGGCTGGAAAACCGTCACAGGCTGCCGCACCGCCCAGGCCTGGCAGAAGGCGGCCTCAAGCGGCCTCAAATCGCCCTCGCACACCAAGAACAGGGGGCTATCCCCCGCCGCGGCAAGTTGCCCCAGGGCCATCGCCATGGCGGCATGACGGCCCGGGGGGCCGGACGCTTCCGCCCGCCAGAGGCGGTGCACCACCTCAGCCTCGAAGCGCAGTGGCTGCGAGCCGCGCGCATCGTAGGCCCGCTCTAGCCGGGCAAGCAAACCCTCCTCATCCTCCGGCAGTCCAAGGTCACGCTCGTTCAATTCGTCGAAGAGCGCGAGCAGGTCCGTGCAGATTTCCCATAGGGCGCTGTCTGCGAACCACCCCTGTTCGCGCAACTGCCGGTAGAGCGTCAACTGGCGCTGACTATCCGGCTGTCCCCCTGCGCTGGCGGCAACCGCCAACTGGGCCAATGTGGCGATGCGCGGCAACAGCAGGCCGTGGCCAGCCGCCGTAGCCAGGGCTTGGCGGAGAATTGGCGCCAGGGCCGGACTGGGAAGAACAACCAGGAACGCGGATAGGTCGGGAAGCCGGGGCCTGCAGGCTTCGACGATGTGCTGCGCGCAGCGGACAACGAAGTCCGCCGAATAGGGAAGGTAGTGTGTTGCGAAAGGGCGCGCGGCCTCGGGCATGGCCGGGGCGAGGTCAGGAGACGCGGCGTGGATCAGCGTTCCAGCTTGTCCAGCTTGTCCTTCGCCTTGGCCCATTCGTCGGCGTCGGGCAGGGGATCCTTGCGTTCGACGATGACCTTCCACAATTTGGACAATTCTGCGTTCAGTGCCGTGAAGTGCTTCTGCGATTCGGGCACATCGTCCTCGGCGAAGATGGCCTCGACCGGGCACTCAGCCACGCACAGGGTGCAGTCGATGCACTCTTCGGGATCGATGACGAGGAAATTGGGGCCTTCGTGGAAGCAGTCGACCGGGCAAACATCCACGCAGTCGGTGTACTTGCACTTGATACAGGGTTCGGTCACCACATAGGTCATGGGCGGTGTTCCTTCGTATTCTTAAGGGATGGCGGGATCAGGCTTGTGTATGCGGATATTAGCATAGGGTAACCCGCCCTTCAGGCCCCTCAAGGCACCCTAGGCACGGGATTGCGCACTTCCCTTGCTGCGGCTTTTTCGCTACGATAGCCGTCACAAGCACAATCAGCCACAGGCGAAAGCATCAGATCCCGGCTTTTTTTCCTGCTTTACCGCTTCACGACCCTTGATCTTTTCCCGGTGCATGCGCGACCGGCTACAAACATATTGCGAGGAAATAATGAGCGAGCACATTCACTACGTCACTGACGCCAACTTCGAGGCCGAGGTGCTGCAATCGTCCACCCCCGTCCTGGTGGACTACTGGGCCGAGTGGTGCGGGCCCTGCAAGATGATCGCCCCGATCCTGGACGACGTCTCCAAGGAATACGCCGGCAAGCTCAAAGTGGCCAAGCTGAATATCGACGATAACCAGGAAACGCCGGCCAAGTTCGGCATCCGCGGCATTCCTACCCTGATGCTGTTCAAGAACGGCAATGTCGAGGCCACCAAGGTCGGCGCCCTCTCCAAATCCCAGCTCACCGCCTTTATTGACAGCAATCTCTGAAAGACTTACAGTCCCACCTGAATTCCCTCCGCGCCACGGCAGAAAACCAGAAGATCTCTGGCGGCGCGGAAGCGGGTCCGGCTGCAAACCCCAAACAACCTCGACCATTTCCCTCGAACTTTCGAAGTTCCCTTTTTCGCTTCACCACCTCACCTCTGGGTCCTTATGCATTTATCGGAGCTTAAGACTCTCCACGTCAGCGAGCTGCTCGACATGGCGATCGCCAACGAAATCGACGGCGCCAACCGCCTGCGCAAGCAGGAACTGATATTCGCCCTTCTCAAGAATCGCGCCAAGAAAGGCGAGAACATCTTTGGCGATGGCACCCTCGAGGTGCTGCCAGATGGTTTCGGCTTCCTACGCTCGCCCGATACCTCCTACCTGGCTGGCACAGACGATATCTATGTCTCCCCCTCGCAGATTCGCCGCTTCAATCTGCATACGGGCGATTCGATCGAGGGCGAGATCCGTACGCCCAAGGACGGCGAGCGCTACTTCGCTCTTGTCAAGGTCGACAAGGTCAACTACGAGCCGCCCGAAAACTCCAAGCACAAGATCCTCTTCGAGAACCTGACACCGCTGCACCCGACCGAGGTCCTCAGGCTGGAGCGCGAAATCAGGGCTGAAGAGAACATCACCTCGCGCGTCATCGACATGATCGCGCCGATCGGCAAGGGGCAGCGCGGCCTGCTGGTGGCCAGCCCGAAGAGCGGAAAGACGGTGATGATGCAGCACATCGCCCACGCCATCACCAGCAACCATCCGGACGTCTCGCTGATCGTCCTGCTGATTGACGAGCGCCCCGAGGAAGTGACGGAAATGACGCGCTCGGTGAAGGGGGAGGTCGTCGCATCGACCTTCGACGAACCGGCCTCGCGCCACGTGCAAGTCGCCGAGATGGTCATCGAGAAGGCCAAGCGCCTAGTCGAGCACAAGAAGGATGTGGTCATCCTGCTCGACTCCATCACGCGTCTCGCGCGTGCCTACAACACCGTGGTGCCGGCCTCCGGCAAGGTGCTCACAGGCGGCGTGGATGCCAATGCCCTGCAGAAGCCCAAGCGCTTTTTCGGCGCCGCGCGCAACATCGAGGAAGGCGGTTCGCTCACCATCATCGCCACCGCCCTGATTGACACCGGCAGCCGCATGGACGACGTCATTTATGAGGAGTTCAAGGGCACCGGCAACATGGAGATCCACCTCGAGCGGCGCATGGCAGAGAAGCGTGTCTATCCGGCCATCAACGTCAATCGCTCGGGTACGCGTCGCGAGGAACTCCTGCTCAAGCCGGAAATCCTGCAAAAGGTCTGGGTGCTGCGCAAGCTTCTCTACAACATGGACGACCTCGAGGCGATGGAATTTCTCCTCGACAAGATCCGCGCAACGAAGAACAACGCGGAGTTCTACGACGCGATGCGGCGCGGCTGAGGCTGGCATCGGATTGCAAACCCACTGTTTATCATGGATAATGCGTAGTTTTCCCGGGCAGCCACATTCGCTGCCCATGACAGAGCAGAGGAACCCATGAGAGCCGATATCCACCCTAATTACGTCGAGATCGACGTCGCCTGCAGCTGCGGTAACAAGTTCAAGACCCGCTCCACCAGCGGCAAGCCCTTGAATATCGAGGTCTGCTCTGAGTGTCATCCGTTCTACACGGGCAAGCAGAAAATGATCGATACCGCCGGGCGCGTCGAGCGATTCAACCAGAAATACGGCAAGAAACAGGCTGCCGCCTGATCTGCCGGTTACGCACGCGAAAGGCAGCCTCGGCTGCCTTTTTTGCTTTCCATGAAAGCCGTTTGGGTACAATCTTCCCGCCGGCAGAATATAACAACCTGACCCTGCGAATGATGCCCTTGCCGCGCCTGCCCTTCACCTTTCCGCCGCGCGGCGCGGTGCTGATCGTCCTCTGCGCGCTCTACCTCCTGCCCGGACTACTCGGCCACGACCCCTGGAAAGGCGACGACATCACGCATTTCGGCGTGGTGTATTCCATGCTCGACGGGGGTGGCTGGCTGCTGCCGCGACTTGCCGGCACAATCTGGCTGGATTCCCCACCGCTTTACCACTGGATTGCGGCCGTACTAGCCAAGGGGTTCGGCCCCATTCTGCCCCTGCACGATGCCGCGCGCCTGGCCTCCGGCATGTTCGCCGGCATCATGATCGCCTGCCTGGCTGGGGCAGCACGGCTTCTCATCGGCCAGGAGGCTGCGCGGGGCGCCGTCCTCACCGCCATCGGCTGTCTGGGGCTCCTGGTGCATGCGCATGAAATGCAGCCTGCCATGGCTTTTCTTGCTACTACTGCCGCTCTCTATTTCGGTCTGGCGCTTATCCCGCAAAATCCCGCGGGCGGCGGCGTGATTGTCGGCGCCGCACTCGGGCTGGGCAGCCTCGCCGCAGGTTTGCCAGCGCTGATCGCACTCGGCCCGCTGCTTGTTCTGACTCCCTTGTTCTCGTCCAGCCTGCACTCAACTGCGATGGCGCGCGGCATGCTCATCGCACTGGCTGTGGCCGCTCCGCTCATTCTGTCATGGCCGCTGTCGCTTTACTGGCTGGAACCCGCCGCGTTCGGCATGTGGTGGTCGCGAGAACTGGGAGATTTGCGGCCGTCCTCCAATTATCTCCTCTCATTGTGGAACTATATCAAGCTGCTGAGTTGG
Source organism: uncultured beta proteobacterium (assembly GCA_963704195.1). Taxonomy (GTDB): domain Bacteria; phylum Pseudomonadota; class Gammaproteobacteria; order Burkholderiales; family Rhodocyclaceae; genus Desulfobacillus. The sequence continues at coordinate 171,730 of CAVPHH010000009.1, read as the reverse complement.
TTCGCCTGGCCAGCCCTGCCACTGGCGGCATGGACCCTGTGGCGGGAGCGTCACAAGCTGCGCGAGCCGCGAACACTCATTCCACTGCTTTCCTTTCTTGTTCTGCTCGCCGTTCAGAGTGCCTTTTCCGGCCCGCGCAGCCTGAATGTCCTGCCGTTGCTGCCGCCGCTGATTCTGCTTGCCGCGCCCGCCACCCTGTCGTTGCGGCGCGGCGCCGCCAACGCCTTCGACTGGTTCGGCATGATGACCTTCACTATGCTGGCTGGCCTGATCTGGCTTGGCTGGGTGGCAATGGTTGCCGGCATACCGCGCCGCATCGCCAATAATTTTGCCAGATTGGAACCGGGCTTCGTCGCCCAATTCTCACCCTTGGCCTTCGCCGCCGCGCTGGTACTGACTCTTGCCTGGCTCTGGCTGGTCTTCGCCAGCCCGCGTTCGCCACAGCGCAGCACGGTGCATTGGGCCGTCGGCGTCACGCTATGCTGGAGCCTGATGATGGCGCTGTGGAAGCCGTGGATCGATCACGGCAGAAACTACCGCTCCGTCGCAGTCTCGCTCAAGGCGGCGCTTCCCGCCCACAGCAACTGTATTGGCGGGCGCGGTCTGTCCGATTCACAGCGTGCCGCCTTCCACTATTTCGCAGGCATAAAGGCACTGCGCGAAGGAAGCCGGGCGACGGCATGCCACCTGTTCCTGGTCCAGGGCACGGCGCAAAGGGAGCCCTTGCCGCCCGGAAAAGGCTGGCGCAAGATTTGGGAAGGCCACCGCCCCAGCGACCGCAACGAACGCTTCCGCCTTTACCTCAGACAATGATTCCACTTACACAGACACCCCAATGGAAAGCGCTCGCCACCCACCGCGACTATGTGGTGGCGGAGCACCTAAATAACCTTTTCTCCGCAGATCCGCAGCGCTACTTCAGCCTGTCACACCGTAGCGGCGAGCTGCTCGCCGATTTCTCCAAGCAGCGCCTGACCGTCGAAACGGTGGATCTGCTGGTCCAACTGGCTGAGGCGCGCGATCTGGCCGGTTTCCTGCGTCGCATGACCGCCGGCGAGGCGATCAATGCCACGGAGAACCGCGCCGCCCTGCACATCGCCCTGCGCGCCGAACACTCCTATCGGGTCGCCGGCAAGGACGTGCTGCCCGAAGTACGGGCCACGCGCGCGCGCATGCGCGAACTGAGCGGCGCCCTGCGCTCCGGCGAATGGCGCGGCAGCGGCGACGCGCCGATCAATGCCATTGTTAACCTCGGCATAGGCGGCTCCGACCTTGGCCCGCGCATGGCAGCGCAGGCCCTCGGCGAATATGCCGATCCGAAGCTGCCCGTGCGCTTTGTCGCCAACATTGACCCGGCGGAGTTCGCCGACTCGGTGCGCGACCTCGACCCGGCCCGCACGCTGTTCATCGTCTCCTCGAAGACCTTCACGACCCAGGAAACGCTGGCCAACGCGCGTGCCGCTCGCACCTGGCTCGGCAGCGCCGATCCGGCGCGGCATTTCATCGCCGTCAGCAATAACGTCGCGGCGGCACAGGCCTTAGGCATTCCCGCCGATAACTGCCTGGCGATGCCGGAATGGGTGGGCGGGCGCTTCTCGATGTGGTCGGCCATCGGCCTGCCGCTCGCCTGCGCCATCGGCATGGATGGCTTCGAGGATCTGCTTGCCGGCGCGCGCGAGATGGACGAGCATTTCCTCGCCGCGCCCTATGCGGAAAACCTGCCCGTGCTGTCAGCCCTGATCGGCCTGTGGAACATCGATTTCCTCGGCGCAGAATCGCTCGCAGTCTTACCCTACGCGCATCGCCTCGGCCTGCTGCCGGCCTATCTGCAGCAGCTGGAAATGGAAAGCAACGGCAAGCGCGTCACGCTCGACAATGCGGACGTCGGCTGCAACACCGCGCCCATCCTCTGGGGCATGGCCGGCTCGGCCGGCCAGCATGCCTTTCACCAGCTTTTCTACCAGGGCACGCGGCTGACGCCTATCGATTTCATCGTGCCGGTCGGCGACATCTGCCCGGAACAGGAAGCACTGGTCGCCAATGCCCTGGCACAGAGCGCCGCATTAATGAAAGGGAAGTCTATCGAGGAAGCGAGAAGCCAATTGATCGCCGTCGGGAAATCCGCAGCGGAAGCGGCACGCCTGGCCCCGCACCTGGCCTGCCCCGGCAATCAGCCCAGCACGACCTGTCCTCATGCCGAAGCTTGCGCCGCGCGCGCTCGGCAGCCTGATCGCCCTCTACGAGCACAAGGTGGCCGTGCAGGGCTGCCTGTGGGGCATCAACAGCTTCGACCAGTGGGGTGTCGAGCATGGCAAGCAGATGGCGCGCGAGATCCTGCCGCAAATGCTGTCCGGCGAAGGCGACTTCGATGCCTCCACCGCTGGCCTGCTGGCGGCGATCCGTGCGATGCGGAAAGCCTGACTACAACCTGATGAAGTTGTCGCGGTAGTAGCGCAGTTCCTCGATCGACTCGTGGATATCCGCCAGCGCAGTGTGCGTACCCTTCTTCACCACTCCTTTGTAGACTTCCGGCTTCCAGCGCCGCGCCAGTTCCTTCAGCGTGCTGACATCCAGGTTGCGGTAGTGGAAATACGCCTCCAGGCCGGGCAGCCAGCGTGCCATGAAGCGGCGGTCCTGGCAGATCGAGTTGCCGCACATCGGCGAGGCGCGCTCCGGCACGTACTGGCGCATGAATTCGAGCAACTGCGCCGTCGCCATCGCCTCGTCGATCTGCGAGGCGCGCACCTTGCCGACGAGACCCGACTTGCCATGGGTGTTTTTATTCCAGTCGTCCATGGCGTCGAGCACGGCATCGGGCTGGCGCACCACCACCACCGGCGATTCGGCCAGGGTGTTCAGTGCGCTGTCCGTCGCCACCATGGCGATTTCGATGACGCGGTCGCGATCGGGATCGAGGCCGGTCATTTCCATGTCGAGCCAAATAAGGTTGTTGGGATCCTGTGCCATAATTTCAATAGAACTGGAAAAGCAATATTCTGTCACAGTTCATTTCCAACCATGGCGCCCAGATGACTCTTGCCTTCACCATCCTCTTTCTCACCGCGCTCATACTGACCACGCTGTTGCGCCTGTGGCTGGCACAACGCAATGTCCGCCATGTGGTCGCGCACCGCGACGCCGTGCCCGAAGCCTTCCGCGAGACCATATCCTCGGAGGCCCACCAGCGCGCGGCCGACTACACCGTGGCCAAGGTGCGGCTGGCCATGATCGAAGTCGTCGTCGGCGCGCTGCTCGTGTTGGCGCTCACCCTCGGCGGCGTCCTGCAGGCCCTGCATTCGGCATGGACGGCACTGGGCCTCGACGGCCTGGCCCACGGCATGGCCTTCATCGCCGGCCTCGTCGTGCTGAGTTCGATCGTCGATCTACCCTTTTCGCTTTACCGCACCTTTGTCATCGAGACACACTTCGGTTTCAACAAGATGACCCTGCGCCTGTTCATGGTCGACCTCGCCAAGGGAGCACTGCTCGGCGCGCTCATCGGACTGCCGGTGCTATTGGCCGTCCTGTGGCTGATGGAACGTATGGGCGCGCAGTGGTGGCTCTATGTCTGGCTGTTCTGGCTCGGCTTCAACCTGCTGGCGCTGCTCATCTACCCCACCGTGATCGCCCCGCTCTTCAATAAATTCACTCCACTCGCCGACGCCACGCTGCGGGAGCGCATCGAATCCCTGATGGCGCGCTGCGGCTTTCGCGCCAGCGGCCTCTTCGTCATGGATGGGTCGAAGCGCTCCGCCCATGGCAATGCCTATTTCACCGGCTTCGGCCAGGCCAAGCGCATCGTCTTCTTCGACACCCTTTTGCAGAAACTGGCCCCCGAGGAAATCGAAGCCGTTCTGGCGCACGAACTCGGCCACTACCGGCGGCGCCACGTCTGGAAGCGCATCGGCGTGCTGGCACTGGCGAGCCTCGGTTTTCTCTGGCTGCTCGGCGTGCTCATCGACGCACCGTGGTTCTACGAGGGGCTCGGCATGACCTCGCAGGGCACCGCGCCGGCGCTGGTACTCTTCTCGCTGGCTGTCCCGGTATTCACCTTCCCACTGGCACCCCTGATGAGCGCCTTTTCGCGCCGTCACGAATACGAAGCCGACGCCTACGCAGCGCAGCAGACCCATGCCGGCGATCTTATCGCAGCGCTGGTGAAGCTCTACCGCGACAACGCCGCGACGCTGACGCCTGACCCGTTGTACTCCACCTTCTACGATTCTCATCCGCCGGCCGCGGCGCGCATTGCGCAGCTGAGGGCCGCCTGAGCCGGGAAGGCGCCGTGCCGCACAAGCTGACTTTCACTGATCTCGCAGGCGATACCTGCAAGCCACTCTCCGGCACGGGCCACTGCCTCGACGCGAAGCAACTGGCTGCTCTATTGACGTTGCTGCCCGGCTGGGAGCACGACGGCAAGGCGATCGCCAAATCCTTCGCCTTCACCGATTACGAGGCAACGCTGGCGTTCGTCAATGCCGTTGCGGGCATCGCGCGCGAGCAGGACCACCATCCGGACATCGCCTTCGGCTATAACCGCTGCCGCGTTGACTACGCCACGCATTCCGTTGGCGGCATTTCTCTCAACGACCTCATCTGCGCGGCGAAGATCGAAGCGCTGCCACGCCCTTGAGCCAGACCGGCACCGTCGTCGCCGCCTTCGGCCGACAATACGAAATCGAACTGGAAGACGGCGCCCTCGCCCTGTGCTATCCGCGTGGCAAGAAAAGCCACGTCGCCTGCGGCGACCGTGTCACGGTGGCACTCTCCGCCCCCGACCATGGCGTCATCGCCGCCGTTGCGCCGCGCGCCACGCTGCTCTACCGCAGCGACGCCTACCGCAGCAAACTCTTCGCCGCCAATGCCACCCAGGCCGTCATCGTCGTCGCTGCCGAACCAGGCTTCAGCGATGAACTGGTGACGCGTTGTATCGTTGCCGCCGAGCAACAGCACATGCGCGTGGCGATCGTCCTCAACAAGATCGACCTTGCCGAAAAAGCCGAAGCCGCGCGCCGCCAACTGGCGCCCTTCAAGGCGCTGGGCTACCCCGTGGTGGAGTTGTCCGCGACAGCAAACGCCGATGCCATCAGGCCGCTGCTTGAAGGCCAGTGCAGCGTGCTCGTCGGCCAGAGCGGCATGGGCAAGTCCACTCTCATCAACGCCCTGCTGCCGCACGCTCAGGCCGCCACGCGCGAGATCTCCGACGCGCTCGATTCCGGCAAGCACACCACCACCCACACCCGGCTCTACCGTCTAGACGCCGCCAGCAGCCTCATCGACAGCCCGGGCATGCAGGAATTCGGCCTGTCCCACCTGACACGCGCAGAGATCGAACAGGGCTTCCGCGAATTCCTTCCCTACCTGGACAAGTGTCGCTTCAGGGATTGCCGCCACGATCGCGAACCCGACTGTGCACTGCGTGGAGCCGTGGCCGCGGGCAGCATCAGCGCGTACCGCCTCGGTCAATTCCATGCGCTGTGCGCCTCCTGCGGAAAGTAGCGCTGGAAAGTCAGTCCCCGCAGTACGGCGACGAAACCGATACACTCGCCCCTTCATGAGGTCTTAAACGATTTGGCATGGAACATCTGCTCTACTGGGTCGGCCTGGCTGCCGTTGCGGTGAATGCCCTGACCGGCGTGCTCGACGCCGGCCGCAAGAACATGGACCTCGTCGGCGTGGTCATGGTGGGCAGCGCCACCGCGCTGGGCGGCGGCACAGTGCGCGACCTCCTGCTCGATCGCCAGGTGTTCTGGATCAGCGACCAGACCTATCTCGTGACCGCCCTCGCCACCACGCTGCTGGTCTTCTTCCTGGTGCGCGGCCTGCGCCTGCCGCCGCGCCTCTTCCTCGTGCCGGACGCCATCGGCCTGGCGCTGTTCACCATCGTCGGCACCCAGGTCGCTTTGGAGTGGCAGGCACCCTGGCTGGCGGCGAGCCTGCTGGGCGTGATGACCGGCGTCGTCGGCGGCGTGCTGCGCGACGTGCTGTGCAACGACGTGCCGCTGGTGTTCGTACGCGGCGAGCTCTACGCTACAGCCGCCTGGGCCGGCGCGCTGACGCTGATCGGCCTGCAGGCGCTCGATGTATCTCCGGTCACGGCCGCCTGGAGCGGCATGGTGGTCGTCCTCGCCCTGCGCTTCCTCGCCATGGCCTTCCGCATCACTTTGCCGACTTATACTGAACGCAAGTAAATCCACTGGCGCCCTGCGCGGCGCCGAAATGAAAACGGGCCGGTCACCCGGCCCGTTCCACCTTGCATCCGGCAGAAACGCGTTACACGCGTTCCCAGATCGTCGTGATGCCCTGCCCACCGCCGATGCACATCGTGGCAATGCCATAGCGGCCGTTCACCCGGATCAGCTCATGCAGCAGCTTGGTGACGATCACCGCGCCGGTGGCGCCGACCGGATGGCCGAGTGCGATTGCGCCACCATTAACGTTCGTTTTGGCCGGATCGAGGCCCAGGACCTTGGCTACTGTCAGGGACTGGGCTGCGAAGGCCTCGTTGGACTCGATCACATCGATCTTGTCCAGCGTGAGGCCGGCCTTCTGTAGCGCGACCTTGGTCGAGGGAATCGGGCCCTCGCCCATCACTTCGTTGGGAACCCCGGCGATAGCGTAGGCGACGAGACGGGCAATCGGCTTATGACCTCCGGCAGCGGCCTTGGCAGCATCGGCCAGGATCAGCGCCGCAGCGGCATCGTTGATGCCCGAGGCGTTGCCGGCCGTCACCGTACCATCCTTCTTGAAGGCCGGCTTCATCTTGGCCAGGGTTTCCATCGTCGTGCCGGCGCGCGGATGCTCATCGGTGTCAAACACCACGTCACCCTTGCGGGTCTTGAGGGTGATCGGCGCGATCTGCGACTTGAAGCGGCCCTCGGCGATGGCCTTCGCCGCGCGGCTCTGAGACTCGACCGCGAAGGTATCCTGCGCCTCGCGCGTGATGCCGTGCTTAACTGCCAGATTCTCTGCAGTAATGCCCATATGGCCGACGCCGAACGGATCAGTCAGCACCGCCACCATGGCGTCGATCGCCTGGGTGTCGCCCATACGCGCGCCGGAGCGCAGCGCCGGCAGCAGGTAGGCGCCGCGCGACATCACCTCGACGCCGCCGCCCAGCGCAAAATCGGCGTCGCCGAGCAGGATCGCCTGAGCCGAGTTGACGATGGCTTGCTGCGAGGAGCCGCACAGGCGGTTCACCGCGAAGGCCACGGAGTCCATCGACAGGCCGGCCTGGATGGTCGAGACCCGCGCCACGTAGGCATAGCGTGATTCGGTCGGGATGCAGTTGCCGACCGTGGCAAAGCTGATCTGCTTCGGATCAACGCCGGAACGGGCGATCGCCTCCTTGAACACCAGACCGCCCAGTTCGGCCGGCTCGATGCCGGCGAGCGCGCCATTGAAAGTACCCACCGCGCTGCGCACGGCACTCAGAACCACCACTTCTCTCTTGTCAGCCATTTTTGTACTCCTGATAGGAAATCAACCAGCCCAACTGGCAACGCCCAGCAGCGTCAGCAGCAACAGGCAAAGCACCAATGTGCGCCATACCAAACCGATTCCGCTCTGCATGAAATCGGCGTCGGCCTCCTCGCCCAGCCCCAGTTCGGGTCTTTCCGTCACTTCGCCCGATTCGATGATCGGCAGCCCCAGGCGAACGCCCAGTGCTCCGGCACCGCTAGCCAGCAGTATACCCGCTGCCTTGTCCGGCCAGCGCGCCGCCTGGGTGCGCCAGCAGTAAACCGCGTCCTCGAAGTCGCCGACGATGGCGAAGGCCGCCGCGGTGATGCGCACCGGCAGCCAGTCGATGACAGCGAAGGCCTTGACCGCAAAGCGGCCGAAGGCGCCGAATTCGGCGTCCTTGCGCTCGCCCCACTGGCGCTGGAAATAGTAGGCCAGCCGGTACATCAGGGCGCCTGCCGGGCCCGGCAGGAGCACGAACCAGACGACCACCGCGAAGACGTGGCGGTGGGAAGCGACCAGCGCCTCTTCCATCGCCAGGCGGGCGATCTCGGTGGCATTGAGCCCGTCTGCCGAACGCCCGCGCCATTCGCCGAGCAGGGCGCGGGCGCGCTCCGTCTCACCCATGCGCAGTGCCAGGTGGATATCGGTGTAGTAGTGGCTGAACTGGCGAAAGCCCAGCGCCAGGTAGAGGACCGCCACGTTCCAGGCGAAGCCGAGCAGCGGACTCACGGCCATCAACACAAAATAGACTGCGGCGCAGGCGATCGTTGCCGGCAACACCGCCAGCAGCCAGGCAACCATGCCGTGACTTCCCTGGCCATCGTTGAAATGTTTCTCGAAAAAACGAGAGTAGCTTTGCATCGGCGCGCCGACGACCCCACGGTCTGCCAGTGGGCGCACCTGTTCCAGCAAAAGGACGACAATGAGGGAAATGACGGTCATGAAGAATTAAATGCCGTAGACAACGAAGGAGCAAGCCTGATTATCGCGCAATCGTGCCGCAGACTCAAAAGGAAGCACTATTCACCGTAAAGAAGGTTATGCAGGCTCACCAGCATGCCTGCCGTTGCGCCCCAGATGAAAAACCCCTCGTAGGGCATGGCGTAATACTGGCGCAGCACACCGCCGATCTCCATGCTGTGGCGCTGATGATTGACCGGATCGAGCAGAAATGAGAGCGGCGTCTCGAATACCTCGGCCACTTCGAAACTGTCGAGTGCGAGTTCGAAGGGCGGACGCACAAGGCCCACCACCGGGGTGACACTGAAACCAGTGCCCGTGCGATATTCGGGCAGAAGGCCAAGCACCTCGACCCGGCCACGTTCAAGCCCGATCTCCTCCTCCGTTTCGCGCAATGCCGTGTGCACAGGGGAGGAGTCGGTGACCTCACAGCGGCCACCGGGGAAACTCACCTGTCCGGCGTGATCGTTGAGATGCGCCGTGCGCTGCGTGAACAGTACCGTCAGCCCTTCCGGCCGCTCAATAACTGGCACCAGGACGGCAGCAGCCAATAGTTTGTCCGGCGTGTCCTCCTCTGCTGCGCCCGCCAACTGCCGCGGTCCGGCAAGACGCTGTCTCAGCCAGTCCGACGTCGGTACGACTAGAGCCTGTTTCCGAGTGTCTGACAAAATGCTCAATTCAGTAACGCTTGCGCAGCGTCATGGTCTGTCCGTCGCGTTTCATTTCCATGCGATTGAGGAAGCTCATGCCAAGCAGCGCCACCGGCAGATCCTGCTGGTGCACCGTGCCCTCGACACCATGAAGCACGACGTCGCCCACCCGCACATTGTCGAACGTCACCAGCCAGGCCTGGGTCACGCCATTCGCCGTCTGCACCATGATCGGCCGGCCATTGCGGATATTGACATTGGCGCGACGGGCATCGGAAGCGCCGAGCGCAACGCTGGAGGCGCCGGTGTTGACCATGAAGCGGATCGTGGCGCCATTGACCGTGCCGGTGGTGATGAAGTGGCCGCGGCTGTCTGCCGTAAGGCTGGCGGTCTGGCTGCCGCCGCCATCGCCGCCGCCATGGGCATGCTGGCCGATGGTCAGACGCTGACGCTTGCCTCTGATTTCAACCGTCGCCGAATCCTGATCCACGGCAATCAGCCAGATGCCACTGACGCGGGCACCGACGGAAACGGTGCGCGGCGCACCGCCGTCGATGACCAGCACCGCCTTTCCGGGAAACAGACCAACCACGCCGACATCAACAGCCCAAGCCGGAAAAGCCGCGAATGCGCAACAAAGCGCGGACAAGCTAAAATTCGCCATCCTACGCACCCATCGACAGTTTATGAAACCGGTTGCCATCTTTCGCCATTTCCGCTCCGAAGGTCCGGGCTATTTTGCCACATTCCTCGACCGTCACTCGATCCCCTGGCGGCTTGTCCGCATCGACGAAGAGGAGGCTGTTCCTACAGGTGTCGGCAACTACTCCGGACTGGTATTTATGGGTGGTCCCATGAGCGTCAATGACCCCCTGCCCTGGGTCGCGCAGTCCTGCGAACTGGTCCGCGCTGCCGTCGCTGCCGATATCCCGGTGCTGGGCCATTGCCTCGGCGGCCAGCTCATCGCCAAAGCGCTCGGCGGCGTCATCACGAAGGCCCCGATCAAGGAGATCGGCTGGGGGCCGGTGCGCGTGCTGGACAACTCTGAGGCACATGCCTGGTTCGGCGAACTGATCGGCTTCGAAACCTTCCACTGGCACGGAGAAACCTTCAGCATCCCGCCCGGCGCTGTGCGCCTGCTGGAAAGCGACCATTGCACGAACCAGGCCTACGCGCTGGGCAAGGTATTCGGCATGCAATGCCACGTCGAGATGACGGAAGACATGATCCTGCAGTGGTGCCGGGATGGCGCCGCGGAAATCGCCGCGACTGACAGCCCGGCCGTGCAGGCGCCGGAAGCTATGCAGGCAGACATGGGCCCGAAGGTAGCGGCACTTAATGCCGTTGCCGACCGCATCTACACCCGATGGGTCGCCGGGTTGGCGCGAGACTGATCAGTCCCTGAAATTGTTGAACTGCAATGGAACGTCGGTGATGGATTTCTTCACCAGCGCGATGGCTTCCTGCAGCACGTCCTTCTTGGCGCCGGAGATGCGCACCGCCTCGCCCTGAATGCTGGCTTGCGCCTTGAGCTTGCTGTCCTTGATGGTCTTGACGATCCGCTTCGCCAGATCCCCGGCCACCCCCTCCTTCACCGTGGCAACCTGCTTGACCTTGTTGCCGCTCACCTTCTCCACTTCGCCGCGCACGATGAAGCGTACGTCGACGCCACGCTTGGCGAACTTGGCAGTCAGGACATCATAGATCTGGTCGAGCTTGAACTCATCATCAGCAAACAGCGTCAGCGTGTCCTCGCCTTGATCGATGCAGGCATCGGAGCCCTTGAAGTCGAAGCGGTTGGCGATTTCCTTGTTGGATTGCTCGACGGCATTACGCAACTCGACCTGATTCACTTCGGAAACGATATCGAATGACGGCATGGCTTCCTCCCCGACAGGGCAATTCAATCAGGAAAAATGGCAGACATAGTCCAGCAGTTCGAGTGTTTCGATGTCGAAGCTGCTGGTGCCCGGCACGCTGAACTGCTCGCCGGCGCCGTATTCCCGCCACTGACTTTCGCCCTTAAGGCGCACACGGCAACGACCGCCGTTGATCTCCATGATCTCAGGCGCCCCTGTATTGAAAACGAGTTGTGACGGAAAAATGACGCCGACGGTCTTCTTCGTGCCGTCGGCGAACAGCACGGTATGGCTGATGCACTTCCCGTCGAAATAAACATTGGCATTCTTGACAATGGAAACATTGTCGAACACATTTTTCAACTCCGGCATATCAGATTCCCCAAAGCATCTTGATGATGGACTTGGCGGCGAAGCCGAGCATGCCAAAGGCCAGCACGAAAAACAATATGAATGTCCCCACCTTGCCAGCCTTCGACTTCCACGCCAGCTCACCGATGATGAACAGCATGTACAACATGAAGGCTGTCAGGCCGAAGGTCAAGCCGAACTCGGCGACCTCCGCTTCGGTATAGCCGAAGACCGTACCGGACATACCCCGCGGATCCTTCAGCGCTTGCGCCGGACGCGGTTCGCTGCAATCCTCATGCGCAGGGCATTGAGCTTGATGAAGCCGCCCGCGTCGCGCTGGTCGTAGGCGCCGGCATCGTCTTCGAACGTTGCGATGGCCGGATCGAACAGCGAGTCGCTCTTCGAGTCACGACCGACGAGAATGACGTTGCCCTTGTAGAGCTTGAGCCGCACCCAGCCGTTCACCGTTTGCTGGGTGTGGTCAATCAACGCCTGCAAAGCGCGGCGCTCGGGGCTCCACCAGTAGCCGTTGTAGATCAGGCTGGCGTAGCGCGGCATGAGATCGTCCTTGAGGTGCGCGACCTCGCGGTCGAGACACACCGACTCGATGCCGCGGTGCGCCTTGAGCAGGATCGTGCCGCCGGGGGTTTCATAACAGCCGCGCGACTTCATGCCGACGTAACGGTTCTCGACCAGATCGAGGCGGCCGATGCCGTGCTTGCCGCCGATCTGGTTGAGCATGGCGAGCAACTGGTGGGCCTTCATTTTCTTGCCGTTGATGGCGACCAGGTCGCCCTGCCTGAATTCGAGCTCGAGGTACTCGGCCTTGTTCGGCGCCTTTTCGGGCGAGACCGTCCAGCGCCACATCGACTCCTCAGCCTCGGCTGCCGGATCTTCCAGGTGGCGTCCTTCGTAGGAAATGTGCAGCAGATTGGCGTCCATGGAATAGGGCGAGCCGCCCTTCCTGTGCTTCATATCCACCGGAATACCATGCGTTTCGGCATAAGCCATCAGCTTTTCGCGCGAGAGCAGGTCCCATTCGCGCCAGGGGGCGATAACCTTTACGTTCGGCATCAGGGCATAGGCGCCCAGTTCGAAGCGAACCTGGTCGTTTCCCTTGCCGGTGGCGCCGTGCGCAATGGCCTCGGCGCCGGTCGCCTTGGCGATCTCCACCAGCCGCTTGGCGATGAGCGGCCGGGCGATCGAGGTGCCGAGCAGGTATTCGCCCTCGTAAACGGTGTTGCCACGGAACATCGGGAAGACAAAGTCGCGCACGAACTCCTCGCGCAGGTCGTCGATGAAGATGTTCTTCTTCTTGATGCCGAACTGCAGCGCCTTGGCGCGCGCCGGCTCGAGTTCTTCGCCCTGGCCGAGATCGGCGGTGAAGGTCACCACCTCGCAGCCGTAGGTGTCCTGCAGCCATTTGAGAATGACAGAGGTATCGAGGCCACCCGAGTAGGCGAGCACGACTTTCTTGACGGAGGATGGCTTCTTTGCTTTGCTCATGGTTGCTTGCTTCTCAAGTTCAGGAATTCACGCGCCCGAGGAGCAGGTACTCCATGAGGGCTTTCTGGGTGTGTAGTCGATTTTCCGCCTCGTCCCACACCACGCTCTGCGGGCCGTCGATGACTTCTGCGGTGACTTCCTCGCCCCGATGGGCGGGCAGGCAATGCATGAAAAGGGCTTGCGCTCCGGCTGCCCGCATCATCTCGGCATCCACCTGCCAGTCTTCGAAATTGCGGCAGCGTTCCTCGTTCTCCTCCTCGAAGCCCATCGAAGTCCACACGTCGGTGGTGACGAGATCCGCACCGCGCACGGCGTCCGCGGGATCGGCGAACTCCTCGTAATGGTCGGTGCCGTACAGTCCGGCGCGCTCGGGCTCGACTTCATAGCCCGGCGGGGTTGATACATGAACGTTGAAGCCGAACACCTCGGCCGCCTGCAGCCAGGTGTTGCAGACATTGTTCGAGTCGCCGATCCAGGCCACCGTCTTGCCCGCTATCGAGCCGCGATGCTCGATGAACGTAAAGATGTCGGCGAGAATCTGGCAGGGGTGGTATTCGTTGGTCAGTCCGTTAATGAGCGGCACGCGCGAATGTCCCGCGAAGCGTTCGATGATGTCCTGTTCGAAGGTGCGGATCATGACGATGTCGCACATGCGGGAAATGACCTCGGCCGCGTCCTCGACCGGCTCGCCGCGCCCCAGCTGCGTGTCCCGCGTATTGAGGTAGATGGCGGTGCCGCCCAATTGATGCATGCCGGCTTCGAAGGACAGTCGTGTGCGTGTGCTTTGCTTCTCGAAGATCATCACCAGCGTGCGATCAAACAGCGGATGGTAAAGCTCGTAGCGCTTGAACTTGTCCTTGATCCAGCGCGTGCGAGCGAATACATGTTCCAGCTCATCGCGGGAAAAATCCTTCAACTGCAGAAAATGCTTTGGTGCGGCCATGTGTTGAAAACCGGGAAGCTCTAAGCCAGGAATTCGCCGATCAGCGGCGCGAGAATCGAAACCAGCTCACGCGCATCGTCGTCGGTGAATACTAGCGTAGGCAGCAAGCGTATCACCCTGTCCGCCGTGACGTTGATGAGCAGCCCGCGATCGAGCGCCCGCGCTACCAGTTCGCCGCAGTCGCGATCCAGTTCGATGCCGATCATGAGACCGTCGCCGCGGATGGCGACGACGCCTGACTGTCCTTCAAGCGCGGCGGCGAAATCGGCGCGGAGCTTGTCGCCAAGCGTCGCAGCCCGCTTGAGCAGCCCGTCCTCCTCAATCACCGCAAGCGTGGTCAGCGCCGCCGTACTGGCGAGCGGGTTGCCGCCGAAGGTGGACCCGTGATTGCCCGGTTTGAACAAGCCGGCTGCCTTCCCTGCGGCGAGGCAGGCGCCGATCGGCACGCCCGAGCCAAGCCCTTTGGCCAGCGTCATCACATCTGGTATCACGCCCGCATGCTGACAGGCGAACCAGCAGCCGGTACGGCCAATGCCGCACTGCACTTCATCGAACATGAGCAGCCAACCACGCTCGTCGCAAATGCGGCGCAGTCCCTGCAGGTATTCGGCATGGGCGATATTGATGCCGCCCTCCCCCTGGATCGGCTCGATTAGAACGGCCACGACGCTCTGGTTATTGGCGGCGACCTGCTCGACCGCTTCCAGATCGTCAAACGGCACGCGCACAAATCCACCAACCAGCGGTTCGAAGCCGGCCTGCACCTTGCGGTTGCCCGTGGCGGAAAGCGTGGCCAGCGTGCGCCCGTGGAAGGCCTTCTCCATGACGACGATGGCAGGAACGTCAACACCATCTCTGGTGGCCGAACAGGCGCGCCAACTTGATGGCGGCCTCATTGGCCTCGCAGCCGGAATTACAGAGGAATACCTCGTCCATGCCTGACAGCGTTGCCAGGCGATCGCCGAGTTGTTCCTGCTCGCGGATGCGATAGATGTTCGAAGTATGCAGAAGGCGTCCGGCCTGATCGGCAATGGCCTTGATCAGGCGCGGATGGGCATGCCCGAGCGTGGATACGGCGATGCCTGCCAGTGCATCCAGATAGCCACGGCCGGCTTCGTCGAAGACTCTGGCGCCCTGCCCGTGGGTAAACGCCACGTGCAGTCGGGTATAGGTGTTCATCAGGTGCGACATAATCGATTCTGCAAAGATCAATTGCAAAAAGCGAAAGGCGGCTCGCGCCGCCTTGCTGACATGCGCATCTTAAGTGAAAAAGCCCTGTTTGTATATACTGGCCGGCATGCCTCGCATCGCCGTTTTCAATCAGAAAGGAGGGGTCGGCAAGACAACGACCGCGCTCAACCTAGCCGCCGCCATGGCGCGCTTGAAACAGCGGGTATTGATGATCGATCTCGACCCGCAGGCGCACCTGTCAGCAGTACATGGGCAGGCACTGGGCCAAGTCACCGACAGCGTGTATGCCTTCTATCAGGACGGCCGACCGCTGGCCGAACTAGAAGTCGATTGGGACGGCATTGGCCGCCTGATTCCCGCCCACGCCGAACTCATCAAGGTCGACTCCACTTTCGGCAAGGGACCCACCATCCTGAACCGTCTCAATCAGGGGCTGAACGATCTCAACACAGACCAAGATGAGCGCAATGTAGTGATCGACTGTTGCCCCTTTCTCGGTGTGCTGTCCCTCAATGCGGTCTTTGCGGCCGACAGGCTTTTGGTGCCGATTTCATCCGACTTCCTTGCGCTGCGCGGCGCCCTGCAAGTGGAACGCACATTGCAGGCGCTTGAGCCGGTACTCAAGCGCCGTGTAGAGCGGCGCTACTTGCTGACCCGTTTCGACCGACGCCGTAACATGAGCTTTGAAATTCAGAAGCGACTCACCGACCAGTTCGGAGAGGAAGTCTGCGAAACGGTGATTTCGGAAAACGTGGCTATAGCCGAAGCGCCGGCCTGCAACCGGGACATCTTCAGTCATGCGGCAACGTCTCGCGGCGCACAGGACTATGCCGCGCTGGCGGAAGAACTTGCTCGGAAGGATTTTCTCTAGCGTGTGATCAAGGCGGTTTCCGCCCATCGCATCCCTAGCGCGTGATCAGGGCGATCACCTCTTCATAACTGGCAGGCACCGCCTTGGCGGCAGGCTGCTGGCAACTCCTGGCAAGAATCTCACAGTCGCGGTAAATCTGGCGCAACTTGCGCTCTGCCTCGGCTGCATCGCGTCCAGGTATCAACAGGTTATCCACAACGAGGCCAACTCGCGTCCTGATGCGGAAACCATACTTCGTCAGCAAGGGTGCCTGCATGCAATTCCCCATATGGGTCAATGGGATTCCTGAAGTATATGCATCCATTCCCAATAACGCAAGCTAGGCCGTTATTTTTCCTTGTCTTTTCGTTTTTTGCCTATTATTTAAGCAGAATCCACATTCCATGCACAACGATTCAAATTGGCTCATGCCGACATAAGAAAGCAAGGGTTTCTGATAGAATCGCGCCTTCGTTTCGGCAGGCGCTTCAGCGTGCCGGTATACAAAACGCCATCGCATCGCATGCCACAAGCACGCCGACCGCAAGGCCCATGTCAGAGAAGCACCCGGGAAACTTCATTATCGTCGGCATGGCGCTGGACGGAAAGAAATTCCGCCCCAGCGACTGGGCAGAACGCCTGTGCGGCATCATGTCCGCCTTCGGCGCCGACCACCGCATGAGCTATTCCCCGTACGTGCGGCCCGGACTCCATCTCGGCGAAAAATGCGTGTATGTCGCCGCCCGCCTATACGAAGTCGAGCCGATGGCCTACAACTTCCTCGCCAGCTTTGCCAAAGACAACGAACTTCAGGTGATCAATACGGGGCATCCGGACGCCAAGTCCGAAGACTGAAAGACGGTGCGTCCATAAAAGGAATGGCGACCGGAACCGGTCGCCATTTGCAGGGAATTGCCTAGTTTTACAGCGCCTTGATGGCGGCAGACAGGCGGCTCTTGTGGCGAGCGGCCTTGTTCTTGTGGATGATCTTCTTGTCCGCGATGCTGTCGATGGTGCTCATGGACTCGCTAAGAACCTTCTGGGCGGCCGCCTTATCACCGGCGGCAATCGCCTTGCGTACGCCCTTGATGGCGGTGCGCAGTTCGGAGCGCTGGCTGAAATTGCGTGCGCGACGCTTGATTGCCTGACGGGCACGTTTGCGGGCTTGTGCTGAATTGGCCATGTGAGAATCTGCTAAGGCTTGGAAAAGGGGCGAATTTTAGGCCTTTTCCAGCACGAATGCAAGCTGCGCAGCGGGCAGTCAAAGCCGATACCATTACGGCATGAATCTGCTCAAGGTCCTCGCCACGGTCAGCAGCATGACCCTGCTGTCACGCATTCTGGGCTTTGTGCGCGATTTCGTCATCGCCAGGACCTTTGGCGCCGGCGCCACCACTGACGCCTTCTTCGTCGCCTTCCGTCTGCCCAATCTGCTGCGGCGCATGTTCGCCGAAGGCGCTTTTTCACAGGCATTCGTGCCGATCCTGGCCGAATACAAGAACCAGCGGGTGGCGGAGGATACCCGCCGCCTGACTGACCATGTCGCCACCCTGCTCTTCCTGGCGCTGTCGGTAGTTACGCTCCTTGGAATTGCCGTTACGCCCGTGCTGATCTACTTCACCGCACCGGGTTTCGCGGCCGATGTCGCCAAGTTCGAACTGACCATCGAACTGACGCGAATCGCTTTCCCCTACATCCTGTTCATCTCGCTGGTTTCGCTGTCCGGCGGCATTCTCAACACCTGGAGCAGATTCGCCGTACCGGCCTTCACGCCAGTGCTGCTCAATCTCGCCTTCATCATCATGGCGCTCTTCGCCGCACCTTATTTCGATCCGCCGGTGCTGGCGCTGGCCTGGGCGGTGCTGCTCGGCGGCGTGCTTCAACTCGCCCTGCAGATTCCGTTTCTGGCGAAGATCGGCATGCTGCCGCGATTCTCGTTCTCGCTTGCAGACGAGGGCGTCAGGCGCATTCTCAAGTTGATGCTGCCGGCCTTGCTTGGCGTATCAGTCACGCAGATCTCGCTACTCATCAACACCATCTTCGCATCCTTTCTGCCCAATGGCAGCGTCTCCTGGCTGTACTACGCCGACCGGTTGATGGAATTCCCCGCAGGCCTGCTGGGTGCGGCGCTGGGTACGATCCTGCTTCCCAGTCTGGCCAGGAGCCATGCAAACAATGATCGGAGTGAATTTTCCGCCCTTCTGGATTGGGGGCTGCGGCTCACCTTCCTGCTGACCCTGCCGGCCGCGCTGGCGCTGGCCCTCCTCGCAGTACCCTTGCTCTCGACTCTGTTCAACTATGGCGCTTTCCAGGCTGATGACGTACTGAAGACACGCGATGCCCTGGTGGCCTACAGCGTGGGCCTTACCGGACTCATCCTCGTCAAGGTGCTGGCGCCGGGCTTCTATGCACGGCAGAATATCCGTACGCCGGTGAAGATCGCTCTCGTCACATTGGCAGCCACGCAAGTGATGAATGCTACATTCATCGTGCCGCTACAGCATGCCGGTCTGGCATTGTCCATCGGGTTGGCCGCCTGCCTCAACGCGGCGCTGCTCTGGCACGGCCTGCACCGTCGCGGCGACTATATGCCGCTACCGGGCTGGGGTAGCTTCGGATGGAAGCTGACCGTTGCACTGACTGTGCTGGGCGCCGCGCTGTGGTTCGGCATGGGGCAGCAAGGGAACTGGATCGGCGCGCCACCCCTGGAGCGTGTGCTGCGCCTGTCGGCACTGGTGGCGGGAGGCGGCACGGCCTACTTCGGCACGCTGTGGCTGCTTGGCTTCAGGCTGAGGGATTTCACGAAGAAAGGACGCGCATAAACGCAAGGAGGAGAGATGAAGTTTTGGACCGACAGCTTCACCCGCATCATCCACGGCGATAACGCCTTTTGCAGTCCGCACGCGCAGAATCATGTCTGCCTGGGCGGCAATCACAATCCTCATTTGGCCTGGTCGGATCTCCCGGAAGGTACCCAATCTCTTGTCTTGATCTGCCACGACCCCGATGTGCCAAGCAAAGGCGACGACGTCAATCAGGAAGGGCGCAGCGTCCCTGCTTCATTGCCGCGTGTCAACTTCTTCCACTGGATACTGATCGATCTGCCGCCGCAACCGCCGCATATCGAAGCGGGCGAATTCTCGCAGGATGTGATGCCGCGCGGCAAGAATGGGCCTGGGACGGCACGTGGCGCACGTCATGGCCTCAACGATTACACCGGCTGGTTCGCCAACGACAAGGACATGGCAGGGGACTACTTCGGCTACGACGGCCCGTGCCCGCCCTGGAACGACGAAATCCCGCACCGTTACGTGTTCACCCTCTACGCGCTGGACATTGCCAGCTGTCCCGTAGAGGGCAAGTTCACCGGGCAGCAAGTGCGAGAGGCCATCAAGGGCCACATTCTGGCGGAGGCCGGCATCACCGGCGTCTACACTCTGAACCCGAACGTCCGGCTATAGTCGATCATTCCCCCTGCGCCGTGCCTTCACGGCGCGGATCGGCCGCGCCGACCCAGGCATCGCCACGGCGCAGAATGATGGACAAACCGCTGGTCATGTCGTCCACCTTCACCTCGTGACCGAACTTCTCCAACTGCGGCTGCAAAGCCGCGGCCGCCGTGCCACGCTCGAGTTCTGTCGGACCATTGCGGCTGCCGAAATGCGGTAGCGCCGCGGCTTCGGCAGGGGAGAGGTTCCACGCCAGCAAGGCCAACAGCGACTTTGCCACATAGTTGATGATCCGGCTGCCGCCCGGCGAGCCCAGCACAACGGCAATGCGGCCAGCCGGATCGTACGCCACGGTCGGCGCCATCGAGGAAAGCGGGCGCTTGCCGGGTTCGACGCGGTTCGCCACCGGCTTGCCGTCCGCCTCGGAACGAAAGGAAAAGTCGGTCAACTGATTATTGAGCAGGAAACCGCGCACCATGATGCGGCTACCGAAGGCCGCCTCAATGGAACTGGTCAGCGAAACCGCGTTGCCTTCGACATCGACGATGGCAATGTGGGTCGTCGCCGGCAGTTCCGGCGGCGCATCCTCGCCACGCGCCTGCTTGTCGCTTATCTCGCCTGCTGCTGCCCGCCCCATGCTGATCTCGGGGCGGATAAGTTGCGCACGCGCCGCAAGGTACGCTGGATCGAGCAGCGCCGACACGGGCACATCGGCGAAGGCGGGATCGGCCAAATAGCGGGCGCGATCGGCGTAAGCCAGCCGGCCCGCTTCCGCGAAGCGATGAACGCTTTCAGGCGAAAGCGGCGCCTGTCCCGCCGCCGCCTCCGCGAAAGTCAGTATCTGCAATACGGCGAGCCCACCCGAACTGGGCGGTGGCATGCCGCAAACGCGATGGCCGCCCAGCCGTTCGCCGCAAACCGCCTCCCGCTCGATCACCTTGTAGCCGGCAAGATCCGCCTCGGCAAGATCGCCTGGGTTTCCGGCGTCCTTGCGCACCGCCTCGGCAATGTCTCGCGCAATCGGTCCTTCGTAAAAGTATTTTGTGCCGTGCTGCGCCAATGCCAGCAGCGTAAAGCCAAACTCGCGATTGATGATTTTCGTACCGATCGGCTTGGGAAGGCCATCGGCATCGTAGTAGAGTCGGCGCGCGGCCGGATCAGCGCGCAGAAAACGGTCTACCGCCAGAAGCTTGTGCAGGCGAGGCGAAAGCGGAAACCCCTCAATCGCCAGTCGCAGCGCCGGCGCGAACAGCCGCGGCCACAGCGTCCTGCCGTGATTGCGATAGACCTGATCAATCAGTGCAGGCAGGCCCGGCACGCCGACCGACCGACCGCCCACCGCCGCATCGTAAAACGGCAGCGGCTTGCCGTCAGCCCCGAGGAAACGCTCGGGAAGGGCCGCCGCCGGCGCTGTCTCGCGTCCGTCATAGGCGCGAAGCCTTTTCTCGCGCGCATCGTGATAGAGCAGGAAACCGCCACCACCGAGACCGGATGATTGGGGCTCGACGAGATTCAGGACGAGTTGCGCGGCAATCGCTGCATCTGCTGCCGTACCGCCTGCCCGAAGAATTTCAACCGCCGCATCGGTAGCGTACGAATTAGCGGTTACGGCCATGAACAGCCGGCTGCGCGCCTCCTGTCTGGGCGCAAAACCGCTTTCCGATTCTGGTTGGGCGGGCATCTCAGCCCACGCCGCACCGGATAGCCAGGCAAGCAGAATGGCAATCCGGGGATCGAACATTATTTTCATTTCATCTCACAAAAAAACGGGCAACCCGAAGGTTGCCCGTCATTGTGCAGCAAGTTGCTCTTAGGCGATCAGCGGCACGATCAGCAGTGCGACGATGTTGATGATCTTGATCAGGGGGTTCACCGCCGGACCGGCCGTATCCTTGTACGGGTCGCCCACGGTGTCCCCGGTGACCGCCGCCTTGTGGGCTTCGGAACCTTTGCCGCCAAAGTGGCCGTCCTCGATGTACTTCTTGGCGTTGTCCCAGGCACCACCACCGGTGGTCATGGAAATCGCCACGAAGAGGCCCGTCACAATGGTGCCGACCAGCACGCCACCGAGGGCCTGTGGCCCGAGCAGCACGCCCACCAACACCGGCACCAGCACCGGTAGCAGCGAGGGAATCATCATTTCCTTGATCGCGGCCTTGGTCAGCATATCCACGCAGGTGCCGTACTCCGGCTTGGCCGTGCCTTCCATGATGCCTGGGATATCCTTGAACTGGCGACGCACCTCGATCACCACCGCGCCGGCGGAACGACCAACCGCTTCCATCGCCATGGCGCCGAAGAGGTAGGGAATCAGGCCGCCGATGAAGAGGCCGATGATCACCATGTGGTTGGAGAGGTCGAAGGTCAGCACCTTGCCGGCGGCTTCCAGGGCATGGGTGTAGTCGGCGAACAGCACCAGCGCAGCGAGCGCGGCTGAGCCGATGGCATAACCCTTGGTCACGGCCTTGGTGGTATTGCCCACCGCGTCCAGCGGATCGGTGACAGCGCGAACTTCCTTCGGCAGTTCCGACATCTCGGCGATGCCGCCGGCGTTGTCGGTGATGGGGCCATAGGCATCCAGGGCGACGATGATGCCCGACATGGACAGCATGGACGTGGCCGCGATGGCAATGCCGTAGAGCCCGCCCAGCGAGTAGGCCGTCCAGATGGCCAGACAGACGGCCATCACCGGCCAGGCCGTGGCCTTCATCGACACGCCGAGGCCGGCAATGATGTTGGTGCCGTGTCCGGTCGTGGATGCTTCCGCGATGTGCTTCACCGGCTTGAAGTCCGTGCCGGTGTAGTACTCGGTGATCACCACCATTGCGCCGGTGAGAATCAGCCCGATCACGGCGCAGGCGTAGAGGCGCATGACTGCCCCGCCCTCGATCTTCAGCACTTCGTTGAGCGCATTGTCCGGCATGAAGTATGCGGTCAGCGGGTAGTAGGCGATCAGAGCCAGCACGCCAGCTACGATCAGGCCGCGGTAGAGCGCGTTCATGATCTTGCCGCCCTCGCGCGCCTTGACGAAAAAGACACCGATGATCGAGGCGATGATGGAGAAGCCACCCAACGCCAGCGGATAGATCACCGCAGCTTCTGCATTTGCCTTCAGCATCAGCGAGCCGAGCAGCATGGTCGCCACCGTCGTCACCGCATAGGTCTCGAACAGGTCGGCTGCCATGCCCGCACAGTCGCCGACGTTGTCGCCGACGTTGTCCGCGATCACCGCCGGGTTGCGCGGATCATCTTCAGGGATGCCGGCTTCCACCTTGCCCACCAGGTCGGCGCCGACGTCGGCGCCCTTGGTGAAGATGCCGCCACCAAGTCGGGCAAAAATGGAAATCAGGGAGGAGCCGAACCCCAGGCCGATCAACGGATGAATGAGGTGGTCGATGGCGACGTCCGCCGGGGCGTTGGCCCTGAGATAGGCATAGTAGCCGGCCACGCCGAGCAGACCGAGACCGACCACCAGCATGCCGGTAATGGCGCCGCCCTTGAAGGCGACGTCCAGCGCCGGACCGATGCCGCTGCGGGCCGCTTCTGCAGTGCGCACGTTGGCGCGAACAGAAACGTTCATGCCAATGTAACCTGCTGCGCCCGAGAGCACGGCACCGATGAGGAAGCCGAAGGCGGTTGACCAGCCCAGTTTTGGAACAAAACCAATGATCAGGAACAACACCGCGCCGACGATGGCAATGGTGGTGTACTGGCGGTTGAGATAGGCCTGCGCCCCCTCCTGGATCGCCGCGGCGATCTGGCGCATACGGTCGTTACCCGTTGGCTGCGCGACAATCCAACTCGTCTGCCAGGCACCGTAGGCGATAGCCACGATGGCACAGACGAGCGCAAAAATCAGACCTGCTGACATTTACTCCTCCTCTTAACGAATAACAACCGACGGCTGTCGCCGCCTCCCCAACTGCAAAAAAACTGCTGAAAAAAGCGCGGTCTCCCGCGCCTCTCATAGCTCAGATCTTGAATGTGCCCAGCTTCTTCGTCACACCCGCATTCTTCAATCGCACATACTGCGGCAGTCCGTTCTTGTAGGGCGGGTAGTCCTCACCCTGGATCAGCGGCGCCAGATACTTGCGGCATTTCTCGGTAATGCCGAAGCCATCCTTGGTGATGAAATCGCGCGGCATGAATTTTTCCCTATTGGCCACGTTCTTGAGTTCCGCCACTTCGATGGTCCATTTGTAAGGCTTGTCTGAAACGCGCTTGATCGCCGGCATCACAGAATTGCGTCCCTTGAGTGCCAGTTCCACCGCTGCCTTGCCTGTCGCGTAGGCCTGAGCGACATCGCTCTTGGAGGCAATGTGACGCGCAGCACGCTGCAGGTAATCAGCCACGCCCCAGTGGTACTTGAGGCCGAGGTTTTCCTTGACGATGCTGGCGATGACCGGCGCCACGCCGCCCAGTTGCGCATGGCCGAAAGCATCGCGCAGTCCCTGATCGGAGAGAAATTTGCCGTCGGCACCCTTGACGCCCTCGGACACAACCACAGTGCAGTAGCCGTACTTCTTGACCATCCCTCCGACCTTGGCGAGGAACTTCTTCTGGTCGAAGGCAATCTCCGGAAACAGTATGATGATCGGCAGATCCATGTCCTTCGTCGCCGCCATCCCGCCTGCCGCTGCGATCCATCCGGCATGACGCCCCATGACCTCAAGCACGAACACCTTGGTGGATGTCTTTGCCATCGAGGCGACATCGAATGTGGCTTCGAGCGTCGAAACGGCAATGTATTTCGCAACCGACCCGAAACCCGGACAGTTGTCCGTAATGGGCAGATCGTTGTCCACCGTTTTGGGCACATGTACGGCGATGATCGGGTAGCCCATGCTCTCAGACAGTTGGGATACCTTGAGGCAGGTGTCGGCAGAGTCTCCACCGCCGTTGTAGAAGAAGTAGCCGATGTTGTGCGCCTTGAACACCTCAATCAGGCGCTCGTACTGGGCTCGGTGTTCCTCGATGCCCTTCAGCTTGTAGCGGCAGGAGCCGAAGGCGCCGGAAGGCGTGTGGCGCAATGCGGCAATGGCCTTGGCGGATTCCTTGCTGGTGTCGATCAGATCTTCCGCCAATGCGCCGATGATGCCGTTGCGGCCCGCATAGACCTTGCCGATCTTGCCCTTGTGCTTGCGCGCAGTCTCGATCACGCCGCAAGCAGAAGCGTTGATGACGGCGGTCACGCCGCCGGATTGCGCATAAAAGGCATTTTTCATACCCATAACCTCACATTATACCATTTAATAAAGAAATTATGACCCGACTCAGGCCAGGGCCGCGAACAGCGCATTCTTGATGGTCTCCAGAGAGCCCACGCCGGCGATCTTGCGATATTGCGGTGCCTTGGCGTCACCTGCGGCAGCCCATTTCGAGTAAAACTCGACCAAAGGTTTGGTCTGGCTGTGATAAACGTCCAGGCGTTTACGAACAGTCTCCTCCCTGTCGTCGTCTCGCTGAATCAGATCCTCGCCGGTCGCATCGTCCTTGCCGGAGACCTTGGGCGGATTGAAAGACACGTGGTAAGTGCGCCCCGAGGCAAGATGCACTCTGCGCCCGCTCATTCGCTTGATGATTTCCTCATCGGGAACGTCGATCTCGAGCACGTAATCCAGATCGACGCCCTGCGTGCGCAGCGCTTCTGCCTGCGGGATGGTGCGCGGGAAACCATCGAAGAGAAAACCTTTGGCGCAATCAGGCTGAGTCAACCTTTCCTTGATCAGCCCGAGAATGATCTCGTCCGAGACCAGTTGACCGGCATCCATCACCTTCTTTGCTTCAAGCCCAAGCGGCGTACCGGCCTTGACGGCGGCGCGCAGCATGTCGCCGGTGGAAATCTGGGGAATGCCGTATTTTTCAGTGATGAATGCGGCCTGCGTTCCTTTGCCAGCGCCTGGGGCGCCGAGCAGGATTAATTTCATGACTACCCTCCCAAGGAAAACTTATCTAACTATATGATTTCTCGGATTATTTCCGAGATCGATAAGGTACCGCTAATCCTTCCTTACGTCAAACTTACAACGTATACGCGTCAAATCCTCGGCTGTATCAACTCCTGGCTCTGGGGCGTTTGCCACATCCACGACACGGAGTCGAAACCCATGCCAAAGCACGCGCAATTGCTCGAGCGACTCAATCATTTCGTGCGGAGATGGGCCGAGCGCACCGTAGCGACGCAGGAAAGCGACCCGATAGGCGTAGATGCCGATGTGCCTCTTGGCCCCCAATCCTTCCGGTAGATGGTGTTGGCCGAGCGCGAAGGCATCGCGTGGCCAGGGAATCGGAGCCCGACTGAAATAGTGGGCACGGCCATGCGCATCGCACACCACCTTGACCACGTTTGGATTAAGGAAATCTTCGATTGATTCGATGGGGTGACATGCTGTCGCCACGGAAGCGTCGACATCACGCTCCAGTTCCCGGGCAACCTGATCGATCAGTCCCGGTTCGATGAGCGGCTCGTCGCCCTGAACGTTGACCACGATGACATCGTCGCGCCAGCCTTGCGTGGCAGCAACCTCCGCAATGCGGTCCGTTCCGCTGGCATGATCGGCGCGGGTCATCACGGCGCGATAGCCATGTCGCTCGACCGCAGTGCGCACTTCCTCATGATCGGTCGCGACAAGTATTTCCGACGCGCCGCTGCTCACGGCACGTTCAGCAACCCTCACCACCATGGGCTTGCCAGCGATGTCGGCCAACGGCTTGCCGGGAAGCCGGCTGGAAGCATAACGGGCGGGGATGACGACTTTGAACGACACCGGATCCCCTCTCACCCGCAGCGAACGCTCAGCCTGCCGCTTCTTCGTGGCTCAACTGACGCGCTTCCTCTTCCAGCATTACCGGGATGTCATCGCGCACTGGATAAGCCAGCTTGCATGCCTTGCACACCAGTTCCTGGTCGGCCTTGCGGAAATCGAGCGGCCCCTTGCAGACCGGACAGACGAGTATTTCAAGAAGCCTGGCATCCATTGAGTTTCTCCACCAGCCAATGCGCAAGATCGGGATCCAACTGCGCCTCGACCGGCAGCACCCAAGTCTCCGGCGGCGCAAAGGCTTGGCATTTTACCGCATCTTTCTCTGTCATCAGCAGTGCATCGGCGCCCGCGAATGCCAGATCGGACGGCTGGTAGTCATGATGATCAGGAAATGCATGGGGAACCACCTGCAGCCCCATTCGCTCGAGTTGTCGAAAGAAACGCGCGGGATTCCCGATCCCAGCCAGCGCATGCAAACGCAGCCCGTGCAAATCCGCTACGCTGCAGGTGCGTTGCGGATCATGCAAATTGCTGAAACGCTCACCAGCAAGGTGCATTCTGAACACGCTCTGTGAACTGAATTCCTGCAGCACAGATGCATCGCCGTTCAGCACCAGTGCATGCGCCTCGGCAATGCGCGCAGGACACTCGCGCAAGGGGCCTGCCGGTAAAGGCCATCCATTGCCAATGCCCCTTTCGTCGACCACGATGATTTCGACATCTCGCGCCATGCGCAGATGCTGCAGTCCATCATCGGCGATCAAAACATTGCAGTCCGCATGCTCCGTCAGGAGTGCACGTGCCGCGGCAACGCGGTCCCGCCCGATGAAGACCGGGCAGTCCGCCCGGCGCGCCAGCAACAACGGTTCGTCGCCAACGAAGCCCGCATCGCTCTCAGGCAATACCGCCTGGGCGTCCTGCGCGCTACCACCGTATCCGCGGCTGACAATACCCGGCCGCCAGCCGCGTCTGGACAACTCACGCACTAGATAGAGCACAAGCGGCGTCTTGCCGCTGCCGCCTGCGGTTATGTTGCCGACGACGACTACAGGTACAGGCAGTTTGACAGATGCCATCCACCCCAAGCGATATGCATGACGACGGCAATTGACTAACAGCATGAACAGCAGTGCGACCGGCAACAACAGAACCGAATAGACGCCTCGGCTTTGCCATCCTTCTGCGATCCACTGTTTCAACACCATGCTATTCCTGCAGGAAAATAAAACGCCACACGCAAGCGTGTGGCGCATGATACTGCAGGGACTTCCCTAGCGCGACGTGTTCTGCGTGGCAAAGGAGATGTGGCTGTAGCCGGATAGCTGCGCAGCCTGCATGACGTCGATCACGCTCTGGTGCGCCGCCTTGGCATCGGCATTGATCACCACCACCGGTTCCATCCCGCTGCCGCCGGCACGGCGCAGCGCCACGCTGATGGCCTCGACATCCTTCGCACCGACCGCTATGCGGTTAACCATCACGTCCCCGCTCGCGCTTACCACGACATTGATTTCATTTGGCTTGTCCTGAGTCTGGGTAGCATCCGCCGTCGGCAAGTTGATCTCGAGGCCTGCAAATTTGGAGTAGGTTGTCGTGATCATCAGGAAGATGAGGATAACAAGCAGGACATCAATCATGGGGATCAGATTGATTTCGGGCTCCTCGCGGAATTTACCACGCTGGAAGTTCATAGCTATTTCCGCTTCAGCCCGCGCGCTGGCCGTGCACCAACTCAACGAGTTTGATCGCCTGCTGCTCCATTTCGACGACAAGACCATCTACAAGTGCCCTGAAATATCGGTAGAAGATCATGGCCGGAATGGCAATCAATATGCCGAAACCCGCGTTATAGAGCGCAATTGAGATGCCGTGGGCAAGTTGCTGAGGGTTTGCGGTCGCCGGACTTTGCGCGCCAAAAATCTCGATCATGCCGACTATGGTGCCGAACAGACCCATCAAAGGAGCGATCGAAGCTATGGTGCCAAGGCTGGTTAGAAAGCGTTCCAGTTCATGCGTGACGCCGCGTCCCGCCTCCTCAATGGACTCCTTCATCGCTTCGCGTGTACTCTTGACATTACGAAGACCCGCTGACAACACCCGGCCCAACGGCGAATGCCGGGCAACGCGTTGAATCATGTCTTCATTGACTCCGCCCTGGCGATATTCGGCCACTATGCTTTGCAGCAGGCCATCGGGTACTACCTTGCTCCGGCGCAACGCTAGCGATCTCTCGATGATAAAGGCAACAGCGAGTATCGAGGCGAGCAAGAGCGGCCAGATAGGCCAGCCTGCAGCTTGGATGATGGCGAACACGCGTGACTCCAGTTGTTTTGGATCAACGGCGAACTTTATATTGACGATCATGTTTCGGCAAGAAGAAACGGGAAAACCGTATCGCGCAATGTCGGCGAGAAACGACAATTTCTTTATCCACAAAAGTTGTGGATAAGTGTGTGAATAATGCGTGGGTGTATTGAGTAAGTCGTCTTCTCGTAAGAGTTTTTCTTACTTCGATGCAAAATGAGGCTAGATTTATTGTCCATATTTATCAACATGTTAATATCTAACGCTATGGGGCGTGCGGTCAACTGGCTCTGCTATTAACGAAAGTGATAGAAGGCCTCGACTAGAATCTTAGGATGCTTGAAAAAACAGATACTCTTCCCGTATCCGGCGATGGAATTCTCAGCGTTTCCGCGCTAAACCGCATTGCGCGCCAAGCGCTTGAAGACCGCTTTCCGCTGCTCTGGGTTGGAGGTGAAGTCTCTAACTTGCGCCGACCGGCCTCCGGTCATGTCTACTTTGCACTGAAAGATGAAAACGCACAGGTTGATTGCGTCATGTTCCGCAATCGAGCTCAGTTGCTGCCCTTTCGGATTCAGGATGGCCTACGCGTCGAGGTTCGTGCTCTTGTCACAATCTATGAGGCGCGCGGTGGCTTCCAACTCAATGTCGAATCCTTGCGCGCAGCCGGGATTGGTGCCCTGTACGAGGCTTTTTCACGTTTGCGTGTCAAGCTTGAAGGCGAAGGCCTATTCGCGCCTGAACGCAGACAGCCGTTGCCGCGCTATCCGCGCTGCATCGGTATCGTGACTTCATTGCATGCAGCCGCGCTGCACGACATAGTGGCTTCCCTTTCGCGTCGCGCACCCCATCTACCCATGATTGTTTACCCTACGCTGGTACAGGGCGAAGCTGCCGGCGCCAATATCGCTGAAGCCATCCGATTAGCGGCAAACCGTGCAGAGTGCGACCTGCTCCTAGTTTCAAGAGGCGGCGGCAGCATCGAGGACATGTGGGCTTTCAACGAGGAGTGCGTTGCGCGTGCCATAGACGCCTGCCCCATTCCGGTCATCACCGGCATCGGCCATGAAACTGACACTACCATCGCTGATCTCGTAGCTGACTGGCGAGCCGCCACCCCCACGGCCGCCGCCGAACTGGCAAGCGCAGGGTACTTCGAAGCGCAAGGCGAGTTACTCCGCCTGGCAACAGCCTTGCGCGCTGAAGCGCGACGAAGGCTGCAGGAATACATGCAGCGCGTCAACCTGCTGGGCCGCCGTTTGATTCATCCTGGCGAACGCCTGGGCCGCTTGCGCGCCGAGATATCGCATCTCGCCACCCGTCTTGACGCCGGCCTGAGTCGGCGCATCACTTCCGGCATCTCCGACTTGCAACGGATCAAGGCGCGCTTCGCACTCAGCAGCCCGGATATTCGCTTTGCCCAACGCAATCTGGATGAGGTCGCGTTGCGAATGCGCTCGGCCTCATCGGCTGGCCTTTCCCGACATAGGAATCGTCTGGAACACCTCGCAGCCAACCTCAATCATCTCGCCCCCCATGCTGTACTTCAGCGGGGCTACAGTCTCGTTCGCAAAACTGACGGCAGCATCGTCAATGCCGCGTCACAACTCGCGACAGGCGACTCCTTGCATCTGTCCTTTGGCCAAGGCGAGGCCGACGCACTTGTCACGCGGCTGAGGGATAATTGATAGTGTAAATATTGCCAAATGAATTTAATCCGACTAAAATAGTCGGGAATTTGCTCATTCTGACTAACAGGAGATAACAATGGAACATGCCCTCCCCTCACTGCCCTATGCCATGGACGCACTCGCGCCGCACATGTCGAAGGAAACCTTCGAATACCACTACGGCAAGCACCATCAGGCGTATGTCACAAACCTTAACAACCTCATCAAAGGCTCTGAGTTCGAGAATGCCAACCTCGAGGACATCATCAAGAAGGCCTCTGGAGGTCTTTTCAACAACGCCGCCCAGGTTTGGAACCACTCTTTCTTCTGGAATTGCATGAAACCGGGTGGCGGCGGTGCGCCAAGCGGAGCCTTGGCCGACGCCATCAGCAAGAAATGGGGCTCATTCGACGAGTTTAAAAAAGCCTTTCAGGCCTCTGCAGTGGGCAACTTCGGCTCAGGCTGGACCTGGCTGGTAAAGAAGCCGGATGGCTCTGTAGACATCGTGAATACCAGCAACGCCGCCACTACGCTCACTACGGATAACAAGGCGCTGCTCACCATCGACGTTTGGGAGCACGCCTACTACGTCGATTACCGCAATGCCCGGCCGAAATTCGTCGAGACCTTCCTCGCCAGCCTCGCCAACTGGGATTTCGCGGCAAAGAATTTCACAAGCTGACCTGACCTGATCCTTAAAAAGGACCGTCACAGCTGGATATCCGCTGCGACGGTCATTTTTCGCCTATTTCCCCGCTTTTGGAAAGAACAACTGCTCGCCATTGACCTTAAAGCCGGCGATGAGATTCTGTCCCTCCGGTGAGGTGATCCACTCGATCAGTTTCATGGCACCCTCGTAATTGATGTCGGGGTATTTCTTAGGGCTGACGGCGATAATGCCATAGGGGTTGTACATTTTAGGGTCGCCCTGCACGAGAATACTCAGCCCGGTCTTGGCGCGGTAAGCCCCATAGGTGGCACGGTCGCTCAAGGTGTAGGCCTTCATCTCGCCGGCCATGGTCAGCACTTCACCCATGCCAAGCCCAGCGGAGACGAACCAGGCGCCCTTGGGCGCAATGCCGGCATCTTTCCAGTAGGTCTTTTCCATCACGTCCGTGCCGGAGTTGTCCCCGCGCGAGATGAATTTACTGTTGCCCTCGCCCAGCTTGCGGAAAGCGGCGATGACATCGCGCGATCCACGCAACGCCAGTGGATCCTCCTGCGCCCCGACCAGGATGAAGTCGTTGTACATCACGTCACGGCGATTTACGCCATGGCCGTCGGCGACGAACTTGTCCTCGGCCGCCCTGGCATGCACCAGAACCACATCGACATCGCCATTCTTGCCCAGTTCGAGCGCCTTGCCGGTGCCGACCGAGATGACATGCACCTTGACGCCCTGCTTGCTCTCGAAGACCGGCAGAAGAGCCTTGAGCAGGCCGGAATTCTCCGTGCTGGTGGTGGTGGACAGGCGGATGTCACGCGCCAACGCGGGCTGAACCGCGGCAATCAGTGTACCGAGCAGCAAGCCGAACCAAAGCCTTGAACGTTGCATGAAGCATATCTCCTTGTTGTGTGTTGGACAGGCCTGCAGCCAATCTGATATGCATTGACTTGCATATAGCGCCGCATCAACCGTCAATTACAATAGACAGAATTGTTGGAGACACAAATATGTCGCTCGATGACATAAAGGGGCCATCGCTGGCCTGCAACTGGACTTTTGGCATCAATCCGGTACAACCTGAGGAAGCGCGGCTGCTCGGCCTGCTGGAACGCATCCGGCGCACCGGATCGATCGCCTCGGCAGCTCGCGAAGCAGGCATTTCCTACCGCAATGCCTGGGGCATGCTTGCGCGCTGGGAAGCAAATTTCAGTCATCCCCTGCTGATCCCGGCGCGCGGATTGGGCACGCGGCTGACGCCCTTTGCCATCCGCCTCATCGAACTCGATGCGCAAATCCGGGAGGCGATCGCCCCCCAACTCGCGGCCGCCGCAGAAGAGATGGCACACGGACTGGCCGAGGCGGCCACCCCAGCACGCGCGATCCCCCGCATGCATGCTAGCCACGACCTGGCGCTGGCACTGCTGCCCGCACGCATGGCGAAGCAGGAGCAGCCCATCGATCTGCAGTTCCACGGCAGCCTGGAAAGCCTGGCTTCATTCGCCGAGAACCGCTGCGAAATCGCCGGTTTCCATTGTCCGGAGGGCCCTGTCGGTGCAACGCTTTGGCAGCAGTACAAGCCCTTTCTCAGGCCCCGGCAGCATGTGCTGTTTCAATTGGCGAAACGCAGCCAGGGCATCATGGTCGCTCCGAGCAATCCGAAGAAGCTGCGCAATGTGCGTGATCTGGCTAAGCCAAACGTGCGTTTCCTCAACCGGCAGACCGGGGCGGGCACGCGGCTGCTGCTCGATTGGATGTTGCGTGAGAACGGCATTGCGGCACGCGCGATCGCGGGCTATGACGATGTGGAACTCACCCACTCCGCAGTCGCGGCGATGATTGCCAGCGGCCATGCCGATGCGGGTCTTGGCGTGGAAGCTGCGGCCCGCCAGTTCGGGCTGGGCTTCGTGCCGCTGCTGAAGGAAGATTATCTGCTCGTGACGCGGCGCGAACTGCTGCGCCAGCCTGCGTTGGAAACCCTGCTCACACTGATAAAGGGGAACGGGTTTCGCCGCGCCGTGCGCGCACTGCCCGGGTACGATCCAGCAGGCAGCGGCACGGAAGTGCCGCCGTCCTCCAGAGGCTGACTTTCAGCGGCCTGTTACCTGCCTGCCGGGGCTTTGCCGATACCGTTGATCTTATTACCGGCCGCCAGCCCCCGGCTCCTGAACCAGCCGGCATTCATTTCCAGCGCAAGGCGTACGGGCTTGCTCGAACAATGGTTATCGAGCGACTGCGGCTGCATGTCGGCGATCTGCACGATGCGGCCCTCGTCGTCGAGGAAGGCGATGCTGAGAGGGATCAGGGTATTTTTCATCCAGAAGCACTGCACGCCGGCTTCGGGAAAAACGAACAGCATGCCGCGATGGGCCGGCATCGAAGGGCGATGCATCAGGCCAGTGGCGCGGTCGCCGGCGTTGCTCGCCACCTCGGCCTCGATGCGATGCATGCCGGTGGTCAGTTCGATGATGGGTGCTGCATACACCACAGTCGAAAACAGCAGTGCCATCGCGCCCAAGGTGTGGCGGATAGAACGATGCAAAGTCTTGGATGCCTCTCGAATCATGGACGCACCTGATTACCAGCTGGGCGCTGCGCCCGGCATATACGCAAGCGGCACCACCTCGACACGCCGCGAAGATCTGACACGAGAATCGATTTCATCGCGCGAGGGGCGACCCTCGCCCAGGCGCTCGGAAAAATGATCGCGTACCTGCTCGCACCAGGCCAAAGTCAGTCCCGCCAGTACGGCGTAGAAGGGCGTCTCGCAGCGCGCAGCCACGCGCTCGGCGAAATCCGGCAGCCAACGCAACAGATGCTCGTCCATCGCGGCCGCCAGCCTGCGCAAGGCCTCGGCGCCCTCCGCCTGCCGCAAGGCGTGGGCAATGTAGAGCAACTGCATGACCAGATGGTCGTCCGGACGCCGCCGCCAGTCCTCGGCCACCAGCCCAGCCTCCGCATAAATTGCCCGCAACGCAAACATGGCAGCTTGGCAGGCAAGATGGTCGTCGTCCGTCCACACCGACTCGCTGGGTGAAGCGCCAAAGGCGCCGGTGAGGTAAATGGCGGCGTAATCGACCGCAAGCTGATCGAGCGTTGTTGCATCCGGCGCCAGCGGCAAGGCGGCAGCCATCAACCGCCACGTCTCCTTCGACCGCTCGCCGGCCGGCAACAGGCCGAGGTTGTCCGGGAAACCGACATCATGCAGCAAGGCGAGTAGTTCGGCACTCAATTCGCGGTCGTGCAGAGCGGCAAGCGCCTCGGCATCCTCCGCCAGCGCTTCGGCCATCTCGCGTGGCAAGGGATTCATGATTTGCCGCCCACCCGGCCCTTGCTGTGCGGGATGAAGACGATGGACGGGCCGGTCAGTTCCGGATTCGCCATGTTCTTCACTTGGCGCACGGGCTTCTCGTTCGGCCCCAGTGCGGTCGTCTTCCAGGTGCCGGCGGCGAGTTCGTCGATCGGCCCGATGTCGAGCACGCGCATCATGCAGGCCATGACGCAGTAGGGCTTGCGCCCGGCCTCAAGTTCATCGATGCACATATTGCACTTCTTGACGGTCTTCTCCACCGGATCCCACTGCGGCGCGCCATAGGGACAGGCTGCCTCACAGCGGCGGCAGCCGATGCACAGCGTCGAATCGATATCCACCACGCCATTGTCTTCCCGCTTCCAGATCGCGCCTGAAGGGCAGGTCGGCAGGCAGGCAGGCACCGCGCAGTGATTGCAGGACATGTTCACCTTGTAGGCGTACACGTCGGGGAAGGTGCCGCCCTCGATATACATGACGCGGCGGAAGCGCGGCCCGGGCGGCAGGCCGTTCTTGTCCTTGCAGGCGATTTCGCAGGCACGGCAGCCGATGCAGTCGACGTTGTGATGTATGAAGCCCAGCTGGGTCTTGGGCTTGACCGGCTTGTAGGTCTGCGCGACCTTGCGCGCCAGGGCCTTTTTCACTTCTCCGCGGTCGAGTTTCTTGGCCATCTCAGTAATCCCGGCGGAAGACATGCGAGCGCGCCGTGGCCTCGATATCCCAGCCCGGCTTGTGCGCCAACTGCGATTTCTTCACGTTGCACAAGATGGTGTTGTAGGCGAAGGCGCCGGCGGGGGAAGGCTCATCCAGCGTGAGGAAATCCGGGTTGCCAGCGCGATCTACGCCGTTCCTGTCCCGATCCATCCAGGCGCCCTCGAACACCACCACCACGCCCGGCATGCAGCGCTCGGTGACGTAGGCCGGCAGCACGATCCTGCCGCGTCCGTTCCAGGCCTCGACCATGTCGCCGGTGCGAATGCCGAGGCGCTTCGCGTCAGTAGCGTTAAGAGTGATTTCCTGCTGGAAGGTCTCGCGCAGCCAGGGAATGTTGTGGAAGATGGAATGGGTGCGCCAGCGCGGATGCGGCGTGATCATGTGGAAGGGGTAGATCTTCGCCATCGGATGGTTGAGCGACTCGAAGGGCTCGATCCATTTCGGTATCTCGGGGATGGGGTAGCCGTACTGCGTCTTGGTCCAGTCTGTCACCCGAGCCAGCGTGGTCGAAAGGATTTCGATCTTGCCGGAAGGCGTCTTGAACGGTTTGCCCTCTTCGATCTGCTCGCGGAATGCGACCAGCGGCTGGTCGAACTGGAACTTGTAGATGCCGCGGCGCTTGAATTCCTCCCAGGACATCTTCACGCCCTGCTTGTCCTGCACCTTCTTCCACCAGGCAGCGAGATAGGCTTCGTCAACCGCATCCGGGTTGTCGAAGTAGTCGCGTCCGGCGCGCGGGTTGTAGCGCTTGCCGAAATCCTTGAGCGCCGGATCGAGCTTTTCCAGGCGCCACGCCAGTTCGGTGAATACCTGGAAATCGGTCTTCGATTCGCCCAGCGGCTCGATCGCCTTGGGCCGGTGGATGTAGTAATGGCCCTTGTACCAGGGCAGGGCCACGCCGTG
Organism: uncultured beta proteobacterium; assembly: GCA_963704195.1. Lineage (GTDB taxonomy): Bacteria > Pseudomonadota > Gammaproteobacteria > Burkholderiales > Rhodocyclaceae > Desulfobacillus. The sequence continues at coordinate 136,178 of CAVPHH010000009.1, read as the reverse complement.
GCGCTCGAAATGCGTCGCGATGGGCAGCAGCACATCGGCCCACAAGCCCGATGGCGTGATGGTGGAATCCTGGCAGACGATGAACTCCAGCTTCTTCGCCGCCTCGATTTCCTTATTGACGTTCGTGAGCTGGTTGAACCAGTCCGAGCCGTGCCACCAGATCGCCTTGATGTTGGGGATCACGCCGTCGAACTTGTCGCTGCGTGGCCACAGGCCGATCTCCTCGCGCTTGACGTTCGGGTAGTTCAATACGCAATGCGCCCAGCGATCGGACTTGATCGAGGCGTACCAGACGTTGGCGTATTCGTCGTAGGGATAGGCCACACTCTCGGCGTGCCAGCCCTTGCCGACCCCCTCCGCGCTGCCGCCGAGGATGCCTATGTTGCCGGTCATCGCCTGCACGGCCGCCGCCATGCGGTTGTACTGCTCGCCGTAAGCGGCACGACCGGGTGCCCAGGAGGCTTTCAACGCCGCCGGCTTGGTCGTTGCGTACATCTGAGCAAGTTTTCTGATGTCGGCGGCTTTCACGCCGCATATCTTCTCCGCCCACTCCGGCGTCTTCGGCGTGCCGTCATTCTTGCCGAGGATGTAGTCCTTGAAATTCTCGCGGCCCTTGGCCCAGTCCGGCATCGTGCCGGCGTCCATGCCCTGCACGAACTTGTCGATGAACGCCTGATCCTGCAGGTTGTTGGAAAAGATGAAATGAGCCATGCCGGCCAGCATGGCGGTATCGGTGTTGGGCTTGATGGGTATCCACCAGGCGTCGTAGCTTGCCGCCGAGTCCGTGTACTGCGGATCGACCAGCACGAACTTGCAGCCGCGCTGCTTGGCCAGACGCATGTAATAGAAGGTGTTGCCGCCGTGGAAGGTGTAGGCGGGGTTCCAGCCCCACATGATGATCAGCTTGGAGTGGGCAAAAGCATCGTCCTCGTTGCCGTCCTCGATGGTGCCGAAGGTCATGCGGCTGGAAAAGGTGGTGCCCTGATAGGATGGCACCGACCAGGAACTGGAGCGGCAGCCGAACATGCCGAGAAAACGCGCCAGCAATCCCTCGATCTGATCGGATTTGTGCAGCACGCAATAGGAGGTGCCGGCATAGGCCTGGTCGAGAATCGCCGTCGGGCCGTACTTTTGCTTCAGCTCCACCATCTTCTTCGCGATGATATTGAGCGCCTCGTCCCACGATACCCGCTTGAAGCGGCCCTCCCCGCGCTCGCCCACGCGCAGCATCGGATAGAGCAGCCGTTCCGGCGAATAGATGCGGGCACGGTAGGCGCGGCCGCGCAAGCAGGCGCGCAACTGCGGCACCTGCTCGGTCTCGAAACCGAAGGCGCCGCCCTCCTGATAGGCGCCGTTATCGGTCGACAGGCGCACGATGACGTCGCCTTTCTTGTGCGCGACCAGCATGTGGCGCGAGCCGCAGTTGTGGTCGCAACTCGTCACCACGGTCGTGAGCTGATCGTCTGTGGGATAAGGCTCGTAGGCATGCGCCTGGGCATCCTTGTCGCCGAAAGTCAGCTCCGTCAGACCGCCGGCAGCAGCAATAGCGCTGCCCGCAGCGGCCGTCTTGAGGAAGCTGCGCCGGTTCGGATTCAGCAGGGCATCAGCGCGGCTTTTATCCGATGCGTTCATGGGCGGGTTCCTTGCTGGCTGATCGGCACATGTTTCAGAAAGCGCGCCTCGGACTGCGTCGGGCGGTGCTTCGCCCATTCGGGCACTTCGGCCGGCATGGCCGGCCAGGGCGTGCGTGCGTATGGATAGCTGATGCGGTACCAGCTGCGTCCGCCGTGGCAGCCGAGGCAGGCTTCACTGCTGTCCTTGCCGGCCTGCTCGATCGCCTCGGCATTGAGATACGTCACCTCGTGCCGTTTCGTGCGGATCGCGGCATGGCAGGTCAGGCAGTTGTTGCCGAAGGCAGCCTGGTGTTCCGCCCATGGGCCGGGCAAACCCATCAACTGCCAGGGAAACTCGCCATGACACTTCAGGCAGGTGGTTTCCGGATTCACCTGTTTTCTCAAGGTGAATGCCGTGTCGTCCTGCTGCGCCACGTCGGCGGCAGCGCCCTGCGCTTCCTCGCGCGGATCGTGTCCCTGGTGGCAGGTGTTGCATTGCAGGCTCATAAACTGCTTCGCCAGCGGCGTGACGAGATGCCGCCGGTGGAATGAGTCCTGCTCCCCGGCATAGGTGGGCGTCTGTTGATACCAGGCACGCATCAGTTCGGCTTTCTGGCCTGCTGGAGACGCCGCGCGGACTTTGTCTTCAATGACCTCCCGGTGGCAGGCCAGGCACTGCCCGTCGGTCGCCGTCTCGATCGCGGGCCGAAAGTGCAGCGGGCTGTAGGTGGCGCGCAGATAGTCGCTTTCTTCAGCGGGCTGCGTCGCCGCTACATGAGGCACGAACTCCGTCTGTGGCACGATGTCGCCTGCGATCCAAACTATGAAGCCGATCGCCACGGCGACGACCAGCACGGCGGCGCCGATTGCCGGTTTCATTTTTCGCTTTTCCCCCGTTTGACAGGGCCCGCCTTTACGCGCGAATGCCAGCCGCGAAGATCATAGGGGCCGGGCATGCCCGGGTGGATGAAGGGGGTATGCCAGGCACCCTGGTTGTCAAGGAAGTTCAGGCCGGCGGGATGGGGTTGGCTCACACCGCTTAGTGCTCGTGACTGCCAATCCGCTGTTTTCTCGAAGACTGTGATGGTCGGCGCACCTTCAGGTCGCATCTGTGGCGCTAGGCCAGCCACAGCATAGGCACCCTGCGCCAACGCCGACCCTGCCCCCATTGCCTGACAAAGGAATGCGGTTGCAAGCAGCTTGGAGCACAAGTCAAACGTAGGCATGGCAACGTATGTGCTGCGCGCATGGCACAGGCTATTCTTCAAGCTTAGATTCTGAAAACCTTGACGAAAGCCACATTGATGCATGTCAATCAAGTGGCGCTTCCGCCTCGCGCCACTCGCCCGGCTGCAGCCCCTCCAGGGAATACGGGCCAATTGCAGCGCGCACCAGGCGCAAGGTCGGATAGCCCACTTTGGCCGTCATGCGCCTGACCTGGCGGTTCTTGCCTTCGCGCAGGACGATCTCCAGCCACGCCGTCGGAATATGCTTGCGCTGGCGGATCGGGGGATCGCGCGGCCACAAGCCGGCAGGCTCCTCGATACGCGCCACCTCACTGGGCCGCGTAATGAAATCGCCGAGATCCACGCCAGTTCTCAGCCGCAGCAATGCCTCGTCAATCGGCTGCCCTTCGACTTGCGCCCAATAGACCTTGGCCAGTTTGTGCTGCGGATCGGCGATGCGTTTCTGCAAACGGCCGTCATCGGTCAGGGCCAGCAGTCCCTCGCTGTCGGTGTCGAGTCGCCCTGCCGCATAGACGTCGGCAACGGATATGAATTCAGCCAGGCAGCGATGCCCCGCCTCGGACGTGAACTGGCTGAGAACACCGTAGGGTTTGTTGAATAGAATGAGGCGGCTCACGCCGTCTCGATCGCTTGGGTTACCGATTCCGGTCTAACATCCTCGGGCACCAGATTGCAGAATCGCACCTCTTCCGGATAAGGAAAGAAATCCGGGACGAAACCGTCCAGAATTTTCTGCCTGGTCCGTTGCCAGAACTCAGGCTCCAGCAAATCGGCATGATGCTTCAGAAACACCCGCTTTGTATCCGGGTTGCCGAGGAGAAAGGTGCCAAATTCCTCGGGGAAAACGTCGGTGCGCGCCACGGAGTACCAGGGCTCGCTGGACATCTCCGCCTCCGGATTGGGTGCCTCAGGAATGCGGCGGAAATTGCAGTCCGTCATGTATTCGATTTCATCGTAATCGTAGAAAACCACACGCCCAAAACGCGTCACGCCGAAATTCTTGAACAGCATGTCCCCCGGGAAAATATTGGCATAAGCCAGCTCCTTGATGGCATTGCCGTACTCCATCACGGCATTCTCGCGCTTTTCCTCATTGGCGCTGTCAAGGTAGAGATTGAGCGGCTTCATGCGTCGTTCTATGTAGACGTGCTTGATGACGATGTCGCTTTCGTCCTCCTCCAGCAACGCTGGGCATTCACGCCGAAGTTCATCGATGAGTCCCTGGCTGAAGCGGGCTTTGGGCAAGGCGACATCCGAGAATTCGAGCGTATCTGCCATGCGACCGACACGATCATGCTGCTTCACCAGCAGGTACTTGGCCTTGACCGTGGCGTGATCGACCTCTTTGGGCGGCGCAAAGACGTCCTTGATGACCTTGAAGACATAGGGAAAGGACGGCAGGGTAAATACCGTCATCACCAGACCCCGGATGCCAGGGGCGACAATGAACTCATCCTGGGAATGCTGCAGGTGATGGATAAGGTCCCGGTAGAACATGGTTTTCCCCTGCTTGGCCAGGCCGAGCATGGTGTATAACTCCGCCTCCGGCTTGTGTGGCATCAAACTGGACAGAAACTTGACGTAAGTGGATGGCACCTCAATGTCGGCCATGAAGTAGGCACGGCTAAGGCTGAAGAGTGTGCGGATCTGCGCAGGATCGAGCAGGATGGCATCGATGTAAAGTTGCCCATGCTGATCATGCAGGACAGGCACGACAAAGGGGTATTCATAATCCCCGTTGATGGCCTTGCCAACTATGTAAGCGGCCTTGTTGCGGTAGAAGGCCGAATGAAGCACCTGCAGTTGAAAATTGGCCTCTGCGGCGACCAATTTTCCACCCAACTGCAGCACAACGGCGCGGATGGTTCGATCCACATCCCGCTCCATGTTTTCGAAAGGGCATTGCCAATCAAAATCGCTCAGGATGTCGCGAATGACCTGGTGCAATCCCCTCTTGTTCGGGTAATAGCTCCGATAGGCCGGCGGGTCTGACTCGATGAAATCCGTCGAGACGCCAGGGCGAACGAAAATGAAATCGTTGTGAAAGTACGTGCGGTGCATGATTTTGCAGAAAACGGAATTAAAGAATGTTTCCGCAAGTTCGGGCTGCTTATGGTTGATGAGCAGCCCGATGTATAGGAGCTTGGCGAGTTGCCAAGTGTTGGTATCGATCTTGTCCGCGTGGAACTTGTCCTGCAGAAGCCCGACAGTTTCATTGACGCGTTCATCGTAAAAGGCGATGCGCTCTCGCACGGCGCGCTGTGCTGCAAGCCAGTCGCTGGTCTCGAACCGCTTCTTGGCCTGGGCGCTGCATTCCCTGAATAGCCGGTAATGCTTGTCGAAACCCTCAACCAAGCTCTGGGCAATCGCTTGGGCAACAGGGTTTTCTCCGGACGGGATATCCATTTTTTACCTATAAATCAAATATGTTGCACTGCGAAGGATAGCGGGAAAGCAAAGCCGATAGCAATGAAGGCGCGCAACTGGCACAAAGAAACGGAAAGGCGGATAATATTATTTTATATGCAGGGCTGCGGTTTCAAGTGTATCAGCGAATGGAAATGGCCCCGCTGCACCATTTCGGCTAACAGAATGGCAATCACACCGCGACTTGGATTTTGGGTCGGTTCCGCGTCCCAAAAGGCATCGCCAGTGCCGGGGTGGCCATGTTGTCTGATTTGTTCATCTCACCACTACTGATGGAGTTGCAATGGGCACGAGTTCTCTTATCAAGATTCCAAAGGAAGGCAAGAAAATCATCCCCGGCCAGCCGGTGCCGGACAATCCGATTATCCCCTTCATCGAGGGCGATGGTATTGGTGTGGACATCACGCCGGTAATGATCAAGGTGGTCAACGCTGCGGTAGCCAAGGCCTACGGGGGCAAGAAGAAAATCCACTGGATGGAAGTGTATGCTGGCGAGAAATCGACGCAGAAGTACGGTGGCGACGTCTGGCTGTCGGAAGAGACACTGAGCCTGCTCAAGGATTATTCGGTTTCCATCAAGGGTCCGATGACTACCCCGGTTGGTGGCGGCATCCGATCACTCAATGTCGCCCTGCGCCAAGAACTCGATCTCTATCAGTGCGTGCGCCCGGTGCGCTACTTTAAAGGTGTGCCCAGTCCGCTCAAGGATCCGAGCAAGGTCAACATGGTTATCTACCGCGAGAATACGGAAGACATCTATGCCGGCATCGAATGGCAGGCCGAGACCGACAACTGCAGAAAGGTGATCAAGTTCCTACAGGAGGAGATGGGCGTCAAGAAGATCCGCTTCCCGAACACCTCCGGCATCGGCATCAAGCCGGTTTCGCGCGAGGGAACTTCGCGTCTGGTGCGCGCCGCCATCCAGTACGCCATCGACAACGACCGCAAGTCGATGACGCTCGTACACAAGGGCAACATCCAGAAGTTTACCGAGGGCGCCTTCCGCGACTGGGGTTACGAGGTGGCGCAGAAGGAGTTCGGCGCCAAGCTGCTTGACGGCGGTCCGTGGTGCACTCTGAAGAATCCCAAGACAGGTCGCGATATCGTAATCAAGGACATGATCGCCGACGCCTTCCTGCAGCAGATCCTGCTGCGCCCGGCAGAGTACGACGTGATCGCCACGCTGAACCTGAACGGTGACTACATCTCCGACGCCCTGGCGGCCCAAGTCGGCGGGATCGGCATCGCGCCCGGCGCCAACATCTCCGACCAGTACGCCTGTTTCGAGGCCACCCATGGTACTGCCCCTAAGTACGCAGGCAAGGACTACGTGAACCCCGGTTCGTTGATCCTCTCGGCCGAAATGATGCTGCGCCACATGGGCTGGAAAGAAGCGGCCGACCTCATTATCCGCTCGATGGAAGACGCAATCGCCGACAAGACAGTAACCTACGATTTCGCGCGCCTGATGGAGGGCGCAAAGGAAGTCTCCTGTTCCGGCTTCGGCAACGCCATGATCGCCAAGATGTAGGGCGTGAGCACGATGAATGCGGAGCACAGCGTAGGCGGCATCATGTCGCCTTTCCAGATGGTGAACGGCATGGAAGCAGTTGATTCAGCCATGCACGTCATGTGCGAACACGGGCTGAATGCCATCCTCGTCGAGCCGAACGCGGATGGCGAATGGGGCATCATGACCAAGCGTGATGTGCTGCGGAAAATCATCGTGCCCAACCGCCGACCAGGCGGTATGACAGTCGACGAAATCGCCAATCGCTACCTTATCACCTGTGCACGCGACACGCCTCTTCTGCAAGTCGCACGGCAAATGATGAACAACGGCATACGCCGCATTGTGGTAATGGAAAACGGGCATCCGCTCGGCATTGTTACCGAGGCGGATCTTTTCCGTCTCGTCGAACAATCCGGCTGGGGACGAGATACCGGCTGATCATGGCAATGTCAATAAAAATGCCGGCATCTGCCGGCGTTTTTAATTGGCTAAATAAGAGAAAGGCCACATCCCCGAAAGGGACGAGCTGTCAATGTTCAGAAACAAAGTCGATGCGGGTCACCCTCCGCCACCGGCCCAGCCGTCTTAGGCGGCTTGAATGTTAGAAGCTTGCTTGCCCTTCGGTCCTTGCGTTACCTCAAAGGAGACTTTCTGCCCCTCCTTGAGGGTCTTGAAGCCGCCCATCTGGATCGCCGAGAAGTGGGCGAACAGATCCTCGCTGCCGTCATCCGGCGTAATGAATCCATAACCCTTGGAGTCGTTGAACCATTTAACTGTACCAGTTGCCATAAAAACTCTTTCCTCTTGTTAATCATCCCGACCGGGTGAAGTGCCCGTATGTTTGTTTGAAAGTACTCGGCAACCACGGATGAGAGGCGGGATTCATTCTAAAGAACGAAGAACGCAACGGCCAACCAGCGGTATTGAATGGACTTTGTGACAAACACGCATGTTTTTTACGCCAATTAAATACAGTGCGTCAAGAGTTTTCCCGGGTTTTTTCATGTTGCATGACAGCAAAAGTGACTTTTTGGGTACACCCTGATACACCCTTTAACTAACCAGTCCAGTTGTCGCCCTGCATCCTGGCATCTCCTACCCGAAGTCGAAGCCCTCATTGTGTTGCAGATTGGCTTTTTCTGATTAGAATTGGATCATGGCTACGCGCAAGCAGAGCGAATCCGTGCTCGAAGCGGAGCGGACCAAGACGAAACCGCCGCCGCTGTTCAAGGTTTTGCTGTTAAATGACGATTACACACCCATGGACTTCGTAGTCGTCGTGCTGCAGACTTTTTTTAGCATGAGCCGCGAACAAGCAATGCGGATTATGCTCAAAGTACATAGGGAAGGCGTTGGCGTCTGTGGCGTCTTTCCGCGGGATGTCGCCGCCACCAAGGTTGAACTGGTAACCGGCTATGCCCGTGAGCACCAGCATCCGCTGGCGTGCGTGATGGAGGAATGTTGAGATGATTGCGCAGGAATTGGAAGTCAGTTTGCACATGGCTTTTGTCGAGGCAAGGCAAAAGCGCCACGAGTTCATCACCGTTGAGCACCTCCTGTTGGCGTTGCTCGACAACCCTTCGGCTGCAGAGGTTTTACGCGCCTGTGCCGCCAACGTCGAGGAACTGCGCAAGGAACTCATCGCCTTCATCGCTGAGCACACGCCTACCGTCGCCGGCAGTGACGAAATCGACACCCAGCCAACGCTGGGCTTTCAGCGTGTCATTCAACGCGCAATCCTGCACGTGCAATCTTCCGGCAAGAAGGAGGTTACAGGGGCAAATGTCTTGGTCGCCATCTTTGGCGAGAAGGACTCGCATGCCGTCTATTTCCTCCAGCGCCAGGGAATTACCCGCCTTGACGTGGTGAATTTCATATCGCACGGCATAACCAAGACACCTGCCCAAAACGGTCCGCGAATTGAAGGCGAACAGCAGGAACCGGAACAGGAGGGGCAGCAGGCTGGCGGCGCGCTTGAAAACTATACTCAAAACCTCAATGCACAGGCTCTGATGGGCAAGATTGATCCGCTCATCGGACGCGACAAGGAACTCGAGCGCGTCATTCAAACATTGTGCCGTCGCCGCAAGAACAACCCATTGCTGGTCGGTGAGGCCGGCGTCGGCAAGACTGCCATCGCCGAAGGTTTGGCGCGGCGCATCGTCGAGGGACGCGTACCGGAAATTCTGTCCCACGCCCAGATATATGCTCTCGATATGGGCGCCCTTTTGGCCGGAACCAAGTATCGGGGTGATTTCGAGCAACGCCTCAAAGCGGTGCTCAAGCAACTGGTAGACAACCACAACGCAATTCTTTTTATTGACGAGATACACACCCTGATTGGTGCCGGCGCTGCCTCGGGCGGCACGCTGGATGCTTCCAATCTTCTCAAGCCGGCACTCGCATCCGGCCAGATGAAATGTATCGGTGCGACAACCTACACCGAGTACCGTGGCGTCTTCGAGAAGGATCACGCCCTGTCGAGACGCTTCCAGAAGATCGACGTCAATGAGCCCTCCGTCGAGGAGACCGTTTCGATCCTCAAGGGCCTGAAAACGCGTTTCGAGCAGCATCACAGCGTGAAATATTCGGCGCAGGCCATATCCAGCGCTGCTGAACTCTCAGCCCGCTACATTGGCGATCGTCATTTGCCAGACAAGGCCATTGACGTCATCGACGAGGCCGGCGCAGCCCAGCGTATCCTGCCGAAATCAAAGCAGAAGAAAGTCATCGGAAAGACGGAGATCGAGGAGATTGTCGCCAAGATTGCCCGCGTCCCCTCGCAGCACATTTCGTCAGACGACCGGGCTGCCCTGAAAAATCTCGATCGCGACTTGAAGACTGTGGTTTTCGGGCAGGACAAGGCCATCGAGGCGTTGGCCAAGGCAATCAAGATGTCGCGCTCTGGCTTGGGAAATCCGACGAAGCCGATTGGCAGTTTCCTCTTCTCCGGCCCGACCGGCGTCGGCAAGACAGAAGTCGCCCGCCAACTTGCCTACTGCATGGGCATAGAACTGGTTCGCTTCGACATGTCCGAATACATGGAGCGGCACGCCGTATCACGCTTGATAGGTGCGCCTCCGGGTTATGTCGGCTTCGACCAAGGCGGACAACTCACCGAGGCCATCACAAAGAAACCGCATACCGTGCTGCTGCTGGACGAGATCGAGAAGGCCCACCCGGACATCTTCAACATACTACTGCAAGTGATGGATCACGGCACGCTGACCGACAACAACGGACGCCAGACGGATTTCCGCAACGTCGTCATCGTCATGACCACCAACGCAGGCGCCGAAATGCTCCAAAAAGGCAATATCGGGTTTTCGAATTCGCGCGTAGCGGGTGACGAGATGGCGGATATCAAACGCATGTTCTCGCCTGAGTTCCGCAACCGGCTCGACGCCATCATTTCCTTCGGTACGCTCGATCTTGAGGTCATCCTGCGCGTTGTGGACAAATTCCTCATGCAACTGGAAGCTCAATTGCATGAGAAGAAGGTCGAAGCCATATTTACAGACAAACTCAAGGAATGGCTGTCAGAAACGGGCTTCGATCCACTCATGGGAGCGCGCCCCATGGCCCGCCTGATCCAGGACACCATCCGCGCTGCACTTGCCGACGAGTTGCTGTTCGGTCGACTGTCCAATGGCGGCCGCGTAACTATCGACCTGGACGATGGTAGAAAAGTGAAGCTGCTATTTGACGAGGTGACCGAGCCGGTTGCCTGATTCCTGCACATCTATTCTCAGCGGCGGCTGGTTGCCGCCGTTTCTTTTTTGGAGCCTCAAATGGATTACCTGACTGCCGATCTCTGTGACCAATACGAGGACCAGGTGCGCGCCGGGAAAGTGCGCATACTCGAACCGATGCTGAATTCCTATGGCGGACGCACCGTCTTCCATGGCCTCGTAGCCACGCTCAAGCTGTACGAAGACAACTCTCTGGTTCGCAAGACTCTCGAGTCACCCGGCAACGGCCGCGTGCTGGTCATCGATGGAGGTGGAAGCTTGCGCTGTGCCCTGGTGGGTGATCAACTGGCGCAACTCGGCGCAGCTAACGGCTGGGCCGGCATCGTTGTCTATGGCTGTATCCGCGATTCGCATGCAATTGGCGAAATGGATATCGGCGTTCTGGCGCTGGACACCCATCCACTGAAAAGCATTAAAAGGAACGTAGGTGAGTCCGACATCAACGTTACTTTCGGCGGCGTTTCATTTGTCCCTAGCCACTACTTATATGCGGACGAAGATGGCGTCTTGGTCTCAACCGACAAGCTATCCATGCAGCGCTGATTCCGGATTGCGGAATACATCAAATGCTGCATAGCAGCATGTCTCACTTTTCATTCCTTGAATTGCATTTTGTAATGCGGTAAATACTCTGCTTCATGTTGTTTTATTGTGATTAATTAATTATATATAAGACTTGTTTTTCAGTTGTTGCTTCGCAAAAACCCCTCTATACTTGACATCTGATGAACGCGGCCCGGCAAACCGACTGATCCGTGTTCGTTGCGACGGGATATCAATCCCATCTCGCTAGACGGATACGCCGGAAGACCTCTGGCCACCCCGAATAGTTGCGAAGCCTCGTAGCCGCAAGGCGCGAGCAATGAGGCCTGACTAGCCTCCAGACTGGAAACCGGCTGGACAAGACATCACTCAAACATCAAAGCATTGACGAATAGAAAAGGATTGCGATGAACAACGAACTCGAAGTTGCCAAGCTGAAAAAAGAATGGGCCGAGAACCCACGCTGGAAGAACATCAAGCGCGGCTACACAGCTGAAGACGTTATTCGCCTGCGCGGCTCACTGCAAATCGAATATACCCTGGCCCGCCGCGGCGCGGAGAAGTTGTGAACCTTGGTGAACAACGAACCCTTCGTCAATGCCCTAGGCGCGCTTACCGGCAACCAGGCGATGCAGCAGGTCAAGGCCGGCCTCAAGGCCATCTATCTTTCCGGCTGGCAGGTGGCAGGCGACGCCAATATCGCCGGCGAGATGTACCCCGACCAGTCGCTTTATCCCGCCAACTCGGTGCCACTGGTGGTCAAGCGCATCAACAACACCTTCCAGCGTTGCGACCAGATCCAGTGGTCCGAAGGCAAGCGCCCCGGCGATGAAGGCTACCTCGACTATTACGCCCCGATCGTTGCCGACGCCGAAGCCGGTTTCGGTGGCGTGCTCAACGCCTTCGAACTGATGAAGGCCATGATTGAATCCGGCGCCGCCGGCGTGCATTGGGAAGACCAGCTCGCCTCCGTCAAGAAGTGCGGCCACATGGGCGGCAAGGTGCTCGTGCCCTCGCGCGAGGCCGTCGCCAAACTGGTTGCCGCGCGTCTCGCCGCCGACGTCATGGGCGTTCCGACCCTGGTCATTGCCCGCACCGACGCCGAGGCTGCCGATCTGCTGACCTCCGACGTGGATGCCAATGACACCCCGTTCTGCACCGGTGAACGCACCGTCGAGGGCTTCTACAAGACCAAGCCGGGAATCGACCAGGCCATCTCGCGCGGCCTCGCCTATGCACCCTACGCCGATCTGGTGTGGTGCGAGACCGGCAAGCCGGATCTCGAGTTCGCGAGGAAATTCGCCGAGGCGATCCACAAGCAGTTCCCCGGCAAGCTGCTCGCCTACAACTGCTCGCCTTCCTTCAACTGGAAGAAGAACCTGGACGACGTCACGATCGCCAAATTCCAGAAGGAGCTGGGGGCCATGGGCTACAAGTTCCAGTTCATCACCCTGGCCGGTTTCCACAGCCTCAACTACTCGATGTTCAACCTGGCCCACGGCTACGCCCGCAACCAGATGAGCGCCTTCGTCGAGCTCCAGGAAGCCGAATTTGCTGCCGCCGAGAAAGGCTTCACCGCCGTCAAGCACCAGCGCGAAGTCGGCACCGGTTATTTCGATGCCGTCACCACGACGATCGAACGCGATGCCTCCACCGCCGCCCTCAAGGGCTCAACAGAGGATGAGCAGTTCTTCGACAAGAAGGCCGCAAGCCACTGAGCGCGACCTGCTTCGGAAAAGCCACTCCCACGGGAGTGGCTTTTTTCATGTGTACTATCGCGGTATCACCAAAAGGACGCACGATGAAAGCACATGCATTCGCACTTGCCCTTGCGCTGGCTGTGGCGTTCCCCGCCTTTGCCGACACGCTTGCCTGCCCAGACCTCTCCGCCACCGTGCAGGTCGCCACCTGCCCATCGGAAGATGAACTTAGATACACCTTCACAGGCTATTGCAGCGACAATGCACGCTTATACGGCAAGGATACGGACACCTGCACCAGCTACGATAACTACCGCAAGCTGAAAAATATCGCATTGTGGGAAACGGCCGATGGCGCCTTCCAGGCCTATCTCTCCTGCGATCTGCCGCCAGAAATGCTGAAGCCATTGAAGCCATCCACGATCCGCGTCGTTAAGAAAGGCAAGCTGACACAGCTGATCTGTGACTATCCTGAAGGGATTTCATTCACCCATCGCACGAAAGCCGAATGCAAAGTCACGGGTGAAGGCAACTGTTCTGCCGACCCGGCCGCATGCAAGGCCAGCTGCAACTGAAGCCGCAGATCAGGCGAGAGCGCGCCGAATCAGTCCGAAGCCGTGGCGTGCAGTGATTTCCATTCCGCCTGCGCACCCACGTAAGGCATTGATGGCACTACAGCATGCGGCGCTGGGACAGAACAACGTTCAAGGGACTGCAATTGCCACCGTTCGGGAAAGTCAGTCCCCACGACACGGCGACGCATTCCCTAGTGGCCACACAGGGGCGATTGCGGGTGCGTGGCGAGGGTACCGCTGCCCGCTTGATGCATCCGCTCCTACAGAAATCTGTCGAGCAGCTTGCGGCTGGCCGGGTCGAGCGTGTTGATGTCGCGCACGAGAAAATGGATGCCGCGGCTATCCTCGATCAGCAGACCGGTCTTGCCGAGGCGGCGGATGAACTCTTCGCCCCATAGCACGAAACGCGTTTCGCCGCGGTCGGTGTCGACAGTCCAGGTGCTGGGCGTGGCATAGCTGGACACCGCCCGGAGCCGGCTGATCTCCGGCATGAACTCGCGCTGGCCGAGTTCCTCCTCAACCAGCTGGCGCACCGCCTCGGGCAGGTCCTCGAGACGCCGGATCCATCCGGCCTCGTGGCCGTCCGCACTGACAAGGGCGATTCCCTCGCCGGGCGCGGCAATGGGAAAGGCGCGAACCGGCACAACGCCCTCATGAATACTGCCGTCCTCTGCAACCAGCACCAGTTGGCCGAAAGCGTTGCGCGTCAGCTGAAAATGGATTGCTTCCATTACTGGCCCTTCGCCTTGTGCTCAACACGCGGGGCATCCCCGCCCGCCTCATCCAGGTCAACGTCGACATTGCGCGCCTGCGCCTGATAGAGGCGGTAGTAGGCGCCTTCGCACGCCATCAGTTTCTCGTGGTTGCCCACCTCGACAATCTGGCCGCGATCCATCACCACCAGTCGGTCGGCCTTGCGCAGCGTGGACAGGCGGTGTGCGATGGCGATGGTGGTACGGCCGCGCACCAGGTTGTCGAGCGCTTTCTGGATCTCCTTCTCCGTTTCGGTATCCACCGAAGAAGTCGCCTCGTCCATGATGAGGATGCGCGGATCAATCAGCAGCGCGCGCGCGATGGAAATGCGCTGCCGTTCGCCGCCCGAAAGCCCCTGACCCCGCTCGCCGACCAGCGAGTCATAACCCTGCGGCAGGCGCAGGATGAATTCATGGGCATGCGCCGCCCGGGCGGCGGCGATGATTTCCTGCCGCGTTGCGCCCGGCTTGCCGTAGGCGATGTTGTCGGCCACCGTGCCGAAAAAAAGAAAGGGCTCCTGCAGTACCAGGCCAATGTTGCCGCGGTAATCAGCCACTGCCAGCGAGCGTATATCAGCGCCGTCAAGGCGGATGGCGCCCTCCGTCACATCGTAAAAACGGCATATAAGATTCACCAGCGTTGTCTTGCCCGATCCGCTGTGTCCGACCAGGCCGAGCATCTCGCCTGGTTCGATCGCCAGACTAACGCCACGCAGGACCGAACGGCTGCCGTAGCGGAAAGCCACGTCGCGGATTTCGATTCGCCCTTCAACCTTGGGCAAACGCACGGGATTAACCGGCTCGGGCACGCTGGAAACATGATCGAGGATGTCAAACAGGCGCTTGGTGCCGGCAGCAGCCCGTTGTGTGGTGGACACGATCCGGCTCATCGAATCCAGCCGTGTGTAGAAGCGCGAAATGTAGGCAAGGAAGGCGGTCAGCACGCCGACGGTGATCTGGTCGCGCGACACCTGCCAGATGCCGAAGGCCCACACTACCAACAGTCCGATTTCGGTCAGCAGGGTGATTGTCGGCGAGAACACCGACCAGATCCTGTTCACGCGGTCATTGATCTTCAGATTGATGGCATTGGCGGCGCGAAAACGCTGGGCCTCGCGGCCTTCCTGGGCAAAGGCCTTGACGACACGGATTCCTGGAATGGTGTCGGCCAGGACATTCGAGACCTCCGACCAGATGCGATCCGCCTTCTCGAAACCCGTGCGCAGCCGGTCGCGCACCAACTGGATCATCCAGGCAATGAACGGCAGCGGCACCAGGGTCACAAGCGCCAGCCATGGGTTGATGTAAAACAGGATGATCGATGTCATCGTGATCATCATCACATCGGTGGCGAAATCGAGGACATGGATCGACAGGAACTGGCAAATGCGGTCGGATTCCGAGCCGATCCGTGCCATCAGGTCTCCCGTTCGCTTGCCGCCATAGTACTCGAGCGAAAGCTGCATGAGATGTTCGAAAGTGGTGGTGCGCAGATCCGAACCGATGTGCTCCGCCACCAGAGAAAGGATGTAGGTCTTTGCCCAGCCCAGCGCCCAAGCCAGCAGGGCGGCTCCCAGCAAACCGCTGAGAAGCAGCAGGACAAGATCGGTATCGATCGGCTTGCCGTTCTGATAGGGGATCAGCACGTCATCCATCAGCGGCATGGTTAGGTACGGCGGCACCATCGCCGCAGCAGTAGAAGCCAACGTAAGGGCGAAGCCCCAGAACAGAGGCCAGCGATACGGCCACGCAAAGCGGCCCAGTCGCAACAGTGTCCGAGTTGACGGCGGCGCATGGACCTCCCGGGTGCAGCGCGGGCACTCCTCATCGCCTGTCTCGAGTGGCGCACCGCACTTTGGACAAACGTCTTCGTCTGCAAGCGCCACGGGGCGGCCGCTGAGGCAACTGTCGCGGTGCTGTTCGAAGGCTTCCGCCAGGCGCAGTGCGGCAGGGTTGTGGCCGATGGTGAAGCGCCAGCCGTCCAACCGCGTCGATTCATCATGGAGGTCCAGGCTGCCGACCCCTGCGTGATCATGATGGTCCAATTGCAATCCGGGCCGGTAGGCCCATTCCCGCAACCCGTCGGCATCCGCCGACTTGGCCAGAAAACGCCTGTTTGTGACTACCAGCCAGCCACCGGCAAAGCGCAAATCGGCATCAAGATCAATCGATAGACCAGCCTGTATGCCTTCACCGTCTGCCAGCAGGGGGGCCGCTTCCTGCATCCAAGACTCCTCGGTGCGAGTCATCCCGGAATCACAGGTCTGCTCATATGTCATTGTTTTGATGATGGATGTTCTGCATTAATAGACTTGCTTCGAAGCAACGCCAGCGCGGGCAAGTATAGCTGGACAAACGCCCCAGCCGCCCGATTCGGATACAGGCTTTTTTCAATCCAGGTAAACCTATTTCGCCAAGCCTCGTTAATGAACGCAACCGAGACACAATCCCTGCCGGGACAAGCAACCCTGCGGCAGGGTTATATGAAACACAAAGACATCGAATTCCTGCGCATTACCCCGCTTCGCGGCCCGAACATCTGGACCTACCGCCCGATCATCGAGGCTTGGGTCGACATCGGCGACCTCGAAGATGCCCCCTCCAACAAGATCCCCGGCCTCTACGAAAGGCTTTCCGCCTGGCTCCCCTCTCTGATCGAGCATCGCTGCAGCGTGGGCGAAAGGGGCGGGTTTCTGCAACGCCTGCGCGAAGGCACCTGGGCCGCGCACATACTTGAGCATGTCACCCTGGAACTGCAGAATCTTGCGGGACAGCGCACAGGCTTCGGCAAGGCACGCCAGACCTCGCAACGCTGCATCTACAAAGTGGTCGTCCGCTCACGCCAGGAGCAGGTGACCCGCGATTGCCTTTTCGCCGCGCGCGATCTCCTCATGGCAGCCATCAATGACGCGTCTTTCGACGTGCCCGGCACGGTCGAGAGGCTGCGCGCCCTGGCCGACCGGATCTGCCTCGGCCCAAGCACGACCAGCATCGTCGATGCCGCTACCGAACGCGGCATACCTTCGATTCGCCTGAACGAGGGCAATCTGGTGCAGCTTGGCTACGGCATCCGCCAGCGCCGCATCTGGACTGCGGAATCCGATTCCACCTCTGCCATCGCGGAGAGCATCTCGCGCGACAAGGACCTGACCAAGAGCCTGCTCTCTGCCTGCGGCCTGCCGGTACCCGAAGGCCGGGTCGTCAGCAGCCCGGAAGACGCCTGGGAAGCCGCCGAGGAGATCGGCCTGCCAGTGGCGGTCAAGCCGACGGACGCGAATCATGCACGCGGCGTGTCCTTGGAGCTGACTCTGCGGGAGCAAGTCGAGGCCGCCTATCATGTTGCCCTCGCCGAGGGGAGCGAAGTGCTGGTCGAGCGCTATATTCCAGGCATCGAGCACCGCATGCTGGTTGTGGGCGGCAAGCTTGTCGCCGCTGCAAGGGGGGAAACCACCAGTGTTGTCGGCGACGGCCGCTCAAACATCGTTCAGCTCATCGACAGCCAAATCAATTCCGATCCGCGCTGCGGCGAGGACGAATCCTTCCCGCTCGAGCCGCTGCAACTCGACAAGGCTCCAGAAGTTGTGCTGACGCTGCAACGGCAGGGATTCACTCCCGAGTCGATCCCGCCCGCCGGCAAGAAAGTATTGATCGCCCTCACGGGCTATCTTGCCGACGACGTCACCGATGAAGTCCACCCCGAGGTAGCGGAGGTTGCCACCCTGGCCGCTCGCGTCATCGGGCTGGATATCGCAGGAGTCGACATCGTGGCCGGGGATATATCGCGTCCTCTTGAATCACAGCGCGGAGCCATCGTCGAAGTAAATGCCGGCCCCGGTCTGCTCATGCATCTCAAGCCCGCCCGCGGCAAGCCGCGTCCTGTCGGACAGGCCATTGTCGACAACTTGTTCCCGCCCGGCGATAGCGGACGCATGCCCATCGTCGGCATAGCGGGCAACCGCGGCACAACAATGGTCGCCAACCTTGTTTCCTGGCTGCTTCAGCTCTCCGGCAAACATGTCGGCCTAGCCTGCCAGGATGGCCTGTTCCTCGACAAGCGCCCTGTCGAGAAGAAGAACTGCGCAACTTGGGCAGCCGGCCAGCGCCTGCTCATCAATCGCTCGGTCGAAGTCGCCGTATTCGAGAACAACGCGGCCATGATACTCGGCGAAGGCATTGCCTATGACCGTTGCCTGGTTGGGATCGTCACTGATACCACAGGCGCGGAGACCCTCGCCGACCATGACATTCGCGATGCCGAGCAGCTGTTCCATGTGCTGCGAACGCAGGTCGACATCGTCCTGCCAGAGGGCACCGCAGTACTCAATGCGGCGGACCCGATCGTCGCACGCATGGCTGACCTGTGCGATGGCGAAGTGGTTTTCTACGGTCTTGGCCAGGAACTGCCTGCCATAGTCGCGCACAGGGCCAAGGGCGGCCGCGCCCTTTTCCTGCGTGACAATCGCGTCATGCTCGCATCGGGCAGCGTCGAAGCCCTGCTGGCAGAATTGCCCCGTTCCACGGCAGGTAACGGCGAGAACCAGGCCGAGTGGTTCGAAACCCTCCTGGCCGGCATAGGCGCTGCTGCGGCCCTGGGCATTCCTATCGAGTTGATACGCGTCGGCATCGAGACTTTTGTGCGCGATCAGCACGGCAAGAAGCCGTCACGCATACGCGAGCGCAAGGTCGCCAACCAATAACCGGAATCCGAATTTATGGAAATCACCCGTACCCGCGCTCTGCGCGGCCCCAACTTGTGGAGCCGCCACACCGCCATCGAGGCCGTCGTGCGATGCGATGAATACGAATGTTGCATCAGCAAACTCTCCGGATTCGAGGACCGGCTTCGCGCCCGTTTCCCTAACATCGGGCCGATGCGTACCGTCGGCCAGGAGGGCGAAATCTCGCTGGCCCACGCATTGGCCTATGCCGCCCTTGGCCTGCAGGCGCAGGCTGGCTGTCCGGTCGCCTTCACCCGGGTGACGCAAACCATCGAACACTGCATCTTCCAGGTCGTCATCGAGTACACAGAGGAGGCCGTCGGTCGACTTGCGCTCGAACTGGCGGAACAGCTTTGTGAAGCTGCCCGCGCCGATGAGCCCTTCGACCTTGCCATGGCACTGTCCCGCCTGCGCGAACTCGACGAAGACTTGCGCCTGGGGCCGAGCACAGGTGCCATCGTCCATGCCGCAATCGCCCGCGGCATTCCCTTCCGACGCCTGACGGAAGGCAGCCTTGTACATTTTGGCTGGGGCAGCAAGGGTCGCCGCATCCAGGCGGCTGAAATGGATCGCACCAGCGCCATCGCCGAATCTATCGCGCAGGACAAGGACCTGACCAAGCGGCTGCTCGAAGCGGCCGGCGTACCGGTGCCGCAAGGCCGCCCGGTCGTCGACGCCGAGGATGCCTGGTCCGCCATGCAGGAAATCGGCTCTGCGGTGGTCGTAAAGCCGCAGGACGGCAATCAGGGCAAGGGCGTCACGGTCAATATCGTGTCACGCGAACACCTCATGATCGCCTACAAGGCTGCACGCGAGATCAGCGAAGAGGTCCTGGTCGAACGTTTCGTGCCAGGTCACGACTTCCGCATGCTGGTGGTGGGCCACCAGCTGGTCGCCGCCGCACGGCGTGAACCGCCCCACGTGCTCGGTGACGGCGTGCATACCGTTCACGAGCTGGTCAATCAGGTCAACAGCGATCCGCGCCGCGGGGAAGGCCACGCCACCTCGCTTACCAAAATCCGTTTCGACGAGATCGCCCATGCCCGCCTCGCCGTGCAAGGCTTCACGGCTGACTCGATTCCTGCACCCGGCACCCGCGTCATACTGCGCAACAATGCCAACCTGTCCACCGGGGGCACTGCCACTGATGTTACCGAGGAAGTGCACCCTGAGGTCGCCGCCCGCGTGGTGGCGGCGGCGCAGATGATCGGCCTGGACATCTGCGGCGTCGATGTCGTCTGCGAGACCGTGCAGAAGCCGCTTGAAGAACAGGGAGGCGGTATCGTCGAGGTTAACGCTGCGCCGGGACTGCGCATGCACCTGGCCCCCTCCTTCGGCAAGGGTCGGGCGGTCGGTGAAGCCGTCATCGCTGACATGTTCCCGGAGGGAGAGGACGGCCGCATCCCGGTGGTGGCCGTGACCGGAACCAACGGCAAGACGACTACGGTACGCCTGATCGCGCACATGCTCGGCAACGACGGTTTGTGTACCGGCATGACCTGCACCGATGGTGTCTATATCGGCGAACGGCGCATCGACACCGGCGATTGCAGCGGTCCGAAGAGCGCACGCAGCGTGCTGATGCATCCGGATGTGGACGCTGCCGTGCTGGAAACCGCCCGCGGCGGCATGCTGCGCGAAGGACTTGCCTTCGACCGCTGCAAGGTTGCCGTCGTCACCAACATCGGTGTTGGCGACCATCTTGGTCTTAACTACATCACCACGGTGGAGGACCTGGCCGTTGTCAAGCGCATCATTGTGCAGAACGTCGCGCCGGACGGCATGGCGATCCTCAATGCAGCCGACCCCCATGTCGTGAGAATGGCCGACAACTGCCCTGGCGCAGTCACCTTCTTCACTGCCGACCGGCATCACCCGGTGCTGGCTACGCACAAGGCAAAAGGTCACCGCGTCGTTTATGTCGAAGGCAATGCCGTCGTTGCCGCTGAAGGAAATACTGTCGTCCAGCGCATTCCGCTGGAGGAGGCACCACTGACGCGCAAGGGCACCATCGGTTTCCAGGTTGAAAATGCCATGGCATCCGTCGCCGCCGGCTGGGCGCTCGGCCTCAACTGGCGCGCCATTCGCGACGCCCTGCAAACTTTCTCTAGCGATGCCGATACGGCGCCGGGGCGCTTCAATGTGTTCAATTACCGTGGTGGCACGCTCATCGCGGACTACGGCCACAATCCGGACGCTATCCTGGCATTGGTCCGCGCCGTCGAGGCCATGCCTTCCGAACGGCGCATGATCGTGATCAGCGGTGCCGGCGACCGGCGCGACGAGGATATTCGGCGCCAGACAGAAATACTCGGCGACGCCTTCGATGAAGTCATCCTATACCAGGACCAATGCCAGCGTGGGCGCGCCGACGGCGAAGTGCTTGCCCTATTGCGCGAAGGCCTGAAGCAGGCCAAGCGCACCACTGCCATCGAGGAGATCAGCGGCGAATTCCTTGCCATCGACACGGCCCTGGCACGCATTCAACCTGGAGAGCTGTGCCTGATCCTGATCGATCAGGTCGAGGAAGCGTTAGCCCATATCAGCAGGCGCCTGGCGGAAGTACCCATCGAGCGTCCCGCTCCGACAAAGGCGCCGGTACAAGGCACAACGACTATCAGGAAGATGACCGCGAGCGGCTAAGGCACTTCTTTGACCATGAACCGCCGATCTTCGACACGGGCTCCCATTACCACGACGCCAACCCGCTTCAGCCTTTGCGCTTCCGCGCGAACAGTTCCTTGCGTGCCGTCGAACTGATGGCCACCACTGCCGGATGGGTCAGCCGGCGCTCCACCGAAATCGCATAAAACCGCTCGGTCACAGCATCGGTGCTGCCAATCGGCACCACCTCGTACTGCTGCCGCACCTCGCCGGCGATTGCCGACGGGGCTGCAAAGATGCCTATCCCTGCCTTCCCGAAGGCCTTCATCAATGCGCCGTCGTCGAACTCGCCGACAATTATCGGGCGCACGGCGATGTCCTCGAGCCAGTTCATCAATCCAGGCCGAACGGCCGCCTCCTCCCCGGGCAGCAGGATGGGTGCCCCGTCAAGGCAGCCAGGAAACTTCTCTTTGTGCCGGCGCGCCAGAGCGGGCGCAGCAAAGAAAGTGAGCCCGCTTTCGCCCAGCAGATGATTGAATCCCCGGATACTCATGCCCGCAGGCATGGGTCCGTCCGAGATGACTAAGTCAAGCCGGTGGATCGCCAGGTCCGCCATGAGGCTGGCGAGTTTGCCCTCACGGCATACGATCCTGAGCGGCTCGGGAAGGGAAACGGCCGGCTCAAGGAGACGGTAGGCGACGGACTTGGGCACCGAATCGGCGACGCCCACCTTGAACTGCAGAGGCATGCCGCCGCCTTGATGGCGCAATGCGTCCTCGAGTTCCTCGCCGACTGTGAATATCTCTTCGGCATAGCTGAGCACCATGCGACCTGCCTCGGTGAGTTCGAGGCGGCGGCCAGTGCGCGCAAACAGCTTGTGGCCGAGCGCCTCCTCGAAGACGCCCAGCTGTCCGCTGATGGTTTGCGGGGTCAGGTGCAGGCGTTCGCACGCACGCGCGATCCCGCCGGCCTTGGCTACCGTCCAGAAGTAGCGCAAATGTTTGTAGTTCAGTCCGCTCATCGATTGGCGTATGTTCGTATTATTCGAATTTAAGTTGAATTATATTCGAATTTTCAAGACATCCATCCGCGACTAGGATTGTCCTATTCACAACCCGGAAAGATGTGCCTGCCATGAGAATCGACATTCGCACGAACGGATTCCCGCTCACCGAGGCGATCCGCGAATACGCCGCTCGTCGCCTTCGCTATGCTCTGACCCGTGCGGATGAGCACGTGCGTTGGGTCGCGTTGCATCTGGGCGATGTCAATGGCCCGCGCGGCGGCCGGGACAAGCGCTGCCGCGTCAGGGTCATGCTGAAAGGCCGTCCCGATGTGGTGATCGACGACGTGGAAACCGATTTGTACGCCGCCATCGACCGCGCCGCCAACCGCGCCGGGCGGAGTGTGGGGCGCTGCATATCGCGTCAGGCCAACTTCACTGAAACGGAGGTGTATGAATCAGCGTTCCCTCCGAGCCATGATCACGCGAGCCTGCCCGAATCCCATAATCTGAAAGGAGAATGACCATGAACACGCGCAACCTGTCCAACGCTATCCCGGCAGCGAATGCCGACCAGACTATCGCCACGATCCTCGCCAGCAACAAGGTGATCCGCAACACTTATCTGTTGCTGTCCATGACGCTGGTTTTCAGCGCGCTCGCCGCAGGGGCCTCGATGGCCCTCAAGTTGCCCCATCCAGGCCTGATCCTGACCCTCGCAGGCTATTTCGGACTGCTCTACCTGACTTCGAAGTTCCGCGACAGCGGATTGGGACTCCTATTCGTGTTTGCACTGACCGGCTTCATGGGCTACACACTGGGTCCGGTCCTCAATGCCTATCTCGGGCTGCCCAACGGGGCGCAGACCGTCATGACGGCAATGGGCGCCACCGGAGCGATCTTTCTCGGCCTGTCGGGCTACGCGCTCGCCAGCCGCAGGAACTTCAGTTTCATGGGCGGGTTCCTGATGGTGGGGATCCTGGTGGCCTTTCTTGCCGGCCTCGGCGCGATTTTCTTCGAACTGCCCGGCCTGTCCCTGGCCGTCTCCGCGATGTTCGTCCTGCTCATGTCCGGACTGATTCTCTACGAGACCAGCAATATCCTCCACGGCGGCGAGACCAACTACATCATGGCCACGGTGACGCTCTTCGTCTCGATCTTCAACCTCTTCACCAGCCTGCTGCACCTGCTGGGCTTCGCCAACGGCAACGACTGAGCGCGGATTCCTCATGTCCCTTTTGAGCGAAACGGACGGGGCGTTGCCCGCGATTGGCATCGTTATGGGCTCGGATTCCGACTGGCCCG
This sequence comes from uncultured beta proteobacterium, assembly GCA_963704195.1. GTDB lineage: Bacteria > Pseudomonadota > Gammaproteobacteria > Burkholderiales > Rhodocyclaceae > Desulfobacillus. The sequence continues at coordinate 112,426 of CAVPHH010000009.1, read as the reverse complement.
TGATGCAGGCCGCTGCCAAAGTACTTGACGAGTTTGGCGTGTCCTACGAAGCGCGTGTCGTGTCGGCCCACCGCACGCCCGCCCTGCTGTTCGACTACGCATCGAGTGCGCGCAAGCGGGGCCTCAGAGCCATCATCGCCGGCGCGGGTGGCGCTGCCCACCTGCCTGGCATGCTGGCTGCGATTACCCCGGTGCCGGTGCTCGGCGTACCCGTTCCCTCGAAACACCTGAAAGGCATGGATTCCCTGCTTGTCCATCGTACAGATGCCCAAAGGGCATCCCCGTCGCGACATTCGCCATCGGCGAAGCCGGCGCCGCCAACGCCGCCCTGTTTGCCGTCGCCATGCTCGCAGCCGACCGTGATGGTGACGGCCCATTGGCCGACAAGCTCCATGGTTTTCGCCAAAGCCAGGCCGACAAGGTGGTGGCGATGCGCCTCCAGAAACCGCAATGATTCTTCCCCCAGCCACGCTCGGTCTGCTCGGTGGCGGGCAACTTGGCCGTTATTTCGTCAGCGCCGCACATGAACTGGGATACCGCGTCATCGTTCTCGACCCAGACCATGACTGTGTCGCCGGGCGCATCGCGGACGAGCATGTCGCAGCACCCTACGACGACCAGGCGGCACTTGACCACCTTGCCAGTCGCTGTGCGGCGGTGACCACGGAATTCGAAAGCGTACCGGCACAGGTACTGTTCTATCTGGCCCGGCACGTCCCGGTTCGCCCGAGTCCGGAAGCCGTCGCAATCTGCCAGAACCGCAGCGAGGAAAAGGCTTTCCTCAAGTCGCGCGGCTTTCCGCATGTCCCCCACGCAAGCATCTTCAGCGAAGAAGACGCAATGAGCAGCCCCCTCCGATCTCCTCCCCGGAATTCTTAAAGTGGCTCGCTTCGGATACGACGGCAAGGGCCAGGCACGGGTCAAGGGAAAGGGCGAAGCGCTCTCCGCCTTCCGGCAATTCGGTGGCGAGTGCTGTGTTCTGGAGCGGGAAATGCCCCTAGAATGCGAAGTGTCCCTGGTGCTGGCGCGGTGACGAAAACGGCAACGTCGAATGTTTTCCCATGGCATTCAACCATCATCGGCAGGGCATTCTCGATCATTCGTTCATACCGGCCCGGAGGCATTCCAGGACGCCTCGCGGACAAGGCCCGGGAAATCGCGCATGGCATCGCCGCCGGGATGAATTATGTCGGCATCCTGGCTGTCGAGTTCTTTGTCGTCGATGGCGAACTTCTTGTGAATGAATTGGCTCCCCGGCCCCATAATTCCGGCCACTACACGCTGGATGCATGCATCACGAACCAGTACGAGCAGCAGGTACGGACGCTGTGCGGTCTGCCCCTGGGCAATGCCGGGCACCATTCCGCCGCGATGATGGTCAATCTCCTCGGCGACCTCTGGTATCCCGGCGGGGCAGGCCACGCCCAGGAGCCGGATTGGCACAAGCTGCAATCGGTTTCCAACCTCAAGTTGCATCTTTACGGCAAGCATCACGCCCGGCCAGGACGCAAGATGGGGCATTTCACCGTGCTCGGCGAGGATTCCGAAAAAGTGAGGGAAACAGCCATGGCTGCCCGCACCGCGATAGGCATCTGCTGAACATGCTTTCACGAGCGCTGCCGATGGGCTCATTGTCTAGGAGAAATGTGTCATGAAACGAACCCTGCTCTTCCTCGGCACCAACCTGGCCATCGTGCTGGTGCTGTCCGTCACAATGCGCCTGCTGGGCGTGGAGCCTTACCTCAATGAACAGGGCCTCAACCTGACATCACTGCTGATCTTTACAGCTGTGATGGGCTTTGGCGGCTCGTTCATCTCACTCGCCATCTCGAAATGGACCGCAAAAAGAGCGATGGGCGTGCAAGTCATCGAGACGCCGTCGAACTCGACCGAATTCTGGCTGGTGGAAACAGTCCGCAGGTACGCCGCGCAATCCGGCATCAAAATGCCCGAAGTCGGCATTTTCGATTCACCCGACGTCAACGCCTTCGCCACCGGCATGAGCAAGAACAGCTCCCTCATCGCCGTCTCGACCGGCCTGTTGCGGCAGATGACGCGAGAAGAGGCCGAGGCTGTACTGGGACACGAAGTGGCCCATGCCGCCAACGGCGACATGGTCACGCTCGCGCTGATCCAGGGCGTGGTCAACACTTTCGTCATGTTCCTGTCGCGCGTCATTGGCCACCTTGTGGACAAGGTCGTATTCAAGACCGAGCGCGGCCATGGCCCCGCCTTCTTCGTCACGATGATCATCGCCGAGTTGATCCTAGGCATCCTCGCCTCGATCATCGTCATGTGGTTTTCACGCCAGCGCGAGTTCCGCGCCGATCGGGGCGGTGCGCGCCTCGCCGGACGCGGCGCCATGATCGCCGCGCTGGAGCGGCTCAGCGCGCAGCATCCGCAGCCCCTGCCGGACAAGATGGCGGCTTTCGGCATTGCCGGCGGCGGCGCGGGCGGCCTCAAGCGCCTGTTCATGACCCACCCGCCGCTCGCGGAGCGCATCGCCGCGCTCAAGGCAGCGCAGTAATGCGCATGGCGCTAGCCCTGCGATGACATGAATTCCGCCGTCAGCATCGGCGAGCCCTGGATGTGGGCCGCTTTCATCGCCTTCGTGCTGGTCATGCTGGCGCTTGACCTTTTCGTGTTTGGCGGCAGGAAGGCGCACAAGGTGGGCATCAGGGAGGCGGCTGCCTGGTCGCTGGTCTGGGTCAGTCTGGCGCTGCTGTTCAACGCCGGCCTGTGGTGGCATCTGCATGATACGGTGGGCAAGGAGATCGCCGACCGCAAGGCGCTGGAATTCCTCACCGGGTACCTGATCGAGAAATCGTTGTCGGTAGACAACGTGTTCATCTTCCTGCTGATCTTTTCGTCCTTCCATGTCGCCGCCGAATTTCAGCGTCGCGTGCTCATTTACGGCGTGCTGGGCGCCATCGTCATGCGCGCCATCATGATCCTGGCCGGCGCCTGGCTGGTGCGGGAATTCTCATGGATACTTTATGTCTTCGGGTTTTTCCTGGTGATCACCGGCATGCGCATGCTGGTCATGGCGGAGAAGCAACCCGACCTGGAGAAGAACCCCCTGCTCAAGTTCGCGCGCAAGCACCTGCGCATTGCGGAAGGTCATCATGGCGAGGCCTTCACCGTGACGAAGGACGGGGTGCGCTACTTCACGCCGCTGTTTCTGGTGCTGATCCTGATCGAAGCCTCCGATCTGGTGTTCGCCGTGGACTCCATTCCTGCCATTTTCGCCATCACGACCGATCCCTTCATCGTGTTCACCTCCAACATCTTCGCCATCATGGGCTTGCGGGCGCTGTACTTCCTGCTGGCCGACGTGGCAGACCGCTTCCACTTGCTGAAGTACGGGCTGGCCATGGTGCTCGCCTTCATCGGGGCCAAGATGCTGATCGCGCCCTGGTATCACATGCCGGTGGCGGCCTCGCTGACCATCGTCACGGTGCTGATTTCAGCAAGCATCATCGCGAGCCTCATCGCCACGCGCAAAACCTGAACGCTCACGCGATGTTTTTGATTATGGCTACCACTCCATGATCGACGTCGTCGTCCTGTTTTTCCTGTTCGGCCTGGCGAAGCAGGCGCACGCGCCTCGAAAGGCTGCGTCTCAGCGATAGCGGCGCAGGTACCAGGATTCGAAGAAGGACTTGGCGCTGTGCATCAGGCCGAGTGGCGGCAGCGCGAAACCGCCCTCCGGCGTGCGCTTCACGAGCATGCCGGCTTCGAGACTGTCCACGACGCAGAGCAACTCGACCTTGAAGGTCTTGTTTGCCTTGCCGCCTTTCAGCTCGGCCAGCAGATTTTCCGCCGCCGCTTCCGCCTGCAGATCGGCCATGTGCGCCTGCTTGGGCATCCAGTCCGGGCCGGGGAAGCTGCCGGCATCGCCCGCCACGTACACGCGCTCGCGCCCTTCGACGCGGCACTGCGCGTCGGCCTTGATGAGCCCGCCCGGCGAGCGTGGCAGGTCGGTGGCGTCGAACCAGGCATTACCGGTCAGGCCGGGCATGAAGACAATGAGGTCGGCGGCAAATTCGCTGCCTTCCGTCTTCACCTTGTCCTTCTCGAAGCCCACCAGCTTGTGGCCCAGATGGGTGGCGATATCACGCCGTGTCATCTCGCCGAGCAGGCGCTGCACGGCTTTCTCGCCGAGGCGGTTGCCGGGGTTCTGCATGGGATTGAAGAACTTCAGCCCGATCCGGTCGCGCCGTCCCTCGCGGCGCAACTGCGTGTCGAGGCCGAAAAGGAATTCGAAGATCGGCCCGCCACGCATGGCCGAGGGTTCGTTGGGGTTGCCGGCAAAGCCAAGCGCGACGGTGCCGCTGTCCATCGCTTTGACCGCATCGCGCAGGCGCTCCACCGCGGCAATGCCCTCGCAGGGGGTAATGGCGTGCTCGATGCCCGGCAGCTTCTTGATGAAGCGTCCGCCGCAGGCGATGACCAGGCCGTCGTTGTCCACTTGGCCCGGAGGAAGTCAGCACTCTTCTCCCGCCGTTCTCCAGGCCGGTGGCCTCGCCGGCATGGAAGCGGATCGCGTTGCGGCTGAAGAAGTTCTGCAGCGGGACGCGAAGGTCCGCCGCCTTGCGCTTGCCGGAGGGCAACCAGATCAGGCTGGGTAGAAAGATCAGTTCAGGCCTGGGCCCGATGACGGTGATCTCGACCTGACGGTCGAGTTGGCGCAGCTTGCGCGCCGCCGAGAGCGCGGCGAAACCGGTGCCGATGACTGTGACGCGATTCATAGGAGCTTCTCCTGGCTGAGGCCGGCGATGAGGTCGGCCGGGCCGACGCTCGTCTAACTGCCGTACTGGCGTTGATAATATCAGTGCGCCTCGTCCCAGTAGGCTGCGTTGCCGTAGGTATGCTTCAAGTGATCGATGAGCAGGCGCACGCGCAGCGGCAGATACTTGCGCTGCGGAAACACCGCGAAGATCCCGGTCGGCGGCGCGGCGAATTCATCCAGTACGGAAACCAGCGCACCTCGCCGCAAATCCTCGCCGACTTCCCACATCGAACGCCACGCAAGCCCGCGTCCCGCCAGCGCCCATTCGTGGAGCACCGCCCCGTCGTTGCATTCGATCAGTCCGGAGACCTTGATGCTGACAATTTCGTCCTTCCCGCGAAACATCCACCCGCGCTGCTGGCCGAGCGAGAGACAGTTGTGGCGCGAGAGGTCGGCCAGCGTGCGTGGCGTGCCGTGACGCACCAGATAGTCAGGGCTGGCGACCACGGCGCGCCGATTCTCGGCCAGCCTGATGCTGACCAGGCTGGAGTCAGACAACTCGCCGATGCGGATGGCGCAATCGATGCCCTCGTTCACCAGGTTGACCAGGCGATCGGAAAGATCGAGGTTCAATGTAACTTCGGGGTTGGCATCGAGGAACTGCATGATCAGGGGCGCGACATGCTTGCGGCCGAAGCCGGCCGGGGCGGATACGCGCAGATGGCCCCGCGCCTTGACGCCCCCCAGAGTCACCGAAGCCTCCGCGTCGCCCAGTTCGCGCATGATGCGCTGGCAGTCTTCCAGATAGGCACTGCCCTCGAAGGTCAGCGTCACGCGGCGCGTCGTGCGCAGCAGCAGCTTCACGCCAAGGCGGGATTCCAAGGCATTCAGCCGCCTGCTCACCACACCCGGTGCGACGCCCTCGGCGTCGGCGGCAGCCGTCAGACTGCCCCGGGTGGCCACAGCGACAAAAGTTTCGATCTGTTTCAGCCTACCCATGTCACTTTTGTAAATAAGGCAACAATGCTTTGATTTTATCGCTATTTTATTAACAAACAAACCGGGGTATCGTGATCCCATGCTACGTTTTGCCGCCAACCTGTCGATGCTGTTCACTGAGGCGCCCCTGCTCGAACGATTCGAGCGGGCTACGCGCGCCGGATTCACGGCGGTGGAAATCCAGTTTCCCTACGAGGTGCCGGCGGAACAATTGCAGCAGGCATTGAGGCGCTACAAGCTCCAACTCGTACTGCACAACCTGCCCGCCGGCGATTGGGCCGCGGGCGAACGCGGCATCGCCTGCCTCCCCGAGCGCATCGAGGAATTCCGCAAGGGTGTGGATACGGCACTCACCTACGCTGCGACGTTGGGCGCGCCGCAACTCAATTGCCTGGCCGGCATCCGGCCTGCGGGCGTGAGAGAGCAGGAGGCCCGGCGCGTCCTTGTCGATAACCTGCGTTTTGCCGCTACGAAGCTCAAGGCGAACGGTCTGAAACTCCTCGTCGAGCCGATCAACACGAAAGACATCCCCGGATTCTTCCTCAACGGCACGCAGCAGGCGCTGGACATCATCGCCGACGTCGCAATTGACGGAAAAGCGGACAATCTCCACCTGCAGTACGACGTCTATCACATGCAGCGCATGGAGGGCGACCTGGCCAACACCCTCGCCACGCATCTCGACAAGATCGCGCACATCCAGGTCGCCGACAATCCCGGGCGCCACGAACCGGGCACGGGCGAGATCGACTACGCCTTTCTCTTCGCGCACCTCGACCGCATCGGCTATAAAGGATGGATCGGCTGCGAATACAAGCCCGCCGCCGCCACTGAAGCCGGACTCGGATGGCTCACCCCCTGGCTGGAGCACACGCAATGACAACGCCCATACGCGCCATCGCCTTCGACGCCTACGGCACACTGTTTGACGTGTACTCCGTCGGCGCCCTCGCCGAGCAGCTCTTCCCTGGCAAGGGGGCCGAGCTGGCAGCGCAGTGGCGCGACACGCAGATCGCCTACACGCGCGTCCGCACCCTGTCGGATCGCTACATCCCCTTCTGGGAGCTGACGCAGGACGCACTGGTTTTTTCCGCGCGCAAGCTGGGGCTCGACCTGACGGAGGACGGCCGCAAGCGCCTGATGAGCCAGTACGCCTGCCTCTCCGCCTTTCCCGAAAACTTAAGCGTCCTGAAGGACCTCAAGTCGCTGGGCCTGCCGCTGGCCATCCTTTCCAACGGCACGACCGAGATGCTCGACATCGCCGTCAAAAGCGCCGGCATGGGCGGCCTCTTCGACCACCTGCTATCGGTCGAGTCTGTGAAGAAATACAAGACCGCGCCCGAGGCCTATCAGCTCGGACCGGATGCCTTCAAGCTCCCCACGAGGGAGATTCTCTTCGTGTCGTCGAACTGCTGGGACGCCCTCGGCGCCACCTGGTTCGGCTACACGACTTTCTGGATCAATCGCAGTGGCCAGCCCCTCGAAGTACTCGGCGTGACACCCACCGCCCAGGGCCGGCTGCTGACCGATGTGGTCGCATTCATCAAAAATTCAATCAAGGAGTTAACATGAGCCTCAAGCTACCCGCCGGCGTGCAGATCAACGCGCCGATCCATCCCCGCTTCGATGAAATCCTCACGCCCGAAGCACTCGCCTTCGTTGCCAAACTGCACCGCGCCTTCACGGCGCGCCGCAAGGAACTGCTCGCCAAGCGCGTCGAGCGCCAGGCGCGCATCGACGCCGGCGAGATGCCGGACTTCCTGCCGGAGACGAAGCACATCCGCGAAGGCGACTGGAAGGTGGCGCCGCTGCCCAAAGCGCTGGAATGCCGCCGCGTCGAGATCACCGGACCGGTGGAGGCGAAGATGATCATCAACGCCTTCAACTCCGGCGCCGATTCCTACATGACCGACTTCGAGGATTCCAACAGCCCGAACTGGTTCAACCAGGTGCAGGGCCAGGTCAACCTTTACGACGCCGTGCGCCGGAAGCTGACTTTCACCAACGAAGCCGGCAAGGTCTACAAGCTCAACGACAAGATCGCCGTGATGCAGATCCGCCCGCGCGGCTGGCACCTCGACGAGAAGCACATGTTGGTCGACGGCGAGCGCGTCTCCGGCGGCATCTTCGATTTCGGCCTGGTGTTCTTCCACAATGCCAAGGAGCAGGTGGCCCAGAGTAACGGGAGCGCCGGCCCCTTCTACTACCTGCCGAAGATGGAATCGCACCTCGAGGCGCGCCTGTGGAACGACATCTTCTGCATGGCGCAGGACGAGATCGGCATGCCGCGCGGCACCATCAAGGCCACCGTGCTGGTCGAGACCGTCCTCGCCACCTTCGAGCTGGAAGAAATCCTCTACGAACTGCGCGAGCATTCCGCCGGCCTCAACGCCGGGCGCTGGGACTACATCTTCTCCTGCATAAAGAAGTTCAAGAAAAACCAGGATTTCTGCCTGGCCAATCGCGGCGCCATCACTATGGAAGTGCCCTTCATGCGCAGCTACGCCCTTGCGCTGGTGAAAGCCTGCCACAAGCGCGGCGCGCCGGCCATCGGCGGCATGAGCGCGCTGATCCCGATCAAGAATGATCCGGTCGCCAACGATAAGGCGATGGCCGCTATCCGCCACGACAAGACACGCGACGCCAACGATGGCTACGACGGCGGCTGGGTGGCCCACCCCGGCCTCGTCTCCATCGCCATGGAAGAGTTCGTCAAGGTGCTCGGCGACCGCCCCAATCAGTGGGACAAGCAGCGCACCGACACCTACGGTCCGAAGGACTGGCTCGACTTCCAGCCCGAGCAGCCCATTACGGAAGTCGGCGTACGCAACAACGTCAACGTCGGCATCCACTACCTCGGCTCCTGGCTCGCCGGCAACGGCTGCGTCCCCATTCACAACCTGATGGAAGACGCCGCCACCGCCGAGATCTCGCGCTCGCAGATCTGGCAGTGGGTAGTGAGCCCGAAAGGCAAACTCGACGACGGCCGCAAGGTCACCGCGGAAATGGTGAAGGGCTTCATCGTTGAGGAACTCGTCAAGGTCAAGGCCACCGTCAGCGCCGCCGGCGAGAAGACGGAAACCTACGACCAGGCCGCCGGCATTTTCGAGAAGATGAGCCTGTCGCCGGACTACCCGGAGTTCCTCACCCTGCCGCTGTACGAGGCGATGGAGTAGCAAACGACTCCCGTCACGAAGCAATGCGGAAAACGCGTAGTATCGTGGCGGGAACCTGAAAGTCAGTCCCTGCAACACGGCGGCCGAGTGCCGCCGTATTTCCTGGAGACACCGCCATGCTCGGCGCCATCACCCTGCTGCTCGTATTTCAGCTGATCGGCGAAGTCCTCGCCCAGTTGTTCGCGCTGCCGATTCCGGGGCCGGTGATCGGCATGGCGCTGCTATTCGCCGCGCTGGCGCTGCGCGGCGGGCCGTCCGACGGGTTGCGCGACACCGCGCAGGGCCTGTTGCAGCATCTGTCGCTGCTGTTCGTGCCGGCCGGCGTCGGCATCATGCTGCATTTCCGCCGCGTCGGCGACGAGTGGCTGCCACTGGCGGCTTCGCTCGTCGGCAGCACGGTCATTACCATCGCCGTCACCGCGCTCGTCCTGCGCGCCCTGATGCGGCGCAGGGATGCACAGGATAGCTAGGCGCCATGCAGATTCCCGCGCCCACACCGTTCGCCGACATCTGGGTCTACCTGTCGGCCTCACCGCTGCTGGGGCTCACCGTCACGCTGCTCGCCTACCAGGGCGCCTTCTGGCTCTACAAGCGCGCCGATTTCCATCCGCTCGCCAACCCGGTGCTGCTCGCCGTGGCTGCGCTGGTGCTGCTTCTCCATCTCACCGGCACGCCCTACCCGACCTATTTCGACGGTGCGCAATTCGTGCACTTCCTGCTCGGCCCGGCCACCGTGGCGCTGGCGATTCCGCTCTACGCCCAGTTGCAGCGCCTGCGCGCCATGGCGGTGCCGCTACTGGCGGCACTGGCGATCGGTTCGGTCACAGCCATGCTCAGCGCCGTCCTCATCGGCAAGCTGCTCGGCGCGAGCGAGGCCTCGCTGCTCTCCCTGGCGCCGAAATCCGTCACCACGCCGATCGCCATGGGCATCGCCGAGCGCATCGGCGGCCTGCCCTCGCTGACCGCAGTGCTCGTCATCGCCACCGGCATCCTCGGCGCCGTCTCGGCGAAATACGTCTATCAGGCGCTCGGCATCACCGACCATGCCGTGCGCGGCTTTGCCATCGGCGTTGCATCGCACGGCATCGGCACCGCCCGCGCATTCCAGGTGAGCGAGCAGGCCGGCGCCTTCTCGGGCCTGGCGATGGGGCTGAACGCCCTGATGACGGCTTTGCTGGTGCCGCTGTTTCTGCCGTTCCTCATTCGCTGGATCCAGTAACCATGGCCCTCAAGGCAACCATCTTCAAGGCGGACCTGCAGATCGCGGACATGGACCGCAACTACTACCAGAACCATGTCCTCACGCTCGCGCGACATCCATCCGAAACGGACGAGCGCATGATGGTGCGCTTGCTCGCCTTCGCCCTCTTCGCAGAAGAACGGCTGGAATTCGGTCGCGGCCTGTCGGCCGACGATGAACCTGCGCTCTGGCGCAAAGACCTCACCGGCGCCATTGAACTGTGGATCGAAGTCGGCCTGCCCGATGAGCGCGACATCCGCAGGGCCTGCGGCAGGGCGAATCGCGTCGTAGTGCTGAGTTACGGCGGGCGCGGCGCCGAGCTCTGGTGGAACACGAATCGCGACAAGTTGGAGCGGCTGCGCAACCTCACCGTGATGAACCTGCCGCCGGCATCCACACAAGACTGCGCCGCGCTGGTCAGCCGCAGCATGAGCCTGCAATGCACCGTCCAGGACGGCCAGGCCTGGCTGACCGACGGTGAGCGTACGGTGCACATCGAACCGGCGGTACAGCAGGGGATTCGCTAGAATTTGACGATGGGCAACCACATCAAGCAACTCAACGTCACCTTCATGGCGGCTGAGGATCGCATCCTGCTGCGGCTCAACACCACCGACAAGGAAGAATTCCGCATCTGGATGACGCGTCGCATCGTGCGTAAGCTGGTCCGTGAACTGGGCGGCGCCGAACGCAGGTTGCTCGGCCTGGAGAATCCCGAGAGCGGGCATATCGCACCTGGTGCCCGCGCCATCCAGGAATTTCAGCGCGAAGCGCGCACGGCAAGCGTCGATTTCGGCGAACGCTTCGAGGAGCGTGCCGCAGGATTTCCATTCGGCACCGACGCCGTGCTGGCATCTGACTGCAATGTTGAGTTACAAGGAGAGAATGCGTCCGTGTCGCTGGCGCTCAACAACGAGCGCACCCTCAACTTCGTGATCGACGTGCGCGGCATCCACGGCACACTGTCGATGCTGCAGAAGGCGGTTGCCCATAGCGATTGGGACCTCGATCAGGAACTGAGCAGCGCGGCACCACCCGCTGGCGGGCAGGCCGGATTGCACTGATAGTCAGACGCAGCCGGTCGGCTTCGGCATGCCGGCGTAGCGCGCGCCCTGCTTGGCCGGGCCGTAGGGAAAGAGATCGAACAGGCGCCGCTTGTCCGCCCATTCCTCGCCCAGTTCATCTTTGAGCAGTTTCTGCATCATGCGCAAATTCGGCGCCGTGCCATTCTCCTGGTAGTAGCCTCGGATCCAGTTGAGCAGCTTCCAGTGGTCTTCCGTGAGTTGGAGACTGTCCTGCTGCGCCAGATGGCTGGCGATGTCCTCAGACCAGTCGTCAAGCTGGGCTAGGTAGCCTTCCGCGTCGGTTTCGATCTCTTTGCCGTTGATGACAATCATGATGGTTTCTCTCTGTTGGGGTTGGGGTCATTTGTATTTTAATACTTGACATTATTAGTCGGGAATTATTCAATGTCAAATGAACTTCCTGATACCCCCATCAAAGCGGAGAACCGACATGAGTGAACCCGACATCCCCCAGAAAGCCCCCTATGCCGTCGATGTGGAGGCTGGCAAAAAATATTATTGGTGTGCCTGCGGCAGAAGCAAAAGCCAGCCCTTCTGCGACGGCTCGCACAAGGGCACGGACTTTACGCCGGTGGAGTACAAGGCGGAAAACTCGGAAAAAGTGTGGTTCTGCGGCTGCAAGCACACGGCAAACAAGCCGCTGTGCGACGGCACGCACCAGAAGCTCTAGCCGACGAGTGCGGGCAGCAAGTACTCGCACCAGAGTGAGTGCTCGAATTTCGGCTTGAAAAAACCGAAGTGTCCGATGCGCTTCTCGCCGATCTCCTTCGGCGCGATGCGCTTCATGGTGCGGCGCGCATTGGCGTACTGGCCGTGGATCGACTCTGTGTTGCGCAGCGACATGAATTCGTCGTCGGTGAAAGAAAGCGAGACGATCGGCGTCTCCACGGCGGCATACAACGCACGCGCCGCCTCTCCTTCGACGCCGACAGCGTATTCCGGATCCAGGCACCAGCGCCGCCACTGCTCCATCACCCCGCGCGGCAGGTCGCCTACCTTGCGCATCCGCTTGCCGGGAAAATAGCCGAACAGCCGGACGGAAAGCGGCGCCACGACAAACCACAGCCACCAGGAAGTCCGGCGCAGAGACACAGTGTTCTCGCGCCAGTAGCCGCTGCCCGTGGCGACCGTGATCACGCGCGAGACGCACTCGCGGTTCGGCACGAAGGGCAGTATCTGCCCGCCCAAGCTGTGCCCGAGCCAGTGCAGCGGTTTGTCCGGAACCTGCGCGGATACGGCGTCGATCATCGCCGCGCAATCTAGCCGTGCCCAGTCGAGAATGTCAGTCGACACCTTGCGCAAGCTGCCATGACGCGATTGGCCGATACCGCGGTAGTCGAAAGTCGCCACTAGGAAGCCCTGCAAGGCCAGCCAATGGGCAAAGGGCGTGTAGTAGGCCTGTGTGACGCCCATGGCCGGCACAACCAGCACGGCACCTTTGGGTTCGCCCTCCGGCGCGAAGAACCGGGCGACGACATGCTGATGCTCGCCAACCTGTACCACCTTGCGCTCGAACCCGCTCAAGGCATTCTCCCGCCAATTGAGCGGAGGAATTCCGAGCGAAGCTGATCCGATGACTCGAATACCCCGGTAAAGGCTTGCGTCACCACGCGCTCGTCGCCGCGGCGGTCCTCGCCCAGCAAGAGGCACAACTGCTCCGCTTCGACGACGCAGGCACCGCCAGCGGCCTTGCCGTGCACCACTAACGCCTCAGCGATGTCGCGCGTCATCCACTCCTGATACGTGAAGCGGTGGCCGATCGCATCTACCATGCGGGCAATGCGTCCAAAGCCGTGCAGGCGCCCGCCCGGCAGGTAGGCGACATGGGCCACGCCACGGAATGGCACCAGATGATGCGGACACACGCCATGCACCGCAATGCCACGCACCACCACCATGTCGCGGCGGGAATCCTCAAAGCCCTCGCCCAGCGCTTCGGCCGGATCCAGGTCGTAGCCACCGAGCAGGCGCTTCTGCCATAGCGTGCGCACACGCTCCGCCGTGCGGCCCATGTGCTTCATGTCCGGCGCGATGCCGCAAGCGGCTAGCAGGTCGCTTACCGCTTGCTCGAAGGCGACGGGATCGAAGGCGTTCTGGCGCGGAATGCCGATGCCCTGACGGGCGGCGGCGGATGTGGGGTCGGAACAATCGGCCATGGCAACAATCCATTCGTGGGCGGCCAGGAAATCATACACACTTGGCGCCGGATTGCAGAAGCCGCATATATTGAAGCCATGGCGTGACCCGACTGCGCTGGGCCAAAGCCCCGTTTCAGCGCACCGGAATCACCAGCGGCGGGAGATTGACACCGATGACGATGGCCGGCGAGCCGTAATAGGCCCGTCGTTCGTAAATGACCGGCGGTGGGGCATGGACGACCACCCGCTCGCGTACCATCACGTAATTACGATGGGAGTGGTGGACCTGCTTGTGATGCCCCCAGCCATGACCGCGGTGACCATCGTGCCTGCCGCGATCGTGCGCAAGCGCACCCGTCGCAGCGGCCACTGCCAACACGCCGAAGGCTGCGGCCAACGCGATGCGTATCCTGTCTTTCATCAGAAGCTCCTTCCATTGATCAAGTTCTGCACCGCCATGCTAGTCGCACGCAACAGCAGGTGCTGTAAGCAAATGCAATAGAATGTAACGTCTGCACTCTAGGTTCCGCCTGCCCTGCAGAACGGATCGAATCCATGCCGAAACCCTCCCACCTCCACGCCACCGACCTGCACGGCTTCAGCCGGATGACGATCGATGCCGTGGCGGGTCTGACCGACCTGGTCGAGGCGATGCATCACAACATCGCCAGCACGCCGGCGCCGCTCGGCAAGCCGCCGGCAGGCCGCACGCGCGGCATTACCGGATTCGTTTACAGCAGCATCCGCGGTGTAACGCGCCTGGTGGGCGGTGGACTCGATGCCGTGCTGGGGCGGCTGGTGCCGCTCTTCGGCGAAAAGAAGTCCTCGCCCGAGCGCGAAGCAGTGCTGGCGGCGCTCAACGGCGTCCTGGGCGACTACCTCGAAGCCAGCGGTAACCCGCTGGCCATACGCATGAGCCTGCGCCGCAACGGACACGCGCTAATACTGGAAAAGAATGCGCTTGCCACCGCCATCCAGAACGCCGGCGGCAAGCTGCTGGTTCTGGCGCACGGCCTGTGCATGAATGACCTGCAGTGGAAACGGCAGGGGCACGACCACGGCGCTGCACTGGCGCGAGACCTCGGCTACACGCCCGTATACCTGCACTACAACAGCGGCCGCCACATCTCCACCAACGGGCGCGAGTTCGCTGATCAGCTCGAGGCTCTGCTTGGCGCCTGGCCGGTTCCTGTCACGGAATTGGCCATCCTGGGCCACAGCATGGGTGGTCTGACTGACGCGCAGCGCCTGGCACTACGGCACGGCGGCAGGCCATGCCTGGCCGCGGCAGCTGGGCAAATTGGTATTCCTCGGTACGCCGCACCACGGCGCGCCCATGGAGCGCGGCGGCAACTGGATCGATATCACGCTGGGTCTCAGCCCCTACACCGCGCCGTTGTCCCGCCTGGGCAAGATCCGCAGCGCCGGCATCACGGACCTGCGCCACGGCTACCTGCTCGACGAGGACTGGCACGGCCGAGACCGCTTCGCGCGATCAGCCAGCCATCACAAGACGCTGCCGCTTCCGGAAAACGTGCTGTGCTATGCGATTGCCGCCACCACCGGCAAGCAGACGGGCGACCTCAAGGACAGGCTGATCGGCGACGGACTGGTGCCGCTGGCGAGCGCGCTGGGCAGGCACGCGAAACGCGAGCGCAATCTTGTCTTCCCGGATGACAGGCAGTGGATAGCTCGCGAAACGGGCCACCTCGACCTGCTCGATCGGCCCGAAGTGTATGCGCGCCTGAAGGGGTGGTTGGCCGGCGGGGACTAGCCAACGCGCCCGTGGTCAGCGTGCCGGACGCAGGCCGCCTTCCCGCATAAGCGCCTCGATCCGCTCTGCAAGCTGCTTCGCCGGCGTCGCATAGGCGAAGCGGACGACGGCGCGCCCATCCGGGCCGAGGAGAATCATTCCGGCAGAATGGTCCACGGTATAGCTCCCGGGCGGCGCGGCCGGATCGCGCACCTTCTCGTAGCGCACCCTGAATTCGCTGGCGGCCCGGCGGGTCAACGCCTCGGAACCGCGCAAGCCGAGGATGCGCGAATCGAATGCCGTCGTGTATTCGCGCAGCACTTGCCCGCTATCGCGCTCGGGATCGACAGTAATGAAGATCGCCTGCAATTGAACGGCCTTTTCGCCCAGCGCCTTGAGCACGTCTTTCATCTCCAGCAGGGTGGTCGGGCAGACATCCGGACAGGACGTGTAGCCGAATGTAATCAACTGGAAGCGTCCGATAAAGTCCTCGTTCGTCACTGCCCGTCCGTTCGGATCCTGCAACAGGTAGCGCGGCACGATGGCATTCGGTTCGTTTTCCGCCGGACCGTGCCCTTGCGGCACCTGGCCGGGGACGGGCAGGGCTGCCTTGAGGCGCTGCGTGACTGCATCGAGCCTGGCGGCCAGTGCGGTGCGCTCTGCGCAGGGCATCTCGCGGCCATGCGCGGCAAAGGCCTCCTGCGTTCCCGCTTCGAAGGCCTCGCCGTATTCGCGCGTCTTCGGCGCGTGGTTGAGCATGAGGATTTTCACCCAGGCGGCAGTTTCCTTGTTGCCGCAGGCAAGCGCCTGGCCGTTGAGCAGGCCCAGGTCGCGCACGGCGGAAAGACCGTCTTCCTTGGCGGCATGTGCAACCGCGGGCAGGCTCAGGCAGCAGATCAGCACTACTGCGTATTTCATCGTCGATATGCGCATGTCAGCCTTTCAGCGGCTTGTAGCGCAGGCGCTTTGGCTTGGCGCCCTCCTCGCCCAGCCGCTTGACCTTGTCGGCTTCGTACTCATGGTAGTTGCCGTTGAAGAAGGTCCACTGCGACTCACCCTCGCAGGCGAGGATATGGGTGGCGATGCGGTCGAGGAACCAGCGGTCATGGGAGATGACCAGGACGCAGCCGGCGAACTCGAGCAGGGCGTCCTCCAGGGCGCGCAGGGTTTCCACGTCGAGATCGTTCGATGGCTCGTCGAGCAGCAGGACGTTGCCGCCGGCGATCAGCGTCTTGGCAAGATGCAGCCTGCCGCGCTCGCCGCCGGAAAGATTGCCGACGATCTTCTGCTGGTCGGCGCCCTTGAAGTTGAAGCGCCCGATGTAGGCACGCGAGGGCGTCTCGTACTTGCCGACCGTGAGAATGTCGGCGCCACCGGAGATGGCCTCCCACACGCTCTTGTCGTTGGGCAGCGCCTCGCGCGACTGCTCCACCGACACCAGCTTGACGGTCGGGCCGGTGTCGATCTCCCCGGCATCAGTCTGCTCCTTGCCGGTGAGCATGCGGAACAGCGTGGATTTGCCGGCGCCGTTGGGGCCGATGATGCCGACGATGGCGCCGGGCGGAACCTGAAAACTGAGGTTGTCGATGAGCAGGCGCTCGCCGTAGCCCTTGGTAACGCCCTTGAATTCGATCACCTTGTCGCCGAGGCGCTCGGCCACGGGGATGAAAATTTCCTGCGTCTCGTTGCGCTTCTGGTATTCCTGGCTCGACAGTTCGTCGAAGCGCGCCAGTCGCGCCTTGCTCTTCGCCTGCCGCCCCTTCGGGTTCTGCCGCACCCACTCGAGTTCTTTCTTGATGGCCTTCTGACGAGCAGACTCGCTCGCCTCCTCCTGCTTGAGCCGCCCCTCTTTCTGCTCCAGCCATGAACTGTAGTTGCCTTTCCAGGGGATGCCCTGACCGCGGTCGAGTTCGAGAATCCACTCGGCGGCATTGTCGAGGAAGTAGCGATCGTGGGTCACCGCCACCACGGTACCGGGGAAGCGCGTGAGAAACTGCTCCAGCCAGTCCACGGATTCGGCATCGAGGTGGTTGGTCGGTTCGTCCAGCAGCAGCATGTCAGGTTTGGACAGCAGCAGGCGGCACAGCGCGACGCGGCGCTTCTCGCCGCCGGAAAGGTTGGCTATCTTCGCTTCCCAGGGCGGAAGGCGCAAGGCATCGGCGGCGACTTCCAGTTGCTGTTCGGCCGTATGGCCGTCGGAAGCGGCGATAATCGCCTCCAGGCGCGCCTGTTCAGCGGCCAGCGCATCGAAATCGGCATCCGGCTCCGCATAGGCGGCATAAACGGCATCCAACTTCTGCTGCGCCTCGAATACCTCGCCAAGGCCCTCTTCAACCGCCTGGCGAACGCTCTGCTCCGGATCAAGCTGCGGCTCCTGCGGCAGGTAGCCGATAGAAAGGTTCGGCATCGGCGTGGCTTCGCCCTCGATGTCCTTGTCCACGCCAGCCATGATCTTGAGCAGGGTGGACTTGCCCGAGCCGTTCATGCCCAGCACACCGATCTTGGCGCCGGGAAAGAAACTTAGGGAAATATCCTTGAGGATGTGGCGCTTGGGCGGGACGATCTTGCCCACGCGGTTCATGGTGAAAACGTATTGAGCCATGCTCGGAGTGCCTGACGGAAGAAAAGGAGAATTTTAACGGAGAGCGGACACTCAGGCGGACTCAATCGTCAACAAGATCTGGCCCTCCGCCACGGGATCGCCCTCGGCAACGCATATATCGATTACCCGGCCGGCATGCGGGCTGGGGATATCCAGTGATACCTTGCCGGTTTCCAATGTGAGAATTGCGTCATCGAAGCCGATCGGGTCGCCGGGCTTGACCAGAACCTCGAGAATTACCACATCGCCGCTTGCGCAGGATCCGCATGTTTCCCAACAATCCGGATACTTGGGCATGCGGACTTCATGCAACTTGCTCATGAGATAAAGCAGTCAAAGATCAGGACGATAGGATAAGGCTCAAATATGTTCCGTGATTGGGTCAATAAGAAAATTAATTGCTACATGAGGGAATATCCATTAGATTTGCATGGACAAAATAAGCTTCCCGGCGAAATATTAGTACGCGGAAGCGGGAACAGCATTCACCAAGCATCACTCACCATCAAAGGAGGAAGCCGATGAAGCATTCGAAAATCGCGTTAGCCGTCGCATTGCTGGGCATTTCCAGCGTGGCGCTGGCGGATGGGCATGTCCTTGGCCGCAATATGGCCTCGGCCTGCGCCAGCTGCCACGGCACCAACGGCCATAGCGTCGGCGGCATGGATCCGCTTGCAGGCATGCCGAAGGACGAAATGATTCGCAAGGTCAAGGACTTCCGCTCCGGCGCCAAGCCCGCGACCGTCATGCATCAGCTGTCGAAGGGTTACACCGACCAGCAGATCGAAATGATCGCGAACTACTTCGCCGCGCAGAAATAAGGGGGAGAGAAAATGACACTGAATAGACGCGATTTCATCAAGGCTGCCGGCGCTACGGTTGCCATGGGTTCCCTTTATGGCTGCGCAGGCGGCGCCAAGGGCTCGGGAAATGTGGTGGTCATCGGAGGAGGCT
This sequence comes from uncultured beta proteobacterium, assembly GCA_963704195.1. Taxonomy (GTDB): domain Bacteria; phylum Pseudomonadota; class Gammaproteobacteria; order Burkholderiales; family Rhodocyclaceae; genus Desulfobacillus. Next base: position 93,747 of record CAVPHH010000009.1, on the reverse strand, counting down.
TTGGCGGTGCCACGGTCGCCAAGTATGTTCGCATGTGGTCGGATGGCGGCATCAACGTTACGCTGGTTGAGCCGAACCCCGCCTTCGTTTCCTGCCCGATATCCAATCTGGTGCTTGCCGGCGACAAAACCATCAACGACATCACCACCAGCTATGACGGCCTGAAGAAGCATGGCGTACGCGTCATCCACGACACGGCCATTGGTGTGGATCCGGTCAAGCGTACAGTCACGCTGTCCAAGAGCGGCACCCTCAGCTACGACCGCCTGGTGGTTTCGCCCGGCATCGACTTCATCTGGGAGAGCGTGCCCGGCCATACGCCGGCTTACTCTGAAAGCAAGGTACTGCATGCATGGAAGGCTGGCCCGCAGACCGTTGCCTTGAGAAAGCAGCTTGAGTCTATGCCGGACGGCGGTGTTTACGCCCTGTGCGTTCCCAAAGGCCCGTACCGTTGCCCGCCGGGACCCTACGAGCGCGCCTCGATGATCGCCAACTACTTCAAGGCGAAGAAGCCGAAATCGAAGGTGCTGGTCCTCGATGCCAACCCCGATGTCACCTCCAAGGGCAAGCTGTTCAAGGCCGCCTGGAACGACCACTACCAGGGCATCCTCGAGTACCGTGGCAACCACAGCATCACCAAGCTGGATGTCGCCAGCCAGACAGTCGAGTTCGAGTTCGGCGACAAGGTCAAGGCCAATGTACTCAACGTCGTCCCGGCGCAAAAGGCCGGCCTGATCGCGCACGCAGCCGGCCTGGACAATGTCGGCGGGCGCTGGTGCGGCGTAGACTGGAAGACGCTGGAGTCCACTGCGCACAAGAACATTCATGTGCTCGGCGATTCCACTGCCTCCACACCCGGCATGCCCAAGTCTGGCCACATGGCGACGCAGCACTCCAAGGTAGCGGCGGCGGCCATTGTGAACCTGATGAGTGGCCAGCCAGCACCGGACCCGATGGTCATTGCCAACAACTGCTACAGCTTTGTCAGCAGCAAGGAGGTGGTGCACGTCGCTGCGACCTATGCGTTCAGCAACGGTGTGTTCACACCTATCAAGGGCGGTGGCGGTCTTTCGAATGCGCGTAATGAGTTGGAATCCAAGTACGCCATGGCCTGGGCCAAGAACATCTGGGCCGACGCGCTGCTTTAATTTGATAGTGATTGAGAAGCAGAATGAGGCGGCACCCCGTGCGGGGTGCCGCTTTTTTTCAGCCCGACGCAGAGCGGGCGTGCATTTGGAGGAAGACACATGAAATTGCGTACCCTACTGGCGGCCCTGCTATTGCTCGCACTCTTCGCTTGGCGCCCGGCATTTGCCCAGGAACGCGCCTATATCCTGGGGGTTATTAGTTACGGCGACAGCGCGCAGATGATTGCCACCGAGTACGAAGGTCTCACCACCTATCTGTCCAGGGTACTCAAGCGCCCGGTGAGGGTCGAAGGCGCACGCAATTTCGACATTTTCGCGCAACGCGCCAAGGCGAAGCGCTATCACATGATGTTCGTGGCACCGTCTGCGGTTCTCGATGCGAACCGGTCTGCCGGCTACCTTCCGGTCGCAAAGATTCCGGGGCTGCTGTCGGTCTCCTTCATGGCGCCCGGCCGCTCCAATATCGCCTTTCCGGAAGACATGAAGGGAAAGCGTATCGGCTTCACCGGCAAGGATGCCATGATCACAAAGCTGGCTTTCACAGAACTGCAAGCGCTTGGCATAAAGGAACCGGAGAAGTATTTCAGCAGCATCGCCTATTACAACGACGTCGACGGCGTTCTGGCGGGCATGCAGATGAACCTGATCGATATCGGCGTTGCCAACTCGGGACTCTTCAACGTGTGGACCAACAAGGGCGAGAACATGAATCTGATCCACGCCGGCAAAGGGGTGCCGCATCTGACCTTCGGCGTGCGCGGCGATCTGCCGGAATCTGTACGGCGTACCATCACGGATGCGATGCTCAAGTCCAATCAGGACAAGGACGCCCAGGAATTTCTCCGCTTCAGCAACTTCCCCGGCTTCGAACCGGCCAAGCTTGCCGATTACAACGATCTGGCAAAAACCCTGGGCATCAAGTAAGCCTGCCGAAAAAGGCGCAACAGCGCTTCCTTCACCTGGGGAAGCCTGGAAACCCCTGCGAGAGTCTGGCGTGTTTCTTGAGCGTTACAGCTTTCCGCTGAGATAGACGGAGACGGCTCGCATCTCCAGTTCGGTGAGCTTGGAGGCTATGGCGTGCATGACGGCATTATCGTTGGTGCGTTCGCGCTTGTTGAATTCCTTCAACTGCCCATCGATGTAAGCAGCATGCTGGCCGGCCAGGCGCGGTAGCTGCGCCGTGCCATCTCCAGTCGGGCCATGACAGCTTGCGCAGGCCGCCACGCCGGAAAACGAATTCCCCTTGTGGTAGATGTAGCGGCCGACGGCAGCCAGATCCTGATCGCTCACGTTATAGGCCTTCGGCTTTATCTGTGCGAAGAACGCGCCTAGCGAATTCATTTCCACTTCGGTCAGTTCCTGCGCCTGGTCGTTCATGGTGCCTTTGCGCCGGCCACTCTTGAAATCGGCCAGTTGTTTGGCGATATATTCCGGATGCTGGCCCGCCAGGCGGGGAAAAATCGGACTCGCACTCTCGCCCTCCGCGCCATGGCATAGGGAACAACGGCCATTGACGATTTCCTGGGCGCGCTTCATCTGGGGACTCGAAGGCGTTGATGCGGCTTTCTGGGCTTGCGCAAAGGACGGGGTGGCAAGCAACCCGACAGTGATAACGAGCGTGGCAAGGATTGGCTTGATCACGGCGGACTCCGGAATTAGTTTATATCTAAATATCCTAGCAGAGCCCACGTGTACCGTCGATAGAACTCCGTTAGGCAAGCATAAGGCTGACTGTATCAGTGCTTCCCCGTGCTGCCGAATCCGCCCGCTCCGCGATCCGAGGTTTCAAACTCATCAACGATATTGAAGGCTACCTGAAGCACTGGCACAACGATCATCTGCGCCAGGCGGTCCATCGGGTTGATGGTGAAGGTCTCCCGGCCGCGATTCCAGGTTGATACGAAAATCTCGCCCTGGTAATCCGAGTCGATCAGGCCTGTAAGATTGCCCAGCACGATGCCATGTTTGTGGCCGAGTCCCGAACGCGGCAGAATCAGCGCCGCCAGCCCCGGATCGGCCAGATGGATGGCGATGCCCGTAGGAATCAATTGCGTGTCGCCCGGATGCAGCCTTACAGGCGTCTCGACGCAGGCGCGCAGGTCGAGGCCGGCTGATCCTTGGGTGGCGTAATGGGGCGGGCTGTCTTTCAGTCGCGGATCGAGGATCCGCACGTCGATGCGGTGCATGAAGCGCTACTCCCTCCCGTTGCCGGCAATCATCCTTCCGATGTGGGCGACAATGCCGCGGGCAATCTCGATCTTCGGTGCCGGGCCGAGGGGATGGCGGCCCTCATTGTCGAACATGACGATCGTATTGTCATCGCCGCCCAGACCATGGCGCATCAGGTTGCCCACCACCAGCGGCAGTTTCTTGCTAGAGCGCTTGCCTTGGGCGTATTCATCGAGATTCTCGCTCTCCGCGGCGAAGCCGACGCAGAACGGCGGCTTCGGCAAGGCGGCGATCTCGGCGAGGATGTCCGGATTCGGCTGCAGGGTCAGAATCAACGGCTGGGCGGCCTTCTTGATCTTCTGTGCTGCGGTCTGCTCCGGGCGGTAATCGGCCACCGCGGCCACCGCGATGAAAATGTCCGTCTCCCGGACATGGCGCAGCACCGCATCGCGCATCTCGCGCGCGCTCAGCACATCGACGCGTACCACGCCAGATGGCGTCGGCTGCGCCACGGGTCCACACACCAGTGTCACCTCGGCGCCGGCATCGCGTACGGCGCGCGCCAGTGCGAAGCCCATCTTGCCTGAGCTGAGATTGGTCAGTCCGCGTACGGGGTCGAGCGCCTCGAAGGTCGGCCCGGCGGTGAGCAGGACGCGGCGGCCCGCCAATACCTTTGGCTGGAAGAAGCCTGTCAGCGCATCATGGAGTTCCGTTGCTTCCAGCATGCGCCCCATGCCGGTTTCGCCGCAGGCCTGGTCGCCACTGGCCGGACCGAGGACGATAACGCCGTCCTGCAGAAGCTGACTTACATTGCGCTGCGTTGCCGGGTGCTCCCACATCTGGCAGTTCATGGCCGGGGCTACGATCAAGGGACAGTCCCGCGCAAGACACATTGTTGACAGCAGGTCATCGGCCAATCCGTGCGCCAGCTTGGCAAGAAAGTCCGCCGAAGCCGGTGCAATGACAATGGCGTCGGCGCCGCGTGAAAGATCGATGTGAGCCATGTTGTCCGGCATGCGCGCATCCCACAGGTCGCTCCAGGCCGGCTTGCCGGTAAGCGCCTGGAAAGTCGCCGGCGTGACGAATTGCGCACCTGATTTTGTCAGTACGGCATGCACGTCTGCGCCGTCCTTGACGAACAGGCGCGCAAGTTCTGCCGCCTTGTAGGCAGCGATGCCTCCGGTAATACCCAGCACCAGCCGTTTTCCGTTCAGTTCAGCCATGACGATGCGATAGAATCCATGCTTCGAAGAGGTCGATTCTACTGGATTGGATTAGCGATGGCGATCAAGCACTGGCCGGAGAATGAGCGACCGCGCGAACGGCTTCTTTCTCAGGGCGCATCCAGTCTTTCCGATGCCGAACTCCTCGCCATCTTCCTGCGTGTCGGTGTCAAGGGCGCCAGCGCCGTCGATCTGGCACGCACCCTGATTGGCCATTTCGGCAGCTTGAGGCGGTTGTTTGTCGCATCCGAATCAGAGTTTTCCGACATACCCGGCATGGGCGTCGCCAAATACGCCCAGCTACAGGCGGTGCTGGAGCTGGCGCGACGGGCCTTGCGCGAGGAACTTACGGCAGGCGACGCCCTCTCGTCACCCCGCGCCGTGCGCGATTACCTCCGTCTGACCCTCTCCAGTCTGCCGCATGAAGTCTTCATGGTACTGCTGCTGGATGCACAGAACCGGCTGATCGCCGCAGTCGAACTGTTTCGCGGCACGCTTACGCAAACCAGCGTGCATCCGCGCGAGGTGGTCAAGTTAGCGCTCTCCCACAATGCCGCGGGAATTCTGCTCGCCCACAACCATCCCTCCGGAGTGGCCGAACCCAGTCGCGCCGACGAAGCGCTCACCCAGGCCCTCAGGCAGGCGCTGACGCTGGTCGATGTGAGGTTGCTTGACCATTTCATAGTCGCGGGCAATGCCGCCCCGCTCTCCTTTGCCGAACGCGGATTGCTCTAGGGGGCTAAAGTCGCCGCCACACTTGCCGTTAATCCGCACATCAAGGTTCGCGGCAAGGTGGAATCATGGATCGGCCAACTTCGAACAGGCAGGCATCGGCCCGGCGCAAACCCTTCATCCCGCTGGGAACGGCGGCGACGACCTTCTTCATGATAGGGCTATGTATTCCGCTCGGCTGGTATGCGCACTGGCTGCAATATCGCCATGGGCCTGCAGCCAGTCTCTTCGGCCTGCCTCCGCTCGAACTGCTGCCTGCCTTGGGCCTGGCGGCCCTGCCCTTCGTCGTTCTCAGGCTGCTCCGCCTGGGCTGGCAGACCGAGGAATAGGATCGAACTTCATCGAATCAGCAGGGCGATACCGCTACAGATCAGCAGCACGCCTATGCCGCGCCGGAAGGTATCCTGACTGATCGTGGTGTGCATCCTGCCCCCCAGAAAAATGCCCACCATCATCACCGGCAACGCCATCGCCAGCAGGTAAAGGAACTGCAGGGTCAGAATGCCAGAGAAGAAGTATCCCGCCAGCCGATTCGCGCCGTCGAGCAGAAAAATGGCTGCAAATGTGGCGCGGAATTGCGTCTTGTCCAGCCTGCGCATCTGCAGATAAACCACGTAGAAAGGACCGCCCGTACCAAATGTGGTGCCGATCAGTCCGCCGAGCACTCCCGCGGGCAGCGCCCACCCGCGGCTATGTGCCGACTCTGGATTCATTCCTGCAAGGCTGTACAGGGCGTAAAGGATGATGAACACCGCAAGGGCCTTGAGCAGCAGTTGGGCATCGATCGCATGCAGCAGGTAGATGGCAGTTAGCATGCCCAGGAGGGCGAACGGCAAAAGGGGCCAGATTTCACGCCATTGGATCGCCTGCCTGTCCTTGATGCCCTGGCTGGCGGAAGCGAGGTAGTCCAGCGCCACCACCAGCGGGACGGCCAGGAGCAGGGGGAACCACATCAGAAGCAGCGGAATGGCGATAAGGCCGGACCCGAATCCTGCAACGCCGCGTACAAAATAGGCCGCAGCAAGCACCACAAACGCATAGCAGTACTGCGTCAATCCGAACGCTTCCATAATCCCCCCTGCTTTTTCTTATTGGACTCCTTGTCAGGGAGTCCCGCATTTATGCTGGGATTCTACCCAGACTTTCGCCATTCCTCAAAGCCTGTTGTCTCCCATGCTGGCATTTGGCCCAATTTGTCGGCAGTGAATACGCAAAGGAAACATCAGCTTGTTTTTTCAGTAAAGAATCACGTATAATTCCCGGCTTTGCTAAATCCGAACTCTGGAGCACCTCATGGCCCGCGTTTGCCAAGTGACCGGTAAGGCACCGATGGTGGGAAACCACGTTTCCCACGCCAACAACAAGACCAAGCGCCGCTTTCTGCCCAACCTGCAGAACCGCCGCTTCTGGCTTGAAACAGAAAACCGCTGGGTGAGCCTGCGCGTATCCAACGCCGGCCTGCGCACCATCGACAAGAAGGGCATTGAAGTTGTCCTGGCCGAGTTGCGCGCCAAGGGCACCCTTTAAGGAGAACCGCAATGCCCCGCGAGAAAATCAAACTGGAAAGCACTGCCGGCACGGGCCACTTCTACACGACGACCAAGAACAAGCGCACCAAGCCCGAGAAGATGGAGATCAAGAAATTCGATCCGAAGGCGCGCAAGCATGTCCTGTACAAGGAAACCAAGCTGAAGTGATTTGGTGAAAAGCCCAACAACAAAAAACCCGCCAGTGGCGGGTTTTTTGTTGGCTGCCTGCCCAGCTTACAGGGCGTAGCTACGCAGGCGCAGGGAAAACTCCTCCAATTGGCGGATGCCGCTGGCCTCGGCACGTCGGCACCAGTCCTGCAGGCGGGCAATCAGTTCCTCTTGCGTGGCGGTGGAACGCTGCCACAGTGCGGCCAGTTCGCGCCGCATTTCGACGACCAGCAACAGGCGGCTGCTTTTTTCCAGCACGGCATCCAGTTGCCGACGATCCTGGGGAGAAAGGGTCTCGACATCGTCTCCCAGGCGGCGCTTGATCGCCTTGAGCGCCTTGAGCGTATTGGCATCCAGCGATGCCTTCAACTTCCCGGCTTCCTCGCGGTAGATCTGCCGCAGCGACTGCATGTACTTGGCCATGACATCGTAGCGGTGCGTGATGATGGCCTGCAGGTTGTCCAGATCCACGGCCTGGCGCGCGCGCGTCAGGCGCGGCGTTGGCGCGACCTTCTTCACCCTGGCCTGGCCGAGCATTTCCAGCAGGCGGATGTAGAGCCAGCCGATGTCGAACTCGTACCACTTGTTCGACAGCCGCGCCGAAGTGGCATAGGCATGGTGGTTGTTGTGCAACTCCTCGCCGCCGATGAGGATGCCCCAGGGAACGATGTTGGTGCTGGCGTCCGAGCAGGCGAAATTGCGGTAGCCCCAGAAATGGCCGATGCCGTTGATCACGCCGGCTGCCCAGAACGGAATCCAGATCATCTGCACGCCCCAGATCAGCGCGCCCGGTACGAGGCCGAACAGAGCGAGGTCGATGGCCAGCATCAGGACGATGCCGAGCTTCTGCCCCGGCGTGTAGATGTGCCGCTCCAGCCAGTCGTCCGGCGTGCCGTGGCCATAGCGTTCCATTGTCTCGGCGTGGCGGGATTCCTTCACGTAAAGGAACACACCGCCCCACAACACGCGGTTCAACCCGAGCACCTGCGGGCTGTGCGGGTCATCAACGGTCTCGCACTTGGCGTGATGCTTGCGGTGGATGGCGGCCCATTCCTTGGTCACCATGCCGGTGGTAAGCCACAGCCACAGGCGGAAAAAATGGCTGGGAAGCGGCCCGAGATCCAGGGCGCGATGCGCCTGGTGGCGATGCAGGTAAATGGTGACCGCGGCGATGGTGACATGCGTCATCACCAGAACTGCCAGCAGGTAGCCCCACCAAGGGAGGTCGAAAACGCCGGAAAGAAACATGTTCAGGGCCAAAGGGAATGGAGCCCCATTATACTTGAAACCTAAACGTCCTTCCCCGTTGCGGCCACCGGAGGGTTGAGCAGGCGCACTTCGCGCTGCGGATAGGGTATTTCGACGCCTGCCTTGCGGAAGGCATGCCAGACGGCTAGATTGACGTCGGATTTCACGTTCAGCGTGCCCTCCTGAGGATCGCCGATCCAGAAACCCAACTCCAGATCGACGCCGGAATCGGCGAATCCGATGAGATACGCCTTGGGCGGCGGATCCGGCAGCACCCTGGGATGCGCCCGCCCCGCCTCGATCATGATGCGCATTGCCGCATCGAGATCGGTCTTGTAGCTCACCTGCACCGGCACGCCGAGGCGGACCCGCGTATTGGTGTAGGTCTCGTTCTGCACCACCGTGCCGATCAGCGTTTCGTTGGGAATGATCGCCTCGATGCCCGTCAGCGAGCGCAGCACGGTATAACGCGTGGTGATCCGCGTCACCTCGCCCTTGTGCTGATCGACCGTGATGACATTGCCGATGCGGATCGAGCGGTCGAGCAGAATGATGAAGCCGGAAACGTAACTGGCCGCTATTTTCTGCAGGCCGAAGCCGATGCCCACGCCCAGCGCACCACCGAACACCGACAGAGCCGTCAGGTCGATGCCCACCAGCGGCAGGCTGATCAGCACCGCCAGCACGATCAAAAGCGCCTTCGACAGGCGGGCAAACACCAGGCGGAGATTGCCGTCGATCGTTTCCGCCTTCAGCAGGCTTGCTTCTATCAAACTGCCGATCCACAAGGCCAGCAGCAGTGTGACCAGCACGGTTGCCATGCCCTGCAGCAGCAGCCAGAGCGAGAGCTTCTGCTTGCCCACGGCGAATCCGATCGATTCCAGCATGGTTATCAGCTCGGGCAACAGCCCGAGGATATGCAGGGCAACGACGCTCCACACCACCAGCGTGAGCATGCGCTCGAGCGTTGCCAGCCAGCCGGAAGGCGCAAAAGCCTGGCGCAATGTGAACATCACGGCGCGAATGACCGCGAAGGAAATCAGCAGTGGTACCGCCACGCTGAGCAGGTTCACATGGTGCCACTGCCTGAGCACCACCCTTGCCAGCAACACCAGGCCGAGCGCAAACAGGGGAAACAGCAGGCGGTTCAGCCCACGCCGGCCGACGCGCCACGCACTCTCCGCCTCAGTGGGGTCGCGCCGCAATGCGCGCGCCGCGAGCCAGGCCAGCCCCAGGCAAACGGCCAAGGTGGCGACCTGCCAGATCACCTCGGGCTGCTGCAGGTCGCCCCAGAGCGCGTTGAGCAAGTGGCCGATTTCGTTCTGTTGCATGTTAGTTGGGCTGATGCGCCTCTGCGTATGGCTGCGCCTCGGCGCGATGGCGTTTCCAGTTGTCGAGATAGGCGCGCAACACCGGCTGATTGCCGCGCAGGATCACCACGTTCTCCGCATTGCGCATCCTTGCCGAGTAGGTGAAATTGTAGGATCCGGTAATCACCGCCCCTCCAGCCTGTGCCGCGTCGACCAGCATGATCTTGTTATGCGCGGCAGCATAGCGCACTTCCAGCGCGACCGGGATGCCCGCCGCGGCGAGCAGTGGAATCTGGCTGTTCTCGCCGCGCACCGTCTGCTCGCGGTCGGCCAGCACCTCCACCTGCACGCCGCGCGCTCTGAGTTCGATCAGTGCGGCGGCCAGCGTGCGGCTGGTGAACAGGAAAGCCTGCACATGGACGCTGTGGCGCGCCCCGCGCAGTACGCGAAGCATGGCCGCTTCCGCATCGTCGTGCGGGCTGAACAGCACCTCTACCGTGCCCTGCGCGGCATGCGGCGCGCCGGTCTGCGGATCGAAGGCCGCGGCGGGCAGGCAGAAGAGGAGCAGCAAAACCGCCAGCACGGCGCCAGGACGGCTCAACGTCGTTCCCTCCGATGAAAAGAGTAACCGCGAAAGTCAGCCTCCGTCATACGGCGCGCACGTCGATGACTTGCCCGTCGCGGGCATGTTCAAGCAGAAGGCGCCGCACCCGCTCCTGCCACAGGTGGCCGAACTCGCGCTGCATCTCGTCCGTGGCATGGCCGGCGATGCAGGCGCCCATCAGTTCGCGCATGCGCGGCTCGCCAGGCACATGCTCCAGGTGCGCCGCGACCTCCACCGCAGCACCGTTGTCCTTGCGCGTAAAGCGGATCTCCTCTCCCACCGCGTCATTGAAGAACAGCAGGTTGCGACGGTCGAAGCGGCCAGCGAGGCCCTTGAAGCCGGCATCCTGCGTCGCCCCCGTGAGCAAGCTGACGACATTGGCGATAACGCCTGTCACCCCGCTCGTGCTCTCCTGGCGGAAGCCGATGCGGACGGCGCCGCGTTCGGGAATGTCCTTCGGATAGAGCGCTTCCAGCGCCCGCGCCGTCATCAGCCATGCGGAAGCCACGGTCGGGCAGGAATGCCCCGCCACCTTCACCGCGTCAACATATCGGTACTCGATAATGCCGCCTTCCACTGCGCCGAGAAACTTGGCGAGCGGGTCGTACATCGTGATGCTTGGTGCCTGGTCGAAGAAATCCGGATATCTCATGTCGAAGCCTCATGGATTGCGTTCCAGCACGGCGGCAAAGAAACCGTCGGTGCCCTGTGTGTGCGGCGCCAGCCGCAGCGTTTCGCCACATGCCAGCGCGATGCCCTGTTTCTCGAGAATCTCCTGTGACGACACCTGCCTGAAATCGGCATGTGCAGCGAGGAAAGCGGCGACGATGGCCTCGTTCTCCTCGGGCAGGATGCTGCAGGTGGCGTATACCAGCCGCCCGCCCTTCTTCACCAGGCGCGATGCACCCTCGAGGATATCGTGCTGCTTGCACGCAAGCTCTGCCACGCCCTCCGGCGTCTGCCGCCACTTCAGGTCTGGGTTGCGGCGCAACGTGCCCAGCCCGCTGCAGGGCGCATCCACCAGCACGCGGTCGATCTTGCCGGCCAGGCGCTTGATGCGGATATCGTTCTCGTTGGCGATCGCCGCAGGGTGAACATTCGACAATCCCGAGCGCGCCACGCGATCCTTCAGGCGCGCCAGGCGCTTGTCGGACACGTCGAATGCGTAGAGGCGACCGGTGGAGCGCATCATGGCGCCCAGCAGCAGCGTCTTGCCGCCGGCCCCGGCGCAGAAATCCGCGACCATCTCGCCGCGCTTCGGCGCCAACAAGTAGCCGAGCAGCTGGCTGCCCTCGTCCTGCACCTCGATCGTGCCGTCGAGATAGAGCGGATGCTTCTGCAGCGCCGGCTTGGCTTTGAGGCGGATGCACTGCGGCGACAGTTTCCCCGCCTCGGCGGCGATGGCTTCCTCATTGAGGCGCGCCAGCACCGCATCGCGTCCGGATTTGAGCGGGTTCACGCGCAGGTCGAGCGGCGCGGACTGGTTGAGTCCCTGGGCCAGGGTCAGCACTGCCTCCGGTGCCATGCTCTCCAGCAATCTTTCGGCCAGCCAGTCTGGCAGGTCAGACTGCTCGGCGAGGCTGAGTTCGCCCGCCTGCCTGCCCTTCAGGTCGGCCACCCATTTCAACTCCTTTTCGCCAATGGCACCCTCCAGCTGCCGCCGGCTGACGCCCGACAATCGCGTCAGCGCCGCCAGCACGAGCCGCCGCGGCGTGGCCTGCGCGCCGAGCAGATGCTCCAGCAGCCGGCGCCGGCGCAGCACGGCATAGGCGGTCTCGGCAATGAAGCCGCGGTCATTCTGGCCGAGCGCACGATTGTCGCGGAAATATTTCGACAGGACGGCATCAGCCGGATGCTCGAATTTCAGGAGCAGGTTGAGCGCCACCGTCGTCGCGTCGATAAGTTTCGCCGTAATGCGCATGCTGACTTTCCGTTATTCCTGACGCGCCGCCAATGGCGCGCCGTCGAATTCAAGCTCGACCGCGTGCTGGTCGAATACCTCGCCCTTGCGATCGATGAAGCGGATGCGCACTGGCAGGTTGCGCAAATCCGAGGCCAGCCACAGTTCCATGGCCTGTTCGCCCTGCAGGGCCGGCGTTTTCATGTGCCAGGTGCGCAGCTCGCCGAAGCGCGTGGCGATCTTTTCATCAGCGACCGCCTCATAGGCATAGCGGCCATAATTCTTGCCGGTGGCGATCATCAATTCCAACCGCGCCGCCGCGCCGGCCAGCCCGATCTGGTAGATCTGCGAAAGGATGTCCTGGGCGCCGGCGGCCAGCGGCACTTCGCGCACGTCCCCCTTGCGCGACTGGAGAACGATCTTCCTGCCGTTCCAGTCGAATCGCGCCTGCTCGGCCGGTTTGCCGTTGCGTTCGACGCTGAAAACCTGCGGTACGAGGCCCTCGGCCGTCAAAGCACCCTCGCTCGACTGCACGATGCGCACACTGCGGAACAACGCCACCAGGCCGGTGGTTTCGGTCACGGACTGCAGCGTGTAAGTCGCCCCGTCATGTTGCCAGGTGTGGGTCGACTGGCCGATCTGCATTCCCTGTTCGCCTTCACCGCGCATGACAGCGAAGCGGATGCGGCCCTGGCGCGGCCAGGGCAGTTCGAACGGAGCCGGCACGGCCACAGCGGCAGGAGCCGGGGCGGACGGTGGCGGAACAGTCACCGGTTCTGCGCTCGCTACCGGGGCGGTCGGCTCGGGCGACTGACTCTGCGCCGATGCCGGCTGCAACTCGCGCGGTTTCTGCACACTGGGCTGCATTTCCGGCCGCTTCTCTACGGCCGGGGATGGCCGCAATGCTGGCACCGGCTTCGGCACAAGGTGCGCCTCCAGCGCGCCGCCCGGCTCCAACTCGCTCAGAAACGGCAGACGCCAGCCGGGGCTGCTGACCACCGTGGCATGCAGCAGAAGCGAGAGGCCCAGTGCGGCAAACAGACGGCGTTCGGTCATGACTTTGGGTGATCAGGTGCCGGCGACAGCAAGGCGCCTCCATCTTGCCGTTCGCCGTTCAGCAGGACGCGGCCGTCGGTGGCGAGCGTCAGCCGCCCTTCGACGAACCAGCGCACCGCCTGCGGATAGACGATGTGCTCCTGCGCCAGCACGCGCGCGGCAAGCGTGGCCTCGTTGTCGTCTGCGAACACCGGCACGGCGGCCTGGATGACGACGGGGCCGTTGTCCAGCGCCGGCGTGACGAAATGCACCGTGCAGCCATGGATGCGGCAGCCGGCCTCGAGGGCGCGCCGGTGGGTGTGCAGGCCGGGAAAGGCCGGCAGCAGCGAGGGATGGATGTTCATCAGGCGGCCGCGGTAGCGGCGCACGAAGTCATCGCCGAGGATGCGCATGAAGCCGGCGAGGACCACCAGGTCGGGCGCGTGGCGGTCGATCGCGGCCGCCAGCGCGGCATCGAACAACTCGCGCGAGGCATGCTCCGCATGCGCCACCACGGCGGTCGAAATGCCCTGTGCGTGGGCTGTTTCCAGCCCTTTCGCATCTGCCTTGTTACTGATCACCGCGGCGATGCGGCACGGCAGGCTCGCCGCCAGCATGGCCTCCATGTTGCTGCCGCGGCCGGAGATGAGGATGACGATGTTTTTCATGGTCAGAACTTGACGGGCAGGAAGATTGCCGTGGCGAGGTTCTGGAAAACCTTGACCACGAGGCGGTTGGTCTTGTCGGCGATGATCTTCGAGAGCACATCGAGGCTGCCGATCATCTTGCCGAACTCGCGCTCGAAGGAAAGGTTTCTCACCGGTCCGTTTGCTTCGTTCGAAAGCAATACCAGCTCGCCGCTCACCGTCTTCGCGTTGGACAGCTTCCACACGGCGATCTCGACATTGCGCGCGGCGTTGAACAGCGCCTGCGGATCGAGGTCGTCGAGAAAGAACAGTTCGGTCTTGTCGTTGAAGGCCGCCTGGACCATGCCGCCGAGGCCGACGATGAAGGCGAGGATGCGATCGCCCGCGTAGTCCTCGCGAAAGGCAAGATGGATGGCATCCGTGCCGCGCCGGCCCTCCAGCTCTGCGAATTTCCAGCCGTGATTTTCCTCGAAGATGCGCGCCACCGCCGCCTCGAGGCTGGCCTGGCCGCCCTTGCGCCATTCGCGCGGATTGCGCCGGTAGAGCTTTTCCGTCAGCAGCTTGAGGCTGGCGAAAACTTCCCGCTGATGCGCCTCGGCGACACGGTCGATGTCGGACTTGGCCAACTGGTTTGGATCGAACCCGGCCGTGGGCTTGCGCGGAGTGGTTCCCGTGGTGACGCAAGCTGCCAACAGTGGCAGGAAAATCAATGGGATAAGGCGTAAAAACATGCGCCATCATAGCGCAAAGCGCCCATGCGGCGACAAGCGCCTGTCGGTAAAAGACTATTGCGCCGAACGATGCCGGAGATAGCCGATGACGGCCGGCAGCACGGAAATGACGATGATGGCGAGAATCACCAGCGACAGGTTGTTCTTGACGACGGGCAGGTTGCCGAAGAGGTAGCCCGCCACGGTGAGGGAAGCCACCCACAGCAGGGCACCGGAGACGTTGAAGGCCTGGAAGCGCAGATAGGTCATGGCGCCGATGCCGGCGACGAAGGGCGCGAAGGTGCGCAGGATGGGGATGAAACGGGAGAGGATCAGCGTCTTGCCGCCGTGGCGCTCGTAGAAGACATGCGTCTTCATCAGCGCCGCCTTGTTGAAGAAGCGCGAATTCTCCCAGTGGAACACCTTCGGTCCGAGATAGCGGCCGATCGAGTAGTTCACGCTGTTGCCGAGCACCGCCGCGGCGATGAGCGAGCCGTTCAGCACCCACATGTCCATGCTGCCCGCCCCGGCCAGCGCGCCGGCAACGAAGAGCAGCGAGTCGCCCGGCAGGAAAGGCGTCACGACAAAGCCCGTCTCGGAAAAGATGATGAGGAAAAGAATCGCGTACACCCACAGGCCATACTGCGCCAGCAGCGCGGCGAGGTGCTTGTCGAGGTGGACGGCGATGTCCCAGAGGAGGGCGAGGAATTCCATCGGCTATGGCGAAAAAACCGCGCCATCATACCCGAAACGGCGGCGGGGATCAGGCCGGCGCCGGTGCACGGGGTCGCCGCAGCTCGCCCTGCAGGGCCTCGGCGCTGAGCAGGATGACCTCGATCTCCTCGATGATCTCTTCCTGGCGCAGGCGGTTGTGCTGCTGGCGCAGTCGCGCCATGTCCTTGTCCAGCTTGCGCAGGGCGTTGTCCATGTGCTCGAGGCGCTGCCGGTTCTCGGCCATCAGCGACTGGTAGAAGACTTCGTGCAGCACTGCATAGAGATATTGATCAGTCAGCTGCGAGAAAAAATCGAATGGGGCGAGGTTGAGCAGGGGCGGGTAGGCATGCCGCGACCCGGGTTTGCCGTATTCCGGCATCGGCAGCAGGCGGCGGGAGACGACCTCGCCGTTCTCGCCGCCGTGGTAATGCGCGGTCAGGCCTTGCAGCGGTTCGCCGCGATGCCGCTGCTGCATTTCGCGCAGCTGCTGCACCAGCCGCACCAGCACCGGCTGCACCTCCTCGCCCACGCTGGGCCCCTCGATGAAGGCGGCCACGCCGACGTTGTCCTGCAGACGCGCCGCCAGACGGCTGCCGACGGCGATCACCGGCGCCGCGCCATCCATCGTCCCCGGGTGCTGCCTCACCTGGGCCAGCAGGGCGTCGTTGAAGTCGCCGCAGAAGCCGCGCTCGGAGCCGATCAGCAGGTGCATCTGCGCGGCCGGCGGCGCATGGTTCAGGCGATCGCCGTAGAAACCGAGGAAATCCGCTGCCGCCATCTCGATCATGGCGACGGCCTGGCGCTGCATGTCGAGGAAGCCCGCCAACCGCCGCGTCTCCACGAAGGCCAGGTTCTTCATGGCAACCATGATGCCGTTGATCTCGGTGTAGGTGTCGATGCGCCTGACCAGGTCACGCCGCCGCGTCATGCCGCCCCTCCCGCAGCCAGGCGCCGACCGCTTCGCGCCACTGCTCGCGCCCGCTCGTTACGGCCAGGCCGGACTCCTCGGCGCCGCGCCGCAGGGCTTGCAGGTCCTTGCGCACGCCTTCCGCATCGCGGCCGTCGAGCAGTCCTTCGTTGTAGGCCATCAGCCACGCCATGTGGAAGGTCTCCGGCAGCGGGTCGAGCCGCTCCTGCTTGAGGATCTCGCGCAGGAGCTGCCCGCGCCGGATGCGCGCCTCCATGCTCGCCTCGAGCTTGGAGCCGAAACGCGTGAATACCTCCAGTTCGAGGAACTGCAGATAATCGAGCTTGATGCGTCCGGCCTCCTTCTTGATGGCCGCGTCCTGCGCCTTGCCGCCGATGCGCGAGACCGAGCGCGTGATGTCGATGGCCGGCAGGAACCCGCGCGCAAACAGGGCCTGGTCGAGATAGATCTGGCCGTCGGTGATGGAGATCAGGTTGGTTGGGATGTAGGACGACACTTCGCCCTGCTCGGTCTCGACGATGGGCAGCGCGGTCATGCTGCCGCCACCGTGGTCCGGCGCCAGGCAGGTGGAGCGTTCTAGCAGGCGCGAATGCAGGTAGAAGATGTCCCCCGGATAGGCCTCCCGGCCGGGCGGGCGCCGCAGCAGTAGCGACAGTTCGCGGTAGGTGCGCGCGTGGGTGGTGATGTCATCGTACACCACCAGGGTGTCGCGCCCCTGCCAGGTCCACGCCTCCGCCAGCGTGCAGCCGGCGAACGGTGCCAGGTACTTGAGGCCCGGCATCGCCGTGGCCTCGGCCACGACCAGCGTGGTGTAGTCCAGTGCGCCGGCGCGCCTGAGCGTCTCGAGGGTGCCGGCCACGGCCGAGCGCTTCTGCCCGATCAGGACATAGACGCACAGCACGTTCTTGCCCTTCTGGTTGATGACGGCATCGATGGCCAGCGCGCTCTTGCCCGAGCCGTTGTCGCCGATGATGAGCTGGCGCTGGCCCTTGCCGATGGGAATCAGGGTGTCGACGATCTTGTTGCCGGTATGCAACGGGCGGCTGACGAAATCGCGCACGACGATGGGCGGCGAGGCGACGTCGAGGTTGCGCCGCGCCGAGGGCTGCGGCGCGCGCCTGCCGTCGAGCGGGTTGCCGAGCGGGTCCACGACGCGGCCGATCAGGTCGTCGCCGACGCCGATGCCGAGCCTGTGGCCGGACAGATGGGCCACCGTGCCCGCGCTCAGGCGCTCCGTCTGTTGCAGCAGGATCGTGCCGACCTGGTCGCTCGCAAGATGGAATACCAGGGCCTCGCTGCCGTCGCCGAGGAGGATGATCTCGTCCATGCTCGCAGAGGGCAGGCCGGAAATCCAGGCAATGCCGTCGCCCACCGAGACCACCCTGCCCTGCTCGGTCAGGCGCAGCCTGAAGGCGTAATCCTTGAGCCGAGCCGCCTGTGCGGCCAGGGGCAGGGAGAGCACGTCCGGGTCACGATGCACGCCGCACGCCCCCGGCAAAGAACTGCAGGTCGTCGCTCAGATTGGCATGCAGCACCCACGGCCCGATCGTGACCCGCACGCCGCCGATGAGGCTTTCGTCGATCACGTATTCCTCCGGCAGCACCTGCTGCAGCGCCTCCGCCAGGGCGCCCGACAAGGCCTTGCGCGCGTCCTCGCGCAGTGCACGCGCCGTCGCAACGCGCATTTTCGCCCCGGCTTCGGCGCCCGCGGCGGCCAGCGTGCGCTTCTGCTCCAAAGTCAGCCGCTGCAGGTCGGCGACCATGGACCCGACGATGCGCCCGTCCAGTCCCTCGTCCGCCAGCCGCGACAGGATTTTTGCCGTGAAGGCGGCGCCCTGCGCCAGCGCCTGCTCTTCCGCCGCGCGGCGCAGCTCCTGCCGGTGGCGCTCGTCCAGCACGCGATTCCTTTCGCGCTCCGCCTCGACGGCGGCATTGACGCCGGCCATGAGGTGCTCGCGCTCCCGCGCGATCTCCTCGGCCAGCCGGGCGCGCGCGCCATCGCGCTCCTTCTCCCAATCGGCCAGCCGGTTCTCGTATTGCTGCTCCAGCGCCCGCGCCTTCTCCTCGATCGCCTTGGCGTCGGTCATTTCCTTTTCGATGCCGGCGCGCCGCCGCGCGATGACATCAAGGACGGGATGGTAGAAAAAGCGCTTCAGGATCCAGACGAGGATCAGGAAGTTGATGATCTCGAGCGCAAAGGTGGTCCAGTTGACTTCCACGGCATTCCCCGCTTTATTTGACGAGGTATTCGAGCAGCGGATTGCGGAACAGGATGATCAGCACGATCACCAGCACGTAGATGGCGAGCGACTCGATCATCGCCAGGCCGATGAACAGCGTGCGCAGGATGGATTTCTCCGACTCCGGCTGGCGCGCCAGCGCGTCCAGCGCCTGGCTGATGGCGCGCCCCATCGCCAGCGCCGGGAACATCACGCCGATGGCAATGGCCAGAGCCGCGCCCAGCGTCGAAAGAACCGTAAACCACGTCATGTCGTTCATGTGCTCCCCTCCTGATCCGAATCGGAAACCGTCTGCTGCGATTGCATCGCGCCGGAAATGTAAACCAGCGCGAGCACGCCGAATATGTACGCCTGCACCACCGCCTCGATCACGTGCAACATGAGCAGCGGCACCGGCACCAGCAGGCCCGCCACCAGCAGCACCAGCAGCGCCGCCATCTCCAGGCTCATGACGTTGCCGAAGAGGCGCACCGCCAGCGCCACGGTGCGCGATACCTCGCTGATGAGGTGGAACGGCAGCAGGATCGGGCTCGGCCTCAGGTAGTGCCTGAGGTAGCCGAGGAAGCCCTCACTGCGCACGCCGTACCAATGCACCGAGAGGAACACCAGCAGCGCCAGCCCGGCCGTGACCGACAGGTTGCCGGTCGGCGAGGACAGGCCGGGGATCAGTCCGGTCAGGTTGGCGACGAGCACGTAGACCCACAGCGTGCCGATGAACGGCAGCAGCATTTGCGAGCGCTGCGGCAGCATGCCGCGGATGGCGTTGTCCATGGCGGAGACAATGCCCTCCAGCAGGGTCTGCAGCGGGCCGGGGTCGAGCGACAGGCGGCGGGTGGACAGCCAGGCAGCGAGGCCGAGGAGGAGCATGATGCCCCAGGTGGTGAGCACCGTCGCCGTGATGGCGAGTGGGCCGAGATTGAAAACAATGGTGGCGCGCTCCATCAGTCCCGCTCCCGCACGTACATGTAGACATTGATGACGCCGATCACCAGCCCGGCGAAGATCAGGCCGATCGTCCAGCGGAACGAGTAGCCCGTTGCCATGCCGTCGAGCCAGTTGCCGACATACGCGCCCACCACCACCGGCAGGACGAACAACACCGCGAGCGTGCCCATGAACACCGATTGGGCGAGCAGGCTCGGCCGGTCACGCTGCGCCTGCTCCATGCGCCGCACCTGCTTTTCCACCTTGGCGTGCAGTTCGCCGTCCTGGTCGGGCGTGTTCATCAAAGGACCCTCACGTCGCGTCCCATCTGCCAGAGGCGCCTGAACATCTCCTGTTCGAGGCGGTAGAGGTTCTCCTTGACGCCGCGCAACTGCTTCTCCTCGTCGAGCAATTGCTGCATCAGTTCGCCGCTGATGCGTGCGTAGTCGGTTTCGTGCAGATAGCGCCGTGCGCTGATCTGCAGCGTGTTGCCGACAAAATAAAGCACGCCGCCGGGAAAGGCGAGGTAGCGCCAGTCCGCCTCGCCGATGCGGTAGCGCGCCAGGCCGTAGGCGAGCACGGTCATCATGCGGCCGTGGCGCGCCTGGATGCCGAAGGTGCCGCTGGCGTCCTCGCCGACGAAGCTCGCCACGCGCTCGACGTGTTCGTGCTGCGTGGCGCCGTGAAGGTGCATGTCGAACGTCGTCACGCAGCCGCCTCCCGCATCGCCCCGCGCATGTAGCAGCGCTCCTCCGGATGATCATCGTAATCGCCGCGGATGAAGGCCTCGCAATCGGTCAGCGTCTCCGCCAGCGGCACCGAGACGCCGGCGATGCCCGTGTGCTCCGTCACCACGTTGAAGGGCTGCGTCAGGTAGCGCTGCAGGCGCCGCGCGCGCTGCACGATGCGCCGGTCCGCCTCCGACAGCGCCTCGATGCCGAGCATGGCGATGATGTCCTCGAGCTCGTGGTAGCGCGCCAGGTGCTCGCGCACCGCCTCGGCGACGCGGTGGTGGCGCTCGCCGACGAGGCTGCGATCCATCATCTTGTTGGTCGATTGCAGCGGGTCCACGGCCGGATAGATGCCCTTGCCGGCCTGGGTGCGCGAGAGGATGACCGTCGTGTCGAGATGCGACAGGATGGTGCTCACGGCAGGGTCGGTCATGTCGTCGGCGGGGACGTATACCGCCTGCACGGCGGTGATGCTGCCGGCGCGGGTCGAGGTGATGCGCTCCTGCAGTTCAGCCACTTCTGAGATCAGGGTCGGCTGATAGCCGACGGTGGCCGGCATGCGCCCGAGCAGGCCGGAGATCTCGCTGCCGGCCTGGACGAAGCGGAAGGCGTTGTCCATCAGCAGCAGCACCTCCTTGCCCAGGCTGTCGCGCAGGTATTCTGCGTAGGCGAGGGCAGTCAGACCGACGCGGAAGCGCACGCCGGGCGATTCGTCCATCTGCCCGAATACCATCAGGGTCTGCGGCATGACGCCGGCGTCCTGCATCTCGTGCCAGAGTTCGTGACCCTCGCGGATGCGTTCGCCGACGCCGGCGAACACCGACACGCCCTGGTGCAGATGCACGATGGCGTGCATGAACTCCATGATCAACACGGTCTTGCCGACGCCGGCGCCGCCGAACAGGCCGGTCTTGCCGCCCCGCACGAAGGGGCACAGCAGGTCGATCACCTTGATGCCGGTCGGCAGGATGTCCGACACCGGCACGCTCTCGGAGAGGGGCGCGGGGCGGGCGATGACGTTGCGCAGCTCGGTGCCCGCCAGGGCGGGGCCGCCGTCCAGCGGCGCGCCGAACACGTCGAGCAGGCGACCCAGGCAGTCGCGCGCCACCGGCACGCGCAGCGGGCCTCCGCTGTCGAAGACCGGCAGGCCACGCCGCAGGCCCGCCGTACGGTGCAGGGCGATCGCCCGCACACGGCGCTCGTCGAGGTCGCGGTATACCTCGAAGGTATAGCGTTCCTGGCCGACCGTCGCGGTCAGCGCCTGATGCAGCGGCGGCAGGCGTTCGCAGATGATGTCGACAACGGGCCCATGCACTTCTTCAATGAAGCCGATCGCTTCGACTCCATCCGGCATTCCGTGAAACGCGGCTGAGGACATTCCTTCCTGGCTTTCAGGCAAATTCACATTGAATCGTCATTGTCGCGCATAGGCAGCACCTTAGGCTGCGGACCGGTGCGCGTCAACGCCGCGGCCGGGCGGCTATAATCGCCGCACAGCCCGTTCCCCTCCCGCCATGCCCGCCATCAAGCCGCTTCCCGACCTTCTCGTCAGCCAGATCGCCGCCGGCGAGGTGGTCGAGCGCCCCGCCTCGGTGGTGAAGGAACTGCTGGAGAACAGCCTCGACGCAGGCGCGCGCGACATCGCGGTGCAGTTGACCGAAGGCGGCGTGCGGCAGATCCGCATCGCAGACGACGGCGGCGGCATCCCGCGCGACGAACTGCCCCTGGCGCTGGCGCGTCACGCCACCAGCAAGATCGCCACGCTGGAGGACCTCGAGCGCGTCGCCTCCATGGGCTTTCGCGGCGAGGCGCTCGCCTCGATCGCCTCCGTCGCGCGCGTCAGCATCACCAGCCGGCTGCGCGGCACGGCGCACGCCTGGCGCATCGACGCGGCCAGCCTCGACATCGCCCCCGCCGCGCTCGGCGGCGGCACGGTGATCGAAGTCGACGACCTCTACTTCAACACGCCGGCGCGGCGCAAGTTCCTCAAGCGCGAGCACACCGAGTTCGCCCACTGCGAGGAGGCCTGCCGCCGCATTGCCCTCGCCCACCCCGCCGTCGCCTTCCAGGTGCAGCACAATGGCCGCAGCGTCCTGCGCATCGCGGCGGGCGATGCGGCGCGGCGCGTGGCCGACGTGCTGGGCGCGGAGTTCGCTAGCCAGTCCCGCGCCGTCGATGTCGTTGCCGGCAACCTGCGCCTGACCGGTTACGCCGCGCTGCCGGCCTATTCGCGCGCGCGCGGCGACACGCAGTACTTCTTCGTCAATGGCCGCTTCGTGCGCGACAAGCTGCTCTCGCATGCCGTGCGCGAGGCCTACGCCGACATCCTGCACGGGCAGCGGCATCCGGCTTATGTGCTGTTCCTCGAAATCGATCCGCAGGGCGTGGATGTCAATGTGCATCCGGCCAAGACCGAGGTACGCTTCCGCGACGGCCGCGCCGTGCACCAGTTCGTCTTCCATGCCCTGCAGCGCGCGCTGGCGGCACCGCTGGCACATGCCGTGACGGCTTCGTCCGCACAACCAGAGATGCCGGCGTCCGCTGATGCGTCACGCCAGCAGACACTCGCCGTCGAGCAACCGCAGGCCGCCTATTTCGATTTCGCGCAGCAGGGTGCACAGCCACCCATGCCTGCAGCACAGGCGGGCGCAGCGCCACCGCTCGGCTACGCGCTGGCCCAGCTGCACGGCGTCTACATTCTGGCGCAGAACGCCGCGGGACTCGTGCTGGTGGACATGCACGCCGCGCACGAGCGCATCCTCTACGAGAAGCTGAAGACGGCGCTGGACGATCGACCGGCGATGCAGCCGCTGCTGGTGCCGGTGGTGCTCTCCGCCAGCGGCGAGGAAGCCGCCGCCGCCGAAACGCACGCCGATGCACTGGGGCGCCTCGGCTTCGAGGTCGCCGCGGCCGGCCCGCGCGAGCTGGTCGTGCGCGCCGTGCCTGCGCTGCTGACTTCTGCGCGGATTCCCGACTTGGTGCGCGCCCTGCTCGCCGATATGGACAAGTTCGGCGCCAGCCGCGCTGCTGCCGAGCACCGCAACGAACTGCTCGCCACAATGGCCTGCCACGGCGCAGTACGCGCCAATCGCGCGCTGACCCTGCCCGAAATGAACGCCCTGCTGCGCCAGATGGAGGACACCGAGCGCGCCGACCAGTGCAACCACGGCCGGCCGACGTGGACGCAGCTTTCGATGGACGAACTCGACCGGCTGTTCCTGCGCGGCCGATGAACGCCCGCAACCGGCTTCCCCCGGCCATCTGCCTGATGGGCCCGACGGCGAGTGGCAAGACCGCCGTGTCGCTGGGGCTGACTTTGCGCTTTCCCCTGGAGATCGTCAGCGTCGACTCGGCGCAGGTATTCCGCGACATGGACATCGGCACCGCCAAGCCGGACCGCGCGACGCTGGAAAAATATCCGCATCACCTGATCGACCTCGTCACGCCCGAAGAAAGCTATTCCGCCGCCCGCTTCCGCGCCGATGCGCTGCGCGTCATGGCGGAGATCACGGCGCGCGGCAGGATCCCGCTGCTGGCCGGCGGCACCATGCTCTACTTCAAGGCGCTGCGCGAGGGCCTCTCCGACCTGCCGCAGGCCGATGCCGGGCTGCGCCGGCAGATCGACGCAGACGCGCAGCAACGCGGCTGGCCGGCGCTGCACGCCGAACTGGCGGCGCTCGATCCGGAAGCTGCGGCGCGTTTCAAACCCACCGACGCACAACGCATCCAGCGCGCCCTGGAAGTCGTGCGCCTCACCGGTGCGCCGCTGGCGGAGAGCCTGGCGCGCCGGACGCAAGCCGCTGCGCCCTACCGCCTCATCCAGCTTGCGCTGATCCCCTCGGATCGCGCCGCGCTGCACGCGCGTATCGCGCAGCGCTTCGACGCCATGCTGGGCGCCGGACTGGTCAGCGAAGTACGCGCGCTGCGCCGCAAGTACCGTCTCGATGCCGGCCTGCCTTCGATGCGCTGCGTCGGCTACCGCCAGGCGTGGGAATTCCTCGAAGGCGGCTGCGACCGGACCGCGCTGCGCGAGAAGGGCGTCGCCGCCACGCGCCAGTTGGCGAAGCGGCAACTGACCTGGCTGCGCAGTTGGCCGGAGGTCACGGCTTTCGATTGCCTGGCAGCGGATCTTGTCGAACAGGTCGCAAAATCCGTGGAAGTGGCCCTGGCTTAAGTTTCTTGTCCTCCCGCCGTTAATTCCCTTGTTATGGGAGATAGCGGAGACCACGTTTGTCCGCAGCCAGCAAAACCGTTGATGAACCAGCCGAAGAGGCCACCCCGCCGCCCGGCCTCGCCCTGCGTGCCAAGCGCCTGCTGATCGCCCCCCTGCTTCTGCTCAGGCGACTGCGCCGGACCAAGGCCTCAGATGAGGACGCTGAAGCGGAAGCCGCGCCGCCAGGCGCCCGCGACACCAGGCGCAGTGAAGCGGACGAAGCGGAAGCGGCGCCCGCCACGCCCGCGTGGTGGCGCCGCCTCCTGCCCTACGGACTGACATTGCTGGCGGGAATCGTTGCCGGCAGCGGCGGGATTTACTGGTTTTCGGCGCGGATCATTGCCCATCAGTCGGCATCGCTGAGCGAACAAGGGGACGAAATCACGCGACTGAAGGGCGTCCTGGCCGGCTACGACAAGTTGATGCTCGAGAGCCACAGGAAACTTGAAGCGGAAAAAGGCAAGCGGGCAGAACTGGGCAACCGGCTGGCCATCGCGCAAAGCGATCTGACGCGCCGGCCGCCGCCCGAGGACCATCGCGATCCGGGTGTGTCAGGCCATGCCGGCGCGGACAAGGCGCTGGACTGCACGCTGCGCCCGGGCAGCATCGGCAGCACCCTGAAAGCCTGCCTGGAAGAATTCAACCGCCAGTAAGCCGCTCGACCGGCGCGGCGCGGTCCCACAACTGCGGCAGCAGCGCCGCCAACCGCTCCGGTTCGCCACTGCTGAAGAAGAATTCCCTTCCCGCCGAGGGCGCCGGGCGAAAGTCAGCCTCCACAAGACGGCGCGACAATTGCCGCGCGACGGCCGCGCCGGTCTCGATGAGGGCCACGCCCTCGCCGGCCAGTTCGCGCAACAGCGGTTGCAGGAAAGGGTAGTGGGTGCAGCCGAGCACCAGCGTGTCGGCGCCCTGCGCCAGCAGCGGCGAGACGAAACCCGACAGCAACGCGCGCGTGGCCGGGCCGGAAAGATCGCCCGACTCCACCTGCTCCACCAGGCCCGGACAGGGCTGCACCACGACCCGGGCCTGCGAACCGAAACGCTGTACCAGTTCGGCAAAGCGGGTGCTTTCCAGCGTACCGCCGGTAGCGAGCACGCCGATCACGCCGGAACGCGTCGCCTCGACCGCCGGCTTCACCGCCGGCTCCATGCCGACGATGGGCAGGTCGAAACGCCGGCGCAGGCTGACGATGGCGGCCGAAGTGGCGGTATTGCAGGCGACGACCAGCGCCTTGGCGTCCTGCGCCACTAGGAATTCGGCGATGGCCAGTGCGCGGGCCTCGATGAATGCGGCGGACTTCACACCATAGGGGGCATGGGCGGAATCGGCGACATAGAGGAGATCCTCTCCCGGCAGTGCCGCGCGGATGTGGCGCAGCACGGACAGGCCGCCCACGCCCGAATCGAAGACGCCGACCGGACGCGAACGCGACGTCATCAGGCCGCTGCCGTATCGGGGCTTGGTTCGGTGCCGCGTACTTCGCGGGCGAGCAGGCTGTAGACCGTCGGCACGACGAACAGGGTCAGCAGCGTGCCGAGCAGCAGGCCGCCGACAATGACCCAGCCAATCTGCTGGCGCGATTCCGCGCCGGCGCCGCCGGCGAAGGCCAGCGGGAGGGCGCCCAGCACCATCGCGCCGGTGGTCATGAGAATGGGCCGCAGGCGCAGGCTGGTCGCCTCGACCAGCGCCTCGCCCACCGCCCTGCCCTGTTCGCGCAGCTGGTTGGTGAACTCGACGATGAGGATGCCGTGCTTGGTAATGAGGCCCACCAGGGTCACCAGGCCGATCTGGCTGTAGACATTGAGCGTACCGCCGGACAGCCACAGCGCCAGCAGCGCCCCGGTCATCGACAGCGGCACGGTGAGCATGATGACGAAGGGGTCGCGAAAGCTCTCGAATTGCGCCGCCAGCACGAGGTAGATGAAGGCCAGCGCAAGCACGAAGGTCAATGCCAGGCTGGCCGTCGAGGTGCGAAACTCGCGCGACTGCCCGGCCGTGTCGGTGGCGTAGCCGGGCGGCAGGATGCGGCGCGAAGTGTCGTCGAGGAAGGCCAGCGCCTCGCCCAGGGTGTAGCCGGGCGCGAGATTCGCCGAGATGGTCACGGCGCGCCGCTGGGCGAAATGGTTCAGTTCGCGCGGCCGCACCGTTTCGTCCACCGTCACCAGGTTGGCCAGCGAGATCATGCGGTCGTCGCGGCCGCGCACGTAGATCTGGCTGATGTCGCGCGGCGTGGCGCGGTCGCTGTCGGCTGTCTGCACGATCACGTCGTACTGCTCGGCGTCGCGCTTGAAGCGCGTCACCTGACGGCCGCCGAGCATGGTCTCCAGCGTACGGCCGATGGCTTCGATCTGCACGCCGGTGTCGGACGCCTTTTCGCGGTCCACCTGCACCGTCAGCTCCGGCTTGTTGAGCTTGAGGTCGGTGTCGGCGTTCACGAAGCCGGGGTTCTTCGCCATCTCGCCGAGGATCTGCTCGGTCACGGCCTGCAGGTCCGGATAGGAGGCGGAGGTGACGACGACGAAGTTCACCGGGCGTTCGCGCGGACTCTGGCCCAGCGAGGGCGGCGTGATGGGAAAGGCCAGCACGCCGGGGATGGAGAAGAATTTCGGCTGCAACTCCTTGGCAATGGCGGTCGAGTGCTTCTGCCGCGCCTTCCAGTCGGTCAGGCCGACGAAGGAAATCCCCTGCGAAACTACCGGGTTGCCTGCCACCACGAAGTAGCGCTCGACATTGTCGGTCCTGGCGTAGATCCCTTCGAGCTGCCGGGCATACTTGCTCATGTAGTCGAGCGTTGCGCCCTCCGGACCGAGAAAGACGCCAAGGATGACGCCGCGGTCTTCCACCGGGGCGAGTTCCGATTTGAGCGTTTTCAGGAGCAGTGCGCTTGCTCCGGCCACAACCGCGAAGATCAACATGATGAGCCAGCGATGGCGCAGCGTCGCCGTCAGCAGCCGGCTGTAGCCCGACGTCATCGCGTTGAAGAAATTCTCGAACCAGAGATAGGCCTTGCCGTGGCGCGTCTCGCGCTTCAGCAGGAGGGAGCACATCATGGGCGAGAGCGTCAAAGCGACGAAGCCGGACACCAGCACCGCGCCGGCCAGCGTCAGGGCGAATTCGATGAAGAGCTTGCCGGTGCGTCCGGTCATGAAGGCCACCGGCGCATACACGGCGGCGAGCGTCAGCGTCATCGCCACCACGGCAAAGGCGATTTCCTTCGAGCCCTGCAGCGCCGCCTGCAGGCGCGGCATGCCGTTCTCGATGTGGCGGTAGATGTTCTCCAGCACAACGATCGAGTCGTCCACCACCAGGCCGATGGCGAGCACCAGCGCGAGCAGCGTGAGCGTGTTGATGCTGAAGCCCATCGCCAGCATGAGGGCAAAGGCGCCGATCAGCGACACCGGGATGGTGACGAGCGGGATGAGCGTGGCCCGCGGCGAGCGCAGGAAGACGAAGATGATCATGGCCACCAGCAGGATGGCCTCGCCGATGGTGGTGAACACCGCCTCGATGGAGCGGTCGATGAAGACCGAGGAGTCGTAGGCGATGTTAACCGTCATGCCTTCCGGCAGCTCCGCGGTGACGCGCGGCAGTTCGGCGCGCAGCGCCTTGGAAAGGTCGAGCGGGTTGGCGGTGGCCTGCTTGATGACGCCCAGGGCGACGGCGTTTTTGCCATTGAAGCGCACCGCGGAGCGCTCCTGCGCCGCGCCGATCTCCACTTTGCCGAGATCGCGGATGCGCACCGGGTAGCCCTTGACCTGGCGCACGACGACGTCGGCGAACTCCTCCGGCTTGTTCAGGTCGGTGCGCGACACCACCGAGAACTCGCGCTCGCGGCCCTCGATGCGCCCGGCCGGCACCTCGACGTTCTGCCGCCGCAGGGCGTCTTCCACGTCCGGCGGCGTCAGGCCATAGGCGGCAAGGCGTCCCGGGTCGAGCCAGATGCGCATGGCGAACTTGCGCTCGCCGAAGATACGTACGTCGGCCGCGCCGGGCAGGGTCTGCAGGCGCGGCTTGACGATGCGGCTGGCGAAGTCGGTGACTTCGAGGGGGGAATGGCGGTCGCTGTTGAAGGCGAGCCAGATGATGGGGTTGGCGTCGGCCTCGACCTTGGCGATGACCGGCTCGTCGATCCCTTGCGGCAGCTTGTTGCGCACCCGCGCCACGCGGTCGCGCACGTCGGCGGCGGCGGAGTCGGGATGGCGCTCCAGCTTGAAGCGCACGCTGATCTGGCTGTTCTCGGCGCGCGAGATGGACGAGAGCACATCCACGCCCTCGATGCCGGCGAGCGAATCCTCCAGCGGCTTGGTGATCTGCGACTCGATGATTTCCGCCGAGGCGCCTTTGTAGGTGGTGTCCACCGTCACCACCGGCTCGTCGATCTTCGGGTATTCGCGCACCGGCAGCCGCGAATAGGAAACGATGCCGAGCAGCATCACCACCAGGCTCATCACCGTCGCAAAGACCGGACGGCGGATGCAGATCTCGGGCAGTTTCATTTGGCGCCGGGCTTCGCCTCGGGGGTTGCCGCGCCGGCCGTAGCGGACCGCACCGGCACGCCGTCGCGCAGCTTGAGCTGCCCGGCCGTCACCACTTCATCCCCCGCCTTGAGGCCTTCCTCGATCTCCACCGACGCGCCGTTGCGCTGGCCGATCTTCACCTTGACGCGCTGCGCCTTGCCCTCGACCACCTTGAAGACGAAATTGTCGTTGCCGGCGGGTACCAGCGCCTCCTCGGGAACCGTCAGGCCTTGCCGTTCGCCGCCGAAAGCCAGGCGCACGCGGACAAACATGCCAGGACGCAGCTTGAGATCCGGATTGCCGAGGCGGGCGCGCAGCGAGATGGCGCGCCCGGAAGCATCGAGCAAGGGGTCGATGGCATCGAGCACGCCCTTGAACGTCTGCCCAGGCATGGCATCGGTCGCGATCTCGACGGATTGGCCTTTGCGCAAACGGGCAAGGTGGCTTTCCGGCAGGCGGAAATCAACCTTCAACGAGCCTATGTCCTCGATGTTGATGAGTTCCTGGCCTTCCTTGACGTAATCGCCGACGCTGACGTTGCGGATGCCGACAATGCCCGAGAAGGGCGCGCGGATTTGCGTCTTCTGCAGCTTGGCCCGCGCCAGCGCCACCGCCGCCTCGAGCACCTTGAGATTGGCCGCCGATTCGTCTCTAGCCCGCTCGCTGACGAATTTCTTCTGGTAAAGATCCTCGGTGCGCTTGAAATTGGCCTGGGCAAGGGCGAGGTTGGCTTCGGCCTGGCGCTGTTCCGCGGACTGCGTCGCGGCATCCAGCGCCACCAGCACGGCACCCTTGTCGGCCGGCATGCCCTCGCGCAGTTGGATGGCGGCGATGCGCCCGGCGATTTCCGGCCGCAGCACCACGGACTCGTTGGATTTCAGCGAGCCGACCGCGGCGACATCGTCCTGGAAAGCGGTCGCCGAGACCGTTGTAGTTTCCACGCCGACGGCAAAACCGCCCGGCGGCCCGCCACCCGGCTTGCCTGCCGTGCCGGCCTTGCCAGGCGGCTGCGGCGCAGCCGGCGCGGACTGATTGGCGTAATAGGCGTAACCGCCCAGCGCCAGCAGGCCGACCGCGGCAATGATCGCAATAAGAGGCTTCTTTCTGGCTGCCATTGGGGAACCGCTTTCTTCTTGTCTGGTTTCTTCCGGCTTGGCCGGAACCCCTCCGACAGCGGCGGGAAGGGAAAAGTTGCGCCGCGTTTCGCTTCAGGCGACGATGGTCTGCGGCTGGTCGGCGCCGCGCCGACAGATCATGCCGATACTCCAGGCCGTCTCGCCGGCTTCGCGCAGCAGTTTCAAGGCTGCCTCTTCCTGCGACTGGGCAACCACCACCACCATGCCGATGCCGCAATTGAAGACACGGTGCATCTCGGCGTCCGCAACCTGGCCTTCACGCTGCAGCCAGTCGAACAGCTTCGGCCGCGTCCAGGCCGTGCTGTCCAGCGTCGCCACCAGCGAATCCTTCAGGATGCGCGGCACATTGTCGATCAGGCCCCCGCCAGTGATGTGCGCCAGGCCCTTGACCGGCAACGCCTCCATGAGAGCCAGCAGCGGCTTGACGTAGATGCGCGTCGGCGCCATCACCGCCTCGGCCAGGCTGCGTCCGTCGAAATCGGCATTCATGTCGGGCTTGGCGCGCTCGAGGATCTTGCGCACCAGCGAGTAACCGTTGGAGTGCGCGCCGCTCGAGGCCAGGCCGATCACCGCGTCGCCAGGCTCGATGGCGGCGCCGTCGATGAGCTTGGATTTCTCCACCGCGCCGACGGCGAAACCGGCGAGGTCGTACTCGCCATCCGGATACATGCTCGGCATCTCGGCGGTCTCGCCGCCGATGAGGGCGCAGCCGGCCTGTTCGCAGCCCCGCGCGATGCCTTGGATCACCGTCGCGGCGGTGTCCACGTCGAGACGGCCGCAGGCGAAGTAGTCGAGAAAGAACAGTGGCTCCGCGCCCTGCACCAGGATGTCGTTCACGCTCATCGCCACCAGGTCGATGCCGACGGTGTCGTGGCGGTTCAGCTGGAAGGCCAGTTTGAGCTTGGTGCCGACGCCGTCGGTGCCGGAAACCAGAACGGGTTCCCGATACTTCTTCGATATCTCGAACAGGGCGCCGAAGCCGCCGATGCCGGCCATCACCTCGGGACGCATCGTCCGCTTGGCGAAAGGCTTGATGCGCTCGACGAGGGAATCGCCGGCATCGATATCGACGCCGGCGTCACGGTAGGTGAGAGAGGTCAAAGGGGTATCCGCTTCGTGATAAAGTTGCGCTTCGCGCAAGTCCAGGCCGGATTTTATCGTATGTCCCGCCCAATCGACACCTATTGGACACCTTTGGACACCATTGCGCCGCCATTGCGACGACCATGCCCCAGCAGCTGACGCTCGACATCCGCCCTGAGCCATACCCGACCCTGGACAATTTCATTGTCGGCGCCAACCTCGAGCTGGTGGCGCGCCTGCGTGCCCTGGCACAGCCCAGGGCTTTCGATGCCGTCTATCTCTGGGGCCCACCCGGCTGCGGCCGCACGCACCTGCTGCGGGCGACCCTGGCTGCCGCAGACGCGGCCAACCGCCGCGTCATCCGGATTGCCGCCGAGGAAGCCGGCGCCGAACTGCCCTGTCCGCCCGGCGGGCTGCTTATCGTCGACGACGTCGAACGCCTTGACGACACGGCCCAGGTGGCCTTGTTCCGCACCTTCAACTCGGCCCGGCTGGCCGGGCTGGCGCTGCTCCTGAGCGGATCTGCGCCGCCGCTTGAGCTGAAACTGCGTGAAGATTTGCGCACACGCATCGGCTCGGCCATCGTCTATCAGGTCAAACCGCTCAGCGACGAAGACAAGGTGGCGACGCTGCAGAGTCAGGCCAGCCAGCGCGGCTTGCGCATGGAAGACGAGGTCATCGGCTACATGCTGCGCCACACCGCACGTGACCTGCCCTCGCTGATGGCGGTGCTGGACGCGCTCGACCAAGCTTCGCTGGAGCGCAAGCGGCCGGTGACCGTGCCACTGCTGAAGGAAATGCTCACCAAATTCAACAGGAAGCCCAAATAGCATGAATCTCGCGCTGTTCGACCTGGACAACACGCTCCTGGCAGGCGACTCGGACTTCGAGTGGGCGCAGTACCTCATTTCCCGCGGCGTGCTCGACCGCGAGGTATACGAGGCGCGCAACCTGGAGTTTTTCGAGCAGTACAAAGCCGGCACGCTGGACATCCACGAGTTCCTCGACTTTCAACTCAAGCCGCTGTCGCGCCACCCGCGCGCGGAACTGGATGCCTGGCATGCCGATTTCATGGCCAGCCGCATCCTGCCCCTCGTCACGGCCAAGGGCTTGCAACTGGTGCGCCGGCATCTCGACGAGGGCGCGCTTGCAGCCATCGTCACTGCGACAAACAGCTTCGTCACCGCGCCGATCGCGCGCCAATTCGGCATTGCCCACCTGGTCGCCACCGAAGCGGAACAGGTCGACGGCGAATTCAGCGGCAGCGTGAAAGGCCTGCCCTGCTTCCGCGAGGGCAAGATCGCGCGGGTGGACGACTGGCTGGCCGGCCTCGGCCACGCCTTGCGGGATTTCGAGCGCAGCTGGTTCTACAGCGACTCGCTCAATGACCTGCCCCTGCTGGGCAGGGTGACCGATCCGGTCGCCGTCGATCCTGACGATACCCTGGCGCAGCATGCACGGAAGTTCAGCTGGCCGATCATTTCTCTGCGCTAGAATAAGACATGTTCTCGGACGCCGACCGCACGGTTCTCGCACAGAGCAAGCTCTTCCGCCATATCAGCATCGATGCGGTCGAAGAGGTGCTTGCAGACTGCCCCGTTTATGCACTGGCGGCGGGCGACACGCTCATCGAGCCGGAGCAGGAGAACCATGCGGTCTACATCGTTCTCGAAGGCGACCTTTCGGTGCAACTCGCCGGTCGCGAAGCTTTCGAGGTGACGCATCTCGGCCCCGGCGAGTGCGTCGGCGAGATTTCCATGGTAGACGGCCAGCGCCCCTCGGCCCGCGTCGAGGCGGCAAGCAGGACGCGCGTCCTCGTGCTCGGCCACGCTTCCATGTGGGCGCTGCTCAACCGGTCGCACGGCGTCGCCTTCAACCTCCTCTGGATCCTCTCCGGGCGCATGCGCAGCCACAACAAGGCGCTCGAGACGACGCGCACGCGCAGCCTCGAATTCGAACATGCGGCCAGCGTCGACGTCCTCACCGGCATGCACAACAGGCGCTGGCTGGACGAAACCTTTGCCCGCATGTTGCGCCGCTGCTACAACGATGCGCGGCCCGTCTGCCTGCTGATGATCGACATCGACCGTTTCAAGGTCTTCAACGACACCTGGGGGCATCTGTCCGGCGATGCCGTGCTGCGCCATGTTTCGCGCCAGATGTGCGCGCACATGCGCCCGACAGACCTGATGGCCCGCTATGGCGGTGAGGAGTTCGCGGCGCTGCTGCCGGACACTTCGCACGCGGAGGCGCTGGGCATCGCCGAACGCCTGCGCGGCGGCATCGAGTGGGCTTCGCTGACGCTGAACGAGAGCGGCGAAACAGTCCGCGTCACTATCTCTGTCGGCCTGGCCGAGGCGCACGCAGAGGAAACGCAGGAAGCCCTCATCGGGCGCGCCGATGCCGCCCTCTATCAGGCCAAGGAGAATGGGCGCAACCGTGTCGAATCCGCCGCTTGAGATGACCCACCCCCACGCTCACTTCGTTCGCTGCCCCCGGCGGGGTTCAGCACCCTTCGGGCGGCCGGGCGGGCGCTGAGCACGGCAGCCGCCCCCCTTTCCGGTATCATTGCGCCCTTTTCGATGAGTCCGATAGCAGGATGATCCGCAAGCTGTTGCGCCGCGTCTTCAGCAAGTCCCCGTCCGCCCGCGAACCGGCGCTGATCCCCGTCGAGAAGCACCATATCCGCCGCGAGTCGATTTCCCAGGGCGCGCGTCAGACGGTCGCGCGCCTGCAGGAGCACGGCCATGCCGCCTTCGTCGTCGGCGGCGCGGTGCGCGATCTGCTTGCCGGCATCGCGCCCAAGGACTTCGACATCGCCACCGACGCCACGCCCGAGCAGGTGCGCGGCATCTTCCGCCGCTCGCGCATCATCGGCCGCCGCTTCCGCATCGTGCATGTCATGTCGGGCGGGGAGACCATGGAGGTATCCACCTTCCGCGCCGGCAACGACGCCGACTCCGAGACCGATGCGCACGGCCGCGTCCTGCGCGACAACGTCTTCGGCAACGTCGAGGAAGACGCTGCGCGGCGCGACTTCACCATCAACGCGCTCTACTACAACCCTGCCGACGAGACCATCACCGACTACCACCACGGCGTCGCCGACCTCCGGCAGAAGACCCTGCGCATGATCGGCG
Source organism: uncultured beta proteobacterium (assembly GCA_963704195.1). Taxonomy (GTDB): domain Bacteria; phylum Pseudomonadota; class Gammaproteobacteria; order Burkholderiales; family Rhodocyclaceae; genus Desulfobacillus. The sequence continues at coordinate 59,698 of CAVPHH010000009.1, read as the reverse complement.
ACCCGCGCAAGCGCTACCGCGAGGACCCGGTGCGCATGCTGCGCGCCGTGCGCATGGCGGCGAAGCTGGGGCTGGGCATCGACCCGGCGGCGCGCACGCCGATCCGCGAGATGGCCGACCTGCTGGAGAACGTGCCGGCCGCGCGCCTCTTCGACGAAATGCTCAAGCTGTTGTTCTCCGGCCACGCCGTCGAATGCCTCAAGCAATTGCGCGAGGAAGGGCTGCACCATGGCCTGCTGCCGCTGCTCGACGTCATCATGGAACAGCCGCTGGGCGAGCGTTTCGTCTGGCTCTCGCTCTCCAGCACCGACGCACGCGTCACTGCCGGCAAGCGCACCTCGCCCGGCTTCCTCTTTGCCACCCTGCTTTGGCATGAGGTGCTCGCGGCCTGGGAGGCGCACAAGCAAAACGGCGAGCCACCCATCCCCGCACTGCACGTGGCCATGGACGAGGTACTCGACATCCAGGGCGGCAAACTGGCCATCACGCGCCGCATCGCCGCGGACATCAAGGATATCTGGATCCTCCAGCCGCGCCTGGAGAACCGCGCGGGGCGGCGCCCGTTGCGGGTCATCGAGCAGCCGCGCTTCAAGGCGGCCTACGACTTCCTCCTGCTGCGCGCGGAAAGTGGCGAGCAGGAACGCGAACTGGCCGACTGGTGGCGGGTCTTCCTCGAAGCCGACATCGAAACGCGGCTGGCCATGCTCACGCCAGAGAAAAAGCCAGCCCGCAGAAGACGGCGACGGCGCAAGGGCGACGGGGAAACGGCGCCTGCGGAAGCGGACGCATGATGGCGCGGGCCTTCGTCGCGCTGGGCAGCAACCTGGGCGATCCTCAGGCCACCGTGCAGGCGGCGCTCGCCGCGCTGGAGCGCCTGCCGCGCACTACACTGGCTGCGGCCTCCTCGCTTTACCTGAGCGCGCCGCTGGGCTTGCACAACCAGCCGGACTTCATCAATGCCGTCGCAGCCCTGGATACACAGCTCGGCGCCGATGCCCTGCTCGAGGAGCTCTTCGCCATCGAGGCCCGCTTCGGGCGCAAGCGGGCTTACCTGCATTCTCCCCGCACGCTGGACCTCGACCTGCTGCTGCATGGCGACGAGACGCGTCGCTCGGCGCAACTGACCCTGCCGCATCCGCGCATGCACGAGCGCGCCTTTGTCCTGCAGCCGCTGGTCGAGATCGCGCCGGATGCGTTCATTCCAGGGCATGGAGCGGCAGTCGCACTGCTGGAAAACGTGCGCGACCAGGCGCTGACCCGGCTCGAAGCCGTCAAGGCATTCTGATCGCGCCAACGCCGTGTTTCCTCTGCACGATATAGTTCATCTTTCGCGTGCAGCATGTGACCGGCTATGATGCGCGCTCGATCCTTGCCTGAGCAATGACATGAGCTACCTTGAGAATTCGCGCCCGGTGAACCTGACCGAACTCGCGCGCATGCGCGCAGAGGGCGAGAAGATCGCCGTGCTGACCTGCTACGATGCCAGTTTCGCCGCCCTGCTCGACCGCTGCGGCGTGGACGTGCTGCTGGTGGGCGACTCCCTCGGCAACGTGCTGCAGGGACAGCCCTCCACCCTGCCGGTGACGCTGGAGCAGATGGCCTACCACACCGGCTGCGTGGCGCGCGGCCTGGGCAAGCAGGCGCGCCCCTTCATCATTGCAGACATGCCCTTCGGCTCCTATCAGGAAAGTCCTGCCCAGGCCATGCGCTCGGCCGTGCCGCTGATGGCCGCCGGCGCGCAGATGGTCAAGCTGGAAGGCGGCGCCTTCATGGCCGAGACGGTGCGCTTCCTCGTCGAGCGCGGCGTGCCCGTCTGCGCCCACGTCGGCCTCACGCCGCAGTCGGTGCATCAACTCGGCGGCTACCGTGTGCAGGGCAAGACCGATGCCGCCGCCCAGCGCATGCGGGAAGACGCGGCTGCGCTGCAGGAAGCCGGCGCCGCCCTCATCGTGCTCGAAATGGTGCCCGCCCCGCTGGCCGCCAACATCACGCGGGGCGCAAGCAGCATGGCCACCATCGGCATCGGCGCCGGCAAGGACTGCCACGGCCAGGTGCTGGTGCTGCACGACATGCTCGGCATCTACCCCGGCAAGACGGCGCGTTTCGTGAAGAACTTCATGGAGGGCGCGGCGAGCATCGACGATGCCGTCAAGGCCTATGTCGCCGCCGTCAAGAGCGGCAGCTTCCCAGCCCCGGAACACTGCTATTGACGATGCGGATCCATGACACGATAGCCGGCTTGCGCGCCGCCCTGACCGGCGCCGGCCGCATCGCCTTCGTGCCCACCATGGGCAATCTGCATGAAGGCCACATCGCCCTCATGCGCCAGGCGCAGGCGCATGGCGACACGATCGTTTCCAGCCTCTTCGTGAACCGCCTGCAATTCGGCCCGAAGGAGGACTTCAACACTTACCCGCGCACCTTCGAAGCAGACTGCGAGAAGATGGCGGAAGTCGGCGTGGCGCACCTTTTCGCCCCGGACGAACGTGAGATGTACCCGACGCCGCAGGCCTATCATGTGCATCCGGACCCGACGCAGGCCGACATCCTTGAAGGCGAATTCCGCCCCGGTTTCTTCCGCGGCGTCGCCACGGTGGTGATGAAGCTGTTCTCCATCGTGCAGCCGCAGGCGGCCATCTTTGGCAAGAAGGACTACCAGCAGCTGATGATCATCCGCAACATGGTGCGCGAGTTCGCCCTGCCCATCGAGATCGTCGCCGGCGAAACAGTCCGCGCGACAGACGGCCTGGCCCTGTCTTCACGCAACGGCTACCTCTCGGAAGCCGAGAGGGCCGAGGCGCCCCGGCTATGGCGGGCACTGGACAAGGTTCGGCAGGCCCTGCAGGCCGGAGAGCGTGATTTGGCGCGGCTTGAGCAGGGGGCCATGCTGGAGCTCCGCGCCAGTGGCTGGATTCCACAGTATGTTGCGGTGCGAAAACAACTTGATCTACAATTGCCAGCCGCTCACGATTCTGGGATGGTGGTGCTGGGCGCGGCACTCCTGGGGAGCACGCGCCTGATCGACAACCTGGAAGTTTAGGGCTTCGCCATGCGCTCAGGCCGGCGGGGCACCAGCAGCGCACCTTGCGGGAGAGGAAACCGCAACCTGCCGGCTACTGAGAGAAGGAGCGACCACGATGCAACGGATGATGCTTAAATCCAAGCTGCACCGCGTAACGGTTACACACGCTGAACTGCACTACGAAGGGTCCTGCGCAATCGACCAGGATCTGCTTGATGCTGCGGATATCCGCGAATACCAGCAAATCGACATTTACAATGTCAATAACGGCGAGCGCTTCACCACCTACGCCATTTCGGCGGAACGCGGTAGCGGCATCATTTCCGTGAACGGCGCCGCGGCCCGCAAGGCTGCGCCCGGGGACTTCCTCATTATCGCCACCTACGCAATGTACGATGAGGCGGAGCTCGCCAAGTTCGAACCCGATCTGGTTTACGTCGATTCACGCAATCGGATGATGAACCAGCGTCACAAGATTCCCGTGCAACTGGCCTGACCGAAGCAAACTGGGAACACGAGCCCGCGCGACCCGCGGGCTTTTTTTATTTCCTCACGCTATGCATCAGACTGGCTGCCGCCGCCAGCAGCAGCGCTGCGCCGACGTTGTGGGCTACCGCCAGCCAGATCGAGAAACCGCTCGCCACCATCAGGACGCCGACCAGTCCTTCCAGAACGAGCAGGGCCAACACAGCGACAGCAGCTTTTCGCGCTCGTGGTACGGCGTGCAAACGCAGCGCCACGACTATCAACAGCACGGCCGCCAGCGCTGCAGCGTAGCGATGCAGCAGGTGCAGTGCCACTCCGCCTGCCTCGCCCGGCCCGGCCGGGCCCGCCAGGACTACGAAGGGATGCAGCGCCGACCAGCCTTGCATTGTCGGCCACCAGGTTCCCTGGCAATCGGGCAGCGTGCCGCAGGCCGAGGCCGCATAGCGCGCACCGATAAGCCCACCGATCAGCACCGTCAGCGTCAAAAACGCCAGCGCCACGCGGCAAATCCACCCCCCCGCTCCGCGCACCACCAGACGCGATGGTTCTGCCGAAATGGCCACTCGCCATGAGAACGTCACCAGCCCGAGTCCGCCGATCAAATTGATGAAGTTTACAAGCGCCATGCGTGGATCCGAACTCCATACCCCGATGACGGAAAGAAACAGCATCAGCGCCAGGAGCAGGGTCGCGTAGCGCGCGGCCGGCTGCAAGGGCTGCGGCCGCCAGCAGCGCCACACGAGCAGGATGCCCGCCAGCAGGGCCAGCGTGGCAACAATGCGATGCAACAGCCGTGCGCCTTCCCACGGCGCATGCGGCACGCCCGCAAGAATACGTCCATAGCAATCGGGCCAGTCGGCACAACCCAAGCCGGCGCCGGACAAGCGCAAGTAGGCGCTGACCGTCACGACCAGGATGGACAGGAGACAAGTGAAGATAGCCAGGGCGCGGACGCGCCGGCTTCGCATCAGAAGCCTCGATGCATGGGCGCCACGCGCAGTTCGTGGTTGGCCCAAAGGACGATGCCGAGAAGCACCATCGCGCCACCCTGATGGGACGCTGCCAGCGCAATGACCGGGTCGGGCACGAAAGTGAGCAGGGTGGCAATGCCCAGCGTGATCTGGCCTACAAGGGCAAGCAGGAAAACATGCCCGGCGAACTTGGCGCGGGCACTGGCCGCCGAGCGCTGCAGGCGCAGCCAGAACCAGGGCCCCAGAATCGCCAGCAGCCAGGCGCCAAGGCGGTGGTCGAACTGTACCGTGGCCATGTTGTTGAAGAGATTCAGCATGCCAAGTTCCTGCAGCCAGATCTCGGGCGGCACGACATGGCCGTTCATGAGGGGAAAGGTGTTGTAGGCCTTACCGGCGCGAATGCCGGCGACGAATCCTCCGCTGACCACCATGTAGAGCACCAGCAGGGTCAGCCAGAAACCGAATCGCCTGAGCTTGAGGATGGCCTGGTCGACCATGCGCCCGCCCCGCTCCGACAGCAGGCCCATCGCCACCCACATCATGGCGACGAAAATCAGGAAGGCAAGGGAGAGATGGGCCGTGAGACGATACTGACTGACGCGCGGGTCATCGACGAGGCCGCTTTTCACCATGTACCAGCCCATTGCACCCTGCAACCCACCCAGGATGAAGATGCCCGCCAGCCGTGGAACAAGCGGGCGATCAATCATGCGGCGCAACAAAAAGTAGAGGAAAGGCAGGAAAAAAAACATGCCAATGGTCCTGCCAAGGACACGGTGTGCATACTCCCACCAGAAGATGCCCTTGAACTCATCGAGGGACATGCTGTGATTGACCTGCCGGTATTCGGGTGTCAGCTTATATTTTTCAAAGACTTCGAACCAATCTGCCTGTGTCAGCGGTGGCACGATGCCCACCAGCGGCTGCCACTCGACGATGGACAGTCCCGAGTGGGTCAACCGCGTCACGCCGCCGACGACGACGGTGGAAAAGACCATGGCGGAGCAGATGAATAGCCAGATGGCGATCTGGCGACGCGCAACGATGTTCATTTTCTGGCGTTCGGCTGGTTTTTGGGAATCCAAGGCTTGAGTTTTGCATGGAAATTATATGCGACAACGTGCCGCACTGCCGCATGCAAGTGATTGCGTATTTGGGTGTTTCTTAACCTAGATCAAACTATTCAGGACCTCCCCAAGGCAACATTTTGCCCGTTAAATCCCCGTACTATGTCTTATCAAAAACTGCGTCGCGCAGCGGCGTCAAAAGGAGGCTTAAATGGCTGATAAAGAAGAACGCGTTCCCGTGATGCAGCAGATACTGGACAACCCATTCCTGCTGTTATTCCTGGGCATCACGATTCCCACAGTCCTCTACGTTCTTTGGGGCGTGATGGAAATTGCCAATATCCCGGTCGCCCACTGACGGTCCGACAGCCTTTAACTTCAGGGAGAAATACTGATGAGTGCAATCCTGCCGCCCTCTGAGCGGATCTGGTGGAACCAACCGATCGACAAGCTGGAATTCATCTGGATCGCGATCGCCTTGGTCTGGTCGCTGGTGATGTTCGTGATGATGATCTGGTGGCATATCTACGGCAACCAGAACCTCGCTAACGAGACCTACAAGACGACCAAGGAGATGTATGCCGCCAAGACGCAAGCCGTGGTCGATCAATACACGGTGCGCACCGAGACCGACAAGCAGATCCCCGTCGTCAAGCCGCCCGCCGGCAGCGACATCTACCTGATCGGCCGGCTCTGGGACTGGTGGCCGATCTATGAACTCGAGCATGGCAAGACCTACAAGCTCCACCTGTCGGCGATGGACTACATGCATGGCTTTTCGCTGCAGCCGCAGAACATCAACATCCAGGTCCATCCGAACTACGACCATGTGATCAAGATCACGCCGAATCAGGCCGGTATCTATTCCATCGTCTGCAACGAATTCTGCGGCATCGGCCATCACACGATGGTCGGGCGCATGTACGTGAAATAAGGGGGCGTGCAAATGACTACGACTTACCGCATCTGTCCGCGATCCGGGCTGCAATTCGACACAAACGCCGAGAAGTTGATGCGCTGGCACGCCGTCGCCGGCGTACTTGCGCTGCTGCTTGGCGGCATCATGGCGCTGGGCGTCATTCTCACACGCTGGCCAGCCGTCAAACTGCTTGAGGCCGACGTTTTCTACATGTGGCTGACCGCCCACGGCATCAACATGCTGATCTTCTGGATCATCTTCTTCGAGATGGCCGTGCTGCTCTTCGCCTCCTCGACATTGTTGCGCTGTCGCATGGCAACGCCCAAGCTGGGCTGGGTTTCCTTCTGGCTGATGGCGATTGGCGCCATCATGACGAACGTCGCCATCTTCGCCGGCGAGTCGAGCGTGATGTTTACCTCTTACGTGCCGATGCAGGCAAAGTGGCATTTCTACCTCGGCATCATTCTCTTCGCCGTAGGCGCGCTCATCACCTGCTTCATCTTCCTCGGCACCCTGGTGGTGGCCAAGGCGGAGAAGACCTACGAAGGTTCGGTCCCGCTGGTGACATTCGGCGCACTGACGGCCTGCATCATCGCCATCTTTACGATCGCTTCGGGCGCCGTCATCCTGATCCCGACCTTCCTCTGGTCGCTCGGCTACATCCGCGAGATCGACTCGCTGATGTACCGCACCGTCTGGTGGGCCCTGGGCCACAGTTCGCAGCAGATCAACGTCTCCGCGCATGTGGCGATCTGGTACGCCATCGCCGCCATCGTCTTCGGCGCCAAGCCGATGTCTGAGAAAGTGAGCCGCACGGCCTACTTCCTCTACATCCTGTTCCTGCAGCTCGCGTCTGCCCACCATCTGCTGTCCGATCCGGGCCTGGGATCCGAGTGGAAGGTGGTCAACACCTCGTACTTCATGTACTTCGCGGTGCTGGCCTCCATGATCCATGGTATGACGGTGCCGGGCGCCATTGAGCAGGCGCAGCGCCTGAAGGGCTACAACAAGGGGCTCTTCGAGTGGCTGCGCAAGGCGCCGTGGGGCAACCCGGCCTTCTCGGCGATGTTCCTGTCGCTGATCGGATTCGGCTTCCTTGGCGGCATTTCTGGCGTCATGATGGGTGCGGAACAGCTGAACATGCTGATCCACAACACCATCTACGTGCCGGGCCACTTCCACGCGACGGTCGTCATCGGCACCACGCTTGCGTTCATGGGCCTGACCTACTTCCTGGTACCGGTGCTGTTCAAGCGCGAACTGCTCTTCCCCGGCTACGCCAAGATGTTCCCCTATCTCTTTGGCCTCTCCATGTACATGGTGGCGCTGGTGATGATGGGCGCGGGCACGCTGGGTGTATCCCGCCGTCACTGGGATATGGCTTTCGCAGGCGCGCCAATGGCCTATGAGTGGCCGGGTGCTGCCTATTTGATGATGGGCCTCACCGGCATCTTCGGCGTGATCGCCTGCGTCTCCGCCGGTCTGTGGATCCTGCAGATCGTCTTCTCGCTGCTCTTCGGCAAGAAGCTGGAGGAAGGCGAGAAGCGCAGCACGCCGATTCCGCTGACCCTGCCGGCCCCGACCCCTGGCGGCGCAGCCCATCCGCCCGCCACCCCGGGCACCATGGTACTTGCCCTGATCTTCCTCACGGCCTTTATCCTGTACTACTTCGTGAACTGGAAGTACCTGTCCTCCCTGTGGGGTATGGCGTAATACCGATCACCCCGGCCGCAAGGTCGGGGCGATACAAAGAGGGCCGCGCAAGCGGCCCTCTTTATTTGATCTGTCCGCTTGACGCTCCAGCAAGCGACGGAGATCATGCGGGCCATGCAAAACGTTAACATCCTGCGTACAATCTGCTTTGTACTGCTTCAGCTCGTGTCCGTATCGCTCTTCGCCGTTCAGGGCGACGGCAGGTTGTCATCGCGCCCGCTCAATCCCGCAGCTGCGCCCAATGTGCCGGTGCTGGACGAGGCAAAGGCGCTGAAGCTGTCCCAATCCGTCGTCAATCAGCCGGTCGGTGATTTTATTTTGCTGGACCGCGATGGGAAGCCAGTGAGCCTTGCGTCCTATCGCGGCAAGCCGCTTCTGGTGAGTTTCATCTATACCGGCTGCTTCGAAGTCTGTCCGACCACCACCAAGAACCTGCAGAAAGCCGTCACCAACACCGTCGCCGTGCTCGGCGCAGACCGTTTCAATGTGATCAGCATCGGCTTCAACCAGCCCTTTGATACCCCCTCTGCCATGAAGGCTTTTGCTGCGCAGAATGGAATTGTTTTCCCCAATTGGAAGTTCCTCAGCCCGGCAATGGCAGTCGTCGACGATCTGACGAAGAACTTCGGCTTCAGCTACGTTGCCACCCCTGCGGGATTCGACCACATCGTCCAGGTCACGCTTGTAGACCTGGACGGCAAGATCTACAGGCAAATCTACGGCGAAACCACCAGTGCCGACATGCTGGTCGAACCGCTCAAGCAACTGATTACCGGCGCGCCGGTGGCCCAGGCCAGTGCCATCGCCGACATCCTCGACCGCGTGCGAATCCTTTGCTCTGTATATGACCCGAAAACCGGTCAATACCGCTTCAATTACTCGATCGTCTTCGAAATCGCCGGCTTTCTTACGTTTTTCGCGTACATCGTCTGGTTCCTCTGGAAAGAAATGCGCAGAAGGAAACTCCCCGGCGTTTGACTCTCGTCAAGTCGCTTGATGCCTCAAATTCATATCATAAAACTCTAATAAACCCGTCCGCGGGTACCCCAACGTGAGTTTGTTCGCTACCATTCGCCAGGGCGGCCTCGTCCTGCTGCAGCGCATCGAGGTATTTTTCGATGCGGCCTTCGGTTCCGCCGCCAATCCGTGGCGGCATCTGGGTGCGCTTGGCTTCTATTTCCTCTGGATCACCCTCGCCACCGGCATTTATCTCTTCATCGTCCTCGACACTGGCGTCGAGGATATCTTCACCTCGATCAACTACTACACCCTTGAGCAATGGTGGCTAGGCGGCATCCTGCGCAGCGTGCACCGTTACGCCGCCGACGGCCTCGTGCTGGTGATGCTGCTGCACCTCGTCCGCGAGTTCTTCTACGGCCGCTTCTACGGCTTTCGCTGGTTCTCCTGGATCACCGGCGTGCCCGTGATCTGGCTGATCTACGCCTCAGGGATAGGCGGTTACTGGCTGGTGTGGGATCAACTGGGCCAGTTTTCGGCCATTGCCAGCATGGAGTGGTTCGACTGGCTGCCCATCTTCACCGATCCGGCGACGCGCAATTTCCTCACGCCGGGCGCGCTGACCGACCGTTTCTTTTCTCTTCTGGTATTCCTGCACATCGGCATCCCGCTGATCCTGCTGCTTGCCCTGTGGGTGCATATCCAGCGCGTCTCACAGGCGGACGTCTTCCCTTCGCGCACGCTGGCACTCGGCACGCTGGCCATGCTGCTCGTCCTCGCCCTGGTCAAGCCGACGGTGTCGCATGGGCGCGCTGATCTTTCCCTGGCGCCGACAGTCCTGCACATCGACTGGTATTACCTATTCATCCACCCGCTGATGTACCTGACCTCGCCAGCGGGCCTGTGGGCCATTGCGGCAGGCTTGACGCTGCTGCTGCTGCTGTTGCCGCTGCTGCCGCACCCAAAGCAGACTCCGATCGCCATCGTCGATCCACCGAACTGCAATGGCTGCCGCCGCTGTTTCGTCGATTGCCCCTACGGCGCCATCAACATGCTGCCGCACCCGGACAAGCCCGGCCATCAACTTGCGCAAGTCATCCCGGAATTGTGCGCATCGTGCGGCATCTGTGCCGGCGCCTGCCCCTCTTCGACGCCCTTCCGCAGCGTCGAGGAACTCGTCACCGGCATCGACATGCCGCAGCAGCCGATCGGCGCGCTGCGGGAGGAAATGGAACGCAAGATCGCCACCTTGGCCGGGCCGGTAAAGATCGCCGTCTTCGGCTGCGATTGCGCCGTGGATACGCGCCGCCTCGAAAGCGCCGAAACCGCCGTGCTGAACCTGATGTGCACCGGACTGCTGCCACCCAGCTTCGTCGAATACGCCCTGCGCGGCGGCGCCGACGGTGTGCTCGTCACGGGCTGTCGCGAGGGCAGTTGCGCATATCGTTTCGGCACACAATTCACGGAACAGCGCCTCACCGGCCGGCGCGAGCCGCACCTTCGCCCGTCGGTGCCGCTCGAGAGGCTGCGCATTGCCTGGGCGGATTCCCACGAAATGAGTTGCCTCAAGGCAGCCCTCGAGGATTTCCGCGACCATCTACAAACCCTGGGCGCGGACGAAAAACGGCCGCGCGCATATACTCCCCGGAGGATCGCCCAAAATGGTTAGCAAATCGCCCTACAATCCGCTTGTCCTGATCGGCCAAGTCCTGTTCTACGGCCTGTTTGCCGTGATCATTGCCTATTTCTCGACCTCGCCAAAGTACACGCACCTCGAGCCGGATCGGTCGCTCATCAAGCTGTCCTTCAGCTACCACGGCGAGCCGGTCGGCGAATGCCACCAGCGCACGCCGGAGGAACTGGCCCAACTGGCCCCCAACATGCGGGCGCCGACAAGCTGCCCGCGCGAGCGTTCGCCCATCAAGGTCAAGATCGACATGGACGGCAAGCCCTTGTTCGAGGGCATAGCGCCGCCCGCAGGCCTCTCCAAGGACGGCACCTCGACGATCTACAAGCGCTTCGAAGTGCCCTCCGGTGAACACATGATGTCGGTGAAGATGAACGACAACGTCCGCATCCAAGATTTCAATCATGTGCGCGAAGAGAAAGTCACGCTCAAGCCGGCGCAGATCCTTGTCATCGACCTGCGCAGGGACCACGGCGGCATATTCTTTGAATGACCTCAGCAGCCACCGATTTCAGCCTGCCCGAGGCTGACTTCCGCCTGCGCGCACTGGCGCGCGGCTGGCTCTGGCTCGGCCTGCTGGCGTTGATCGGCTCGGGGGTGCTGTCGATCGTGCTGGTGCTCTCGCGCGCGCCGCAGTTCCAGCATCTGCTGCCCGCAGGAGATTTCTTCCGCATCGCGCTGGTCGTTCACGTCGATCTGTCCGTGCTGGTGTGGTTCGTCTCCCTCGGCGGCATTCTATGGACGCTATCGGGCAACTCCCGCGCCCTCGGCCTGAACCGCGCCGCGCTGGTCGTCGCTGGCCTGGGCACTCTGCTTATGACGCTATCGCCCTTCATCGGCCGCGGCGGGCCGGTAATGGCGAATTACATCCCGGTGCTCGAAGACCCGGTCTTTCTATGGGGGCTGGCGACCTTCGGCGCCGGCTCGGTGCTGCTGGTGGGGCGCAGCCTCATCGCCACGCCCGCCTGGGCCATGCCGCGCGATGGCGCCGATGCGCTGCGCAGTGGCCTCGCGCTCGGCCTCATGCCGGCCGTCGTTGCCATCCTCGCCTTCGCCTGGTCCTGGCTGACCACGCCGGGCGAACTCGCCGGCAAGGCCTATTACGAAATCCTCTTCTGGGGCGGCGGCCACGCGCTGCAGTTCATCTGGACAGTCTTGATGCTGGTCGCCTGGCTGTGGCTGGCCAGCGCCTGCGGCACACGCGTGCCGATGACGCCGCGCATTGCCCTGCTCTGCTTCTTCCTCGCGACGGTGTGCGCACTGGCCATTCCCGTCGCCTACCTGCGGTGGCCGGCGCATGCCGTCGAACACCGCAACCTGCTTACCTTTGCCATGGGACTGGGAGGCGGCCTGCCCATCCTGCCAGTGGCACTTGCCGCACTGCTGGCCTTGCGCTCGGGCGCACCGCTCGCCGACGAGGCTCGCCCGCTACGCGCCGCACTGCTTTCCTCGATCGCCCTGTTCTGCTTCGGCGGCTTGATCGGCTTCACCATCGCCGGCAGCAACGTCAAGATTCCCGCTCACTACCACGGCTGCATCGTCGGCGTCACCCTGGCGCTGATGGGGCTGGTCTACCACCTGTTGCCGCGCCTCGGTTACGGCCTGCCGGCACGCAAGTGGGCGACCTTCTCTTCCTATTGCTATGCGGCTGGCCAGGCCATGCACATCGGCGGCCTGATGTGGTCCGGCGGCTACGGCGTGCAACGCAAGGTCGCCGGTGCAGAACAGGCGCTGCGCAGTACGCAGGAGATTGCCGCCATGGGCATCATGGGCCTGGGCGGCCTCGTCGCCATCATCGGCGGACTGATCTTCGTGGTCGTCGTGCTCATGGCGATCCGCCGTGGCGGCCGGGCCGTAGCCTGAACGTCATGGCCGATCCGCAGAAAATTGCCGAAGCCGTACGCCGCGCCTGCATCGAGGTCGCGCTCGAAGCCTACGAGGATGCCCAGGTCAGGGGCCTGTGCCGCGAAGGCGCATGGGAAGTCGCCATCGGGGCAGTTCGCACGCTGGATGTCGCGACTGTGATCGCCGCAGCCGTGTCGGACGAGGAAAAGGGTTAGCGCCTCGCCGCAACGGAAAGCGCCTGCGCTATAAAGGCCGCCAGTCCTGCAGCGGCCAGCCAAGTGCCTGCCGGCCAGCCCACCGCAACCAGCCATCCTGCCGCGACAAAAGTCAGCCCCCGCAGTACGGCGAAACGACCCAGTGTCGCGCGCGCGGCGCGGTGCCAGTCCGTCTGCATGCCGGGCTTCAGCCAAAGCGGCAGCAACTGGCTGGCGGCACCGCTGACCAGCGGCAGGAGAAAAGCGAGCACGAAACCGAAGACGGCATCAGCGCCTTCCAGGCGACGCTGGGCGTGCAGCGCGCTCAGGAAGAGAAGCGCCATCAGCCCCGCCAGGGCCAACGCCAGCGAGGGTGCGGCACCATGGAGACGTAGCATTTCGCGTGGGAATCGCACCACCCAGGCCGTGCCCAGGATCGCAATCGGCAGAAACAGCAGCACCAGTCCGGCATAAGCCATGGGCGGCCACCAAGCGGCGCCTGCAGCCGTCAGCAATACGCCGGCTACAGCGAGCGGCAGGTCACGGCGCAGCCGCCCCGCGGCATCGGGATCAGGCTGACCGGCGGCGGTAGGCAGCAGCACGGTGAGCGTGCCCAGCGCGGTAAGACCGATGAAGCCGAGCGTGTTCAAATGCAGGTGGAACAGGCGCAGGGCGGCACGCTGTGCCGGAAAGAACTCCATCGTCAACACCGAAACCAGCGCCAATGCCAGACAAAACACTGCAGCAAGGTACCAATACAGGCAGGGATGGGGCGTACCGAGCATGGCACGTGCGCGGTGTACAATCCAGATCGCCATGGTGAGGGTGAAAGTCAGCCCCACGAGGGCGGCGAGTCGAATGACCGCGCTGAAGAAATTTGGTAACAGGAATGCAGCTGCAGTTGCAGCGCCCGCTGCCAGTACGAAGAAAGGCAGTGCCTGAAATATCGCACCCGGCGGGCGGCCACGCGTGAGCACCGGCACGAAATGCATCATGGCGCCGAAGATGAGCGGCAAGATGCCCGCGGCGAAAGCCACATGCGCAGCAGCGGCGGGACTTGCTCCGCCCAGGCCCAGCGCCAGTGCCACCACGAAGGCAGCGACCGCCGTGGCGACGAGAAACGGCATCATGCCTTTCGTTGCGAAAGATTAAGCCTGGTTCTTGATGAAGTCGATGACAATGGCGCCAGGCTCGCGTTGCACGTACTTGATCTCGACCTTCTCGCCGTAGCGGGCGCGCAACTGGTCGAGCAGTGGCAACGGGTCGTGGTCGTTGCAGAATCGCATGGTTTCGCCGGCATACAGCGCATCGAGCGCGCCGAAGATGGCGGCATGACGGAAGCGCTTGGCGATACCGCGCGCATCGAAAGGATAGAGTTGATCGGCTTGCAAATGCAGGTGGGGATTCGACATGACAATTCTCCTGTAAGGGTTATTTGCCGCGCATAAAATCGCACGTGGCCGAATTGTCGTTGTCGCATCCCATGCCGGCCTTGATGCAAGTCATGGAAGGAAAATAATTGAAGCCTTATATTCCGCAAAGTTACTAAGGTTATTGCCACTCCACCCCCGGCAGAAAATCATGCTCAAGCTCGTACACAAATCCATGCAGTGGTTCTTCATGCGCATCGAAGGCGTGTTCAACATCGCCTTCGGCGACAAGCTGAATCCGCTCTACCACCTCGGCACCATCACGTTCTGGCAGTTCTGGCTGGTGTCGTTCACCGGGCTCTACCTCTTCGTCTTTGCCGACACGGGTGTCACCGATGCCTATCAATCGATCGAGTCCATCACGCACGACCAGTGGTGGGCCGGCGGCATCATGCGCAGCGTACACCGCTACGCCTCCGACGGCATGATCATCACCATGATGCTGCACATGGCGCGACACTTCGCTTTCGACAAGTACCGCGGCTTCCGCTGGTTCTCCTGGATCACCGGCGTCATCCTCATCTGGCTGGTTTACATCACCGGCATCAACGGCTTCATGCTGGTGTGGGACAAGCTGGCGCAATTCGTCACCGTCGCCTCGGCCGAACTGCTCGACTGGATCCCGATCTTCAAGGGCGTGGTGATCCGCAACTTCATTTTCGAAGGCCACGTCAACGATCGGCTGTTCAGCCTGCTCGCCTTCATCCATCTCGGCGCTCCGCTGGTCGTGCTAATGGTGATGTGGATCCACGTGCAGCGCGTGCCGCGCGCCCACATCAACCCGCCCAAGCCCATCGCCATCTGGGTCACGGCAACCTTTATTGTGCTCTCCCTGGTCAAGCCGGTGCTGAGCCAGGCGCCGGCCAATCTCTCGATGGAAGTCGTCCAGCTCGAATTCGACTGGTTCTACCTGCCGGTCTATCCGCTCATCTACGACTGGCCGCTCTGGCAAGTCTGGGCTCTGCTGATTGGCGCCACGGTCCTGCTCTACCTGATGCCCTGGCTGCCGCCGAAGCTGCGCGGCAGCGCCAAGGCCGAATTGGACATCAGCGTGCATCCCGACAACCGGACGGTGAAAGCGCGCTTCGGCGAGACCATTCTCGATGCCGGCCTGCGCGGCGAGATCAACCTGCCCTACGAATGCCGCAACGGCGGCTGCGGCCTGTGCAAGTGCTCGGTGCTCAATGGAGAGGTCGACCCCGGCATCTACCAGCCGGATGCCCTCAGTTCTGCCGAACGCGCCCTGGGCAAGGTGTTGATGTGCTGCGCTTCGCCGCTGTCCGACATCGAGATCGAATACGAACCACAGTTCGCGCTTGCACGCGCGCCGGTGAAGGAATACGTCGGCACGGTCGACAAGATGGATAAGTTGACCCACGACGTCATGGGCGTGGTCGTCAAGCTGCCCGAAGGCCAGCACATCTCCTTCGCTGCCGGTCAGTACATCAACATCATCCTGGACGACGGCGAGCGCCGCGCCTTTTCCTTCGCCAGTGCGCCGCACAATGCCCAGAACATCGAGCTGCAGATCCGGCTGGTGCCGGGCGGGCGCTTCACTACACACGTCTTCGAGGCGATGAAGGTGGGCGATCCGATCCGCTTCGAAGGGCCGCTGGGCGACTTCGTGCTGCGTGAATCGAGCCGGCCAATCATCTTCGTCGCCGGGGCCACCGGATTCGCCCCGGTGAAGAGCATGGTCGAGGATGCCTTCCACCGGGGCCTCAAGCGGTCGATTCATCTCTACTGGGGCGTGAGGAATCGCCGGGACTTCTACTTGTCTGAACTGCCCGAGCAGTGGCAGCGCGAGCATGCCAACTTCAAGTTCATACCCGTGCTCTCCGAACCGGAACCCGAGGACGACTGGACGGGCCGCACGGGCCTGGTTCACACAGCCATCCTGGAGGACTTCCCCAGCCTTGCCGGCAACGAGATCTATGCCTGCGGTTCGGTTCGCATGGTCGAGGCGATCTTCCCGAAATTGAAGGGTCAGGGCGCCGAGGAAGGCATGTGTTTCTCGGATGCCTTCACGATATCGGCTCGCTCGATGGCCATCCAGGTGCCTGCCGAAGAGCCGAAGGGATAAACTGTCCCCGTCCATAAAAAACGGCCTCTTGCGAGGCCGTTTTCATTACTGCCGTGCCCCGCTCAGTCCGGCAGCGCAACCTTGCCGTCCTTGCTGAACTGGTAGTCGCGGAAAATGTGCTCTGCCGTGAGAAGCTGATAGCTGCCGTCCTCCAGCTTGCGCGAGGTATCCTTGAGCCGGTAAGTGTAGTGGCCGCAAGTCCAGCAGTCGAAGTTGCGCATGTGGGTACACAGGCAGGTCTTGTCCCACACCTCGAGCTTCTTCGCGCCGGGATGCAATGCCACCTCGCGGTAGTAGGCGTCGATGTAGGCGCAGTGGCCGTTGGTGTCGAGCAGATAGCCGTAGGCTTCGCAGTTGGGACGGATGCCCGCGCCGATGGCCGGGCTGTTCTTCAGCATGCGCATGGGGTAGCCGGTCGGCGAGATGCCGTTCACCTCGATGTCCGCCTCGCTCGCCTTGAAGTATTCCTGCTGCACTTTCGCCGGCAGGCCGCATTCATCCGCCACCGTGAAACGCGTCGCCACCTGCACTGCGGCCGAGCCGGTTTCCAGATAGGACACCGCGTCCGTGCCGGTGAAAATGCCGCCGGCCGGAATCACCGGAATGTCGAGCTTTTCCTGCCGCAGGTAATCGAGGATATCCGACGTGATGACGCGCAGGTCGTGCTTCATCCAGTCCTCGAGGCCGAAGCCGAGGTGGCCGCCGGCGAGCGGGCCTTCCACCACGACATAATCCGGCAGGCGGCCAGTGCGCGCGCTCTTGCGCAGGAAAAGCTGCAGCGCGCGCAACGAGGAAACGATGATGCCGAGCCTGGCATCGCGGAAGCGCGGATGATCTTCCATCAAGGCAAAGGAACCGAGGTGCAGGCCGGCCGCCAGGGTGATGCCGTCGATGCCGGCATCCAGCGCGGAGGCGAGGCGAACGCGCAAGGTTTCCCTCGGCGCGTTCATGGTCAGTTTCTCCATGCAATTGATGAAGATCAGCCCTTCGCCGCGCTTGGCCTCCATGGTGCGGCCGACATGCAGGCGCGTCGCCTCGGCGACGTCGCTCAGGTCGAACTGCACGGTGGATTTGTCTACATTGGCGACGTTGGATTTGTAACGCTTCTGTTTCGCGCTGACGAACTTGGTGTCGAAGCGGCGATCGGACACGGTCTTGATCATGGCGTCGGAAATATGGCCGATGCCGCCCAGCCGTGCCGCCTCCAGCGCAAGTTCCGCCGTGGAAATGTCCACGCCCATGCCGCCGATCATGATCGGCACCAGCTCGCGCTTGCCGAAGTGCAAGCGGAAATCATCCACGCATTTCATTATTGCCCCTGGAGTCCAGCCGGAAAGGCGGACTATTGTGCCGCCGACGCGAAAAACGTAATTTTACGCCATGCCCGGCGGATTCATCCAGAAAACGGGCAGAATAATGGCCGGCTGTCGCCGAAATCAGCACCCCGGAAGCCAAGGCGGGCACTAGTGGCTGGTGCCTTCGGACCGGGTAATCTTGTTCCACACGTTGTACTTGCCGACCGGTCGCCTGGCCGGGATGCGCTTGACTTCCTTCAGGCTGGCAGCGTCGAAGACGATAACGGCGCCATCGTTCTCCAACAGGCTGGCCAGCGCGTACTTGCCGTCCTTGGTGAATTCGATGTGGGCCAATGTCTTGCCTGGGACCGGCCGCAGTTGGGCAACCACTTCCAGCGTGTCCTTGTCGATCACCGTCAAGGTGTCCTTGTGCTCGCGGCTCATCATGGAATCCACCCATGCATAGCGGGTCTTCTCATGGCTGCGCATGAAGAAGCCGGGGCCCGGGGTCTTGATCTGCTTGATGGTTTTCCAGTCCTTCATGTCGATGACGCTGACCAGACCCTCCCTGAGATTGGGCGTAGCCATGACGCGACGGCCCTGCCAGGTCCAGGTGATGCCCGACCCGAGGTGCGGCATGCCAGGCAATTCGAGCGTGGCGATGCTGCGGCGCACGTCGAGATGCACGACCTGGCCCTTGCCGCCTTCCCGGCTGGCCCCCATCACCTCGTTGTAGTCTGGCGTAAAGAAGAAGTCGTCGAGGTAATCATCGAGCACCGAGCGCTTCGGATTGAGAAAGCCGGGCAAGAACGCTCCTTCACGATACTTGAAGTCGTGAATCATGCCGACGGGAATCTCCGGCGCCTTCGGGTCGTAGCTGATTTCCCAGACTTCCTTCACATCCTTCAGCGCAGCGACGAAACTCCGGCGGGGTTCGGCCGTATATACGGCCGAGACGCGAGAACTCTGCTTGCCGTCCTTGTCTGTCACGGCGTGCATCTTGAGGACATTGAGGTCTGCGTCCATGATGACCAGCGTATGCGGCAGGTAATTGGCCACCGCAACGAACTTGCCGTCTCCCGAGACGGCCGCGTTGCGCGTATTGATGCCGGCGCGCACCTCGGCCACCATTTTCAGGTTCCAGATGTCGAACTTGGAGATCCAGCCGTCGCGCGAGGCGAAGAAGACGTAGCGTCCGTCCGGCGTGAACTTCGGCCCGCCGTGCAGCGCAAAACGGGACTGGAAGCGGTGGATGGGTTCGAGCTTGTCGCCATCCAGCACCGTGACATGGTGATCGCCGCCTTCCACAACGATGAAGAGGTTCATCATGTCGGCGGCAAACTGCGGCTTGTCGGGCAGGCTGCCCGGCGCGTGGTGCACGATGCGCGAGGCGCGGATTTCCTGCTCGCCCCACTGCGGCATAGGCTCGACCTTCGTGTAGATGTAGTCGGCGAGCTGCCGGATCTCCTCGGGCTTCAAGACGTCCTTGAAAGGCGGCATCTGCACGGCCGGACGGCTGTCGCGGATCATCGCGGCGGCAGCGTCCTTCTTCAGGCGCGAGAGGTTCTCCGGCAGCAGTGCCGGGCCCATCAGGCCGAAACGGTCCGCGCCGTGGCATTCGGCGCAGTGCTTGCGGTAAAGCTCTGGGGCCGTGTCAGCGGCTGAAACGGGCATGGCAAGCAACAACGGGAGTAACCCGCGCAGAATGACTCCTGATTTCATGAAATGCCGATCTCTTCGTCGGTGAGATAGCAGCCCGGATCTTCCGCCCAGGGGTCGCCGGTAAGCTGCTGGGCGCGCACGCGGGTGTTGCCGTCACAGATGTCGAAATGGACACACTTGCCGCAGCGCCCGCCTACCTTGCGCGGCTTGGCCTTGAGGCCGGCCATGATCGGATCGGAGACGTCCGCCCAGATTTCCGAGAAGGGCCGCTCGCGCACATTGCCGAGAGTGTAATGCCACCACATGGTGTCCGGATGCACATTGCCGAGGTTGTCGATGTTGGCGACATTCACGCCGGAGGAATTGCCGCCCCACTGCGCGAGTTTCGTCCGGATATGCGCCGCCTGGTCGGGGAAACGCTTCTCCACCCAGTGCAGGAAATACACGCCGTCGGCGTCATTGTTGCCTGTGGTGAATTCCTTATCCAGGCCGCGTCCCTGGCGCATTTGGGTAAATCGCCAGCAGGTGTCGAAGAGCAGGTCCATCGCTTGCCGCGTCATATTGTGGTGCGCATCGTCCTTGCGGTTCTTGTTGCCGCGGCCGGCGTAATTGAGGTGCGAGAAGTAGAAGCGGTCGATGCCTTCGTCCTCGACCAGCTTGAGCAGCCCCGGCAGGTCGTGCGCGTTGTCCTGCGTCATGGTGAAGCGCACACCGATTTTAAGGTCGAGGTCGCGGCACAGGCGGATGCCGTGCAGCGACTTCTCGAAGGCGCCCTGCATGCGGCGGAATTTGTCATGCGTCTCGCGGATGCCGTCGAGGCTGACGCCGACGTAGTCAAAGTCAGCCTCTGCGATACGGCGAATATTTGTTTCATCGATCAGCGTGCCGTTCGATGAGAGCCCGACATAGAAGCCCATGCCCTTGGCACGGCTCGCTATGTCGAAAATGTCCGGCCGCAGCAGCGGTTCGCCGCCGGAGAGAATCAGCACCGGCACGCGGAAGCGCTTGAGGTCGTCCATCACGCCATGGATTTCCTGCGTGGACAGTTCGCCGGGAAAATCCTTGTCGGCGGAAATGGAGTAGCAGTGCTTGCAGGTGAGATTGCAGCGGCGGATCAGGTTCCAGATCACCACCGGGCCTGGTGGATTGCGCTTGGGACCCAACGGTGTGGGATGCGCGATCTCCTCCATGTACTGCGATATTCTGAACATGATCAGTTTCCGATGCGCAGGCCGGTCTTTTTCAGGATGCGGCTGCTGTAGAGCACGTCATGGGCGCGGCAGTCAGCGCCGAGCAGGGCTTCGATTTCCCGCACCTGTGCTTCAACTGTCTCCTGGCTCTTGCCATGCACCATGGCAAACAAGTTGTAGGGCCACAGCGGCAGGGCGCGCGGACGGTGGTAGCAATGTGTGACGAAGGGCAGGCGTCCGACCTGTTCGCCCAGCGCGTCGATGCGCTCATCGGGCACGTCCCACACGCTCATGCCGTTGGCGGTATAGCCGAGGGCGTAATGGTTGGGCACGGCGCCGATGCGGCGGATCACGCCGCTCTCCAACAGGCGCCTCAGGCGCGCCATCACCTCATCCGCCGCCAGGCCGAGCTGGTCGGCAAGCGCGTGGTATGGGCGCGGCACACGCGGCAGACCGCCCTGGGTTGCCACGATCAGGCGGCGGTCATCCTTGTCCAGGGCCATCGCTTCCATCATGCGGCCAGCTTCATTTCGACGAAATACTCTTTCAGCTTGGGGAAGGCGTAGACCTTCAAGCCGGTGACCCGTTCAATCCGTTCGATTGCCGAGGCGATTCCTCCCGGCGTTTCCGTGGCCAGGACGAACCACATGTTCAGCGAATGCTCACGGCGGTAGTTGTGCGCCACTTCCGGCAGGGAATTGACCAGTTCTGCAACGCGCTCATAGTCGGCCTCGGGCACGGCCAGCGCGGCCAGCACGAAGGCGCCGCCCATGCGCTCAACCTGAAACATCGGACCGAAGCGCGTCAGCGTCCTTTCTGCAAGCATGCGCTCGATGCGCTCGATCAACCCGGCTTCGGAGATGCCGAGTAGCTCCGCTGTCTCGCGGTAAGGTTCGTCGCAGATCGGAAAGCCGCCCTGCAAGGCATTGATGATGCTGCGGTCCAGTTCATCCATGGGCGGCTTCGGGCTGGGGCATGTAGTGGGCCCCGCGCTGCTTGAAACGGCGGCGCGAGAAGAGCACGGCATGCGGCACTTGCGACAGACCATGGCGCTGGCGCAACGACGCGGCAGCGGCCTCGACTTCGCCGCGCGCGCGGCCATGGATCATGCAGAAAAGGTTGTAGGGCCATTCCGGTGCGTGGCGGCGCCGCTGGTAGCACAGCGTCACCTCCGGTTCGGCCGCAAGCAAGCTGCCGACACGCTCCACGTCGTCGTCTGGCAGATCCAGGACAACCATGGCGTTGGCGGTATAGCCCAGCTCATGGTGGCGCACGACCACGCCAAAGCGCTTGATCAGGCCCTCGCCGCGCCAGCGCTTGAGGGAAGCGATCACCTCCGCCTCATCCATGCCTGCCTGCTCGCCGAGCCGTGCGAAGGGTTGCGGTACGAGTTCGAGGCCATGCTGAAGCGCGCCCATCAGCCGCTGCTCCGATACCGCCAGTTCACGCAGGTCGCCGGGTTCGATGCGGCGCATGGTGCACGGCGCCTTGCATACGCCGGCAAGATCGAAACCGAGATCGATGTAGAACTCATGCTCCAGCGGTAGCGAGATGACCTGGCAGCCGGTGTCGCGCTCAATGGCGGCCAGCGCTTCGGCCAGGAGGGCTTCATCGCGCGCCGTGACGACGAACCACAGGTTGTAGCGATGCTCGCGCTCGTAGTTGTGGTTCACTTCCGGCCGCTCACTGACGCGTGCCGCAATTTCATCCAATTGGTCCGGAGGTGCCGCCAGAGCGGCCAGCGTGCTGGCGCCGACGCGGCGCGGCGCAAACACGGCGCCGACGCGGCTGACCACGCCCTCGCCGCGCAGACGTTGCAGGGCGTCAAGGACGACATCCTCGTCCACACACAGGCGATAGGCGATTTCCGCGAACGGCTGCGCCTCCAGCGGGAAGTCGCGCTGGAATTCATTGATCAGGCGGAAATCCAAGGAATCCATGGCCGGCTAGAAACCGATGCGCGCCGCGCGGCTGGTGAAGAAGATGCCCGATGGGTTCTGTGCCGGCAGTTCCGCCAGCTTGGAGAAACTGGCCGTGTCGTACACCACGACGCGGTTGTCGTCGCGCGCAGAAATCCAGACATTCTCCCCGCGCGGCGTAAATTCCATATGCAGCACGGCCTTGCCCGGCGAGAGCGACTGCACGACCTTCTGCTCGAGCGTGTCGATGACCTGGACATGGCTGTAGTCGGGGAAGGCGAAATTCACCCAGATCTGACGGCCGTCCGGACGCGCCATGACGAACACCGGCTGGCCCTTGACGGGGATGCGGCCGACCTCCTGCCAAGTCGCGGTGTCCACCACCAGCACTTCATGCCGGCCGATGGCGGGCAGATAGGCGCGCCCGCCGGCAACAGCCCAGCCGCGCAAATGCGGCATCTTGAACACCGGCAACTTCTCCGCACCCTTGCCGTAATTGGCAAGGATTTTCCGCGCGCCCAGCTCCGGCTTCCACAGGTCGACCAAGGCAATGCCGTCCTCGCCGAAGAGGCCGGCCATGTAGTGGCGCCCGTCCGGCGTCACCAGGCCGTCGTAGGGCTGGCTGCCAATATTGCGGAATTTGGTAACTTTGGGCTCGCGCGGACGGGAAAGATCGGCTATCCAGATCTCGCCGGCATCGAACAGGGCGAAGGCGAACTTGTTGCCAGGCACGTCAGCCAGGCCGACCACCTTGGAGCGGCGACTGCCATCGCCGAAGATAGCGGGAATGTCGGCGAGTAGTTCAAGCGTCTCGGTATCGAACACCTTCACGCCGCCCGGCACGTAGTTCTGCGCGGCGACCAGTCGACCATCCTGCGAGATAGCTCCGCCGATGGAATTGCCTGCCTGAATGATGCGTTTGGCAATACGCCGCTCAAGGATATCGACCTTCGTCAATCCACCGTCCCGGCCGAAGATGTAAGCGTAGCGACCGTCGCGCGAATATACGACAGAGGCATGCGAAAGGTCTCCCAGGCCATCCACCCGGCCGAGAATCCCGCGCACGCTGGAGTCGACTATCGTCACGCTGCCCGTGGCGCGCTCGATGACAATGCCCAGATCGCCCGTGCCGCGCAACGTGGCGCCAGAGCAGGCGGAAAGCAGCAGGGCTGCAAGGCAGGACAACAGGGATTTCATTTGCGTTCCTCTTCGGGAAACCCGGCCAGGAGCTGGTGCACGAGCCAGTCGGCCTCCGCTTCGGTCATGAATGCGTTCCAGGGCGGCATCGGCGTACCGGGTTGAACCGAGAAGCACAGTATACCGGAGCGATTCTGCCGGCTTCTCGCGCAGGGTCTCGGGCAGCAGCGGCGGGCCGAGGCCGCCCTTCAGTGTCAAGCCGTGGCAGGACCCGCAATCCTGCCGCACCATGCGCACCAGCTCTCGTACCCGTTCCGGCGCCGGGTCGGCCGCTGGCGCCGCGGCAGGCAGAAAGAGCAACAAAAACAGAATGGCAAGCACCCTGTCTGCTAAGTGGGCCATATCCGAATGACAAGTCATTGTTAAGTGGCAGAATGCCTGTTGCCGACGGCCAATGCGTTGATATTTGTCAAAGGCCAAAAAAAACGGGGGCCCACAGGCCCCCGCTCACATCAGCTTGCGCCGATTCAGGATCAATACACGTCTTTTTGGGTGTTATAGACGTTGAACTTGCCAGTCGGCGTGATCAGCTTCGGATCCTTGATGACGGCCTTCAGCTTGCGCGTCTTGTCATCTACGACCACGATGGCGGACTGCTGATTCTTGGCGCTCCACACCGAGAACCACACTTCGTCACCGGCCTTGTTGTACTCCGGCTGCAGTACGCGCTTGGCGCCTTCGCCCAGGCCCGCCCACTCGGCGATCGGCAGTGCCACGAAGCCCTTGTCAAGCGCATTGATGTCGAACACCGCGATGGACTGACTGATCTTGGCATCCGGATTCAGCGTGGTGTCCACCCACAGATTGGTCGACTTCGGGTGCGTCTTGATGAAGAGCGAACCGCCACCCTGCGCCTTGAGCGTCCGCACGACTTTCCATGCAACCTGTTTGTGCTTCACCGGGTCGGTGCCGATCAGGCTGACCGTCTCGTCGCCGAGATGGCTGGTCGCCCACACCGGGCCGTACTTCGGATGGATGAAGTTGGCGCCGCGACCCGGGTGCGGGATCTTGCCCACATCCACCAGTGCTGCAAGCTTGCCTTCCACTGTATCTATAACGGCAATCTTGTTCGACTGGTTGGCTGCCATCATGACATAGCGCTGGGTGGATTCCCAGCCACCGTCATGCAGGAAGCGCGCGGCTGCGATCTCGGTGACCTTCAGGTTGTTGAGGTCCGAGTAATCGGCCAGGAGGACCTTGCCGGTTTCCTTGACGTTCACCACGAACTCCGGCTTGTGGTGGTTGGCCACGATGGCGGCCACGCGCGGCTCGGGATGGTAATCCTGAGTGTCCACCGTCATGCCGCGAGTGGCCACGATCTTCAGCGGCTCCAGCGTGTCGCCCTTCATGATGACGAACTGCGGCGGCCAGTAGGTGCCGGCGACGGCGTACTTGTCCTCGTAGCCCTTGAACTTCGAGGTTTCCACCGAACGCGCCTCGAGGCCGACTTTGATGGTGGCGACGACGGCCGGCTTCTCCATCCACAAATCGATCATGTCGACTTTGGCATCGCGGCCGATGACGAAAAGGTAGCGGCCGGATGCGGAGATGCGCGAGATATGCACCGCGTAACCCGTCTTGATGATCGAGATAATCTTCTTGGAGTCGCCGTCGATCAAGGCAATCTCGCCGGCATCGCGCAGCGTCACCGAAAAGAGATTTTCAAGGTTGAGCTTGTTCATCTTCTTGGTCGGGCGCTTGGCGGGCGGCACGAGCACCTTCCAGGAGGACTTCATCTCCTTCAGGCCGAATTCCGGCGGGGTAGGCGGCTCGTGCTGCAGGAAGCGCGCCATGAGATCGATGTCTTTCTCGGACAGTTCGCCCGATGTGCCCCAGTTCGGCATGCCGGCCGGCGTGCCGTAGCTGATGAAGACCTTGAGGTACTCGGTGCCGGCCTTGAGGGTGATGTCGGTGGTGAGCGGTTTGCCGGTGGCGCCCTTGCGCAGCACGCCATGGCAACCGGCGCAGCGCTCGAAATAGATCTGCTTGGCACGGGTGAATTCCGCCGTGCTGAGCGGCGGCGCCTTGGGGGTCAGTTGTTCCTTGGCCTCCTCCGGCTTGATCGGCACCGGTGCGCCCTTGTAGCGTATCTCCTCTTCCTTGGTGCCCGGATGGGCGCTCTTGGATTGCGCCCAGGTGAATGCAGGCAGTGCGACCAGCAGGGATAACCCTGCGGCCAGTGCGAGTTTGCGGCTTTGCATCGACTTCCTCCCTAACGTGGATAAGCAGCTTTAATCAAACAATGCATTAAAATTCCGATCCCATTCCGCAGCCTTGACTTAGGTCAAAATACTCTATTTTAACTCTTTGATATTTATCATGTTTTACAATTGATATTTCTCAATGTTTGTCAGCCGCCGCGATGTCATCCGGATGTTCGCCAGTGGAACCCATTGTCTGAACAGGGTTATTGGGGCCACTTTCACGCCCCCGCACTAGCTGCTGCTCGCGTCGTTTACGGCGGTCAATCAAGGGCAGGCAGACTTTCTCGTTGTAATAGATGACCTGGCAATCCAGGCAATAATGACATTCGTTGGCATTGATTTCGCCGGTTGGCCGAATAGCCCGCACGGAACACCGATTGGCGCAAACCTGACAAGGTTTACCGCATTCCTTGCGCCGTCGCAGCCACCACTCGAATAGCCTGAAACGGCCCGGGATGGCCAGCGCCGCTCCAAGGGGACAAAGATACTTGCAATAGAACTTGCGATTGACCGCTGCCACGCCGATGAGGATGATGGCATAAAAAACATAATTCCATTCTCTCTGGAAGCGCATCGAGATCACGGTCTTGAAGGGCTCGACTTCTGCATACCAGGCGGCTTCTGCGATCGATTGCAGCGAAACGCCGAATAGGAGGATCAAGATGATGTACTTGAGCGCCACCAAGCGCTCGTGTACCGCATCGCTGAATTCGACCTCGGGCAACTTGAGCTTGCGCGATGCAATCAGGATCAGTTCCTGCAGCGCGCCGAATGGGCAGAGCCAGCCGCAGTAGACACCGCGTCCCCAGAGAAGGAGCGTCATCGCGACGAATCCCCAGAGGATGAACAGCATCGGGTCGATGAGGAAATTCTCCCAGTGGAAGCCCTGCATCACGGAAGTGACGAAAGTCAGCACGTTGATCACCGACAATTGCGCCAGGCCCCACCAGCCGATGAAGAAAAGTGTGTAAACATGGAAACCATTGCGCACATAGATCAGCGCAGCCGGATACTTCGCCAGCCAGTCCTGGAAGACGAGAATGAAAAACAGGACGGCCAGGCCGATCACAAGAACAGTGATGTCAAAGGCGCGGTTCTGCCAGATGGCGATCCAGGCCGGTTCCTCCTGCTGCTGCGTCCATGTGCCCGACCTTGCCGGAAGTTGCAACGGCATGTCGCGCGCGAGGGGAACCGCGCCATGAACCTGGGGAGACGTCTGCCGGCCTGCTTCCGGGCGAATTGCTGCTGACTCACTCCAGCTTGGTGCCACACCTCCAGCGCTGCGTCCTGCAACTGGTTCCACCCCTCTTGTAGTTTCTGCCAAGCCGGGGTTGCGGATGCCGCGCGCCTCCGCAACCAGTTTGGCTGATCGCATCACTGTGGCGTTCTGCACCATGACGGTGATAGTGGCACCTGTGATGCCATCAATCGCCACATAGCCCTTCCGCTCAGCGCCGATGGTGATGCGGTCGTAAACGGACTTGCCTTCGTATTGGGCAACATAGCGGTTGAGCTTGTCTTGGGTGATGCCAACGGCAAGGATGGGCTCATCGTGCTGCACGATCGATAGGCCGACGATCCGCCCATCGGGGTCGATGCCCACCATCGTGTTGATGTGCTTGCCCGAGTAGGCCGGTATGCGAAGCACATCCTCGGTCAGGAAAAGATAACCGATAACCCTCCTGCCCTTGTAAACCGCAACGGAAGGCGGTGAGCCTTCGAAACCGCCATACGCCTCAGCCTCGGGGAAGATGGTGCGCGCCTGCGGATACACCGATGGTAAATCGGCCGCCGGCGCAAAACTAGCAATACACCACAACAACAGGGTTCCAAGCGCCCGTGAAATCTGCATGCCATCCATTCGTTGCGGGCCGTAGCCCCTTAACCGATGAAGTGTATCGGCTAAAGATAAAAATAAAAAGCCGCACGCGTGCGGCCTTTGTTCATGATTGAAGGATCCAGGGCTATCGGCTTGCTCATACTATTCGATATGTCTGTCATCTCCAGAAGGCACGAAGGCAGAACGAAAAAGCACAAGGGGCAGATACCTGCCCCTTGTGCTGTATTTCTGCTCGGGATTATTCTCGCGGGAGAATGAATCCCGCAAGGCCGCCCCAGTTACTGCTTCGCAGCGGTGATGTCCGCCTTGGCGTCAAGGCCCAGCGTATAGTTGAGCGAAACATGGTGGAACCGGCCACTGGCATGGTCATCATGGATGGCAAATCCGATGTTGTAAGTCTTGCCGGCCGCCATGGTGATGTCGCCTTCGCCGCCTGATAGCTTGCGCGTAAAGATCACGACCCACTCGTCGCCCTTCTTCTCGCCCTTGGCATCGACCAAGGCCTTGCCGCCATCCATCACGCGCTTGTCGGCAACGTAGCCGTCGTGCTTTGAGCCCTTGCTGGTCCACTGGATCAGATCGTAGAACTTGCCGGCAGCAAGATTGCCATCCTTGACGTACTTGGTTTTCTTGTCGTCCTTGGCATCAGGCATGGTACGGGCATCGCCGTGACAACTTTCCCAGCAGCCGGACAGGTTGGCGCGCTCAACCTTGTTATCATCCATCAGCACGGTCAGCTTGACCTGGTTGTCCTTGTCCATCTTATCGGCGCCGCCGGCCGGCTGCTTCCAGGAAAATCGCAAGTAGAGGTTGGCACCGTCATGGGAAGCCTGCACGGTGACCGGAATCGAACCGACCTTGCCCTTTATGGGCTTTGGCTCGATCTTCTGGCCGGTCGCCATTTTCTTGCCCATGTCGGCCGTCTCCTCGTCATGACATCCGGCGCAGGATTCGCCCTTCTTCAAGCCCCGCGCACCGCCATGCTCAGTGCCTTTGGTGATCCATTCGATCGGCGACACGCCTGGATAGAACACGGTGATCTTCTTGCCGGGCGCCTTGCTCCAATCGGGTGCCGCAATCGCCCCGCTCGCGCCGAGCGCAAGCACCAGACCGATAGCGGATGCAGTGATCTTTTTTTGCATGGTCAACTCCTTGGTTACAGGTTGATATTGCTTATTCACTATAGAACGACTCGATTCATGGAAGGATGACAGGATTTTATCCACGTCGCCTTCTTTCACGCCCTGCAGTTTCGTGTGTCGACACCCTTGTGGCAGCCTATGCAGAGCGTGTCAGCGTTAGTCGCTTCCATTTTGGTGTTGAAGCATTCCGGGAATTGACGCCGCCGACAAAGCAGGTCAGCAATGAATACCTGGCGCAGGGCCTGCAAGAGCGGATCCACAGAAGGCTTGGCGTCGTTATCGGACACTTGGATTGAGTTTCCTGCGTTGGATAGGACGGCCCGAAAGTACCTCTTCTGAAAAAACCCGGGGGCACTCAGCCCCCGGATCGTTCCACAATTTAGCGAATATCAGTAGATATCGTGCTGCGTGTTATAGACATTGAACTTGCCGGTCGGGGTAATCATCTTAGGATCGGTGATCACCTTCTTCACAGCGAGCGTCTTGTCGTCATAGACCACGATAGCCGACTGATCGGTCTTGCCGCCCCACAGGGAAATCCAAACTTCGGAACCATCGGCGCTGTACTCGGGGTGCACGGCGCGTTTGGTAGCCTTTGTTTCCGGCAGTCCCGAGTCCTTGAAGACATTGATGATCTTCTTCGGCTTGGACAAATCGGCCATATCCCATACCGCGACCGACTCAGCAAGCACTTTCTCCGGGTTCTGCGGCGCGTCTGCCCAGAAATGCTTGGACTTCGGATGGGTCTTGACGAACAGGTTGCCTGGAACGTGTTTCATTTCCTGGACGACCTTCCAGTTGTGCGACTTGTACTTGGCGTACTTCTTATTGTCCGAAGGGGTGCTGATCAGCGTCACGACATCGGAACCGAGGTGACCAGTCGCCCACACGGGACCGAACTGCGGATGCACGAAGTTGGCGCCACGCCCCGGGTGCGGGAGCTTCTTCACATCGATCAGGGCGGCCAGCTTGCCAAGCTTGGTATCGACAGCAGCAATCTTGTTCGAGGCGTTGGCCGCGACCAGGAAATAGCGCTTCGTGGCATCCCAGCCGCCATCATGCAGGAACTTGGCGGAAGCGATAGTGGTGGTTTTCAGGTTCTCAATATCCGAATAATCGACCAACAGGATCTGGCCGGTTTCCTTGATGTTGATGACCCATTCAGGCTTGATCTCTGAAGATACGATGGAGGCCACGCGGGGCTCGGGGTGATACTCGCCATCCACCGTCATGCCACGCGTGCTGATGACCTTGCGCGGCTTCAGTGTATCGCCATCCATGATCACGTACTGGGGCGGCCAATAGGAACCCGCCACAGCATATTTGTCTTCAAAGCCCTTGAACTTGGAGGTATCTACCGAACGGGCATCGAAGCCGATCTTGACTTCGGCAACCACCGCAGGTTTTTCCATCCACAGGTCGATCAGCGATAGGCGTCCGTCACGTCCGATCACATAGACATAGCGGCCGGACTTCGACAGACGGGAAATATGCACGGCATATCCCGTCTTGACGATGCTGCGGATTTCCTTGGTGTCGCCGTCAATCAGGGCCACTTCGCCGGTGTCGCGCAATGTGACCGAGAACATGTTCTTAAGGTTGAACTTGTTCATCTGCTTGGTCGGGCGATCCTTGACCGGCACGATCACCTTCCACGACTCCATCGTCTCCTTGAGACTGTACTCGGGCGGCACATCCGGAGTGTTCTGAATGTACTTCGCCATCAACGTGATCTCGGCTTTGGTCAGAATGTCATCGAAGTTCACCATCCCGCCTTCAGTACCGAAGCCAATGATTTTCTCCAAGCGGCTCTGGCCCAGTTTGAGGGTGCCGCCTTCCTGCGTGGACCCATCATTGAGTTTCTTCGTCCAGTGCGGCTCGAGATTCTTGCCGGTGGCCCCTTTGCGCAAAACGCCGTGGCAGCCGGCGCAACGCTCGAAGTAGATCTTCTTCGCGGTCGCCTTCTCTTCCGCAGTCATCGATACGGCTGCAGCCGCATCCTGCTGTTGCGCATAAGCGACATTAAAAAGGCCCGCCAGCGCCATCGGCAGGGCCGCAAGACGCAGGGAACCGGATATCGAATTACGTTTCTGCATGTGTTTTCTCCCTCAACGAAGAACCCAGTAAAAGAAAAAGCCCAAAAATTATGTGGTTTTTGTGCTGACGCTAGATTCTGCCTAATACCGACCTGCTTCCTTGATTATTATCAAACTAAAGCCCTGATGCGAGCAAAAACGATACTTCTGCATAGGCTAAAAAATCAATCTCTTGAGAAAGACCACTGATGGTGCCGGGAGGGGGAATCGAACCCCCACAGTGTTGCCACCGGCGGATTTTGAGTCCGCTGCGTCTACCAATTCCGCCATCCCGGCGCGGGCCCACGTAAAATGGCGGGCCGCAAGGAGCCGGCATTATCCCGCATCCGGCGCCCCGGAATCAAACAATTATGCCGCTCTCACTGTCCGAATTCGATTACGACCTGCCCCCGGGACTGATTGCCCAGTCTCCCCTGCCTGAGCGCACGTCCAGCCGCCTTCTGGTCGTTGGCGGCAGCCACATTGAGGACAGGCGCTTCGCCGAACTACCTGGCCTGCTGGACGCAGGCGACCTGCTGGTGTTCAACGATACGCGTGTCCTGCATGCCCGCCTGCACGGGGTCAGAGACAGCGGCGGCCGCGTGGAGGTGCTCATCGAGCGGCCTGTCGGACGGCATGAAGCGCTGGCCCAGGTACGCGCCAGCCATGCGCCCAAGCCGGGCAGCCGGCTTGTTCTTGAGGGTGCCCTGGAAGTCGATGTGGTGGCGCGCGACGGCGAATTTTATCTGTTGCGCTTCCCCGGCCAGGGCGATCTGGTCGATCTCATCGAGCGGCACGGCAAGCTGCCGCTTCCGCCCTACATCCAGCGGCAGGCGGAAACAAACGACGAGGCGCGTTACCAGACGGTCTATGCGCGGGAGCGCGGTTCGGTGGCCGCGCCGACGGCCGGATTGCATTTCGATGCTGCCCTGCTCGAGGCTCTGCGAGCCAAGGGGGTGGCTCTAGCCTGGCTGACCCTGCACGTGGGCGCCGGTACCTTTCAGCCGGTGCGGGTCGACAATCTCGCCCTCCATCAGATGCATCGCGAACGCTACGTCATCCCTGCCGATACGGTCGGCGCCCTGGCCGCCGCGCGCGCACGTGGCGGGCGCGTCATCGCCGTCGGCACGACCTGCCTGCGTGCCATGGAAGCCGCCGCGCAGGATGGCGAAATTCTCGCCGGCCCGGGCGAAACCGGAATTTTCATCCTGCCGGGCTTTCGCTTCCGTACGGCGGATGCGCTCATCACCAATTTCCACCTGCCGAAGTCGACCCTGATGATGCTGGTGTCGGCCTTTGGCGGCATGCAGACCATGCGCCGCGCCTATGCGCATGCGGTGGCCGAGCGCTACCGCTTCTTCAGCTATGGCGACGCCATGTTCATTTCTCGACAGGATACCAACGACGATCCCCCCAGCCCCCTTCCCAAGGAAAGGGGTGATAGTAGTTCGCCGCCCTTGGGACGGCCCGGCGGGCGGCGCTCATGAGGTTCGAACTCCTCGCCACAGATGGCGCGGCACGCCGCGGCAAGCTGACCCTGGCCCATGGCATCGTAGACACGCCGGCCTTCATGCCGGTCGGCACCTATGGCTCGGTCAAGGCCATGGCGCCGGACGAAGTAAAAGCCCTCGGCGCGCAGGTCGTGCTCGGCAACACCTTCCATCTCTGGCTGCGTCCGGGGTTGGAGGTCATCGCCGCCCACGGCGGCCTGCACCATTTCATGGGTTGGGACGGCCCGATCCTCACGGACTCAGGCGGCTTCCAGGTCTTCAGCCTGGGCGCGCTGCGCAAGATCAGCGAAGAGGGTGTCAAATTCGCCTCGCCAGTGAATGGCGATCGCCTGTTCCTCACGCCGGAGGATTCCATGCGCATCCAGCGCGTGCTGAATTCGGATGTCGCGATGATCTTCGACGAATGCACACCCTATCCCGCCACCCATGCCGAGGCGGCGAGGTCGATGCAACTGTCCCTGCGCTGGGCCGAACGCTCGAAGCGCGCCCACGAGGGCAATCCCAACGCCCTCTTCGGCATCGTCCAGGGCGGAATGCACGAGGATTTGCGCGACGAATCGCTCGCCGGCCTGGTGCAGATCGGGTTCGACGGGTACGCCATCGGCGGGCTCTCCGTGGGCGAACCGAAGGCCGACATGCAACGCATCCTTGCCCACACCGCACCGCGCCTGCCCCCGGACCGACCCCGCTACCTGATGGGGGTCGGCACGCCGGAAGACCTGGTCAACGCCGTGCAACAGGGCATCGACATGTTCGACTGCGTCCTGCCGACGCGCAACGCCCGCAACGGCTGGTTGTTCACCCGCCATGGCACGGTCAAGATCCGCAATGCGGTCCATGCCAACGACACGCGTCCGCTCGACGAAACCTGCCCCTGCCCCGCCTGCCGCAATTTCACTCGCGCCTATCTGCACCACCTGCAGCGGGTCAACGAAATTCTCGGCGCGCGCTTGAACACCCTGCACAACCTCTTCTACTACCAGCAACTGATGGCGGAACTGCGCGAGGCCATTGCCGCCGGGCGGCTCGACGACTATGTCGTGGCTTTCCGGGCATTGCGGCAATAGCCGGCGGGATACGGCGGCCAAGCTGTTATAATTTCGCGGTTTTTCAATTCTTTCACGGAGACACACGTGCTGATATCCAATGCTTGGGCGCAGGCCGCGCCCGCCGGCGACGCGACAGGCGGCCTGATGGGCCTGCTGCCCATCATCCTGATGTTTGTCGTTCTGTGGTTCCTCATGATCCGGCCGCAGATGAAACGCGCCAAGGAGCACAAGGCGATGGTGGAATCCATGCAAAAGGGCGATGAGGTGCTGACCAACGGCGGCATCGCCGGCCGCATCACCAAGATGGGCGATACTTATATCAGCGTCGAGATTGCCGAGAATGTAGAGATCTCGGTGCAGAGAAACGCCATTACTGCCGTTCTGCCCAAAGGCACTCTGAAGTCGATTTGATTCCACTCACGCTGCCCGCCGTGGCGGCCGTGCCGCCACGCAACGAGACATGAACCGTTATCCGCTCTGGAAGTACATCCTCATCGCTGTCGCGATGTCCATCGGCCTGCTGTATACCCTGCCTAACTTCTATGGCGAAGCGCCGGCGGTGCAGGTCTCCAGCATCAAGACGGCCATCAAGGTCGACATGAAACTGTTCGGCCGCGTCGAGGAAACCCTCAAGGCGGCGGGCATTGCGCACAGCGGCATCTTTGTCGACCAGAACAGCGTGCGCGCGCGCTTCGGCGACGCCGAAACGCAGATCAAGGCCAAGGACACCATCGAGCGTACGCTGAATCCCGATCCCGAGAATGCCTCCTATGTGGTGGCGCTCAATCTGCTGTCCCGTTCGCCCGCCTGGCTCACCTCCATACATGCCCTGCCCATGTACCTGGGACTCGACCTGCGTGGCGGCGTGCATTTCCTCCTGCAGGTGGACATGAAGGGGGCGCTGAGCAAACGGCTCGACTCGACCGGCGCCGACCTGCGCTCCATGCTGCGCGACAAGAACGTGCGTCACGCGGGCTTAGTGCGTGAGCGAGATCAGCTTGCCATCCGCTTCCGTGATGCTGAAACACGGAACAAGGCGCGCGCCGTCATCGAGGTTGGCCAGCCCGACCTGCTGCTGACGGAAGTCCAGGACAGCGCGGAATTCAAACTGACCGCCTCGCTCAAGCCGGAAGCGCAGAAACGCATCCAGGAATTCGCCCTCAAGCAGAACATCACCACCCTGCACAATCGTATCAACGAGCTCGGCGTGGCCGAGCCGATCATCCAGCAGCAGGGCGCCGACCGCATCGTCGTGCAGTTGCCCGGCGTGCAGGATACGGCCAAAGCAAAAGACATTCTCGGCCGCACCGCCACCCTGGAAGTCCGCCTGGTGGACGATGAGAATAGCCAGAATCCGGCAGTCATGGACGATGCTGCCAAGGGCCAACCCCCGGTCGGCACGGAGTATTACGTCGAGCGCAGCGGTGCGCCGCTTCTGGTGAAGAAGCAGGTCGTCCTGACCGGCGACCGCCTCACCGATGCCCAGCCCGGCTTCGACAATCAGACGCAGGAACCGGCGGTGCACCTGACCCTCGATTCCGCCGGCGCACGCATCTTCAAGGACGTCACGCGGGAAAACGTCGGCCGGCGCATGGCCATCCTGCTCATCGAGAAGGGCAAGGGCGAGGTCATCACGGCTCCCGTGATCCGCACCGAGATCGGCGGCGGCCGCGTACAGATCTCCGGCCGCATGAGTACCGTTGAGGCCAACGATGTCGCCCTGCTGCTGCGCGCAGGCAGCCTTGCCGCGCCGATGGAGATCATCGAGGAACGCACCATCGGCCCGAGCCTTGGGGCCGAGAACATCGAGCGGGGCTTCAACTCCACGCTCTATGGCTTCGCCGCCATTGCCGTGTTCATGGCAATCTACTACCTGATGTTCGGCTTCATCTCGGTGGTGGCGCTGTCCACCAACCTGCTGCTGCTGATCGCCCTGCTGTCGATGCTGCAGGCGACGCTGACGCTGCCGGGCATCGCCGCCATCGCGCTCACGCTCGGCATGGCCATCGACGCCAACGTGCTGATCAACGAACGCATTCGCGAGGAACTGCGTAACGGGGTCAGTCCACAGGCGGCCATCACCGCCGGCTATGAGCGTGCCTTCGGCACCATTCTCGATTCGAACATCACCTCGCTCATCGCCGGCCTCGCGCTGCTCATCTTCGGCTCCGGCCCGGTACGCGGCTTCGCCGTGGTGCATTGCCTGGGCATCCTGACCTCGATGTTCAGTGCGGTAGTAGTATCACGCGGCATCGTCAATCTTATATACGGAAGCCGGCGCAAGCTGGCCAAGCTGTCGATCGGCAACGTGGCCTGGAAATAACCATGGAATTCTTCAAGATCAAGAAAGACATCCCCTTCATGCGCCATGCGCTGGTGTTCAACGTCATATCGGTGATCACTTTCCTGGCGGCCATCATATTCCTGGCAACGAAGGGATTGAATTTCAGCGTCGAATTCACGGGCGGAACGCTGATCGAGGTGGAATATTCACAGGCGGCGGACACGCAGCAAATCCGCGAGTCGCTCGCCAAGGTCAATTACACGGACACGCAGGTGGTGAACTTCGGCAGCAGCCGCGACGTGCTGATCCGCATGCCGCTCAAACCCGGCCAGGACTCGGCGGCGCTTGGCAACAATGTCATGGGCGTGCTGCAGGCGGACAATCCCGACGCGCAACTCAAGCGCGTCGAATTCGTCGGTCCGCAGGTCGGCAAGGAACTGGCCGAGAACGGCGCCATCGCCCTCCTGCTGGTGGTGATCGGCATCATCCTCTATCTGGCCATGCGCTTCGAGTGGCGCTTCGCCGTCTCCGCCATCATCGCCAACCTGCACGACGTAGTGATCATCCTCGGCTTCTTCGCCTTCTTCCAGTGGGAATTCTCGCTGGCAGTGCTGGCCGCCGTGCTGGCAGTGCTGGGCTACTCGGTGAACGAGTCGGTGGTGGTATTCGACCGGGTGCGGGAAAACCTCAAGAAGATGCGCAAGGCGACGATTCCGCAAGTCATCGACAACGCCATCACGCGCACCATCAGCCGCACCATCATCACGCACGGCAGCACCCAACTGGCCGTGCTGTCGATGCTGATCTTCGGCGGCGAGGTGCTGCACTACTTCGCGCTGGCGCTGACCATCGGCATCCTCTTCGGCATCTACTCCTCGGTGCTGGTGGCCAGCCCGCTGGTGATGTGGCTCGGCATCTCGCGCGAGCAGTTCATCAAGCCGCAGAAGCCCAAGGAAGAAGCTGTCGTTTGAAAGTCAGCCTCCGGAAGACGGCAAAGGCCCGCTCAAGCGGGCCTTTTTCTTGTGTGCTTATCCCGCTCAGGCATAAAACACGTGCTTGACGCGCAACGTCCGCTCCTCATCCACCAGTGCCAGCAGGCGGTCAACGTTGGGATGCTTGCCGGGATTGGCGCGGGCATCCTCGGTGTGCTCGGCGAAGAGTTCCAGGCCGGCGCGCGCCGCATCGGGCGTGATGGCGCCGTAGATCTGCGCGAGGTGGTTGTAAAGCGTCAGGGAGCCGACCTGGCCTGACTTGTGCTCGATGGTGGCGACGACTTCCTCGCCGTCGAGGAGGCGGATCGCTTCCAGGTGCGCCACGCCGGGCATCTTCTTCAGGTTCTCGGCGAAGCTCATGCTCAGATCCTCTTGGCCAGTTCGGCAGCCTTGCCGACATAGCTCCATGGCGTCATGGCCAGCAGCCGCTGCTTCTCTGCCGCGGGGATCTTCAGCCCCTGGATGAAGCCATGCAGGCCCTCGCGCGTGATGCCCTTGCCGCGCGTGAGTTCCTTCAGTTGCTCGTAGGGATTCTCCACACCGTAGCGGCGCATCACCGTCTGCACCGGTTCGGCCAGCACTTCCCAGCAATCGGCCAGGTCTTCGCGCAGGCGCGCCGGGTCGGCCTCCAGCTTGCCCAGACCCTTGAGGCAGGAGTCGTAGGCCAGCAATGCGTAGCCGAAGGCCACCCCCATGTTGCGCAGCACGGTCGAGTCGGTCAGGTCACGCTGCATGCGCGAGACGGGCAGCTTGTCGGCCAGATGGCGCAGGGTCACATTGGCCAGGCCGAGGTTGCCCTCCGAATTCTCGAAATCGATCGGATTGACCTTGTGCGGCATGGTGCTGGAGCCGATCTCGCCGGCCTTCAGTTTCTGCCTGAAATAGCCAAGAGAAATGTACATCCAGAGGTCGCGGTTCAGGTCGAGCAGAATGGTATTGGCGCGGACGATGGCGTCGAACAGCTCTGCCATGGCATCGTGCGGCTCTATCTGGATGGTGTAGGGATTGAACTCCAGCCCGAAGGATTCGATGAAGCGGCGCGCGAAGCCCTCCCAGTCGAAGGCCGGATAGGCTGCAAGGTGCGCATTGTAGTTGCCCACCGCGCCGTTGAACTTGGCCGTCAGCGACACCGCCGCGATGCGATTGCGCGCGCGCTTCATGCGCGCCGCGACATTGGCCATTTCCTTGCCCAGCGTCGTCGGGCTGGCCGGCTGGCCGTGGGTGCGCGAGAGCATCGGCTGTTCGGCATGCTCGTGCGCCAATTCCACCAGCCGGGCGATGAGGCCGTCCAGCGCCGGCAGCAGGTTGGCCTCGCGCGCATCGCGCAGCATCAGGGCGTGCGAGAGATTGTTGATGTCTTCCGAGGTGCAGCCGAAGTGGATGAACTCCGCCACCGCCATCACCT
Source organism: uncultured beta proteobacterium (assembly GCA_963704195.1). Lineage (GTDB taxonomy): Bacteria > Pseudomonadota > Gammaproteobacteria > Burkholderiales > Rhodocyclaceae > Desulfobacillus. The sequence continues at coordinate 21,559 of CAVPHH010000009.1, read as the reverse complement.
CGGCGTTGTCGGAGAGGCGCTCCTTCAGCCAGTACTCCATCGCCTTGACGTCGTGATTGGTGCGCGCCTCGATGGCCTTTATGGCCTCGCCGTCGGCGGCGGAGAAGGACGACACCACCTCGTCCAGTTCGGTCTGCGTATCGACGGAAAAAGCCGGGATTTCGGCAAAATGCGCTTCGGCCGCCAGCGCCTTGAGCCAGGCCACTTCGACCCGCACGCGATTGCGGATCAGGCCGAATTCCGAGAAATGCGCCCGCAAGGCCTCGACTTTGGCGGCGTAGCGGCCGTCGAGAGGCGACAGGGCAGTCAAGGGTGTAAGGGTCATGTGCGGGAACCTATTGATGTCAGGCGGATTTTATCATGACGCGGCAACCCGCCCCGCCGTACTTTGACATGCGTCACGGTCGCGTCAGAGTGCGATGCTATAATCGCCGCGCACGTAAAACAGCGGCTAAAAAATGAAACTGATCGCCTCCCTGACAAGCCCCTATGCGCGCAAGGCGCGCATCGTCCTCGCGGAAAAAAAGATCGACTACGACCTCGTCCTCGACAATCCCTGGAGCGATGACACCGGCTTGCCGAACCTGAATCCGCTCGGCAAGGTACCGGTGCTGGTTCTCGACGACGAGAGCACGCTGTTCGATTCCCGCGTCATCGTCGAATACCTCGACAGCGTCACGCCCAACAATCGCCTGCTGCCCGCTTCCGGCCGCGGACGCATTCGCGTCAAGCGCTGGGAGGCGCTGGCCGACGGAGTGCTCGATGCCGCCGTGGCGGCCTTCCTCGAGGCCAAGCGATCCAAGGTGGAACAAAGCGCGACGTGGATCGTGCGCCAGCGCGAGAAAATCGAGCGTGCGCTGGAAATGATGTCAGAAGAACTAGGCGAGCAGGTTTGGTGCAGCGGCAATGCCTTCTCGCTGGCCGACATCGCCCTCGGCGTCACGCTGGGCTATCTGGATTTCCGCTTTCCCGATATTGCCTGGCGCGAGACGCATCCCAATCTGGCCCGCCTCTACGGCGAACTGATGGCGCGGCCGTCGTTCGCCGAAACCGTTCCCCAGGCATGAATGAAAGTCAGCCGCCGGAATACGGCGGCTACTCGATGATCCCGCCGCCGAGGCACACTTTCGAATCGTAGAGCACCACGCTCTGGCCCGGCGTCACCGCCCACTGCGACTGGGCGAAGATCACCTCGCATCTCTCCGCACTGATATTCTCCACCTCGCACGGCGCATCGGGCTGGCGGTAGCGTGTCTTCGCCGTATACACCCAATGCGTGTGCGGGCGATTCATTTCACCCTCGCCCCTGATCCATGAGAGGTCAATTGCCTTCAGGCGATCCGCCAGCAGCGCAGGATGGTCGTGCCCCTGCACGACGAAGAGGACGTTGTGCTCCATGTCCTTGCCGGCGACGTACCAGGCGTCGGCGTCGCCGTCCTTTTGCCCGCCGATTCCCAGGCCCTTGCGCTGACCCAGCGTGTGGTACATCAGGCCGTGATGCTCCCCGACCGGCTTGTCGCCGCCCAGCGTGCGGATCTCGCCGGGCTGACGCGGAATATAGCGTTCGAGAAATTCCTTGAAGGGCCGCTCGCCGATGAAGCAGATGCCGGTCGAATCCTTCTTGGCGAAGTTGGGCAGGCCGGCCTGCTGCGCCAGCTTGCGCACTTCGCGCTTGTACACCTGGCCGAGCGGAAACAGCGTCTTCGACAGCTGCGCCTGGTTGAGGCGATAAAGGAAGTAGCTCTGGTCCTTGGTGCCGTCCTCCGCCTTGAGCAACTGGAACTCGCTGCCCATTTCGGTCGGCACTTCGCGCACCTGGGCATAGTGGCCAGTGGCGATCTTTTCCGCGCCCAGCGCCAGGGCGTGGTCGAGAAAGGCCTTGAACTTGATCTCGGCGTTGCACAGCACGTCCGGGTTGGGCGTGCGCCCGGCGCGGTACTCGCGCAGGAACTCGGCAAAAACCCGCTCCTTGTACTCGGCGGAGAAATTCACCACCTCCAACTCGACACCGAGGATGTCGCACACGGCGGCGACGTCGATCAGGTCCTGGCGCGAGGAGCAGTATTCCTCGTCGTCGTCATCCTCCCAGTTCTTCATGAAGAGGCCGACGACCTTCCAGCCCTGCTGCTTGAGAAGCATGGCCGCGACGGAGGAATCCACCCCGCCCGACATGCCGACGACCACGGTTTTCTGACTCAACTGCTTTCCCCCCATCCCCCTTCCCGATGAAGGGGGTGACGATTGTTCGCCGCTACGCGGCTCCATGTCGTTGACTGCGCCGTCCTTGGGGCGGCCCGGCGGACGACGCTCATGTCTCGTAGTGCGTGAGGAGGTCGAGACTGAAACGGCGTCCGGCCAGGTAGTCGCGCACGCACTGCATCACCAGCGGGCTGCGGTGGCGGGCATGTTCCGCGGCGATTTCCTCCGGCGTCAGCCACAAGGCATGCAGGATGCCGTGGTCCAGCGCCCGCTCTGCCTCCACGCCTAGCAGGCGGCCGCCGAAGGCGAAGCGCAGGTAGGTCACGTCGCCGGCGGGCCTGCACCACTGGTAGATGCCCACGAGAAATTCCGGCATGAAGCGGTGCGCGGTTTCTTCCAGCGCCTCGCGCGCCACGGCATCCACCAGCGTCTCGCCCTCGTCGAGATGCCCCGCCGGCTGGTTGAAGCGGATGCCATCGTCGGTTTCCTCCTCGACGAGCAGGAAACGGCCGCCGCGCTCGATGACGGCGGCGACGGTGACGTTGGGTTTCCAGGGGCGTTCCATAAGTCGATTTTACCGCGTCCCCCGGGTACGATAAAATCCGTTTTTGTTCAAAAGAGCTGGAGAAAGATATGAGCCCCCACGCTCACATTCGTTCGCTGCCCCCCGAGGGGGCGCATACCCCCTTCGGGGCGGCCCATCAGGAGGTATGACCATGTCCATGGCCGACCGCGACGGCTTCATCTGGCACGACGGCAAGCTCGTGCCCTGGCGCGAAGCTACCACGCATGTGCTGACGCACTCCCTGCACTACGGCCTGGCCGTATTCGAGGGACTGCGTGCCTACAAGACCGTCGACGGCCCCGCCATCTTCCGCCTCAAGGAGCACACCGACCGGCTGTTCAATTCGGCGCACATCTACATGATGAAGATTCCGTACGACAAGGACACTCTGATGGAGGCGCACAAGGAAGTGGTGCGCGCCAACAAGCTGGAATCCTGCTATCTGCGGCCGATTGCCTTCTACGGTTCGGAAAAAATGGGCGTCTCGCCGAAAGGCGCGCAGGTGCATGTGTCCATCGCCGCCTGGCCGTGGGGCGCCTACCTGGGTGAGGAAGGCCTCGCCAAGGGCATCCGCGTGAAAACTTCGAGCTATGCGCGCCACCACGTCAACGTCTCGATGTGCCGCGCCAAGTATTCCGGCACCTACGCCAACTCGATCCTCGCCAACATGGAGGCCACCGAGCACGGCTACGACGAGGCGCTGCTACTCGATGTCAACGGCTTCGTCGCGGAAGGCGCCGGCGAGAACCTCTTCGTCATCAAGGACGGGCAGATCTACGAGCCGGAGATCGCCTCCGCCCTGGTCGGCATCACGCGCGCGTCGGTAATCCAGTTGGCGAAGGAGCTGGGCCTTGAGGTGAAGGCCAAGCGCCTCACGCGCGACGACCTCTACATCGCCGACGAAGCCTTTTTCACCGGTACTGCCGCCGAGGTGACGCCGATCCGCGAACTGGACGGCCGTGTCATCGGCACGGGCAGCCGCGGGCCGATCACGCAGAAGATCCAGAGCCTGTTCTTCGACGTGGTGAATGGCCGCTCGCCCGCCCACAAGAGCTGGCTCACGCCCGTCGCCTGAGGTGGGGACGACCTGTCCCCCAACCCCTTTCCCGAGGAAAGGGGTGACGATGGTTCAGCCGTGCGAGGCACGGCTTCCGTGTGTTACACGCTGCCTCCTCGGGGCGGCCCTTCGGAGTCAGACATGAACGAAGTCAAGGACACCGCCCGCGTCGTCGCCGTCACCGCGCACGACCTGCCGCTGCACTGCCCGCTGCCCGATGCCCCGCTGTGGGCGCGCCACCCGCGCGTCTTCCTCGATCCCCTGAAGACCGGCGCGGCCGACTGCCCGTATTGCGGCACGCGCTACACCTTCAGCGGTGAGCAGCCGAAGGGGCATCATTAGGACCCGCCCGCTTTGCAGGTCGGGCTTCAGCCCGACAGTGGCGGTTGAGCCACGGCCCAATTTGGCCTGAAGGCCGACCTACGACAGCATGCACAAAGTCCTCCTCGTCGCCCCGTCCTGGATCGGCGACACCATCCTGGCGCAACCGCTGCTCAAGCGTCTGCACGAGAAGCATCCCGGCCTGGTCCTCGATGCCTTCGCGCCGGCGTGGGCGGCGCCGGTGCTGTCAAGCATGCGTCGAGATCCGCCGCGTGATCCCCAATCCCTTCGCCCACGGAGAGTTCAACCTGGCGGGGCGCTGGCGCGCCGGGCGCGCGCTGGCGCGCGAGGGCTACGACACGGCGATCGTGCTGCCCAACTCCTGGAAATCCGCCCTGCTGCCCTTCTTTGCCGGCATTCCGCAGCGCATCGGCTTCAAGGGCGAGGCGCGCCGCCTGCTGCTCAACCGCATCCACCGCCTCGACGAGAAGGCCCTGCCGCAACTGGCCCAGCGCTACGCCCTGCTGGCCGAGGAAGCCGGCACGGCGATGCCCGCCGCCCTCGCCGAACCGCAACTCGCGGTCGACCCGGACAGCGTGCGCGCCACGCTGTCGGCGCTCGGCCTCGCCGCCGCACCGGCGCCGGTCGCCTTCTGCCCCGGCGCGGAATTCGGTCCGGCCAAGCGCTGGCCAGCGGCGCATTTTGCCGAACTGGCGCGCCGTCTCGCAGCGGCTGACTTTCCCGTCTGGCTGATCGGCTCGGCGAAGGACATTCCCATAGGCACGGAAATCGAGCAGTTGTCAGGCGGCGCCTGCCGCAACCTGTGCGGCCAGACCAACCTCGCGCAAGCCATCGACCTGCTTTCCTGCGCGCGGCTGGTGGTGAGCAACGACTCCGGCCTGATGCACGTTGCCGCGGCGCTGCAGCGCCCGCTGGTGGCCTTGTATGGTTCCTCCAGCCCGGCCTACACGCCGCCGCTGTCGCAGCAGGCGCGCATCCTCTGCCTGAGCCTGGAATGCAGCCCCTGCTTCAAGCGCGAATGCCCGCTGGGGCATTTCAAGTGCCTGAATGATCTTTCTCCCGCCATGGTGCTGGAAACAGTTAAGGAGTTACTGCGATGACCATGCGCTTTTTCGCCACGCCGCAGGACGCAGAGGCGGCCTTCTACGACGCGCTCGAGCGCGCCGACCTCGACGCCATGATGGCCATCTGGGCCGAGGACGAGGAAGTCTTCTGCACCCACCCCAATGGCGCACGCCAGACCGGATTCGCCGCCGTGCGCGAGAGCTGGCGGCAGACCTTCTCCATCGGCCCGCGCGCCAGCGTGCGCCTCTCCGAGCAGGTGCAGCGCCAGGGCATCCTGCTGGCCGTGCACAGCGCGCTGGAGCACTACACCGTGCCGGGAGAGGAAGCGCCGCGTCCGCCGGTCATCGCCAGCAACGTCTATGTGCGCGGCGCGCAGGGCTGGCACCTGCTCTCGCGCCACGCCTCCAGCGCACCGGGCGCGGCATCCGTTGACATTTCCGCAACCCTGCATTGAGGCCGACTTCCCCCTATCGCGCACCGGCCTGGCTCCCCGGCGGCCACGCGCAGACGATCTGGCCGATTTTGCGCAAGGGTGCGCCCCCGCTCTACCGTCGGGAACGCTGGGACACGCCGGACGGCGATTTCATCGACATCGACTGGCTGGACACGGCGCAGGAAGCCGGCGCGCCGCTGGTCGTGCTCTTCCATGGCCTCGAGGGCAGTTCCGCCAGCCACTACGCCGGCGCGCTGATGCACGCGCTGGAGCGGCGCGGCTGGGGCGGCGTTGTGCCGCATTTCCGCGGCTGCTCGGGCGAGCCCAACCGCCTGCAGCGCGCTTATCACTCGGGCGACTCGGACGAGATCGACTGGGTTCTGCGCAGAATGCGTGAACGCTTCCCGCAGCGGCAGATAGTCGCGGCGGGCGTCTCCCTCGGCGGCAATGCCCTGCTGAAATGGGCGGGCGAACGGGAAGGCAACGCCCGCGACGTGGTGCAGGCCGTGGCCGGCGCATGCGCCCCGCTCGATCTCACCGCCGCCGGGCAGGCCCTGCAGCAGGGCTTCAGCCTCGCCTACGCGAAGCACTTCCTCGTCTCGCTGAAGGCAAGCTCGAACATGAAGCTGGCGCGCTTTCCGCATGCGTTCGACGGCGCGCGCATGCGCGCGGCCAGGACGCTCTACGATTTCGACGATGCCGTCACGGCGCCCCTGCACGGCTTCGCGGATGCCGCCGACTACTGGCGCCGCGCCAGCAGCAAGCCCTGGCTGCCGGGCATCCGCCTGCCTGCGCTGGTGATCAATGCGCGCAATGACCCCTTTCTGCCGCCGTGGGCCTTGCCCAGGCCGCAGGAGGTGTCCGCCTCGGTCACGCTTGAATATCCAGACGGAGGCGGGCATGTCGGCTTCGTCGCCGGATCGTTTCCGGGCCATCTCGACTGGCTGCCGCAACGCCTGCTGGCGTTTTTCGACCAGGTCGTATGATGGGATAATGCACAAAACACAGCGAGGTTCAGACATGCAAATTCCCGCCCCCGAAATCTTCAAGGCTTACGACATCCGCGGCATCGTCGGCAAGACGCTGACGGTCGAATCGGTACAAGCCATCGGCCGCGCCATCGGCTCAGAGGCACGCACTCGCAAGGTAAAGACGGTCGTCGTCGGCCGCGACGGGCGGCTCTCCGGCCCCGAACTGTCCGGCGCCCTGATGCAGGGCATCTGCGCGGCCGGCGTCGATGTCGTCGACATCGGCATGGTGCCGACGCCACTGGGCTACTTCGCTGCCCACCATTTGAAGACCGGCAGCGCGGTGCTGGTCACCGGCAGCCACAATCCGCCCGACTACAACGGCTTCAAGATCATGCTCGCCGGCGACACGCTGCACAGCACGGCCATCACGGCGCTGCGCACCCGCCTCGTCGAAGGCCGGCTCGCCTCGGGCAAGGGCAAGGTCACGCACGTGGATGTTCGCCGGAATTACCTCGATCGCATCGTCGCCGACGTCAAGCTGTCGCGCAAGATGAAGATCGTGGTGGACTGCGGCAACGGCGTCGCCGGCGCCGTCGCGCCCGAGCTGTTCCGCCGCATGGGCTGCGAGCTGGTGGAGTTGTTCTGCGATGTGGACGGCAACTTCCCCAACCACCATCCCGATCCGTCCAAGCCGGACAACCTCAAGGACGTCATCCGCGCCCTGCGCGAAACGGATGCCGAACTGGGGCTGGCCTTCGACGGCGACGGCGACCGCCTCGGCGTGGTCACCAAGGACGGCGAGATCATCTATCCGGACCGCCAGCTCATGCTCTTTGCCGCAGACGTGCTCACGCGCCAGCCGGGCGCGCAGATCATCTTCGACGTGAAGTGCTCGCGCAACGTGGCGCGCGCCGTCCGCCACCAGGGCGGCCGCCCGGTGATGTGGAACACCGGCCATGCCTTCATCAAGGCCAAGCTGAAGGAAACCGGCGCCCCGCTCGCCGGCGAGATGAGCGGCCACACCTTTTTCAAGGAGCGCTGGTACGGCTTCGACGACGGCCTCTACGCCGGTGCGCGCCTGCTGGAAATCGTCTCGCGCTGGCAGGATGCCAACTGGCCGCTCAAGCACCTGCCCAACGCCATCTCCACGCCGGAGCTAAACCTGAAGATGCAGGAAGGCGAGCCGCACGCCCTCATCGCCAGGCTGCAGAAGTCGGCGCGATTCGAAGGCGCGCAGGACGTCATCACGATCGACGGCCTGCGCGTGGAATACGCCGACGGCTTCGGCCTGATGCGCGCCTCCAACACCACGCCGGTGCTGGTGCTGCGTTTCGAGGCGGACAGCAAGGCGGCTTTGCGGCGCATCCAGGACGATTTCCGCCGCGTGCTGAGAACGGCCAAGCCGGATCTGCTGCTGGCGTTCTGAGTGACGCATCAAGATTTAAGTTTTCCCGGGGATCGCCGTTAATCCCGGAATGCACGCAATCGCGCCCATTCCGTCCGCATCCTCCAGCGCCTCACAAGACATCTTCATCGGCCGCCAGCCGATTCTCGACCTGGGGAATCAGCTTTACGCCTACGAATTGCTCTTTCGCCAGAGCCGGCAGGACAGCGCCCAGGTCAGCGACGACCTCGCCGCCACGGCGACGGTGTTGAGCCACGTCTTCAACGAACTGGGTATCGAGGAGGCGCTCGGCCCCTATCTCGGCTTCATCAACCTGGATGCGCGCATGCTGATGAGCGACGCCATCGAAATGGTGCCGTGCGACAAATTCGTTCTCGAAGTGCTGGAAACCGTGGATATCACCGGGGAAATCGTCGCGCGCTGCCAAGCGCTGAAGGCCATGGGCTTCACACTGGCCCTGGACGACTTTGTCGGTCTGGAGGACCAGCATCGTCCGCTCCTCGACATCGTCGACATAGTCAAGATCGACATCCTCGGCATGGACGATGCGACGCTGGCGGGCACCGTGGCCGCGCTGAAGCCCTGGCCGGTGAAACTGCTGGCGGAGAAGGTGGACAGCGACGCCCAGGCGCAACTATGCCGCCAGCTCGGCTTCACGCTGTTCCAGGGTTATTACTTCGCCAGACCGGCCCTCGTCGCCGGCAAGAAGCTGTCCCAGTCGCAGGCGTCCCTGCTGCGCCTGGTCGGGCTCATCCTGGAAGATGCCGACACGGCCACGCTGGAAACGACATTCAAGCTGGAGCCCGGCCTGACGCTGAACCTGCTGCGCCTGACCAACTCCGCCGCCAGTGGCGTGCGGCAGAAGATCACCTCGCTGCGCCACGCCATCACGGTGCTCGGCCGCCGCCAGTTGCAGCGCTGGCTGCAACTCCTGCTCTACACCAATCCCGCTGCCGGCAATGGCCTCGCCAACCCCCTCATGCAACTGGCCGCCACGCGAGGACGCTTCCTGGAACTGGCTGCGGCCGGTCTGATCGGCGCCAGCCGGGAACTGGAGGACCATGCCTTCATGACCGGCATCATGTCGCTCATGCCCGCCCTGCTGCAAGCGCCGATGGAGGAGATCCTCAGGACACTGCCCCTGCTGGCCGAGGTGCGGGAGGCGCTGGAAGCACGCACCGGCGCGCTCGGCAAGCTGCTCGCCCTGGCGGAAAGTCTGGAGACGAACGACATCGAAGCCTGCAAAGCCCTGATGACTGCGCTGCCGGGACTGAACTGCGGCGACGTGAACCGGGCCCTGACCCAGGCACTCGCCTGGGCCGCCAGCATCAATCGCGAGGGGGCGGACTGACGGCTTTCAGGATGAGGGGGCGCAGCGTGTCGGGGAGGCTGACTTTCCCGGCAAGCACGAAATCCCGCGCTGGCTGCGACATCTTCTGCCAGGTCTTGCGCAGGATGTCGATCCACTTCGCCTCGTCGTAGTCCGGGTGGCGGGCAGCAAAGCCCGTCAGGTAGTGTTCGAGGAAAACCAGGTCGGTGACGTCTTCCAGCAACTGGGTTTCGTCATTCACCTTGAGGCCCTTCTTGCCGACGGCCGCCATGACGCGCCCGGCCGTTTCATCGTCGTAGCCAGCTTCGCGCATGATGCGGCCGGCCATCTCGGCGTGGAACTTGTAAAGGCCGGTGCGCCACTGCAGGTAGCCTTGGCGATCCATCGGATAGTTCGCGCGCGGCGTCTTCCAGCGCTGGATGTGCTGGGCGCGCACGGCCAGCTGCACGGCCTCGGCGGCATCGGGCGCGAAGCGCGTCAGCATGTCGCTCATGCGCTGCGCGTAGAGCAACTCCTTGGGCTGGCCTTCGTCAAGGTTGGGATCTTCGGCATTGGCGGCATCGAAGGCGGCGATCGTCGCCTCGAAGCGTTTCCGGTCTGCAATCATTCGCTCACTCCGATGGAGGCTGTCTGCGCGCCAGCCAGTCGCGGATGGCCAGCCCCGTGCCGAAATCCCAGGGCCGCAGCTTTTCCGGCGGGATCAGGCGGAATTCGGCCAGTTCCTCGTTGAGCGCGATCTCGCCCTCGGCAACCACATGGTAGGCGAGGATGATCTCGTTCTTGCGCTGGAAGGGATAGATGCCGATGAGGGCGACCGCGCGGGCCTCCAGCGCCAGTTCCTCCTTCACCTCGCGCGCCACGCCCTCTTCCGGCGTCTCCTCGCGTTCGAGGAAGCCGGTGACGAGGCCGAACATCTTCTCCGGCCAGGCATGGTTGCGCGCCAGCACGATCAGCCCGTCGCGCTCGACCAGTCCGGCCACTACCGGCACCGGGTTGTCCCAGAAGACGTAGCCGCACTCCGGCGACGGGCAGGCGCGGCGCAGGCCGCCGCCGATTGCCTGCTCGGCCAGGGGCGTGCCGCAACGCAGGCAGAAGGCGGCTGTCATGCCGCCGTGTGCAGCGCCGCGGCGGCGTCGCAGATGCGCTTGTCGCGCAGCATCACAGCCGTTCGCCGACCCAGGCCGATACGGAGGCTAGCGCCTTGCCCAGATGCTCCGGTTGCGTGCCGCCGGCCTGCGCCATGTCGGGCCGGCCGCCGCCCTTGCCGCCCACCTGCTGCGCGACGAAGTTCACCAGTTCGCCGGCCTTTACCTTGCCGGTGAGATCGGAACTCACGCCGGCAATGAGCGAAGCCTTGCCGTCGGCAGCGGCGCCGAGCACAACGACGCAGGACTTCAGCTTGTCCTTGAGTTTGTCCAGGGTGTCGCGCAGCGCCTTGGCGTCGGCGCCTTCCAGCGCGGCCGCCAGGACCCTCACGCCCTTCACCTCCGCCGCCTGGCCCGCCAGGTCGTCGCCCTGGCTCGAGGCCATTTTCGATTTCAGCCGCGCCAGTTCCTTCTCCAGCGCCTTGACATGGTCGAGCACCTGGCCGACCTTTTGGGCAATCTCCTGCGGCTGCGCCTTGACGGCGGCAGCCACCTCGGCAAGTTCCTGCTCCTGCTGTTGCACCACCTGCAGCGCGCCCTCTCCGGTGACGGCCTCGATGCGGCGGATGCCGGCGGCGACGCCGCCCTCGGACAGAATCTTGAAGAAGCCGATGTCGCCGGTGCGTGCGACATGCGTGCCGCCGCAAAGCTCGCGCGAACTGCCGATGTCCATGACACGCACGCTGTCGCCGTACTTCTCGCCGAACAGCGCCATGGCGCCCGACTTCACCGCCTCGTCGAAGGACATGACGCGGGCGCAGGCCTCGGCGTTGGCGAGAATCTCGCGGTTGACGATGCGCTCGACGCGGCGCATCTCGTCGTCGCTCATCGGCGCGTGGTGGGCGAAGTCGAAGCGCGTGCGCGAGGGGTTCACCAGCGAGCCCTTTTGCTGCACGTGGCTGCCGAGCACTTCGCGCAGGGCCATGTGCATGAGGTGGGTGGCGGAGTGGTTGCGCACCGTGGCGGCGCGCGAGGACATGTCCACTTTCGCCTGCGCCGTGTTGCCGACGGTCAGCATGCCGAGCTTCACCACGCCCTGATGGCCGAAGACGTCGGCCTGGATCTTCTGCGTGTCGTCGACCTCGAACACACCGTGGGGGGATTCGAGCAGCCCGCGGTCGCCGACCTGGCCGCCCGATTCGGCGTAGAACGGCGTATGGTCGAGCACCACTACGCCGGCCTCGCCCAAAGTCAGCTCGTTCACCACGGCGCCATCCTTGTAGAGGGCAACGACGTTGCCCTCGTGCACCAGCGTGTCGTAGCCGTGGAAGGCGGTGGCCACGCCCGCGTAGTCCAGTGCGCCCTTCATGACGAACTTCGAGGCGGCGCGCGCCTGTTCGCGCTGGCGCGCCATGGCGGCATCGAATCCGTCCTGGTCGAGCGTGAAACCGCGTTCGCGGCAGATGTCTGCGGTGAGATCGAGCGGGAAGCCAAAGGTGTCGTAGAGCTTGAAGGCGGTCTCGCCGTCGAGGCGCTTCGAAGGAGAGTCCAGCGCCGCCTCGAGCAGCGCCATGCCGTGCTCCAGCGTCTCGGCAAAGCGCTCCTCCTCGGCCTTGAGCACACCGGCGACGCGATCGGCGGCGGCAGGCAGTTCCGGATAGGCCTGGCCCATGGCATGCGAGAGATCAGCCACCAGGCGATGGAAGAAGGGCTTCTTCTGGCCCAGCTTGTAGCCGTGCCGGATGGCGCGGCGGATGATGCGGCGGAGCACGTAGCCGCGCCCGTCGGAGCCCGGAATGACGCCGTCAACGACGAGGAAGGCGCAGGCGCGGATGTGGTCGGCGATGACGCGCAGGCTCGGGTTGGCCAGGTCCCTGGCGCCCGTCTCGCGGGCTGCCGCGAGGATAAGCGCCTGGAAGAGGTCGATCTCGTAGTTGCTGTGCACATGCTGCAGCACGGCGGCGAGGCGCTCCAGGCCCATGCCGGTGTCCACGCTCGGCTTGGGCAGCGGGTGCAGCACGCCCGCCTCATCGCGGTTGAACTGCATGAACACCAGGTTCCAGATCTCGATGTAGCGGTCGCCTTCGGCATCGGGTGAGCCGGGCGGTCCGCCTTCGATGCCGGGGCCGTGGTCGTAGAAGATTTCGCTGCACGGGCCGCAGGGGCCAGTGTCGGCCATCTGCCAGAAGTTGTCGGAGGTGAATGGCGGCGCGCCCGGTTTGTCGCCGATGCGGATGCAACGCTCGGCCGGCACGCCCATCTCGCGCGTCCAGATCTCGTAGGCCTCGTCGTCCTCGTAATAGACGGTGGTCCACAGCTTCTCGGCGGGAATGCCATACACCTTGGTGATCAATTCCCAGGCGTAGCGAATGGCCTCGCGCTTGAAGTAGTCGCCGAAGCTGAAGTTGCCCAGCATCTCGAAGAAGGTATGGTGGCGCGCCGTGTAGCCGACGTTCTCCAGGTCGTTGTGCTTGCCGCCGGCGCGCACGCAGCGCTGCGAGGTGGTGGCGCGCGTGTAAGGCCGCTTGTCGTGGCCGAGAAAGACATCCTTGAACTGCACCATGCCGGCGTTGGTGAATAGCAGCGTCGGATCGTTGCCGGGCACCAGCGGCGAGGAAGCCACGATGGCATGGCCCTGCGAAGCGAAGTAGTCGAGGAATTTCTGGCGGATTTCAGCGCTTTTCATGACGGATGCGGCGGAGGGCGTGCCCGGGAGCTAAATGAGCGGCAATTTTAGCATCGCCGCCGAAAAGTCAGTCTGGGCGGGACGGCGAATCATCCAGCGGCAGGGTGAAAAGAAAGGTGGCGCCCTTGTCCGGCTCGGCCTCGGCCCAGACCCGGCCGCCATGGCGCTGCACGATGCGGGCGACGATGGCCAGCCCCACGCCCGTGCCCTCGATCTGGTCGTCGCGGTGCAGGCGCTGGAAGGTACGAAAGAGCTTGCCGGCGTACTCCATGTCGAAGCCGGCGCCGTTGTCGCGCACGTGAAAGCAGACATCGCCTTCGCTGATGTCTGCGCCGACCTCGATGACGGCGGGCTCGCGCCCGCGGGTAAACTTGACCGCGTTGCCGAGGAGGTTGGCCCACACCTGCCGCAGCATGCCGCGGTCACCGAGGACGTCCGGCAAGCCGGCCAGGCGGAATTCGATGCGCCGGCCGGCGCCGCTCTCGGAATTGTCGTTGAAGACCTCGCGTGCCAGCGCCGTCATGTCCACCCTGACGCGCTTCAGCTCGGCACGGCCGATGCGCGAGAAGTCGAGCATGTCGTCGATCAGGTCGCCCATGCGGATGGCGTTGTAGGCGATGCGGTCGAGCAGCCGCCTGCCTTCGGCGTCGAGCAGGCCGGCGTAGTCCTCCTCCAGCACCTTCGCGTAACCGGCGATGCCGCGCAGCGGCGCACGCAGGTCATGGGAAACGGAGTAGCTGAAACTGTTCAGTTCCTTCAGCGCCGCCTCCAGTTCCGCCGTGCGCGCGCGCACCCGGCCTTCCAGCGTTTCGTTCATCTGGCGAACGGCCTCTTCGGCGCGCTTCTGCTCCGTCACGTCGCGCGCCATGGCGATGAGGCCGGCAACGCCGCCGATCTCGACGCCGACGGCGGAGAGGAGGCAGTCGCGCAGTTCGCCCGACTTGGTGCGCACCAAATAGGGAAAACCACGCACCGAGCCGAGCGCGTGCACCTGCGCCACCATGTCGCGCCGGCGCGCCGCGTCGGCCCACAGGCCGATGCCGACCGAGGTCTTGCCGATCACCTCCTCCGCCGTGTATCCGGTCAGATCCTCGAAGGCGCGATTGACCGCGAGAAAGCGCCCCGTCTCCAGCTCGGTGATGGTGGTGTAGTTGGGGCTGTAACGGAAGGCCTTGGCGAAGCGCTCCTCGGAGCGGAGCAGCGCTTCCTGCGAGCGTTTCAGTTCGGTGATGTCGCGCGCCGTGCCGATGATGTGCGGCTCGCCGGCGAGGTCGATCCTGACGACGGCGCCCTGCACCAGGCGAATCTCCCCGGAGCGCAGGCGAAAATGAAAAACGAAATCGCGCACGACGCCGTGCTCGATCAACTCGCGCACCAACCATTCGCGCTCGTGCGGGTCGGCATACAAGGCGATGTCATTCGCAGTCCTGCCGATGACCTCCTCCCGCCGCCAGCCGGTCATCGTCTCGAAGGCCTGATTGACATCGACGAACTTGCCGTCCGACAGACGGCTGACCGTCGAATAGTCAGGATTGTTCCGGAAATAGGCGGCAAAGCGTTCCTCCGAGCTGCGCAGGGCTTCCTGCGAGCGCTTCAGTTCGGTGATGTCGCGCGCCGTGCCGATGATGTGCGGCTCGCCGGCCAGGTCGATGGTGCTGGCTGTGATCAGTACGTCCCGGGACTCCCCGGTGCGCGTCAGAAAAACCGACGGGAGATCGCGCACCCCGCCCCGTTCCGCGAGGAGACGCACGAAGGTATCCCGGTAGGCCGGATCCGCCCACATATTCAGGTTGGCAACGGTCATCTGCCCGACCGCCTCGGCCGCCTTGACGCCCAGCAGTTTTTCGAAGCCCTCGTTGACTTCGACGATCAGCCCGTCGCGCAGCCGGCTGATCATGGTGAAGTCGGGATTCGAATGGAAGGCCTTGGAGAACCTTTCTTCAGAAAGTTGCAGTGCAATTTCAGCATGCTTCAGTTCGGTAATGTCGCGTGCCGTTCCTAGAAGGTGTGGCTCACCGGCGAGATCGATGAGGTTTGCCGAGACCAGCACGCTGCGGCGCTCGCCTGCGCGCGTAAGAAATACCGACGGCATGTCGCGCACGCTGCCCCGTTCCAGCAACTGCCGGACCAGCGACTTGCGATCCTCCGGGATCGCCCACATGTTCAGTTCGGCGGCAGTCTGCTTGCCGACCACCTCGTCGCGCGCAAAGCCCAGGAATTTCTCGAAGCCCTCGTTCGCCTCGATGATGAGGCCGTCGCTCAGCCGGCTGATCAGGTTGCAGTCGGGATTCGTGTGAAAGGCCTTGGCGAAGCGCTCTTCCGACAGGCGCAATTCCCCTTCGGATGCGATGAGCGACGTGACGTCGCGCACGGTGCCCAGCGCGCCGACATAGCGGCCCGCCGCGTCGATCATGGGTGTGACCTGGCTGTCGACATGGATCTCGCTGCCGTCCTTGCGCAAGCGCAGGCCGCTCATCCTGACGCTCCGTCCCGCCCGCAGTTCGGCGCGATACTGCCCGATATGCTCCGGCGCGACGCTGCGCATGTGCAATGCATCCGCCGGCCGGCCGAGAGCCTCGGCGGCGGTCCAGCCGAACATGCGCTCGGCGCCCTTGTTCCAGAGCAGGACGCGCCATTCGCTGTCCGTGGCGACGATGCCTTCCTCGGAGGCCTCCAGCGCAGCGCGCAGGTGGTCGTTTATCGTCACGGCGTTATATTCTTGGAATTCATTTCGCGCTTACTATAACGCCTTCGCCTGCCGCAGGCACCATGGAGCCGTCGATGAATTGCCTTCTCGCGCTCGACCAGGGCACCACCAGTTCCCGCGCCATCGTCTTCGACGGCGATGGCCGCATTCGCGCCCAGGCGCAGAAGGAGCTGCGCCAGCACTATCCCCAGCCCGGCTGGGTCGAGCATGACCCCCTGGACATCTGGCGCGACCAGCTGGCCGTGGCGCGGGAAGCCCTCACCCGGGCCGGCCTGAAGGCGCACGACATCGCCGCCCTCGGCATCACCAACCAGCGCGAGACGACCCTGCTGTGGGAACGCGCTTCGGGGCAGCCCGTGCACCCGGCCATCGTCTGGCAGGACCGGCGCACGGCGGACGCCTGCGCAAAACTGAAGGCCGACGGCGCCGAAGCGCTTGTGCGGGAAAAAACCGGCCTGGTGATCGACCCGTATTTTTCGGCGACCAAGCTGGCCTGGCTGCTCGATCAGGTTCCGGGTGCGCGCGAAAGGGCACAGCGCGGCGAACTCGCCTTCGGCACGGTGGACAGCTGGCTGGTGTGGAACCTTACGGGCGGGCAGCTGCACGTCACCGACGTCACCAACGCTTCGCGCACCTTGCTCTTCGACATCCATCGCGGCGATTGGGACGCGGAACTGCTGGCGCTGTTCGGCATTCCCCGCGAAGTGCTGCCGCGCGTCGTGCGCTCGAGCGCGCTCCTCGGCGAGACGGCGCCAGGCCTCTTCGACGGACCGCATCCCGCTCGGCGGCATGGCCGGCGACCAGCAGGCGGCGCTGTTCGGCCAGGCCTGCCACGGCGAGGGCATGGCGAAGAACACCTACGGCACCGGCTGCTTCCTCCTCATGCATACCGGCACCCGGCCGGTGGCCTCGCAGAACGGACTGGTCACCACCTGCGCCGCGCAGACCGGGGCGGCCCTCGAATACGCCCTGGAGGGCAGCGTGTTCATCGGCGGCGCGGCGGTCCAGTGGCTGCGCGACGGGCTGGGCATCATCAAAGCCTCCGGCGACATCGAACCGCTCGCGGCCAGCGTGCAGGATACGGGCGGCGTGGTCTTCGTGCCAGCCTTCGCCGGCCTCGGCGCGCCGCACTGGAACCCGAACGCGCGCGGTACCCTGGTCGGCCTGACGCGCGGCAGCACGGCCGCCCACATTGCCCGTGCCGCGCTGGAAGCCATCGCCTTTCAGTCGGCGGAACTGGCGCTGGCGATGCAGGCGGATTGCGGGCAACCGCTGGGCGAGCTGCGCGTGGATGGCGGTGCGGCGGCGAACGGCCTGCTCATGCAGTTCCAGGCCGACCTGCTCGGCGTGCCGGTGGTGCGGCCGCGCATCCTCGAAACCACTGCGCTGGGCGCGGCCTATCTCGCCGGCCTTGCCGCGGGCGTGTGGAAAAATCGCGGGGAAATCGCCGCGCACTGGGCACAGGAGCAAACGTTCGCACCGTCCCTGCCGCGCGCGGCAGCCGAGGCGCGCATGGCGCAATGGCAGCGCGCCGTGCGCTGCACGCTGACTTTCGCCGAATAAAAAACCGGCGCCTCGAAGCGCCGGTTCCATGCCAAGGCCGCAGGATTATTTCCTGCGCGCGGGGCGATCCTTCCTACCGTCGCGATTGTAGTCGTGCTGGCGATCATGCTTCTCCCGGGCGATGTGCCGGCTCTGCCGGTCCTGCGCCTTCTCGATACGCACCCGCTCCTTCGCCGTCACCTTGCCGTCGGCCGCAGCCTTGTCTTCGATTTTCTGCACCTTGTCCTGGCCCTTGTCCAGGCGGGCGGCTTCCCTTTCAGTCAGCGATCCCGACTGCACGCCCTGGTCTATCCTTTGCTGCTGGTTGCTCTGGCGCTGGTCGATGCGCGGCGTGGAACCGGTTTGCGCCAGAACCGGCAGCGCCAAGGTGGATACAAACAGTGCGGCAGCAATCGTCTTCACCTTCATGCTTCTCTCCTTTGTCAATAAATGGCGTATGGGATAACCCCGCACCCAGAATAGCTTCTGCCCCCTGAATCCGTTACCGACCTTTTGTAACTCTTGTAACAAATCGTGTCATCCCGCCCGCTCGGTCAAGAGGTCGATGCGGTCGGTGAACACCGCTGCCACACCCTGACGCAGCAGCTGGCAGGCGTCCTCCGCATCGTTAACCGTATAGAGGAGCAAAGGGATATCCGCCGCCCGCGCTTCGTCCAGCAATTGCGGACTGAAATACCTGCGGCTGCAATGCAGCGAGACGCATTCCAGGCGTCGGCAGGTATCCAGCCAGTCCCTGGGTGGCGCGACCACCAGCAGGCCGCGCGGCAGATCGGGAACAGCCGCGCGCGCCGCGGTCAATGCTTCAATGGAGAAGGAAGACAGCAACGGCGGCGGCATGCCCTGCCAGACGGTCCGTGCCGCCAGCGCCACCTTGCGGCCCGTCTCGCTTTCCTGGCCCCGGCTGGGCTTGATCTCGACATTGGCCCACAAGCCCAGCGCCAGGCACAGCTCTGCGGCATCGCCGAAAGACGGCACCGGTTCGCCGGCGAATTGCGCCCCATGCCAGCTGCCGGCATCCAGGCGCGCCAGCTCCGCGTCGCTCGTGTCGGCGACGCGGCCGCGGCCGTTGGTCGTGCGCTCGAGGGTTTCGTCGTGGATGAGAATGGGCGTGCCGTCCGCGGAGAGCATGACGTCGAACTCGACTCCGTGGTAACCGAAGCCGGCCGCAATACGCAGCCCGGCCAGGGTGTTCTCCGGCGCCAGCGCGCCGCCGCAGCGGTGGGCAATCAGCCGGGGAAAGCGTGAGGTCAAGGCTTACCGGGCAACCGTGCCGTCTGCCGACGGCCTCGCCGGCACCGGCTGGAGAACGTTGTTGCCGCGCCTCACCGCCGAATCCAGCGCCTCCTTGGCCGGCTTGAGATTGGCCCAGACCGCCTCCAGCTCCTCGCTAAGAATGGCGCGCACGCGGCCCATGCCGATCACGGCCTTCGGTTTTGCGGACGAAACATACTTCTTGTCGGATAGGCGCTGTGCGGTCCTGCGCAGAATTTCCGGCGGCAAGGTTCCCTCGGCGGCGAGGGATTCCAGGGCCGCCGGCGTCATCGGCAGGAAACCCGTGACCTTCACCCAATTCTTCTGGATGTCGGTGCTCATCAGAAAGGCGACGAAATGCGCCACGGCCGCATATTCCGCCTTTTTCTTGCTCGCCAGGGCCCACAGCAGCGCACCATCGGGCAGCACAATCCCCGGTGCCGCGTCACGCACGTCGTCGTGATGCGGCAGGGCGGCGACGCCGAAGTCGAAGGGCTTGCGCTTCAGCAGCCGCATGTAGAGCGAGGAATCGCTAGTGAGCATGCCGCACTCGCCGGAGAGGAATTTCTCATCGGCCTCGCGGCCAGGGCCGAAATAGCGGAAGTAGAAGCTCTTGTACCAGCTGGCGAGCAGCGCCACATGCTTCACCTCCACCAACTGGTTCAGCGCCAGCCCGCTCTTGCCGCTGCGCTCGCCGTTGATGATCGGTTCGCTGTGCTGGGTGGCGACATTTTCCAGATGCACCCAGGCCATGTTCGAGGAGGTGAACGGGCAGCGGCGGTCAACGTCGAATATCTTGCCCGCCGCCTCCTGCACCTCCCACCAGGTGGCGGGCGGCTTGGCCGGATCGAGCTTCGCCTTGCGGAAGGTGTCCTTGTTGTAGTACAGCACCGGCACCGCGAGTGCCAGCGGCAACGCCTGGATGCGGCCCTTGTTGTCGTCGACGACGTCGGCGACAACGGGGAAAAAGTCCTTCGCATCGAACTTCTGCCGTGCAATCGCCATGACCTTGTAGAGGGGCAGCATGCGCGGATGGCTGCCGAAGAATTTCTGGTCCTCGTCGTCCCCGAGCAGGGCCAGGTGCGGCAGTTGATGGGGATCGGACACCATGTCGAGGTGCTGCAGGATCACCTTGCCGTCCTTGCTCTCGGCGTTGTAACGGTCGACCAGGTCGACCAGCAGGGCCGCGGCTTCGCCCGCCTGGCCATGGCGGAACACGATGTCGACCGGCGCCGCGGCCGGCTTGGCGGCATGCGCAGCGGCGGCAATCAATGACAGGAAAAGAACGAGCACTCGCAACATGCGAAATCCAATCGTTTGCGGGAGTCCGGTATAGTACGACCAAAGGAAACCCCTGTGGGGCCACCCGTGGAAGTTCCTTGCAACACGCCTGATTAATCACATAACTTTCATGCCCGGCGCCCTGTCCCACATCCGCGTGCTCGACTTGTCCCGCGTACTGGCCGGGCCCTGGTGCACGCAGAATCTCGCCGACCTGGGCGCCGAAGTCATCAAGGTGGAAAAACCGGGCAGCGGCGACGACACGCGCGCCTGGGGCCCGCCTTATCTGCAGGATGCCGCCGGCAACGACACCGGCGAATCGGCCTACTACCTGTCCTGCAATCGCGGCAAGAAATCGCTCGCGCTGGACATCTCGCGGCCGGCCGGACAGCGCATCGCACGCGAACTGGCGCGGCACAGCGACATACTGGTCGAGAACTACAAGGTGGGCGGACTGGCGAAGTACGGCCTCGACTGGGACAGCCTGCGCGAGATCAACCCGCGCCTCATCTACTGCTCGATCACCGGCTTCGGCCAGGATGGCCCTTACGCCGCGCGGCCCGGCTACGATTTCATCGTGCAGGGCATGGGCGGCCTGATGAGCGTCACCGGCGAACGCGACGATGCGCCCGGCGGCGGGCCGCAGAAGGTCGGGGTGGCAGTGGCCGACCTGTTTACCGGCATGTACGCCACGGTCGCCGTGCTCGCGGCGCTGACTTTCCGCGAGCGCACGGGACAGGGCCAGCACATCGACCTGGCGCTGCTCGACACACAGGTGGCCATGCTGGCCAATCAGAACATGAATTTCCTCGCCACCGGCAAGGCGCCTGAGCGCAAGGGCAACGCCCATCCCAACATCGTGCCCTACCAGACTTTCGCCACGGCCGACGGCCATGTCATTCTCGCCGTCGGCAACGATGCGCAGTTCCGCCGCTTCTGCGAACTGGCCGGCTGCGCCGGCCTTGCCGACGACGTGCGTTTCGCCACCAACCGCGCCCGCGTTGCCCACCGCGAGGCGCTGATCCCGCTGCTCGCGCCGCCGCTGCGCCAGCGCACGACGCACGCCTGGGTGGAAGCGCTGGAAGCGGCCGGCGTACCCTGCGGGCCGATCAACCCACTCGATGACGTCTTCGCGGATCCCCAGGTACGGCACCGCGGCATGCGCATCGACTTGCCGCATCCGACGGCCGGCAGCGTCCCCCTCGTGGCAAATCCGATCCGCCTCGCGGCCAGCCCGATCGCGTATGCGGCTCCGCCGCCGCTCCTGGGAGAGCATACGCATGAGGTTCTCCGGGCTTTGCTCGGGCTGCCGGAAGAAGAACTGGCCCGCCTGCGCGATGACAATGTGATCGGAACATGCTCGTGAAATACCGGTGCCCGCATATTCTTTCGGGGTACTGCCTTGCTGGGCCTCAAGCGATCCAGTAAGATTCACGAACAAATACAGCCGGATATTATTCGGCCATAAACATAACCATTAGGCTCGAAGGCCCAGCCGGAGGCGGATGGCGACAGGGCGGATCAGACAGAGATGAACAAGTACCAGAGAGTCATAATCATTGTCGTGGCGGTCAACATCTTGCTGATGTTGCTTTTCCCGCCCTTCCTCGACAACCCGC
>CAVPHH010000008.1:0-108732 GCA_963704195.1 uncultured beta proteobacterium | reverse complement strand
TGGCCGATGCGCAGAGCATCGCCGTGGGCAGCGACCAGCAATTCATCGAACCGAGCCACCTGCTGCTGGCGCTGCTCAGGCAGGACGACGGCGCCTCGGCCTCGCTGCTGGCGCGCGCCGGCGTCAATGTCGCGGCGCTGAAGGGCGCTGCCGAGAAGGCCGTGGCGCGCCTGCCCAAGGTGGAAGGGCATGCCGGCGAAGTGCAGATCGGCCGCGACCTCGCCAACCTGCTCAACCTGACCGACAAGAACGCGCAGAAGCGCGGCGACCAGTTCATCGCCTCGGAAATGTTCCTGCTGGCTTTGGCCGACGACAAGAATGAGGCGGGCCGCCTGCTCAAGGAGCACGGCTTGCAGAAGAAGGCGCTGGAGCAGGCCATCGAGGCGGTGCGCGGCGGCGAGAGCGTCGGTTCGCAGGAAGCCGAGGGGAGCCGCGAGGCGCTGAAGAAATTCACGCTGGACCTTACGGAGCGCGCCCGCCAGGGCAAGCTCGACCCGGTGATCGGCCGCGACGACGAGATTCGCCGCACCATTCAAATATTGCAGCGGCGCACCAAGAACAACCCGGTGCTGATCGGCGAGCCGGGCGTGGGCAAGACGGCCATCGTCGAGGGCCTGGCGCAGCGCATCGTGAACGAGGAAGTGCCGGAAACGCTGAAGGGCAAGCGCGTGTTGTCGCTCGACATGGCGGCCTTGCTGGCCGGCGCCAAGTACCGCGGCGAGTTCGAGGAGCGCCTGAAGAGCGTGCTCAAGGAAATCGCCCAGGACGAGGGGCGCATCATCGTCTTCATCGACGAGCTGCACACCATGGTCGGCGCCGGCAAGGCGGAGGGCGCCATCGATGCCGGCAACATGCTCAAGCCGGCGCTGGCGCGGGGCGAATTGCACTGCGTCGGCGCCACCACGCTGGACGAATACCGCAAGTACGTGGAGAAGGATGCTGCGCTGGAGCGCCGCTTCCAGAAGGTGCTGGTGGACGAGCCGAGCGTGGAGTTCGACCATCGCCATCCTGCGCGGCCTGCAGGAGAAGTACGAGCTGCACCATGGCGTCGAGATCACCGACCCGGCCATCGTCGCCGCGGCGGAGCTGTCGCACCGCTACATCACCGACCGCTTCCTGCCGGACAAGGCCATCGACCTGATCGACGAGGCGGCGGCGCGCATCAAGATGGAGATCGACTCCAAGCCCGAAGTCATGGACCGGCTCGACCGCCGCCTGATCCAGCTGAAGATCGAGCGCGAGGCGGTGAAGAAGGAGAAGGACGAGGCCTCGAAGAAGCGCCTCGACCTGATCGAGAGCGAGATCGCGCGGCTGGAAAAGGAATACTCCGACCTCGACGAGGTGTGGAAGGCGGAGAAGGCGCAGGTGCAGGGCACGGCCCACATCAAGGAGGAGATCGACCATGTCCGCGCCGAGATCGCGAAGCTGCAGCGCGAGGGCAAGCTCGACAAGGTGGCCGAGCTGCAGTACGGCAAGCTGCCGCAGCTGGAGGCGCAGCTGAAGGCTGCGGAGAAAGTCAGCCCCCAGGACACGGCGAAGAAACTCCTGCGCACCCAGGTCGGCACGGAGGAGATCGCCGAGGTCGTCTCGCGCGCCACCGGCATTCCCGTCAGCAAGATGATGCAGGGCGAGCGCGAGAAGCTGCTGAAAATGGAAGAGCGCCTGCACGGCCGCGTCGTCGGCCAGGACGAGGCGGTGCGCCTGGTGTCGGATGCCATCCGCCGCTCGCGCGCCGGCTTGTCGGACGAGAACCGGCCCTACGGCTCCTTCCTCTTCCTCGGCCCCACCGGCGTGGGCAAGACCGAGCTGTGCAAGGCGCTGGCGGAATTCATGTTCGATTCCGAGGAGCACCTCATCCGCATCGACATGAGCGAGTTCATGGAGAAGCATTCGGTCGCGCGCCTCATCGGCGCGCCGCCCGGCTATGTCGGCTACGAGGAGGGCGGCCACCTGACCGAGGCGGTGCGGCGCAAGCCCTACAGCGTGATCCTGCTCGATGAAGTGGAGAAGGCCCACCCGGACGTCTTCAACGTGCTGCTGCAGGTGCTCGACGACGGCCGCATGACCGACGGCCAGGGCCGCACGGTGGACTTCAAGAACACCGTGATCGTCATGACCTCGAACCTCGGCTCGCAGATGATCCAGCAGATGAGCGGCGACGACTACCAGGTGATCAAGCTGGCGGTGATGGCCGAGGTGAAGACCTATTTCCGCCCGGAGTTCATCAACCGCATCGACGAGCTGGTGGTGTTCCACGCCCTCGACGAGAAGCACATCGCCTCCATCGCGAGGATCCAGCTCGGCTACCTGGAGAAGCGCCTGGCGAAACTGGAGATCAGGCTCGACGTGTCCGACGCCGCGCTGGCGGAACTGGCCAAGGCCGGCTACGACCCGGTGTTCGGCGCGCGGCCGTTGAAGCGCGCCATCCAGCAATACATCGAGAACCCGCTGGCGAAGCGGATACTCGAGGGCGACTTCGCGGCGGAGGACACGATCCGCGTCGGCGTGAAGAAGGGCGTGATCGGCTTCGAGAAGGCCTGACGCCAACAGGGCCATGGCAACGGCGGGCGCTGCCCGCCGTTTCTTTTTCGCCGGCAGCGGCGATAATGCAGGCATAACAACGCATGCAGCAAACCCCGACATGAACAGCACGGCAACAACTGCCCCCATCCGCAGCGACCTGCGCGTCATCAGCCTGATCGGCTTCGCCCACGGCACCTCGCATTTCTTCCACCTGCTGCTGCCGCCGCTGTTCCCGTGGCTGATGCCGGAATTCGGCCTCAGCTTCACCCAGGCCGGCGTGATGATGACGGTCTTCTTCGTCGTCTCCGGCGTCGGCCAGGCCCTCTCCGGCTTTATCGTTGACCGCGTCGGGCCGCGTCGCGTGCTGCTGGCCGGCATCGCCTGCTTCGTCCTGGCCGGTCTGTTGCTCAGCATGGCAAACGGCTATGCCATGCTGCTCGCCGTCGGCGCACTGGCCGGCCTGGGCAACTGCGTTTTCCATCCGGCCGATTTCACCGTGCTCAACCGCAAGGTGAGCCACGCGCGCCTGGGCCATGCCTTTTCGGTGCATGGCCTCTCGGGCAACATCGGCTGGGCGATCGCGCCGGTCTTCCTCACCGGCATGGCCGCGGCGGCGGGCTGGCGCGTGGCGGCGCTGGGGGCGGCCGGGCTGGGCGCCCTGGCCTGGGCGGTGGTCTGGCTCGGCCGCGAGGCCACGCAGATGGAAGCGGCAGACGCGAAAGTCAGCTCCCGGCGGGACGGCGTCGACTTTCGGTTTTCTCGGCGCCGGCGCGGTGTGGATGTGCTTCCTCTTCTTCCTCCTCGTCACCACCGCCTTCGGCGCGCTGCAGAATTACGCCACGCCGCTCATGCAGAACGTGTATGGCCTGCCGGTGGCGACGGCCGCGGCGACGCTGTCTTTCTTCCTCCTCGGCGGCGCGGCCGGCATCGCGGTGGGCGGCGTGCTGGTCATCCGCGGCGCCGCGCACGACCGCCTGATCGCCGCGTCCCTCGCAGCGGCGGCGCTGGTCGCGGTGCTCATCGCCAGCGGCGCCTTGCCGGCATGGAGCGTCTCGCTGGCAATGGGCGTAATGGGTTTCTTCGGCGGCATCGCCGGCCCCTCGCGCGATCTGCTGGTGCGCCAGGCGGCGACGGCGCGTTTCGGCCAGCAGGCCTTCGGCCGCGTGTATGGCTTCGTCTATTCGGGTCTGGATACCGGGCTGGCGGTGTCGCCGCTGGTGTTCGGCCCGCTCATGGATGCCGGTCGCTTCGGCGCCGTGCTGGCCGGCGTGGCGTTGTTGCAGGCGCTGGCGATCCTGACGGCGCTGAATGTGGGCCGGCAGAGCCGGTCGTCTCAGGCCGCCTGAACGGCCGCGCCGCTTGCGCTGTCGTCTATGACGACACGGTTGCGCCCTTCATGCTTGGCGCGATAGAGGGCGGCGTCCGCAGCGCCGACGAGTTGCGCCGGCAGGCCTTCCGTGGTGACGACCACCGACGCCACGCCGATGCTGACCGTGACATGCTCGGCGACCGTAGAGCCGCTATGCGGCAGGTGCAATGCCTCGACCGCAGCGCGGATGCGCTCGGCGACGATGCCGGCCCCCGCCGGGTCCGTGGCCGGCAGGAGGATGGCGAATTCCTCGCCGCCGTAGCGGGCGACCGCATCGCTGGAGCGCTTGACCACGTCCGACATGGCGCCGGCGACGCGCCGCAGGCATTCGTCGCCGCCCTGGTGGCCGTAGGTGTCGTTGTAGGGCTTGAAGAAATCCACGTCGATCATGAGCAGCGAGAGGGCGCGCGCTTCGCGCGTGGCGCGGCGCCACTCGGTATTCAGGGTTTCGTCGAAGCTGCGGCGGTTGGCCACGCTGGTGAGGCCGTCGCGCGTGGCCAGGCGTTCGAGCTCTGCCTCGGCCTCCTTCTGCACGCTCATGTCGCGCAGGGTTTCCACCACGGCGACCAGCTTGCCGGATTCGTCGTAGATGGGCCCGGCATCGGCGGTCAGGTAGATGCGGGCGCCGAGCCGGGGCATCTCGATCCAGCGTCTGACGCGGTAGCAGTCCGAGAGCACGGCGTCGCTGCCGCTGCGGTCATATTCATCGTAGCGTGCGGTGATCTCCTCGGTTCGGCCCAGGGCGATGAGGTCGGCGAGGCAGGGGCGCGGTTCCGTGTAGAAGGCGCGCCATTGCTCGCGCGTGCCGATGACTTCGCTGGCCCTGAGGCCGGTCAGGCGCTCGCAGGCCCGGTTCCAGATCACGACCCGGCAGTCGGCGTCCACCACGAAGGTCGCCACCACCAACTGCTCCATCAGCCTGACGGTGTAGCTCAGGCTGTCCTCTTCGTGAACCTGCAGCGTCATGGAAGGTTCCCTGGTCGATGGCTTCAGCTGTGATTACGGCTTGGGATGTATAACCTTTAGGGTATCAGGGAATTGACGGATACGGAACGGAAACCGTTTGTTCAGGCCGCCCGGGCGGGCGGGCCGGTTTCGCTGTCAGCCAGGACGACGCGGTTGCGTCCTGCGTGTTTGGCGCGGTAGAGCGCGGCATCGGCTGCAGCGACGAGTCCGGCTGACAAGCCTTCGTTGCCCACCAGCAAGCTTGCTGCGCCGATGCTGACGGTGACGTGGTCGGCGATTTTCGAGGCGTTGTGCGGCAGTTTCAGCGTTTCGACTGCGGCGCGGATACGTTCGGCGACGATGCTGGCCCCCGCCGGGTCCGTGGCCGGCAGGAGGACGGCGAATTCCTCGCCGCCGTAGCGGGCGACGCAATCGCTGGCGCGCTTGACCACGTTTGTCATGGCTGCGGCCACCTGGCGCAGGCATTCGTCGCCGCCCTGGTGGCCGTAGGTGTCGTTGTAGGGCTTGAAGAAATCCACGTCGATCATGAGCAGCGACAGCGCGCGCGACTCGCGCGTGGCACGCCGCCACTCGGTGTTCAGGGTGTCGTCGAAGCTGCGCCGGTTGGCCACGCTGGTGAGGCCGTCGCGCGTGGCCAGGCGTTCCAGTTGCGCCTGCGCTTCCTTTTGCACGGTCATGTCGCGCAGCGTCTCGACGACGGCGATGAGTTTGCCGGAATCGTCGAAAATGGGCCCGGCATCGATGTAGAGATAGAGACGCGAGCCGACCTGCGGCATGACGCACCAGTTTTCCGCCTTGCGGCCGTGTGCCGTGATGGCATCCTCGCCGGCATGGTCGTGCTCGGCGTAGAGGGCGTCGATTTCTTCGGTACGGCCCAGGGCAATGAGATCGGCCAGGCAGGGCCGCGGTGCATCGTAGAAGCCGCGCCAATGCTCCTGGGTGCCGATGACTTCGCTGGCCTTGACGCCGGTGAGGCGTTCACAGGCCTTGTTCCAGATGATGACGCGGCACTGCGCATCGATCACGAAAGTCGGCACGACCAGGTGCTCCATCAGCCGAACCGAAAAATCAAGCTCTTCAATACGTTGATTTTTCGATGGATTGCGTTTCCTGGGGGTCAAAGCGCGCCTCCTTCCGTTGCGTCGGCCAATGATAGGCCAACGGCGGTGGCTTGTATAACTTAAGTCATATATCAGAACGGTAGGCGGCGCTTTTTGGCTTTGGCATGGGTCGGGGCGGGCGCCGCGGCCTTGGCCGGCTTGCGCGGCTGGTTCTTGGCTTCATTGGCGAAGCGCACCTTGCCGTGCAGGACGCAGCCGCGCATGCCAGGGTCGCAGGCGGCGCCCTGCACCAGTTGGCAGATGCCGTTCAGGTCGTGGGGGCAGGACCATGCGCTCATGATGCAATTTTCCTGCGCAAGGGCCCAATCAGCAAGCCAGTTTGCGCACTTCCGCAAGCCTGAAGCAATCGGCGACATGGTCGTTGACCATGCCGGTGGCCTGCATGTGGGCGTAGCAGATGGTGGAGCCGACGAACTTGAAGCCGCGTGCCTTGAGGTCCTTGCTGAGGGCGTCGGACTCCTTGGTGGTGGCGGGAACGTCCTTGAGCGTCTTGCGGCGGTTCTGCAGCGGCCGGCCGTCGACGAAGCGCCAGATGTAGGCGTCGAAGCTGCCGAAGGCCGCCTGCACATCCAGGAAACGCTGCGCGTTGTTGATGGCCGCCCCGATCTTGAGGCGGTTGCGCACGATGCCGGCGTCGCCGAGCAGGCGCGCGATGTCGCGCGAGTCGTAGCGTGCGACTTTTTCCGCGTTGAAAGCGGCGAAGGCGTGGCGGTAAGCCTCGCGCTTTTTGAGGATCGTGATCCATGACAGCCCGGCCTGTGCGCCTTCGAGGATGAGGAACTCGAAGAGCAGGCGGTCGTCGTGCACCGGCACGCCCCATTCGGTGTCGTGGTAGGCGACGTAGAGCGGGTCGTCGCCGCACCAGGCGCAGCGCTTGCGCGTCTCGCGGACGGTGCTCATGGCAGCGTGAAACGGAACGTGGCGCCCTGGCCGGGCGCGCCTTCGGCCCAGATGCGGCCGCCATGGCGCCGCACGATGCGGGCGGTGGTGGCCAGGCCGATGCCGGTGCCGGCGAATTCGTCCGGATGATGCAGGCGCTGGAAAGGCTGGAACAACTTGTCGGCGTAGGCCGGATCGAAGCCGGCGCCATTGTCGCGCACATAGAAAACCGGCGCGGCTCCGTTCTGGTCTGCGCCGAACTCGATATGGGCGTTCGACTCGCGGGCGGTGAACTTCCAGGCATTCTCGAGCAGGTTGCCCAGCACGGAGGCCATCAGGGTCGGATCGGCCCTGGCCTCGAGATCGGGCGCGATGTCGAAGCGGACCGTGCGTTCGGACCCTGCCTGCAAGTCGTGCGCCACGGACTGCGCCAGCGCCGACAGGTCGATGTCGCGCCGCTCCATGTCGACGCGCATGATGCGCGCCAGTTCCAGCAGATCGTCGATCAGCTGCGCCATGCGCTTGGCCGCCTGCTGGATGCGGGAAAGGTAGTTCCGGCCTGCATCGTCGAAGCCATCGGCATAGTCCTCGGCGATGACGTGGGCAAAGCCTTCGATGCCGCGCAAGGGGCCGCGCAGGTCATGGGCGACCGAATAGGAAAAGGCCTCCAGTTCGCGGTTGGACGCCTCGAGTTCCGCGGTGCGCTCGCGCACGCGCCGCTCGAGGCCGGCATTCGCGGCGTGCACCGCCTCTTCGGCGCGCTTGATGTCCGTGATGTCGGTGAAGATGCCGATGTAGTGCAGCGTGCGGCCGCGCTCGTCGCGAATCGCCGAGATGCTGAGGATCTCCGGATAGATCTCGCCGTTCTTGCGCCGGTTCCAGACTTCGCCGCTCCAGAAACCGTTCTGCTCGATGGCCAGCCACATTGCGGCGTAAAAGGCCGCGCCCTGCCGGCCCGACTTCAGAAAGCGCGGATTGCGGCCGATCACCTCGTCCGCCGCGTAGCCGGTGATGCGCGTGAAGGCGTTGTTGATGGAAACGATGTTGCGCTCCGCGTCGGTGATCGTCACCCCTTCCAGGCTGCTCTCGAACACCGAGGCGGCCAGGCGCAGACTGATCTCGGCCTCCTTGCGTTCCGTGATGTCCTGCACCGTGCCGATGCCTTCGAGGGGGGCGCCGTTCGCGTCGAACACGATTTCGGCGCGCTCGCGCACCCAGCGGATGGCACTGTCGATAATGCGGTGTTCGATGTCGTAAGGCGCGCCGGCCATTGCCGCTGCCCAGGCGTCATCGACCGCGGCGCGATCGTCGGGATGAACGCGCTGCATGAACATGTCGTGGGTCAGGGGCGTGCCGGGTGCGATGCCGAAGGTGCGGTAGGCCTCTTCCGACCAGGTAAGCCGGTTGGCGGGGATGTCGAGTTCCCAGCTTCCCGTCTGCGCCACTTCCTGCGCCTTGACGAGTTGCGCCTCGCTCTTGCGCAGGGCGAGTTCCATTTCCTTGCGTGCCGTGATGTCGCTCACCATGGCGTAGAAGCCTGTGAGAGTGCCGTCGCCCTCCCGTTGCGGCAGCAGCCAGGCATCGATGTACTTCAACTGGCCATCCTGCGTGCGCACGGCGCGCTCGTAATTGACCGTTTCACCCGCCTCGACGCGCTGCAGGTAGGGATCGATGAGGGCGTGGGTCTCCGCCCCGATGTAGTCGCGCAAGTGGCGCCCGATGACCTGCTCGGGCGTGAAGCCGTAGGAGGTGGCGTAGCGGTGGTTGCAATAGGTGCAGATGCGGCCGTTGCGGAAGGCGACGAACATGGCCGGCATGTTTTCGGCGATCTGCCGCAGCTGACTTTCGCTCTGCCGCAGCGCCGCCTCCTGCGTGGCGGCGCCAGTGATGTCGTGGCCGACGCCGCGGTAGCCAAGGAAGGTGCCATCGGCGTCAAAGCGCGGCCGGCCGCTGATCGAGTAGGTGCGCAACGAACCGTCGGCGATGCTGAGGGTATAGCGGAAATCGTGGAAGGGTTCATGGCGTGCCAATTGCTCGCGGTGCCGCTTCCAGTCATCCGCGTCCGGCTCGTGGATGGCCAGTTCCCAGCGCGTCTTGCCCAGGCTCGTGTCGATGCGCGAGCCGCCCTTGTTGGTTGCGCCCCCCGAAATGGCGCAAAAGCGGAACTGATCGTCCTGTTCCCAGTACCAGTCGGAGGAAAGGTCCACCAGTTCACTGAATTTTTCGCCGGCTTCGCGGGCCTTGGCCAGCGCCGACTCGGCGCGGAGGGTTTCCCTGGCGGCCAGGCGCAGCGCCCAGGCCAGCAGGGCCGTCATGAGCAGGGTCACGGCGCTGAGGAGGGCGAAGACGCCGAACCCCGCCTGCTGGCCAGACCACGTGGCGGAGATCCAGCCGACCAGTGCGGAGAGACCCAGCCCGGCCAGCAAGATGGCGGGGAGGGTCCAGGTGGGCTGGTGTTTGAGGAAGGGGGCGCTGAACATGGCAAGCCCAGTTTACGCTATCACTTAAGTAATAACGGCGGGAGATGCGGGAAACTGAATGCTTTTCAGGGAAGGGTGAAGTAAAAGGCGGCGCCCTGTCCGGGGATGCCTTCGGCCCAGACATTGCCGCCATGGCGGCGCAATATGCGATTGACGATGGCCAGGCCGATGCCGGTGCCCTCGAAGCGCTTGGCGTCGTGCAGGCGCTGGAAGGGCTGGAAGAGCTTGTCGGCGTAAGCCATCTCGAAACCGGCGCCGTTGTCCTTGATGCAGTAGGCCTTGCCGCCTCCCATGGCGCAAAGCGTAAATTCGATGCGCGCATCGGGCCGCTCGGAGGTGAATTTCCAGGCGTTGCGCAGCAGGTTGTCGAGCAGGGCCCGGAGCAGGACCGGATCGCCCTGGACGGCAAGATCGGGCGCGATGCGCCAGTCCACCTTGCGCTCGGGCGCCTGTTCCTCCAATGCCAGGCGGATGTCATTGGCACAGGCGCTGAGATCGATGGGTTCGCGTTTCAGTTCCTGGCGGCTGACGCGGGCCAGATGGAGCAGATCGTCGATGAGGCGCTCCATCTTCTGGCTGGCGGCGCGTATGCGCTTCAGGTACTGGTGGCCTTGCGAACTGATTTGGGATTCCGCGTCGTCCGCAAGCATATGGCTGAAGCCGTCCAGCGCCCGCAAAGGTGCGCGCAGGTCGTGGGAAACCGAGTAGCTGAAGGCTTCCAGTTCCCGGTTGGCTGCCTCGAGGTTGTGGTTGGCGTCTTCCAGTTGCGCGGTGCGCTCGCGGACGTTTTTCTCGAGCGATTCGTTCATGCTGCGGATGGTGGCGTTGCTGGCCTGCAGGTCGCCGAGCAGTTTTTCGATATTGTCCGCCATGCGGTTGAAGGCGCGCGCCGTCAGGGCGATCTCGCGTACGCTGGATTCCGGCGCCCTGCGGGAGTAATCGCCGTCGCCGAACTTCTGCGCGCTGGCGGCGAGCTTGCGCATGGGCTTCAACCCCTTGCGCAAGGTCAGGACGAGCAGGGGCATGGCGATGATGAGGATGGCCAGCGAAAACAGCAGCGACAGGCTCGTCTGGCGCCACAGGCCGTCTTCCAGCGCCTTGGTCGATGGTTCGGCGAGGAGCACGCCGTACTGGACGCCGCCGGCGATGATGGCAATGCGGATCGGCTCGGCGCGAAAACCAATCAGCCTGGCAAACCAGACCGGAGCGGAGAAGGCTTCTTCGATGCCCGCGGGATGGCGCCCTTCGATGAGGACTTTTTCCCCCACCGCGTCGAGCAGCGCCAGTTGCGCGAAATGGTTGTGCTGCAACACGCTGTCGAGTGTCTGCTGGGCGGATGCGAGGTCGCCCACGATGAGGTGGTTCTGCAGGGTCGGCACGAGGGCGGTGCCGACGCTCAAGGTTTGTTCGCCCAGGCGTTGCTTGGCATTGCGCGCCAGGAGGTAGGTGCCGCTGGCGAAATCCAGCGCCGAGATGGTGACGATGGCGGCTGCGGCCAGCAGCAGGATGCGCGCCTGCAGGCCGAGCACCTTCACTCGCCGATCTTCCTGTAGATGCGGCGGACGTTGTCGTAGTCGCGCTCGCCGGCTGCTTCGAAACCGGGTGATTTAGCCTTGAGCAGCACATCCGCTGCCTTCGGGTCATGCTTCATGCCAAGCAGGGCGCGGCGCAGGGCGTCAACCTTGTCCCGCGGGACGCGCGGGTGGACGATCACAGCCAGTTCGGCAAAAGCCTCGGAGGCATACAGCTCCCGATAACGGATGCCCTCCCGCTCGGCATACTGGCTCAGGAAGCGGGAGTTGACGGCCGCAGCATCCACCTGTTGCGCCTTCAACTGGGCCAGCGCGCCTTCCTGGTTGCCGGCAAATACTGTCCTGGCCTGGACTCCTGCCGAAGCCAGTGCCACCCTGGGCACGGCGTAGCCCACAAAGGCTTCCGCCGAAGGGTAGGCAATCTGCCGCCCCTGCAAATCCTGCAGGGATCGCAGGGGGCTGTCGGCCGCCACGACGATGACGCCGCGGATCGGCGGGCCGCCCCAGCGGGCGATGACCTTGTACACGCCGTCATACTCGGTCTGAAAATTGTGGTTGGTGTAGGCGAGATCGAATTCGCCGCGTCCCATCATGGCGTCTGTTTCCTGCACCGTGCGCCCCATTTTCAGCTGCAGGGGTATGCCGGTGACCTCGGTCAGGTATTGCAGGAGCGGGTTCCAGCGTTCGGCGGTGAGCAGTGGGCTTTGCTGGTTGAGTACGCCGAATGCAAGCGGATGCGGCTCAGCGGCGCGCCCCTGCGCCATGAGGGTCAGCACGAGGCACAGCGTGATCAGGGCTGATACCGGCTTGGGCATACGCATAAAGGATAAGTCCCAATAGATAAAAATAGCATCCGGCTGCAGGAGATACAAGTCGTGCAGCATATGGGGGATTACACACTTTATGGCGGTTTGGCCTCACGGCAGGGTAAAAAAGAAAGCGGCGCCCATGCCGGGGGCGCCTTCCGCCCAGATGCGCCCGCCATGGCGGCGCAGCACGCGTTGGACGATGGCCAGGCCGATGCCGGTGCCCTCGAAGCGCTTGACATCATGCAGGCGCTGGAAGGGCTGGAACAGCTTGTCGGAATAGGCCATGTCGAAGCCGGCGCCGTTGTCCCGGATGCAATAGACAGTTTCGCCGCCCTGCCGCGAGGCGCTCAGCTCGATGACGGCATCTTCGCGCTCGGCGGTGAACTTCCAGGCATTGCGCAGGAGATTGTCGATGAGGGCCTTGGCCAGCACCGGGTCGGCGCGCACCATGAGGTCCGGCATGATGTTCCAGCGCACCTTGCGCGCGGGAGAAAGGTCTTCAAGTGTTTCGCGGAGGTCATTGGCCAGCACGCTGAGGTTGACCCGGATGCGCCGCAGTTCCTGCCGGCTGACGCGCGCCAGGTCGAGCAGGTTGTCGATCAGTTCTCCCATGCGCTTGCTGGCGGCGCGGATGCGCGCGAGGTAGTCGAGGCCGCTGGCATCGAGGCGCGGGGCGAACTCCTCCTCCAGCAGATGGCTGAAGCCGTTGAGCGCACGCAGCGGGGCGCGCAGATCGTGCGACACCGAATAGCTGAAAGATTCGAGTTCCTGGTTGGAGGCTTCCAACTCTGCGGTGCGCTCGCGCACGCGTTGTTCCAGGGTTTCGTTGAGCTGGCGGATGGCGTTTTCAGCGCGCTTGCGGTCCGTGATGTCGTCGAACATGACAAACACTTTGTCGGCAACGGGCACGCCGAAGATGGACATGGTCTTGATCGAGCCGTCCTTGCAGGTGACCTGGTATTCCCGCGCTTCGATTTCCCGGTTCTCGGCGATGGCCACCGTGACAAGCCCCGCCCATTGTGCGACGACCATGGTGCGATAGATTTCATCCGGGTAGGCCTTGGCCCACCAGGCGTCCATGTCGGGAATGTCGCCGGGGAGGTAGCCGAAGGTGTCGATCGCCTTGCGGTTGATGAACTCGATCGTTCCGTCCATGTTGACGATGGCCATGGAAATCGGACTCTGCTCGATGATGCGCCTGAAGCGTGCCTCGCTGTCGCGCAAGGCCTGCTCGGCGGCTACGCGCTCGGTGACGTCGGCGTAGGTGGAGACGAAGCCGCCGTCCGGCAGGGGCTCACCGCAGATCTCGATGAACCTTCCGTTCGGCCGCTGGCGCACCAGGCGGTGGGCCTCGAAGCGCCGGGTGCGCTCGACCCGGGATTGCACCAGTTCCTCGATGTCGCCCGGGCCGTACTCCCCGCGCTCGGCGTTGAAGCGCATGAAGGCCTCGAAGGGGGTGCCGGGCGCGAGGAAGGATTCCGGGAACTCCAGGAGTTCGATGAACTTGCGGTTCATCACGACCAGATTCAGGTCCTTGTCGAAGACGGAAAGTCCCTGCGCCATGTTGTCGAGGGTGGTGCGCAGCAGTTGCGTGAGTTGTTCCTGTTCGGTGACGTCGGTGTAGGTGGTGACGAAGCCGCCGCCCGGCAGGGGGTTGCCGCGCACCTCGACGATGCGGCCGTTGGGACGCGCGCGCCTGAAATGATGCGGCTGCGGATGGCGCGCCCGCTCGATCATCTCCTGCACTTTCTCTTCGACGTCGCAGGGCCCGTATTCGCCGCGCTCCGCATTGAAACGGGCAAAATCGGCAAAGGCGGACCCGCCGTCGGCCATCTCCTGCGGAAAGTCGAGCAGTTCGCAGAACTTCCTGTTCAGCGCGGTCATGTGCAAATCGCTGTTTACGACGCTGATGCCCTGATCCATGGCTTCCAGCGTGGCCTGGAGGACGGCGGTCTGCCGGGCCAGTTCGGCTTCCGCCTGACGGCGTTCGGTAATGTCGAAGCCAAGCCCGATCAGGGCTGGGCGTCCGTCTTCCAGCGTGATGCGTTCGCCAGTGAAGAAATAGGGCCGTTTGAGGCCGCTCCCGGTTTTGAAGAAGGCTTCGGCGGTGGCCGAACCCGTGGCAAAAACGGCGCCGATGCGTTCCCCGATCAGTTGGCGATCCTCGCCTTCGAAGAAATCGAGCGGATGGGCGGCGCGCATCTCCTCGGCCGAATAGCCGGTAACGGCCTCGAAGTTGCGGTTCCACAGGAGGAATCGCCCGTCCTGGATCGATCAGGTAGAAGACGCCGGGCACGGATTCGATCAGGCGCTGGTTGAAATCCCGTCTCGCGGCGGATCTCGGCGGCAATGCGCTCCTGCTCGGTGATGTCGGTGTAGGTCGTCACCATGCCGCCGCCGGGCAGGGGCGTGCCGACGATATCCAGAACGGTGCCGTCCGGGCGGGTGCGCTTGATGCGATGCGGCAGGAATTTCTTCGCCAGTTCGACCCGCTCGCGCACCAGTTGCTCGATGTCGCCTGATCCGTATTCGCCGCGCTCGGCGTTGTAGCGGACGACTTCTTCGAATACTGTCATGCCTTCGCCGATGAAACCCTCCGGGAAACCGAGCAGATCGAAGAAGCGGCGGTTGGCGGCGAGCATGTTCAAGTCGGCGTCCACCACGCTGATGCCCTGGTTCATGTGCTCCAGGATGGTCCGCAGCAACGCGGCCTGCCGCTTCAGGCGCGCTTCGGCCTCGATCTGCTCGGTGATGTCGCGGCCGGTGCCGTGGTAGCCGACGAACTCGCCCTTGTCGTCGAAGCGCGGCTGGCCCTTGCTCTCCAGCCAGCGCAGGGTGCCATTGGTGGAGCGCATCTGGTAGCGGAGGCGGAAGGGCTGGCGTGCTGCCAGCACGGCGCGATGCGCAGCCCATTCCTCGGGCGAGAGCGCGTCTGGCGCCAGCTCCCAGCGGGTCTTGCCCCTGGCGCGCTCGAAATCCAGTCCGGCGTCCTTGTACGCCCTGCCGATGAAATCGACTACGCGATGTTCGCTGTCCTGTTCCCAGTACCATTCCGAGGAGACGTCCGTGGCGGTGCGGAAGCGCTCCTCGCTGCGGCGCAGGTCGCCGGTCATGCGGCGCGCAAACCCGAAGGCGCTCGCGCGCGAGCGGGCCAGTGCGAAGTACAGCCCTGCCAGCAGCAGGCTGAAGAGTGCGCCGATGGCGAAAAAGAGCAGGGGACGGGGGCGCCCCGGCTGGTCGGCCAGCAAATTCCCGCTGGCGGAAAAGTCCAGTTGCCAGAGGCGACCCGCCACGTGAAGCTCGCGCATGATCGACAGCGTGGCAGCGCCGTCGGTGTTGCCGCTGTCCAGAATGGTTTGGCCGCCCGAGGACACGGCGAGGGTTCGTACGGCCGGGCCTGCATCCCGGATGACGACGCGCAAGCCCGCGAAGGACGGGTCCGCAAAGATGTGGTGAAAGAGGTCGGCGGCATTCAGCGTGATGCCGACGAAGCCGACAAGAGCGGTCCGGCGTTCTTCGATGGTCGACTGCGGCGAGCCGTAGCGATACACCGGCGCGCGCAGCACCAACCCTGCTGCGTTCGGCTTGTTTTGCACGATCTGGAACGGC
Organism: uncultured beta proteobacterium; assembly: GCA_963704195.1. GTDB lineage: Bacteria > Pseudomonadota > Gammaproteobacteria > Burkholderiales > Rhodocyclaceae > Desulfobacillus. Next base: position 93,444 of record CAVPHH010000008.1, on the reverse strand, counting down.
GGCGTGAGCCGGATCTCGCCGCTGTCGCGCGCATCGAGGAAGGATTCGCTGTTGACGGGCTGAGTGCCGCTGTCGAGGCCGAATGCGGCGCGGTTAGCTTGGAGTGGCTCGATGTACTCGATGACGAAATATTCGTTGCGCCGGCCTTCCGGGTGAATCGAGAACTCCGGGTAGCCGTGCGGCGTCAGGCTGCGGTCGCCGCGCACGGCGGCGATGAAGGCAGCCTTGTCGCGGCCGGACACCAGCCGGGTGAAGTGCAGGGCGCGGATGCCGTCCGTGCGCCCGTGCAGTCGCAGATTGTCCGTATAGCGCTTGAATTCGCGTCGGGTGACCTGTTCCGAGGCAAGAAACAGGCCCTGCATGCCGAGCAGCAGGGAGTTGAATTCTTCGATGTTGCGCCCGATGCCGGCCAGCGCCAGGTTCACGCGGTGGTCGAGTTGCGTCTGCGCGTCCTGCGCCGCCTGCTTGCCGGCGTGCTGCCAGAGCACAAGGCTCAACAGCAGGCCGACCGCCAGCACGATGGCGGCGCCCAGGCGCGGCGCCACGAAGTGCTTGGCAGGCAGTGCTGTTTCGTCCGACGGTCTTTTCATGTCATGGCTAAGGTTGCGTACTGGCGCCAGCTTCTGTGGGACGAGGTTGCCGACAGGCTTGCGGTGTTGTCCGCTATGCTAGCTTATCTGTCACCGTTTCGAGGACTTGCTGCATGAACCCTGTGCCTCATCGGCATCCGCAGGAAGTGTCCCAGTGGGTGCGACGCTTCGCGCCACTGATTGCGTCCGGCGGAGTGGTGCTCGACCTAGCTAGTGGTAACGGCCGCCACGCGCGCTTTCTTGAGGCCGGCGGCTGGCGGGTGGAGGCGGTCGACCGGGACGCCGAAGCGCTGGCCACGCTGGCGGACAGTCCGGGCATTGCCCGCCGGCAGGCAGACCTCGAAGGCGGGACCTGGCCGTATGGCGGCGTCCGCTTCGACGGCATTGTCGTCACGAACTACCTGCATCGGCCGCTGTTTCCGCTGCTCATCGACGCATTGGCCGCGGGCGGCGTCCTCATCTACGAGACTTTCATGCTCGGCAATGAGCGTTTCGGCCGGCCCGCCAATCCGGATTTTCTGTTGCGGCCGGGGGAACTGATCGAGGCCTTCGGCGGCCGCCTGTCGGTGGTTGCCTTCGAGCAGGGCGAGATTGCGGTGCCGCAGCCGGCCGTGGTGCAGCGCCTGTGCGCCGTCAAGGGCCCCGGGCCGCACGGTTTGTCCTGAAGCGTTTATCTGCGCTGAACGCCGATGATGCTGGCGTTAGCCTTCAATTAACCTCGTTTTCCGCGATTCACCCCCCGAATCTGTCATTTCGTCGTTTTTCCCTTGAGGGTGCTGCCCGACGCCGGCTAGCCTCCATCCATCGTTACGCATGGAGAGATCGGAATGGATACCTACCTTGGGCTCAAAGCCCTGCATATCCTCGGCGTCGTCCTTTTCATCGGAAACATCATCGTCACGGCCTGGTGGAAGACCCAGGCTGATCGCACGCGCAATCCGGCGGTCATCGCCTTTGCGCAACGCCAGGTGACGCTGACCGACTGGATATTCACCTTTGGCGGGGCGACGCTGCTCGCCGGAAGCGCCTACGCCAATGCCGCCCTGCATGGGCTGTCGATGTTGACACCGTGGATGCTGTGGGGACAGATCCTGTTCGTACTTTCCGGACTTCTGTGGGTGGGGATACTGATCCCCGTGCAGGTCAGGCAGGCGCGGCTGGCGCGCGGCTTCGCCGGCGGCGGCCCGATTCCACTGACGTACTGGCGCCTGAACCGCATCTGGCTGGGCATCGGACTGGTTGCCACTGTCCTGCCGGCGGCGAATATCTTCTTCATGGTTTATAAACCCGTGTGAAAGGAGCATGAGATGGAATCCACCCTCGAACAAACCCCTGAGTACAAGGCGGCGCGCTGCCGCGTGCGCCAGTTGCGCGGCTTCTACGCGCACCTGTCCGTCTATCTGGCCGTCAATGCCGGCCTGCTGCTCATCAACCTGTTTTCGTCGCCGGGCCGCCTGTGGGTTGTGTGGCCGCTGGCCGGCTGGGGCATCGCCATCCTGATCCATGGCTTCGGCACGTTCCTGGGCGGCAGTTATTTCGGCGCCGAGTGGGAGGCGCGCAAGGTGCGCGAACTGGTCGAGCGTCAGCGGGGCAAGCGGCCTTGAAACGATTGGCGCAGATTGTGCGCAAAGCGGCGTTGGGCATGGCTGTGTTCGCGACTGTTGTGGCGGGGTTGGTGGCTTTCGGCGACGGCACGCCGCCGCCACCGCTGGCCGAAATCAATGAAGCATTCGCCGGTGCGGACTGGTCCGGGTTGCCGGCACTGCAGGACTATCCGGCGCGGGACGGCACGCGCATCGCCTACCGCGCCTATCCGGCCGCAAACGACCGCGTGGCGGTGCTGGTGCATGGATCGAGCGGCAGCGGACGCGGCATGCATGCGGTTGGCCTGGCGCTGGCGCGGCAGGGCGTGACGGCCTACGCGCTGGACATGCGCGGCCATGGCGCCTCGGGACGGCGCGGCGATATCGACTACGTCGGACAGTTGGAGGACGACGTCGCCGACTTCCTTGCTGTGTTGAGGAAACGGCATCCCGGCGCGCGCTTTACCCTGATCGGACATTCCTCCGGCGGCGGCTTCGCGTTGCGCTATGCCGGCGGGCGTTACGGCGAGAGCTTCGACCGTTATGTGATGCTGGCACCCTTCATCCATCAGGACGCGCCGACGGCGCGGCCTGGCACCGGCGGCTGGGCAAAGCCGTTTCTGGCGAGGATGATCGGTCTGACCATCCTCGATGGCATGGGCATCAAGCGCTTTCATGACCTGCCGGTGCTCGCTTTCGCCGTGCCGCCCGGCGCACCCGAGCGTACCGTGACCTACTCGTTTCGCCTGCAACTGGATTTCCGGCCCCGCGAGGACTGGCAGGCGGATGTGCGCGCGCTGCGCCGGCCCGCCAGGGTGATCGTCGGCGACCGGGACAGCCTGTTTGTGGCGACAGCCTACGCTGGCGCGCTGGAGCCTTTGTCGTCACAGGTGAAGGTACGGCTGCTGCCGGGCATCGATCACGTCGGCATGGTGCTGCACGCCGATGCGCTGCAGGCAATCGTCGCCGAGGCGGCATGAGCCGCAGGCATCCCGGCGCAAGCAGGATGGCGGGAATTCTCAGTGGCCTATAACATGCATGGCATGTGGTTTTCCCTCTGGCAGCCCATCGGCGTCCTCGTCGTCAACGCGCTCATCGCCGGTTTCCTGAGCGCGATCGACGTGGGTAATTCCTACGCCGACAATTTCGTCATATCGCAGTGCATCGGCCTGTTCATCTATGCCGGCTGCGTCGCGGCCTTGCGCTGGGCCGTCACGCCGAAGATGCGGCTGGCCGGCGTGATCGCCGCCGTTCCGCTCGGCGCGACGGCCGGCGTGGCGCTTGCCACGACGATCCTGGGGGACGCGGGCAGCGCCTGGGCATCCGAAATGGCCTGGCAGTCGCTGCTGATCGGCCTTCTTTTCGGCACGGCCATCAGCGCCTTGTTCTATTTGCGCGAGCGCATGAGCCAGCTGGAGGCGGAGCTGCGGGAAAGGCAGTTGCGCGCGGCGCAGGCGGAGAAGGAGCGCGTCGGAGCGCAACTGCGCATGCTGCAGGCGCAGGTCGAGCCGCATTTCCTCTTCAACACCTTGGCCAACCTGGCGGTGCTGATCCGCAGCGACCCAACAGCGGCGGAGCACATGCTGGCGGACCTCATCCGCTACCTGCGCGCAACCCTGCAGCGCACCCGCGAGGCGGAGACGACGCTGGGCGACGAACTGGAACTGCTGCGCAGCTACCTGGACATCCTCGGCATGCGCCTGGGCGCGCGCCTGCGCTGGTCCTTCGACGTGCCCACGGCACTGCTGGCGCGGCCTTTTCCCCTGCTGCTGTTGCAGCCGCTGGTGGAAAACGCGATTACCCATGGCATCGAGCCGCAGGTCGGCGGCGGTGAAGTGCGCATCGCAGCCTCTCAGGAAGAAGGCCGGCTGCGCCTCGTCGTTGCCGATACCGGCGCCGGGTTGCGCGAGGGAAGTGCGGGTGCGGGATTCGGTCTGGAAAGCGTGCGCAGCCGCCTGCAGGCACTGTACGGCGAGGCCGCTAGCCTCGACGTGCGCGGCGCCGCAGGGCAGGGCGTAGTCGCCACCATCGAGGTGCCGGCATGAGGGCCACGGCTTTGATTGCCGACGACGAGGCGTTGCTCGCCGCCGATCTGCAGGGACGGATCGGAGCACTCTGGCCGGAACTGGAAATATGCGCCGTCTGCCATGACGGGCCGCAGGCCCTGGCGCGGCTCGAAGCGGAGAAGCCGGACATCGCCTTCCTCGACATCCGCATGCCGGGGCTCTCCGGACTGGAAGTGGCGGCGCGTCTGGATTTTCCCTGCTACGTCGTCTTCATCACGGCATTCGACCAGTACGCCGTCGAGGCCTTCGAGCGGGCGGCAGTCGATTATGTGCTGAAGCCGGCGGAGGATGCACGGCTGGCGAAGACCGTCGAACGCCTGAAACGCGCGCTGGGCGAGCCTTCCGTGTCGGAGCGTGGCCGACTGGCAGCGGCAATTGCCGAGGTGCTGGGGAAAGTCAGCCCCGGCGACACGGCGCGGCCGGCCTGGCTGAAGTGGATACGCGCCTCGGTGGGCGACAGCGTGCGGCTGGTGCCGACCGCAGACGTGCGCTATTTCCAGGCGACGGACAAATACACGAGCGTGATGACGGCGACGGGCGAGCTGCTCATCCGCACCTCGATCAGGGACCTCGCCGGGCAGCTCGATCCGGAGGCATTCTGGCAGGTGCATCGCGGCACCCTCGTGAACGTGAATTTCATCACCACCGCCCGGCACGACGAGCGCGGCCGGGTTCGCCTTGGCGTGCGCGACCGGCCGGAACAGCTTACCGTCAGCCGCGCCTACGCGCACCTGTTCAGGCAGATGTAGAGCGTATTTCCCGCGCCAGTTTTATCAGACCGGCCGGCGAGAGATCGTCGGTTTCGAATTGCGGCGCGTCGGCGAAGTGGCCGTAGTTCCTGCCCTGCGAACGGCGGTAGAGCGGATCGTAGTGCAGCTCCAGCAATTCGCCGACCAGCGCCGGCCAGTCGTGGTTGTCGATCAGGGCGTTCCAGCGCGAAAGAATCTCGCCGCTTTGCAGTTCGCGCAGGCAGCCGAGCTTTTCCTTCAGGCTGGCCGGGTCGGCGAGGAAGTAGTCGTAGTCGCCGATGAGGAAGGCGACGCGCGCCGCGTCGGTGGCCTCGATGCGCAGGCAGGGGCTGGCGCGCATGGTTTCGAGCAGCGCGTCGGGCACCTGCAGCGCGCCGATCTTGCGGCTTTCCGCCTCGACGTAAACGGGTTCGGTGAAAGCGGGTTCGGTGAAAGTCAGCCGCTGCAGCACGGCGAGGAGGCGGCTCTCGAACATCTTTTGCGAGGGTTGCGGCTCGCCGGGCAGGCCGCCCAGCACCGAGCCCTTGTGCGCCGCCAGCGCTTCCAGGTCGAGCACCTGCGCGCCCTGCGCGGCGAGGGCTTCGAGCAGGCGGCTCTTGCCGCTGCCGGTGGCGCCGGTGACGACGCGATAGGTGAAGCGGCGCGGCAATCCGGCCAGTTCCGTAACAACATGGCGACGGTAGGACTTGTAGCCGCCCTCCAGCGTGCAGGCGTGCCAGCCGATCTGGCGCAGCACATGCGCCATGGCGCCGCTGCGCTTGCCGCCGCGCCAGCAATAGACGAGGGGTTTCCATTCGCGCGGCTTGTCGAGGAAGCGCGTCTCGATGTGCGCGGCAATGTTGCGGGCGACGAGGGCGGCGCCGAGCTTCTTCGCGACGAAGGGCGAGTCCTGCTTGTAGAGCGTGCCGACGCGGGCGCGCTCCTCGTTGGAGAGCACCGGGCAATTGACCGCGCCGGGCACGTGGTCTTCGGCGAACTCGGCGGGCGAGCGCACGTCGATGATCTCGTCAAATTCTCCTGCCTGTGTTACGTTGGCAATGCCTGTCGATTTCATTCTTGATATGGATTCCAAATTGAGCAATTCTGGCTACGGCGTAACCTGCGCTTTTGGCCGCAACCCGAAGGGAACGGGTATTTCAGGGCGCATGGCGGCGTTGCTCGCTCCTTATTGGGAATAACCCAACCGCGTCGCTCGCGCCTTGCCCTGCACCCTGAAACACCCGTTCGCACCGACATAACAATTGAGAACAGACCCTAGCATTCTAATGTCACCTGCACACCATGTCCGTTAGAGCCATCAAGTTGACCCAGTTTTCCCACGGCGGCGGCTGCGGCTGCAAAATCGCGCCGGCCGTGCTGACCGAGCTGCTCGCCGGCACGCCGCTGCGCACCCTGCCGAAGGAACTCATCGTCGGCACCGAGTCGAGCGACGATGCGGCGGTGTATCAACTCAACGACGAGCAGGCCCTGGTGGCGACGACGGATTTCTTCACGCCCATCGTCGACGATCCCTACGATTTCGGCCGCATCGCGGCGACCAACGCCATTTCCGACATCTATGCCATGGGCGCACGGCCGATCATGGCGCTGGCGGTGGTGGGCATGCCGCTCGACAAGCTGCCGCTGGAGGTGATCCGCGGCATCCTCGCCGGCGGCGAGTCGGTGTGCGCCGAGGCCGGCATTCCGATCGCCGGCGGCCATTCCATCGACGTGCTGGAGCCGATCTACGGGCTCGTGGCGATGGGGCTGGTGCATCCGAAGCGCGTCAAACGCAACAGCGAGGCCCGGGCCGGCGACGTGCTGATCCTCGGCAAGCCGCTCGGCGTCGGCATCCTCTCCGCCGCGCTGAAAAAGGGATTGCTGACGCCAGAGGGCTACGCCACGATGCTCCGCCACACGACGAAGCTCAATTCCTCCGGCACGCGGCTGTCGGAGATGGATGGCGTGCATGCGCTGACGGACGTCACCGGCTTCGGCCTGGCCGGCCACCTGTTGGAAATCTGCCGCGGCTCGAAGCTGTCCGCCAAGGTGCGCTTCGCCGACCTGCCGCTCATTGCCGAGGCGGTCGGCTTCGTCAAGGAAGGCATTTCCACGGGCGCATCGACGCGAAACTGGGGCGGCTATGGGCCGGACGTGACGCTGGCTGAAGGCGTCGATGAATGGCAGCAGAAACTGCTCACCGATCCGCAGACCAGCGGCGGCCTGCTGGTCGCCTGCGCGCCTTCGGCGGTGAATGAAGTGCTGGCTGAACTGCATGGCGCTGGCTTTGCCGAGGCCTGCGTGTTCGGGTCGCTTGAGACGGGGATGCCCCGCCTGGCGGTCACTTGAGCAGCGGCCTGAGCGACTTCCAGACGTTGTCGAGGATGATCGGCTGCGCCTCGGCAGTTGGGTGGATGTTGTCGGGCAGGAAGAGATCGCGCCGCTCCGCCACGCCTTCGAGCAGGAAGGGCACCAGCGCGGCTTTGTGCCTGCGTGCCAGGTCGGCATAGCTTTGCTCGAATTCCCGCGTGTAGTCGATGCCGTAGTTCGGCGGCAATTTCATGCCGGCCACGACGATGTGCGCCTTGCGTGCCCGGGCCGCGGCCAGCATGGCCTTCAGGTTGTCGCGCATGACGGCCACCGGCAGGCCGCGCAGCCCGTCGTTGCCGCCCAGCGCGATGATCACCACGGCCGGGCGTGCCTGGTCCAGCGCGGCGCCGATGCGGCTGCGTCCGCCCGCGGTGGTGTCGCCGCTGATGCTGGCATTGACGACGCTATAATCCAGCCGCTCTTCGCGCAGGCGCTTCTCGAGCAGCGACGGCCAGGACTGGTTCGCGCCCAGGCCGTAGCCGGCCGACAGGCTGTCGCCGACGATGAGGATGTTCCCCGCCGCCTGTGCGGCGAACGAGAAAAGAAGAAAGAATCCCGCAGAGATGAATTTGAACATTGATGCCCCGGTGATGATCGAAGTCAACGCCCTCGGCAAGGAAGTACCGAGCGGCGACGGCCGGCTGGTGATTCTGCACGAGATTTCCTTCCGGGTCATGGCCGGCGAGGCGGTGGCCATCGTCGGCGCTTCCGGCTCGGGCAAGTCGACGCTGCTTGGACTGCTGGCGGGTCTGGATGTTCCGACGCGCGGCAGGGTGCTGCTCGGCGGGCGCGATCTGTATGCGTTGAATGAAGACGGCCGCGCCGAACTGCGCGGCGGCATGCTCGGCTTTGTCTTTCAGTCCTTCCAGTTGTTGCCGGCCCTGACGGCACTGGAGAACGTCATGCTTCCCCTGGAACTGGCCGGGCGTGGCAGCGCGCGCGCCGATGCGCAGCAGATGCTGGCGCGGGTGGGGCTGTCGCAGCGCCTCGGACATTACCCCAAGCATCTTTCCGGCGGCGAGCAGCAGCGCGTCGCCATTGCCCGCGCGTTTGCGGCACGGCCTGGCCTGCTACTGGCGGACGAGCCGACCGGCAACCTCGATGCAACCACCGGTGCCGACATCATCGAGCTGATGTTCGCCATGAATACCGAGCTGGGCACGACGCTGGTGCTGGTGACGCACGACGAAGCGATCGCCCGTCGCTGTGGGCGCGTGCTCAAGCTGGATGGTGGATGCCTTGTGTAGGTCGGGCTTCAGCCCGACAGCCAACGCCAATCGCGCGCATTAGTCGGGCTGAAGCCCGACCTACGGCACGATCATCCGGGCGCAGGCGATGCCGCTGCGCACGGCGGCTTCCAGCGTGGCCGGATAGTCCGAGGCAACGTAATCCCCGCACAGGAGAAAGTTGGCCAGCGGCGTTTCGCAGGCCGGCCGACGTACGCCGGGCCGGCAGGCAAACGTGGCGCGCTTCTCGACGATGACCTGCGACCATGCGGGCGGCGGCGTAGGCCCGGCAATATCGCAAATCTCAGCATGGATGCGCGCGATGAGCGCTTCGCGTGGCAGGTCGAGATGCGCACCGCCTGCGCTGGTGACAGCGGCGAGGATGTCATCGGCTTGCTGGAAGAGGAAATGGGCCGTGCCGCCGACGCCGATCATGGGACCGGGCAGGCTCACCGGCTGCGGGTAGCCGAGGTAGGCCGTCAGGATCGGCTCGTAGGAAAAACGTTCGACATCCTCCAGCACCGGCTGCAGGCGCGGCAGCTTCGCCGCCAGGCGCCCCAGATGGTAGGGTGCGACGGCGGCGACGACATGGGTGTAGCTCTGCCCGGAGGCATCGCCCTCGAGGTGGAAGCCGTAGGGTGTCCAGTTGATCTCACGGACCGGGCAGCCGCGCATCACCTCGCCGCCTCGGCTGCGGACAAAGTGCTCTGCGGGTTCGGGAAACAGGGCGGAGAGGTCCGCTTTAGGCAGCAGCAAGTCGCTGGCCTCGCGCGCTGCCGCGAGGCTGTCGCGCAGAACGTTGAGGAAAACCTGGGCAGAGGCCTCCCCCGGCGGCGTGTTGAGCGCGGAAAGGCATAGCGGTGCCCACAGGTAGCGGATCACCGATGCGTCCTGGCCGTGCCGCGCCATCAGTTCGGCGAAGGTGATGTCCCGATCAAGAAGGAATTCATCCCGTTTCAAGTGCCGCATGAAGCGCACCGCGGCGAGGCGCCCGCCGACGGGCAGGCCGCGCGCAGTGAGCAGGGCGACGGCCAGATGCAGCGGCGCGGGCAGTCGCGGCGCGGCGAGGTGCATGCGGCCGGGGAAGACGAGATTGAGCGGCTTGCGCGCGAGCAGGACATCTGGATCCGCGCCGACGAGCCGCATCAGGCGCAGCAGCTCGACATAGGCGCCGACCAGGATGTGCTGGCCGTTGTCGAGCGGGTAGCCGTGCGCCTCGACCCGCCGGGCGCGGCCGCCCAGCGTGCGCGATGCCTCGAACACCGTGACGGGAATGCCGCGCGCGGCCAATTCCGTCGCGGCTGCCATGCCGGCATAGCCGGCACCTATGATGGCGACGCGCATCTCGTGACTTCCTTATCCCTTATTCCAGGTGCGCCAGGCGATCCACAGCTTGCGCACCGGCGTCAGCGCCGTGCGCCGGTCAAGTACGCGGCAGCCGTCGCGGCGAATTTCGCGCAGGAGTGCACGGTAGATGGCCGCCATGACCAGCCCCGGGCGCTGGGCGCGCCGGTCCTGCGCGGGCAACTGCGCGAAGGCCTGCTCGTAGTGATATTCCGCTCTTTCGACCTGAAACTCCATGAGGCTGCGGAAGGCGTCCGAGTAGCGTGCGTGGAGAATGTCCTCGACGGGAACGCCGAAGCGGGCGAGTTCGTCTGCGGGCAGATAGATGCGGCCAAGGCGTGCGTCTTCGCCCACGTCGCGGATGATGTTGGTGAGCTGGAAGGCAAGGCCAAGGTCATGCGCGTATTTCAAGGTGCGGCGATCTGCGTAACCGAAGATCTCGGCGGCCAGCAGGCCGACCACGCTGGCGACGCGGTAGCAGTAGAGGTGCAGCGCCTTGAAATCCGGGTAGCGGGTTTGCGACAGATCCATTTCCATGCCGTCGATGATCTCCATGAGGAGCTCCTGCGGCAGGTTGTACGCACGCGTAGCATCGGCAAGCGACTGCGTCACGGGGTGGTTCGGTTTGCCCTGATACATGCTGACGAGTTCCGCGCGCCACCAGGCAAGCTTGGTGCGTGCCAGCTGCACATCGGTGCATTCGTCCACGACATCGTCCACCTCGCGGCAGAAGGCGTAAAGGGCCGTGATAGCCCGGCGGCGTTCCGGCGGCAGGAAGAGGAAACTGTAATAGAAGCTGGAGCCGCTCTGTGCGGCCTTGCGCTGGCAATATTGCTCCGGCGTCATGCGCTAGCCTAGTACGGCATGAGTCAGGATGGCCGGCCAATCGCGCATGGCGATCACCGGCCGGCGGTGGAAGACGTCGCCGCGTACGCGCTGCAGCTTGTCCAGCATGCGTAAGCCGCTGGCGACGATGAGGCGCAATTCGAAGCCGATGCGTCCGGGCAATTCATGCACGAGGGAACTGCCGGACGCCATCAGGTTGCGGGCGCGGTCGATCTGAAAATCCATCATGGCGGCCCAGGCGGCGTCCCAGCGGCCTGCGGCGATCTGGCTTTCCGCGATGCCGAAGTGCGCCAGTTCGTCCTGCGGCAGGTAGATGCGACCCTTCTGCCAGTCGACCGCCACGTCCTGCCAGTGGTTGATGAGTTGCAGGCTGCTACAGATGGCGTCCGACCAGGCTAGGTTCTGCCCGGTCTCGGCGCGATAGAGATGCAGCAGCAGGCGGCCTACGGGATCGGCAGAGCGGTGGCAATAGTCCATAAGTTCAGAGAAATCGGCATAGCGCTTTTTCACCACGTCCTGGCTGAAGGCGTCGAGCAGGTCGCGAAACAGAGGAAGCGGCAATTGGTGTTCCGCGATGACCGGCTGCAGGCGCTGGAAAATCGGATCCTGCGCGGGGCGGCCTGCCTCGATGGCATCCAGTTCCGCGCGATAGCGATCGAGGTCGCCCAAGCGCTCGGCATCGCTCAGCGTGCCCTCATCCGCTATGTCGTCTGCGCTGCGGGCGAAGCCGTAGATGGCCTTGACGGGTTCGCGCAACCGCGCGGGCAGCAGCCAAGAGGCGACGGGAAAGTTTTCGTAGTGGTCGACGGACATGGCAAAAGTCCCGATTTGGCGGGTACTTGCGGCTGTTTGCCTCGCTTGCCGGGGTCGCCAGTATAGGGGGGAATGAGGTAGAATAACAGCGCGCGAAGGTGGCGGAATTGGCAGACGCACTGGATTTAGGTTCCAGCGCCGCGAGGCGTGCGGGTTCAAGTCCCGCCCTTCGCACCAGAGCCCGCACAATCAACTGATTCAACCTAGGATTTTTCATGCAGACCAACCCTCAACCCGCAAGCCCCCTGGACGCTAGCCCCGTGAACCTTAGTTCGCTAGAGCGCCGCATTGACATGACTGTGCAGATGGCGGAAATCGACAAGGACGTCGAACATCGCCTGAGGAAAATGTCGCGTACCGTGAAGATGCCCGGTTTCCGCCCTGGCAAGGTGCCGTTCAAGATGGTGGAGCAGCAATATGGCGCGCAAGCCCGCTCCGAAGCCATAGGCGAAGCGGTCGAGAAGGCTTTTGGCGCCGCCGTGCGCGAGCAGAACCTGCGCGTGGCCGGCTATCCGCGCATCGAGCCGAAAGGCGGCGAAGATGCTTCCAAGCTGGTGTTTTCCGCGATTTTCGAGGTTTACCCCGAAGTAAAGCTGAACGGCGTGGGCGACAAGGTCATCGAGCGTCCGCAGATCGAGGCTGGCGAGGCTGAAGTGGACAAGACGCTGGAAGTGTTGCGCAAGCAGCGCACCACTTATGCCACGGCCGAGCGTGCCGCAACAAATGGCGACCGTGTCGTCATCGATTTCACCGGCAAGCTCAATGGCGAGGTGTTCCAGGGCGGACAGGCCGCGGACTATCCGGTCGTGCTGGGCGAGGGACGCATGCTGCCGGATTTCGAGAACGGCATCGCCGGACTGAAGGCGGGCGAGAGCAAGACCTTCGACGTGACATTCCCTGCCGATTACCAGGTGAGCGAACTTGCGGGCAAGCAGGTCAGTTTCGACGTGACCCTCAAAGGCGTCGAGGCGCCGCAACTGCCCGCTGTGGACGCGGACTTCGCCAAGTCTCTGGGCATAGCGGATGGCGACGTGGCGAAAATGCGCGCGGAGATTCACGCCAACCTCGAAAACGAACTGAGGAAGCGCATCAAGGCCCGCGTCAAGGAGCAGGCCATGCAGGCTTTGCTCGACGCCAATCCACTGGAAGTGCCCAAGGTTCTGGTTGAACAGGAATCAGGATCTATGGCGGAGGCCGCCCGTCAGGATCTGGCAGGTCGTGGCGTAGACATCAAGAACATGCCCGTAGAGCCGTCGTGGTTTGCCGCTCAGGCAGAACGTCGCGTCAAGCTGGGCTTGATCATCGCCGAGGTGGTGAAGGAGCATGCCCTGCATGCCAAACCGGAGCAGGTGCGATCATTGATCGACGAGCAGGCACAGTCCTACGAGCAGCCCGAGGAAGTGGTGCGTTGGTACTATTCCCAGCCGCAACGCCTGGCGCAAATCGAGGCGCTGGCAATCGAGGAGAATGTGGTGAATTGGCTGGTGGCCAATGCGCAGACCACCGACAAGGCAGCCTCTTTTGACGAACTGATGGGAAATGCGGCATGATGCCGTTCAATCCAAGCATGAGGCTACGCCAACCGCAACGGACAGCAGGATCAGTGGGACCCGCAGGCGCTGGGCCTGATTCCCATGGTGATCGAACAGAGCGGGCGCGGCGAACGTGCCTACGACATCTATTCGCGCCTGCTGAAGGAGCGGGTCGTCTTCCTCGTTGGACCTGTGAACGACGTGACAGCCAACGTGATCGTCGCCCAACTCCTTTTCCTTGAGTCGGAAAATCCCGACAAGGACATCTACTTCTACATCAATTCGCCAGGCGGATCGGTTTCGGCGGGGCTGGCCATATACGACACCATACAGTTCATCAAGCCTGACGTATCGACGCTGTGCGTCGGCCAGGCGGCGAGCATGGGCGCATTCCTGCTGACGGCCGGCGCCAAGGGCAAACGCTTCTGCCTGCCCAATTCGCGCGTGATGATTCATCAGCCGATGGGCGGCTTCCAGGGACAGGCCTCGGATATCGAGATCCACGCCAAGGAAATTCTCTACCTGCGCGCTAGACTGAACGAGATCATGGCGAAGCATTCGGGCCAGCCGATCGAGCGCATCGAGCGCGATACCGATCGCGACAACTTCCTCTCGGGGACAGAGGCGGTCGAGTATGGTCTGGTAGACAAGGTTCTGACGAACCGCGCGGAATCCATGGCTTGAGCCATCGGCGCGGCGCAAGAATTCGGAGACAGAGATGACGGACAAGAAGACCCCGGGCGAAAAGCTCCTTTACTGCTCCTTCTGCGGCAAGAGCCAGCATGAGGTGCGAAAGCTCATCGCTGGTCCGTCCGTCTTCATCTGCGACGAGTGCATCGAACTGTGCAACGACATCATCCGTGACGAGATAGCCGCCGACCACGGCGGCAAAGGCGTCAAGGGTGACCTGCCTACGCCGAAGGAAATCTGCGCCATCCTCGAGCAGTACGTAATCGGCCAGGATCCGGCAAAACGCATCCTTTCCGTCGCGGTATACAACCATTACAAGCGCCTCAAGCACTTGTCGAAGAGTGACGAGATCGAATTGGCCAAGAGCAACATCCTGCTTATCGGCCCGACCGGCTCCGGCAAGACGCTGCTGGCGCAGACGCTGGCACGCTTGCTTAACGTGCCTTTTGTGATGGCCGACGCAACAACCCTGACCGAGGCGGGCTATGTCGGAGAAGATGTCGAAAACATCATCCAGAAGCTGCTGCAGAAGTGCGATTACGAGGTCGAAAAGGCGCAGCAGGGGATTGTCTACATCGATGAGATCGATAAGATTTCTCGCAAAAGCGACAATCCCTCCATCACCCGGGATGTGTCGGGTGAAGGCGTGCAGCAGGCGCTGCTCAAGCTGATCGAGGGCACCATCGCCTCGGTGCCGCCGCAGGGCGGGCGCAAGCACCCAAATCAGGACTTCGTCCAGGTGGACACCACCAACATCCTCTTTGTCTGCGGCGGCGCCTTCGATGGCCTGGACAAGGTCATCCGCAACCGCACGGAGCAGGCCGGCATCGGTTTTGGTGCGGAAGTGAAAAGCAGGGACAGCAAGGATGCCGCCGAGGCCCTGCGCATGATTGAGCCGGAAGACCTCATCAAATTCGGCCTGATTCCGGAATTCGTCGGCCGCCTGCCGGTGGTAGCCACGCTGCACGAGCTGGACGAGGCGGCACTGATGGAGATTCTCGTCGAGCCGAAGAATGCTTTGATCAAGCAGTATCAGAAGCTCTTCGCCATGGAGGGCGCAGAGCTCGAAGTACGTCCCCAGGCGCTGCAGGCCATCGCTCGCCGCGCGCTTAAGCGCAAGACCGGTGCCCGCGGCCTGCGCTCCATCCTCGAATCCGTCCTGCTCGACACCATGTATGAACTTCCCAACATGGAGAATGTCACTAAAGTGGTAGTTGATGAGGGCATGATCGAGGGTTCCTCCAAGCCGATCCTGATCTATGCTGACCAGCCCAAGGTGGCCGGCTCCAACTGATTGTTTCTTGTGGCCTAATTGGTTTGCCCGGGCCGTCGCTGAACTTCTTGATTTTTCTACCGTTGACCCCAACATAGGTTTGACGGCTGTCACTACAAAGGATAACCATTATGTCAAGCGCGCTTGACCTCCCCGCAGAACGAATCGAACTGCCGCTGCTCCCACTGCGGGATGTGGTGGTATTCCCGCACATGGTGATTCCGCTTTTCGTCGGTCGTCCGAAATCCATCAAAGCGTTGGAAACGGCGATGGACGCGGGCAAGCACATCCTCCTCGTTGCTCAGAAGTCTGCCGCCAAGGACGAACCCGACGCCGACGACATGTATGAAATCGGCTGCATTGCCAACATCCTGCAGATGCTCAAGCTGCCCGATGGAACGGTCAAGGTACTGGTCGAGGGTGGTCAGCGGGCGCGCATCGAGAGTGTCACGGATCAACGCGCCATGTTTACGGCTGCCGTCATGCCGCTGCCTGCAGATGAACGGACTACGCATGAGGTAGAAGCGATGCGCCGGGCCATCATTGCCCAGTTTGACCAGTACGTGAAACTGAACAAGAAAATTCCTCCGGAGATTTTGACTTCCCTGGCCGGAATCGAAGAAGCCGGGCGGCTGGCCGACACCATAGCCGCACATCTCCCGCTCAAGCTCGAGCAGAAACAGGAGATCCTGGAGGTGTTCGATGTCGGCGCAAGAATGGAAAAATTACTGTCGCAGCTGGAAACCGAACTCGACATCCTGCAGGTGGAGAAGCGCATTCGCGGCCGCGTCAAGCGTCAGATGGAAAAGAGCCAGCGCGAGTACTATCTGAACGAGCAGGTCAAGGCCATCCAGAAGGAGCTCGGCGAGGGCGAAGAGGGGGCCGATCTCGATGAAATCGAGAAGAAGGTCAAGGGCGCCGGCATGAGCAAGGAAGCCCTGAACAAGGCGATGTCCGAACTGAAGAAGCTGCGCCTGATGTCACCCATGTCTGCCGAGGCGACCGTGGTGCGCAACTTCATCGAGACGTTGACCAACCTGCCCTGGAAAAAGAAAAGCCGCATCAGCAAGGATCTCTCTGCTGCCGAGAAAGTCCTGGAGAAGGATCATTACGGTCTGGAGAAGGTCAAGGAACGTATTCTCGAATACCTTGCGGTGCAGCAGCGGGTCGACAAACTGAAAGCGCCGATACTCTGCCTGGTCGGCCCGCCCGGCGTCGGCAAGACTTCGCTCGGCCAGTCGATCGCCCGTGCAACCAATCGCAAGTTCGTGCGCATGTCGGTCGGCGGCGTACGGGATGAAGCGGAGATCCGCGGCCACCGCCGCACCTACATCGGATCCATGCCCGGCAAGATTCTGCAGAACATGACCAAGGTTGCCGTGAAGAATCCGCTATTCCTGCTCGACGAGGTCGACAAGATGGGTCAGGACTTCCGCGGCGATCCGAGTTCCGCGCTGCTTGAAGTACTCGATCCGGAGCAGAATTCCACCTTCGTCGATCATTATGTCGAAGTCGAATACGACCTGTCCGACGTGATGTTCGTCGCCACCGCCAACACCTTGAATATCCCGGCCCCGCTACTTGATCGCATGGAGGTGATCCGCCTCTCCGGCTATACCGAGGACGAGAAAGTCAACATCGCCCAGCGCTATCTTCTTCCCAAACAGCTGAAGAACAACGGCGTTAAAAAGGAGGAACTCTCTGTCACCGAGGATGCGTTGCGCGACATCGTGCGCTACTACACTCGCGAGGCGGGCGTGCGCAGCATGGAGCGTGAGATATCCAAGATCTGCCGCAAGGTGGTGAAATCCCTCGTGCTGAGGAAACGCCACAGCAAGGTGGTGGTGAATGCGCGCAATCTCGATAAATATCTCGGCGTGCGCAAGTATTCCTACGGCATGGCTGAGAAGGATAATCAGGTCGGCCAGGTTACCGGCCTGGCTTGGACGGAGGTCGGCGGCGAATTACTGACCATCGAGGCAGTAGTATTGCCCGGTAAGGGCAAGACAGTAACCACCGGCAAGCTGGGCGAAGTGATGCAGGAGTCGATCCAGGCGGCGCTGTCAGTGGTACGCAAGCGCTCCAGGACGCTAGGCATTCTCGAGGACTTCTACCAGAAGAGCGACATCCACATACACCTTCCCGAGGGTGCCACGCCCAAGGACGGGCCCAGTGCCGGCATAGCCATCTCCACTGCGCTCGTGTCGATCCTGACAGGCATTCCTGTGCGGGCCGATGTGGCCATGACCGGTGAAATCACGCTGCGTGGCGAGGTGTTGCCTATTGGCGGACTAAAGGAGAAGCTTCTCGCCGCCGTGCGAGGTGGGATTCATACGGCACTGATCCCGGAAGAAAACGTCAAGGATCTCGTGGACATTCCGGAGAACATCAAAAACACGCTTGAGATTATTCCGGTCAAATGGATCGATCAGGTCCTTGAGCTCGCGCTCGAGCGCAAGCCTGAACCGTTGCCGGAGTCGGCTGAAGTGGCAGCAGTGTCGTCTGATGAAGCCGCTGCGGCCAAACCGATCACGCACTGATACGCCAGAGTTTTGCGCATGCCCTGCAGCGATATGCTGCAGGGCATGCGCACACTTGCCCTCTGAAATTCTTCACCAATCTTCCTGAAAGTTCCTTGACATGAGGTTTTTCGTCTTGCTATAAAGAACGTTCTTCCTGCGCTGTTGTCATTCATCAACCAAAAATCAGAGGGGGCTTTTGTGAACAAGTCAGAACTTATCGATCAGATCGCCAAGTCGGCCGATATATCCAAGGCGGCTGCCGGCCGTGCGCTGGATGCCACAGTAGGCGCGATCAGGACCTCCTTGAAAAAGGGCGGCATGGTGACGCTGGTGGGGTTTGGCACGTTTTACGTCGGCAAGCGCGCGGCTCGCAGCGGCCGCAATCCGCGTACTGGTGCGACGATCAAGATCAAGGCTGCACGCGTACCCAAGTTTCGCGCTGGAAAAGCGCTGAAAGATGCGGTAAACTAGCGCGCTTTTCTGGGCTGCCCGTCGAGTACTGAGCCGGACAGTCAAGCAAGCGGGTGCTTAGCTCAGATGGTAGAGCGTCGCCTTTACACGGCGAATGTCGGCGGTTCGATCCCGTCAGCACCCACCAGCCAGGATCCTCGGTGATTCTGGGTGAAAGCGGCAATCGGAACTTGGAGTGGTAGTTCAGTTGGTTAGAATACCGGCCTGTCACGCCGGGGGTCGCGGGTTCGAGTCCCGTCCACTCCGCCAACATCAAGAAAGGCGAACGTGAGTTCGCCTTTTTTTCTATCGTCTTTGCCATTGGGAGCGGTGACCGAGCATGTTTGACGCGGTTCGCAACAACAAACGGATAGTCCAGGGTTTTCTCGTCCTGATCACGCTGCCCTTCGCATTTTGGGGCGTGGACTCCTACTTCCGCAGTGGCGGCGGTAACGACGAACTAGCCAGCGTGGGCGGCAGTTCAATTTCACGCCAGGATTTTTCTCGAGCGCTACGCGACCAACAGGAACGTTTGCGAGGACAGCTTGGACGCGAGTTCAATCCGGCCATGCTGGAAACGCCCGAAGCACGCCAGGCAATGCTCGACTCGTTGGTGACACAGCGCCTGTTGCTGCTACACGCGACGAAATCAGGCCTTATGGCCACCGACGAGCAGCTGATCGAGATGATCGGTTCGATTCCGGCACTTCAGGAAGACGGCAAATTCTCCAAACGACGCTATGAGCAGGCCCTGCGCTCGCAGGGGCTGACACAGGCCGGGTTTGAAGCCAAGCTGCGCCAGGATCTTACTTTGCAGCAAATTGTGCAGTCAGTATCCGATACTGCGGTGGTATCAAGAGCTGCGGCAGAGCGGGTGGTTGCCATTCAACTCGAGGAACGTCAGGTCAGCGAGGTGGCGATTCGTCCTGAGCAGTACGCTGCCCAAGTAAAGATATCCACTGAGTCCGTGAAGGATTATTACGAGAAGAACCGGAAGCAATTCGAGATCCCGCAGCAGATCCGCGCCGAATATGTCGTGTTGAGCCGTGATGCCCTGGCCGAGCAGATTACCGTGAGCCCTGACGAGATCAAGAGCGCCTACGACAAGAACGCGAAGAACTACGAAACGCAGGAGGAGCGTCGCGCTAGCCACATCCTCATCCAGTCTCCGGCGGATGCGCCGGAAGCCGAGCAGAAGGCGGCTCGCACACAAATTGATGCAATTTTCCAACAAGTGAAGAAGAATCCGGCGGATTTTGCCAAACTGGCCAATGAACACTCGCAGGATCCGGGATCGGCACAAAAAGGCGGCGACCTCGGCTTCTTCGCGCGCGGCGCAATGGTCAAGGCATTCGAGGATGCAGTGTTCTCCCTAAAGGAAAACCAGGTGAGCGATGTGGTGCGCAGCGAGTTCGGTTATCACATCATCCGCCTGACGGGCATTAAGGCCGGCAAGGTGCGCAGCCTGGATGAGGCTCGCGAAACCATTGCGGCCGAGCTCAAGGCACAGGCTGCCGGCAGGAAGTTCGCCGAGGCGGCCGAGGCCTTCTCCAATACTGTTTATGAGCAGGCCGACAGCCTGAAGCCGGCGGCGGAGAAGTTCAAGCTGCCAATCCGGCAGACCGGCTTCTTCGATCAGGTCAATCGCGTCGCAGCCGGCCCGCTGGCGGGCAACGACAAGCTTTTTGCCGCCCTGTTCTCGGATGATGCCATCAAGAACAAACGCAATACGGACGCCATCGAAGTGTCACCGAACACGCTGGTTTCAGCGCGCGTCCTGGAACTGCGGCCGGCACAATTGCGCGCCCTGGAATCCGTCAAGGCCGAGATAGAGAAACGATTGCTGGCCGAGGAAACCGCACGCATGGCTCAAAAGGAGGGCGAAGCCAAGCTGGCCAGCCTGAACAAGGGCGAAGCGATTGCACTCGCCTGGGGCCAGCCGCAGACTGTCGTGCGGCAACCGATGCGCGGATTGGCTGCGCAAGCCCAGCGTGCCATTTTCAAGGCGCCTGCCGGCAAGTTGCCCGCCTATGCCGGGATGCCGTTGCCGAACGGCACGTATATGCTCTACCGCATCTCGCAGGTGAAGACCGGAGCCGCAATTGGCGAGGCCGACCCACGGCCGAAAGCGCTGCGGGCGCAACTAGCCCAGCTATACGGGGCCGAGGACTTCAATGTTTACCTGGCTGCGCTACGGCAGCGCTACGGGGTAAAAATCGACATGTCTGCCTTGGCAAAGGGCGCTAACGAATAAGTGGGGATGCTGCTTCGCGGTGTCCGCTCTGGGCACGGCAGGATGCAGGATGGGTGGTAGATGTGTCAAAGAATACGGGCTGCCTGGCAGCCCGTATTCGTTCTGTCAGCCAATGCTAGGGCAGCGGCTCGGCGTTTCCCAGCGCCGTGGTGTTGAGTCCGCCGTTTACATAGAGGATTTCGCCGGTGATGCCGCTGGCGAGATCGGAGAGCATGAAGGCAGCGGCATTGCCGACTTCCTCGATGGTCACATTGCGCCGCAGCGGCGCATGGTGCGCATTGTAGGCGAGCAGCTTGGAGAAGTTGCCGATGCCGGACGCGGCCAGCGTCTTGATCGGCCCGGCCGAGATCGCGTTGGCGCGTATGCCCTGTGGACCGAGGCAGAAGGCAAGATAGCGCGTGCTGGCTTCGAGGCTAGCCTTGGCCAGGCCCATGGTGTTGTAGTTGGGAAGAGTGCGCTCCGCGCCGAGGTAGGTGAGGCACAGAAGGGATGGGTTGCGACCCTTCAGCAGCATCGGCCGCGCACCCTTTGCCAATGCCGGAAAACTGTAGGAGGACACGTCGTGGGCGATGCGGAAGGCGTCGCGCGTGATGCCGTCCAGAAAGTCTCCTTCGATGGCCTCGCTCGGCGCGAAGGCGATTGAATGCACCAACCCTTCGAGACCTTCCCAGTGCTTGCCGAGTTCCGCGAAGAGCGTATCGATCTGCATGTCCTCCGCGACATCGCAGGGGAATATCAGCTTGCTTCCGAATTCGTCTGCAAACTTGGTAATGCGCTCCCTGAAACGGTCGTTCTGGTAGGTAAAGGCCAGTTCGGCGCCCTCGCGATGGCAAGCCTTGGCGATGCCGTAGGCGATCGAGCGGTTGGACAGTAGTCCGGTAATGAGGATGCGTTTCCCAGAGAGAAAGCCCATCGTCGAATCCTCTAAAAATGACCGCGTGATTATAGCGGAGCGCTGCAGATGACGCCAATTCTCCCATCCGCTACACTCCGCCCACGATGCGCGTTATCTTGATTCAGGCATGGCCGGTTGCCCTCGCCGCTATACTCGCCGGTTGCGGCACGGAATGGAACAATCCCTATCCGACAGAGGATGGCGGCAAGAACATACTCTACAGCGCTTTCACGGAGCGGCCCAAGCATCTCGACCCGGTGCAGTCATACAGCGAGGATGAGGCCGAATTCAATGCGCAGATCTATGAGCCGCCGCTCCAGTACCATTACCTGAAGCGGCCATACACCTTGATCCCGCTGGCAGCGGAGTCTGTGCCGCGGTCGCGCACCGTGGATACCGCTGACAGGGACGTGCCGGCAAATTCCCCCCGTGTTGCGTATACGCTCTACGATATCCATATCCGACCGGGGATTCTGTATCAGCCCCATCCCGCCTTTGCCCGGGACGAACGCGGCGAACTGCTGTACCACAGCCTGAAGCAGGAAGACCTGAAGAACATCTATTCCCTGCGCGATTTTCCCAGAACCGGCACGCGCGAGCTGACTGCGGACGATTACATTTACCAGATCAAGCGTCTTGCCCATCCGCGCCTTCATTCGCCAATCTTTGGCCTGATGAGCGAATACATCGTTGGCCTGAAGGATTTTGCGGCGGCATTGAAGGCAGAGGACAAGGCACTGGTTGGCGTGGGTGGAAAAACTGCATGGATCGACCTGTCGAATATCCCGCTCGCGGGCGTCGAACTGGTCGACAGGTATCACTATCGCATCCGCATCAGGGGCCGATACCCGCAGTTTGCCTATTGGTTGGCGATGAATTTCTTTGCGCCCGTGCCGGTCGAGGCAGACCGTTTCTATGCCCAGCCCGGCATGATCGAGAAGAACCTGACACTGGACTGGTATCCGGTGGGCTCCGGCCCCTACATGCTGACGGAGAACAATCCCAATGCCCGCATGGTGCTGGAGCGAAATCCCAATTACCGAGGCGAGACCTATCCTGCAGAGGGGGAGGAGGGCGACGGGGCGGCTGGTCTGCTTGCTGATGCAGGCAAGCGCATTCCCTTCATCGACAAGGTGGTATTCAGCCGGGAACGCGAAGGCATTCCCTACTGGAACAAGTTCCTGCAGGGTTACTATGATTTTTCCGGCATCAGTTCGGACAGTTTCGATCAGGCGGTGCGCATCTCGGTGGAGGGTGAAGCCAGCGTTTCCCAGGAGATGAAGGCAAAGGGCATCAAGCTCGAAGCATCGGTCGGTACCGCCACGCGCTATTTTGCCTTCAACTGGCTCGACCCGATCGTCGGTGGCGGCCAGTCGGATGCTGCCGCACGCGAGCGCGCGAAAAAACTGCGTCAGGCGATTTCCATTGCAATCGATTGGGAAGAGTTCATTTCCATCTTTGCAAACGGCCGAGGCATCCCGGGACAGGGGCCGATTCCGCCAGGCATCTTCGGCTTCAGGACAGGCGCTGACGGCATCAATCCGGTTGTGTACGACTGGAGGGACGGTGCACCGCACCGCAAGTCCCTTGAAACTGCGAAAAAATTGCTTGCCGAGGCGGGCTATCCCGATGGACGCGACGCCAGGAGCGGTCAGCCGCTGGTGCTCTACCTCGACACCACGGATCGCGGCCCGGGCGACAAGCCGCGTCTGGACTGGTACCGCAAGCAGTTCGCCAAGCTCTCGATCCAGCTGGAAGTCCGCGGCACCGACTACAACCGCTTCCAGGAGAAGGTGCGCAAAGGCGCGGCGCAGATTTTCGTCTGGGGCTGGAACGCCGACTATCCCGACCCGGAGAATTTCCTTTTTCTGTTTCATGCGCCGCAGAGCCGCGCCAAAACCCAGGGTGAGAATGCCGCCAACTATTCCAATCCGGAATACGATCGCCTCTTCGAGCAGGTGAAGCACATGGAGAACGGCACGGCAAGACAGGCGCTCATCGACCGCATGCTGGCCATCCTGCGTGAGGACGCACCCTGGTCCTTCGGTTTCCATCCCAAGGACTACAGTCTGCATCACGAGTGGGTATCCAATCTGAAGCCCAACAACATGGCAAGGAACGGACTGAAGTACCAGAAAATTGACGCCGCCTTGCGCGAGGCAATGCGCGCCGAGTGGAATCAGCCGGTGCTGTGGCCGCTCGGGCTGCTGGCCATTGTTCTGGCTGCCAGCGCGGCGCCGGCCGTCTTGGGCTGGCGACGGCGTGAACGCGCCTCGGGCCGCGGCCAATGATTGCCTACATCATCCGCCGGCTGTTGTACGCCATCCCGATCCTGATCGGCGTTAATCTCCTGACTTTTACGCTGTTCTTCGTGGTGAACACTCCGGACGACATGGCGCGCATGCAACTCGGCATCAAGCGCGTCACTCCAGAGGCCATCCAGAAGTGGAAGGCGGAGCGCGGCTATGACAAGCCGCTGGTCTACAACGAGGCCGCTGACGGTGCCGGCAAGATCACCCGCACCATCTTCTTCGAAAAATCGGTGAAGCTTTTCGTTCTGGATTTCGGACGTGCCGACGACGGTCGCGACATCGGCCACGAGATCAAAACGCGCATGGGGCCGAGCCTTGCCATCGCCCTGCCGGTGTTCCTGCTCGGACTGTTCGTCACGGTGACCTTCGCGTTGTTGCTGGCCTTCTTCCGCGCCACGTATCTCGATTTCTGGGGCGTTGTGGCCTGCGTCGCCCTGATGTCGATCTCCAGCCTGTTCTACATCATCGGCGGACAATATCTGGTGAGCAAGGTATGGCATCTGGTGCCGATATCGGGCTATGCCGGCGGGCTGGATGCGGCGCGTTTCCTGATCCTGCCGGTAGTGATCAGCGTGGCCGCCGGCATCGGCAGCAGCACGCGCTGGTACCGCACCATCTTTCTCGAGGAAATCGGCAAGGACTATGTGCGCACGGCACGTGCCAAGGGGCTGTCCGAGCTTACAGTGCTGTTCCGCCATGTCCTGAAGAACGCCATGATCCCGATTCTCACGGGTGTCGTCGTGGTAATCCCGCTGCTTTTCATGGGTTCGCTCCTCGTCGAATCCTTCTTCGGCATTCCGGGCCTTGGTTCCTACACCATCGATGCCATCAATGCACAGGATTTCGCCGTGGTGCGTTCGATGGTGTTCATCGGATCGGTGCTCTATATCGTCGGCCTGCTGCTCACCGACCTGTCCTACACCCTGGTCGATCCGAGAGTGAGGCTGCAGTGATACCGATCATCCTGTGGACCGATGCGCTCGTCTTCCTGCTGATGGTCTGTGCTGCGGCTGCAGGCCGCTACGTCAGCCGCCGCGACTATCTGTTGTCGTCATGGCGCCGGGTCGGCGAGAGCCGCGCCGGCATGTCAGCCTTGACTGTGCTCGCGGTATTTATCCTGATCGGCCTGCTTGATTCATTGCACTTTCGGCCGCGCCTGGAAGCCGTAACGGGCGATCGGTCCAACGGCTACAGCACCGA
This sequence comes from uncultured beta proteobacterium, assembly GCA_963704195.1. Taxonomy (GTDB): domain Bacteria; phylum Pseudomonadota; class Gammaproteobacteria; order Burkholderiales; family Rhodocyclaceae; genus Desulfobacillus. The sequence goes on along the minus strand of CAVPHH010000008.1, from coordinate 68,750 downwards.
GGTGCGCAGTGCGCTCGACACCTTGCTGCTGCCGCTGAAGGCGAAGACCGAGAAGACCTATTCGGCGCCGCTGGCCACCCATCTTTACGCCAGGGAAACCGTTGAAATGCCGGACGGGGGGCAGGCGCGGGTGTTTCCGCGACTCAAGCATGGCGGCATCCATCTGCCGGATCCTGCTGCGGACTGGGCGGGCGATGTTACAGCCAGGATCCTGCTTGGGGTTGCGCTCGCCGTCCTGGCGTGGCTGACTTTCGCGGCAGCGGCCGTGCAGGCGACCGCCCTTCACTGGGGCATGCGCTGGATGGCGGCGTGGCGCCGCATCTGGCGAGGGGAGACCCGTTTCGCCTGGAATGCGGTGCTCGTCACGCTGGCAGCGATGTTGTTCCTGGCCGGACCGCTCGTGGCACTGGCAGGCGGCTATCACGTGTTCGGCACCGACAAGGTCGGCCAGGACGTGCTGTATCTCACCTTGAAGAGCATCCGCACCGGGCTGGTCATCGGCACCATAACCACCCTGGCCATGCTGCCATTCGCGGTGGCGCTGGGCATTGTCGCAGGGTATCTGGGCGGTTGGGTGGATGACGTCATCCAGTATCTCTATACGACGCTGAATTCGATCCCCGGGGTGCTCCTTATCGCCGCCGCGGTGCTGATGATGCAGGTCGTGATCGACACGCACCCTGACTGGTTCGCCACCGCCGCCCAGCGCGCCGACGCACGTCTGCTGGCCTTGTGCCTCATCCTCGGCGTGACCAGTTGGACGGGGCTGTGCCGCCTGTTGCGGGCGGAAACCCTCAAGCTGCGCGAGTTTGAGTATATCCAGGCGGCACAGGCTTTCGGGGCTTCATCCGTACGCATCATGGGCAGGCACATCCTGCCCAACGTCATGCATATCGTGCTGATTGCCGTGGTGATGGATTTTTCCGGACTGGTCCTGGCCGAGGCGGTGCTGTCCTATATTGGCATCGGCGTCGATCCGAGCACGATCAGCTTCGGCTCCATGATCAATACCGCGCGACTGGAACTGGCGCGCGAGCCAGTCGTCTGGTGGTCTCTTGTGGCGGCATTTGCTTTCATGTTTGTTCTGGTGCTGTCCGCCAATCTGTTTTCCGATGCGGTGCGCGATGCCTTCGACCCGCGCCTGGCGGGACGGCAGATCGCGCCGCCAGCGCAAGGCCAGGCGTCATGACTCTGCTGCGAGTCGAATCACTGCGTACCGGCCTGAGGGGCGTGTCAGGCGTTGCCCATGCGGTGGACGACGTTTCGTTCGCGGTCAATGCCGGCGAGACGTTCGCCTTGCTGGGCGAATCGGGCTGCGGCAAATCGATGACGGCGCTGTCGCTGATGCGGCTGCTGCCCGACGCGGGCGTGATTGCCGGCGGGAAGGTGATGCTGGAAGGGCGCGACCTCTTGAACCTGTCCGAGTCGGACATGCGCGACGTTCGCGGCCGCGAGATGGCAATGATCTTCCAGGAACCTGCCACCAGCCTTAATCCTGTTCTCACAGTGGGACAGCAGATCGTCGAAGTACTGGAACGACATACCGAGTTGCGAGGTACCACGGCGCGACGGCGTGCACTGGAGCTCGTCGAGGCGGTAGGCATTCCGGATCCGGCACAGCGCCTGGACACTTATCCTTTTCAGCTCTCGGGCGGGATGAAGCAACGTGTCATGATCGCCATCGCGCTGGCGGGCAATCCTGGATTGCTGATCGCCGATGAACCGACCACGGCGCTCGACGTCACGATCCAGGCGCAGGTTCTGGAATTGCTCGGTAGACTGCAACGCGAACGTGGCATGGGCATGCTGCTCATCACCCATGATCTGGGCATTGTCTCGATGCTGGCGCACCGGATAGGCGTCATGTACGCGGGCGAGCTGGTCGAAGTTGCAGCGCGGCAAGCGTTTTTTTCAACGCCGTGCCATCCCTATTCACGTAAGCTCTTCGCGGCGCTGCCAGGCCCCGATCGTCGCGGCAGCGCTCTGGAGACCATTCCTGGCAGCGTGCCGCCGCTGACGGCGCGTTTTAGGGGGTGCCGCTTTGCCGACCGCTGCCAGCGTGCCTGGGCGCGCTGCGTTGAAGAAGCGCCAGCCTGGCATGAAGTTTCCGGCGGTCATGCCGTGCGCTGCCATCTTTACGATTCTGCAACGGCTAGTGCTGATGCGGTAACCGCGGCGGCATCGTTATCGCCTTGCAACGATACTGCCGGCGATTCGCCACAAACCACTGCAATGCCGTTGCTGGAGACGTCAGGCCTGAAAGTACATTTTCCAATCCGCAAAGGCGTCTTCAAGCGCATTGCCGGACAGGTAAAAGCTGTCGACGGCGTCTCTCTTACGTTGACCGTGGGGCGTACGCTGGCGCTGGTGGGGGAATCGGGCTGTGGCAAGACGACTGTGGGCAAGGCCATCCTGCAGCTCCTGCGGCCGACCGGCGGCAGCGTGCGGTTTGGCGGCGAGGAACTTACCGTCTTGCCGCCGTCCCGATTGCGCAAGCTGCGCGCGGACATGCAGATCGTTTTCCAGGATCCCTACGGCTCATTGGACCCCCGCATGCGTGTGGGGGACATCATCGAGGAAGGCATGTCCTCCCTGGGCAAGACAGCAGTCCCCGTGTCGAGAAATGAGCGGATCGATGAGCTGCTTGAACGTGTCGGCCTCTCGGCCGGCATGAGTGGGCGCTATCCGCATGAATTTTCCGGAGGGCAGCGGCAGCGCATCGCCATTGCCCGCGCGCTTGCGGTCGAGCCCCGGCTGCTGGTGTGCGATGAGCCCACCAGTGCCCTCGATGTTTCGGTGCAGGCGCAGATTCTCAACCTGCTGAAGGACCTGCAGTCGACATTCGGGCTGTCCTATCTGTTCATCACGCACAACCTAGCCGTGGTCGAGCATCTTGCCCATGAGGTGGCGGTGATGTACCTCGGTCGCATCGTCGAGCAAGGAACAGTGGAGGAAATCCTGAGCGATCCAAGGCACCCTTATACGGAGGCATTGCTCTCCGCCGTACCCCGCATCGGCGCGGGAACGGGACGCCCGGTCATAGTGCTGAAAGGCGACATGCCTTCACCGGCCAACCCGCCGAGTGGGTGTCATTTCCACCCGCGCTGTCCGCGTGCAATGTCGGAATGTGCTGGGGCCTATCCTTCAGCAACGCAGTTGAGTAATACCCGCAGGGTTTTCTGTCACCTATTCAAATAGTCGTGTTGGCGTTCCAGTAAGCTGAGGACAACCATCGCTGACTGGCTAGCGCTTATCGGCGGGTTTCTGTTTTGCAGGCAAAGGGGGTTTCTTCTTGATGGGAGCGGCTTTCCTGCTTTTTTTCTTGCCTGTGGCTTTTCTACTGCCCTTGACAGTCGGTTTGACGACCGGGAGATTCACTTTGAGCAAGTTTGGCGCGGCGACATCATCCTTGGCAGGCACCAGCAGGGTATGGCCGGGGCCGATCCGCATTCTTCGGCTGATGCCGTTGACCTGCTTGAGGCGTGTCGTCGTCAGTCCGTGCCGCTTGGCAATGCTCGCCAGGCTTTCACCCTTCTTGATGGTATAGGCCTGCCAGTTGGTCAAAGGCTTGTCGTGAGCTTCGAGGTTCGCCTTGAAGGCAGCAACTTTATCTGTGGGTAAAACGATGGTGGGGTTGCCCTTGTCCGGCATGACGGGTCGGTTGTAAGCCGGATTGAGGGAATGGAATTCCTCGATCGTCATTTCGGCCAGTCTTGCGGCAATGGCGACGTCCATGTTGGCGGGACGTTCAACCGTGACGAAATAGGGCTGGTTGGGGATGGCATCGAGCCTGACGCCATACAGTTGCGGCTGGGCGAGGATGTTCTTCAGCGCCTGCAGTTTGGGCACGTACCAGCGCGTTTCGTTGGGCATGGTGAGGCTCATGTAGTCCGTCGGCAGGCCATTTGCCTTGTTCTTGTTGATGGCGCGCGCGACCGCGTTCTCGCCCCAGTTGTAGGAGGCCAGCGCCAGGTGCCAGTCGCCATGCATGTCGTAGATCGACTGCAGGTATTCCAATGCCGCGCTGGTTGAGGCGATGATGTCGCGCCGCTCGTCCATCCACCAGTTTTGATCCAGTTGATACGTCTTGCCCGTGGAGGGGATGAACTGCCACATGCCCGATGCGTGAGAGCGTGAATAGGCCATCGGATTGTAGGCACTCTCGACGATAGGCAGCAGGGCCAGTTCGGTCGGCATGCCGCGCTTTTCCAGTTCCTCGACGATATGGTGCATGTAGCGGCGGCTGCGTTCGACGACGCGCCTCAGGTAGTCGGGGCGGGCCAGATACCAGGCTTGCTGCTGGCGAACAAGAGGACTGTCGATATTGGGCATGCCGAAGCCGTGCCGGATGCGATCCCACAGATCGTCCGGCGGCAACGTCAGGTCTATTGTTGCGAGCGGCGGTGGATCCTCCTTGAGTTCAATGGTCGGAACAGGTTCGGGAGGCGACACTTCGACAACCGCGGGACCGGAAGTGGTTACTGGCGGGACGATCTCTTCAGAGGCAGCTGCAGCGGCGGAAAACAGGCAGAGGACAAAGCAGGCGAGGCGACTCGCCAGCGCGGGTTTGTGCTTGAACATGGAACCGGTGGATACGAAACCTCAATGCTACCGTCGCCCCATGCCGCAGTCAATTTAGTCTTCTCTTCAAGTATCACAGTTCGGCATTGCGTGCCCTGCGTGCCGACTTCCCGCATCCCGGTTACCAAAGGGGGGGCACTAGCGGAAAGTATTTTTCCATTCCCTCAGGACGGCGAATACCTCATTGGCGCTGGAAAGACTGGCGCCGCAATGCCGCTCGGCCGCTGCAGCGACCTCGGGCTGGCCGCTGCGCAGGAAGGGATTGGTCTCCAGTTCCTCCTCGAGCGTAAAGGGTACCGTGGGCTGGTTATCACTGCGTAACTGCGCCACTTGCGCGGCGCGTGCCTGCAATGCGGCGTTGCCAGGCTCCACGGCCAGGGCAAAACGAACATTCGACTGAGTGTATTCGTGAGCGCAGTACGCAAGAGTGTCGCCCGGAAGGGCGGCGAGTTTGTTAAGCGAAGTCAGCATCTGATCCGCCGTCCCTTCGAACAGTCGGCCGCAGCCGCAGCCGAACAGGGTATCGCCGCAGAACAATATCCCCCGGCCCTTGAGAATTCCGTAAAAAGCGATGTGGCCTCGTGTATGGCCGGGTACATCCATGACCTGTAAGCGATCCTGAGACCCCGGCAGCACAACGGTGTCGCCTTCTTGCAGAGGATGCGTAATGCCTGCTATCGATTCGCCCGCAGGTCCGAAAACCGGTACGTGCTTCCGTGCGAGCAGACCGGCAACACCGCCTGTGTGATCGCCGTGATGATGCGTCAGCAGAATGGCAGCCAGACTGGCGTCCTGGTCTGCCAGATATTGCAGTACGGGGACCTCATCGCCCGGGTCGACCACGACGGCCCGGTGCCCGTCTCGTAGCAGCCAGATATAATTGTCCTCGAATGCGCGCAAGGCTTGGATGTCCATGGTGTGATTCTCAGACTTCGGAGCGAAATGTCAAATCCAGGATTCGACGACTGGCTGCAGACCCCACAGGGCAAGTACATCCTCGAATGGGAACAGGCCCGCTTCGACCAGATGGTTGCCGATATATTCGGCTTCAACGCCCTGCAGGTAGGCTTGCCGCAATGCGCCTGCCTTCGCGCCAATCGCATGCCTCTGCGCTTTGTTTATGACTCGACTGGCCCGGCCGGCGTTTGTGGCGACGCCCACCACCTGCCCTTTGCGGGAAACAGTGTGGATCTCGTCGTCCTGCCGCATGTCCTCGAATTTGCTGGCGATCCGCATCAGATCCTGCGTGAGGTGGAGCGGGTGCTGGTTCCCGAAGGGCAGGTACTGATTTCCGGCTTCAACCCCATCAGCCTGTGGGGCATCAAGCGGCGTCTGGCCGGTCGCAACGGGCCATTCCCCTGGCAGGGGCAGTATTTCAGCGTGCGGCGGCTGAAGGATTTGCTGACCTTGCTCAGTTTCGAGACCCAGGCGGGTTGCTTTGGCCGCTATTCTCCTGCCGTCACACAGGAGAAATGGCTGCGGCGCTGGCATTTCCTTGAGCTGGCCGGTGACCGCTGGTGGCCGATAGCCGGCGCTGTGTATATCATGCAAGGAGTGAAAAGACAGCATGGCCTGCGCCTGCTCACTCCAGCCTGGCACGACCGCAAGGCGCGCGCCAAGGCATTGGCTCCGGCAGTTCAAAAAATCCAGAAAGACGGCCAATGAATGCCGACGCGGAGATCGTGGAGATCTATACCGACGGCGCCTGCAGCGGCAACCCCGGTCCCGGGGGATGGGGTGCGTTGCTGAGAATCGGCGGGCACGAGAGAGAGCTGTTCGGCGGCGAAGCGGACACCACCAACAATCGCATGGAACTGACTGCCGTGATACGTGCGCTTGAAGCACTCAAGCGGCCGGTACATGCCCGTGTGCATACCGATTCGCAATATGTGCAGAAAGGTATTAGCGAGTGGATTCATGCCTGGAAAAAGCGCGGCTGGCGCACCTCCGGCAAGCAGCCTGTGAAAAATGCCGAACTATGGCGCGAACTGGATGAGTTGGCATCGCGGCATCGGATCGAATGGCGCTGGGTCAAGGGCCATGCAGGCCATGCCGAAAACGAGCGTGCTGACGCTCTTGCGCGACATGGCATCACGACTTTGCAGGGAAAGAACGCATGAGACAGATCATTCTCGACACTGAAACCACGGGTCTTGATTTCCGGCTTGGCGATCGCATCATCGAGATCGGCTGCGTCGAACTGCTCAATCGCAAGCTGACCGGACAGCGTTTCCATCGCTATATCAACCCGGAACGCGAGGTGGAGGCCGGTGCGATGGCGGTGCATGGCCTGTCAAACGAGTTTCTGCAGGACAAACCCACGTTCGACGAAATCGTTGTCGCTTTCCTCGATTTCGTACAGGGTGCTGAACTGGTGATCCACAACGCCGCTTTCGACATCGGATTCCTTGACAACGAATTGGCTTTGCTGAACAAGGCCTCGCTGGGACAGGTCTGCTCGGGTGTGGTCGATACCTTGAAAATGGCCCGCGAGTTGCATCCCGGGCGGAGAAACTCGCTGGATGCACTATGCGAACGCTACTCAATCAACAATTCCGGCCGCACGCTGCATGGAGCCCTGCTGGACGCGGAGCTCCTCGCGGAAGTCTATCTTGCCATGACGCGCGGACAGGAGAGCCTGATCATGGAACTTGAGGCGGCACCTGTGCCCGGCTTGCAGGTGGGGGTAGAGATGGAGCGGCCGCACTTGCGCGTGCTGCGTGCCAGTGCAGCCGAACTGACCGAACATGAACGTGTATTGGCCGAGATCGACAAGGAAAGCAAGGGGAATCGCCTCTGGCAGACGACCGAGGTAACTGGCTCCTGAGATACTGTCCGATCCCGGCAGGTTGGAGGGACAGAGTGAAGCAGAACGCGGATTCTGTTTAAGTGCAGTTTCCGCCGGGATGCGGCGGCCATGGCAATGGACGCAGTTATCATGGCCATCCACCCAACGCTAGCGTTTCAAATACCTCCGGACTGGTGTCGGCTAGGCTCACATAAACTGATCGCCAAGGGCCATACAGCCTGCAAGGAGATTCAGTTTGACGTTCGAACTGGAAACGTTACATGAAAAGAACCACTTTGAAATGGAATCGGTTTCGTCTACAATGCGCACCTTTGGTTCAGGCATAAGGTCCGCTCATACGGGCAATGTCCTGCACTGTTTTCAGGCGCGTAGCTCAGCTGGTTAGAGCACCACCTTGACATGGTGGGGGTCGTAGGTTCGAGTCCTATCGCGCCTACCAATTCGTAGAACAGAAGTCAGAGGACAGGGGCCGAGGCGGCTTCGGTTTTCTGGCTTTTGTTGTTTATGGCGAGTACAGGATGCTGACAATTACATTGCCGGATGGTTCGACACGGACATTTGCGCAAGCGGTCACTGTGAATGAAGTGGCGGCTTCGATCGGTGCCGGTCTGGCCAAAGCGGCGCTGGCCGGCAAAATCGACGGCAAACTGGTCGACACCAGCTACCGTATCGAACGGGATTGTGCCCTGGCCATCGTCACCGACAAGGATGCCGAGGGCATCGATATCCTTCGCCATTCGAGCGCGCATCTATTGGCCTATGCCGTGAAGGAGTTGTTTCCCGACGCCCAGGTGACCATCGGCCCGGTGATCGAGAACGGCTTTTACTACGATTTTTCCTACAAGCGGCCATTCACGCCGGAGGATCTGGCGAAGATCGAAGTGCGCATGGCCGAACTGGCGAAAAAGGATTTCCCGATCGTGCGTGAAGTATGGGCGCGCGACAAGGCGGTTGAATTCTTCAGATCGATCGGTGAGCACTACAAGGCCGAGATCATCGCCTCGATTCCGGCCGATCAGGATGTGTCGCTCTATCGGGAAGGCGATTTCATCGACCTCTGCAGAGGACCCCATGTACCGTCAACCGGCAAGCTGAAGGTCTTCAAGTTGATGAAGGTGGCAGGCGCCTATTGGCGTGGCGATTCACGCAACGAAATGCTGCAGCGCATTTACGGCACGGCCTGGGCGAAGAAGGAAGAACTGGCCGACTACCTGCACATGCTGGAAGAGGCGGAAAAACGCGACCACCGCAAGTTGGGTCGCCATCTCGACCTCTTTCACCTGCAGGAGGAAGCGCCTGGGATGGTGTTCTGGCACCCCAAGGGCTGGGTGATCTGGCAGGAGGTCGAGCAGTACTTGCGCCGACTGCTCAGCGCCAATGGTTACCTCGAGGTGCGCACGCCGCAGGTGATGGACCGCGTTCTGTGGGAGCGCTCCGGACACTGGGAAAACTATGCCGAGCACATGTTCACCACGAAAGCGGAAGAACGCGAATTTGCGGTCAAGCCGATGAATTGCCCGGGCCATGTGCAGATATTCAATCAGGGCATCAAGAGCTATCGCGACCTGCCGTTGCGGCTGGCCGAGTTCGGCTCCTGCCATCGCAATGAGCCGTCCGGAGCGCTGCACGGGATCATGCGCGTACGCGGTTTCGTGCAGGACGACGCACACATTTTCTGCACCGAAGCGCAGGTTCTCGCCGAGTCAGCCGCCTTCATCGACCTGCTGCGAGAGGTTTATGCGGACTTCGGCTTCACGGACGTCCTGGTCAAGCTCTCCACCCGCCCTGAAAAGCGTATCGGTTCCGACGAGGTCTGGGGTCGGGCCGAAACGGCGCTGGCACAGGCGCTCGCTGCAAAGGGCTTGGAGTACGATCTGCAGCCGGGCGAGGGCGCCTTCTATGGACCGAAGATAGAATTTTCCCTCAAGGATTGCCTCAATCGCGTTTGGCAGTGCGGCACGCTGCAGCTTGATTTTTCACTGCCGGGTCGTCTCGGCGCTGAATACGTGGCAGAAGACAACGCTCGCCGCGAACCGGTGATGTTGCACCGGGCCATACTCGGTTCGATGGAACGCTTCATTGGTATTCTGATCGAGCATCATGCCGGCGCCTTCCCGCTTTGGCTGGCGCCGGTGCATGCAGTCGTCATGAACATTTCCGAGCATCAGGCCGATTACGCTGAATCTGTTGCGGAAAAGCTACGTCAGGCTGGGCTGCGGGCCGTTTCCGATTTGCGCAACGAGAAAATTAGCTATAAAATACGCGAACATAGCTTGCAAAAGCTGCCTTACCAAGTCGTCGTCGGCGACAAGGAGAAGACAGCTGGGTTGGTCGCCGTGCGTGCCCGGGGCGGACAAGATCTCGGGCAAATGTCCCTCGAGACGTTTGTTGAACGCCTGACGCGAGAACGAGATGCGCGGTCAGGGGCGGCCTGATTCTTGAATTATTGGAGACTTGAACCATCGCACAACCACAGCAGAAGGCGCAGCGCCTCAATGAAGAGATCAATGCCCCCGAGATTCGCCTGATCGGGGTGGAGGGAGAGCAGGTCGGGATCGTGTCAGTCCAGGAGGCGCTGAGAATGGCCGAGGAAGCGGGTGTGGATCTGGTTGAGATAGCACCCATGGCCAGCCCGCCGGTCTGCCGCATCATGGACTACGGCAAGTTCAAGTACGCCGAGGCGAAAAAAGCCCATGAAGCCAAGCTGAAACAGAAGCAGATCCAGGTCAAGGAAGTCAAATTCCGGCCGGGTACGGATGAGGGTGATTACAAGATCAAGCTGAGGAACCTTGTGCGGTTTCTGCAGGAAGGCGACAAGACTAAGGTCACCTTGCGTTTTCGTGGCAGGGAAATGGCCCATCAGGAATTCGGCATACGCCTGCTGGAGCGGGTTAAGGCCGACCTGGAGTCATATGGGACGGTAGAGCAGTTTCCCAAGATGGAAGGGCGCCAGCTCATCATGATCATGGCGCCGATCAAGAAGCAACTGAAGGTATAAAGAATTAGAATTCGCGCCCTACTGGGGCGCAAGGCGGCATGAACCGGCCTACAGGTTCATAGACAAGTGGTTGAGGGTTGTCGAAGCGCTTCCGAATCGGGAGCCACCCGCCGCCATGTTATAAGGAGTTCTTCGATGCCGAAGATGAAGACCAAATCGGGCGCTGCCAAGCGCTTCAAGGTGCGGCCGGGGGGTAGCGTCAAGCGTTCCCAAGCCTTCAAGCGCCATATCCTGACCAAAAAGACCACCAAGGCCAAGCGCCACCTGCGCGGAGTGACGGACGTCCATGACTCGGACACCGCCTCCATTCGTGCCATGCTGCCCTACGCATAAGGAGACCAGACCATGTCACGAGTCAAGCGCGGTGTAACGGCGCGCGCGCGCCACAAGAAAGTTCTCGATCAGGCCAAGGGGTTCCGCGGTCGCCGGAGCAGCGTCTACCGCATCGCCAAGCAGGCGGTGATGAAGGCGGGGCAGTATGCCTATCGCGACCGTCGCCAGCGCAAGCGTCAGTTCCGCTCTCTGTGGATCGTCCGCATCAATGCGGCCGCACGCGAGTTGGGTCTGACCTACAGCGTTCTGATGAACGGCCTGAAGAAGGCATCCATAGAGGTCGATCGCAAGGTGCTGGCGGATCTGGCCGTGTTCGACAAGCCTGCCTTTGCGCAGATTGCGAACCAGGCCAAGGCGAGCCTCGCCGCCTGAGCGCGTAGCTGGCGAAAAAAGGAGGCCCCTAGCCTCCTTTTTTTCGTTTAAGACATGAGTGACATAGAACAATTAGTCGCACAGGCGACGGCTGAGTTTGCCGGCATCGGCGAGGCTGCCTTGTTGGAGCAGGCCAAGGCACGCTATCTCGGCAAGAACGGCTCGGTGACGGAACTGCTCAAGGGGTTGGGCAAGCTTGCTGCCGATGAACGCAAGCATGCCGGGGCGGCCATCAACAGCGCCAAGGAGCGCATCGAAGCGGCACTCAACGCGCGACGGGATGCGCTCCGGCAGGTTGCGCTCGACTTGCAGTTGAAGGCTGAAGCTCTTGACATTACATTGCCGGGCCGGGGCCTGCCAACTGGCGGCCTGCACCCGGTGACGCGCACACTAGAGCGCATTGAGGAACTGTTCCGCGCCATCGGCTTCGATGTCGCCGATGGTCCCGAGATCGAGGACGATTTTCACAATTTCACCGCACTCAACACGCCGGAGAATCATCCGGCACGTTCGATGCACGATACCTTCTATCTGGATAATTCCCCAGGGCTGCTGCTGCGCACGCACACCAGCCCGATCCAGGTACGTTACATGGAGACCCACAAGCCGCCCATTCGCATCATTGCGCCGGGGCGCGTCTATCGCGTAGATTCGGATGCCACCCATTCACCCATGTTTCATCAGGTTGAGGGGCTGTGGATCGACGAGAATGTGAGTTTTGCAGACCTGAAGGGTGTATTTACCGATTTCCTGCGCAATTTCTTCGAAAAGCCCGACCTGCGCACGCGTTTCCGTCCTTCATTTTTTCCCTTTACCGAACCCTCGGCCGAGATCGACATGAGTTGCGTGTTCTGCGAAGGCAACGGGTGCCGTGTTTGCAGCCAAACCGGCTGGTTGGAGATCGCCGGCAGCGGCATGGTGCATCCGAACGTGCTGAAGCATGTTGGCATCGATAGCGAGAAATACATCGGCTTTGCTTTCGGTATGGGCCCTGATCGCCTGACCATGCTGCGCTACGGCGTGAATGATCTGCGCCTGTTTTTCGACGGCGATTTGCGTTTCCTGTCGCAATTCAAATAATCATGCAGTTTTCCGAACACTGGTTAAGAGAGTTCGTCGATCCGCCGCTCACCAGCGCCGAACTGGCACACAGCCTGACCATGGCCGGCCTCGAAGTCGAGGCGCTGACGCTTGTCGCGCCAGCTTTCGCTGGCGTTGTCGTGGCCCATATTCTCTCCGTCGATAAGCATCCTGATGCCGACAAGCTGAAGCTGTGCCGCGTCGACGCCGGGCAGGGAGAAGTGCTGCATATCGTCTGCGGTGCGCCGAATGTTGCTGTCGGCATGAAGGTGCCCTGCGCACTGGTCGGAGCAGAGCTGCCGGGAATCAAGATCAAGGCGGCCAAGGTGCGTGGTGTCGAATCCTTCGGCATGCTCTGCTCTTTTCGCGAACTAGGCCTGTCGGAGGATCACAGCGGCCTCATGGCTTTGCCGGCAGATGCGCCGGTGGGCGAGGACATCAGGGCCTATCTGACGCTCGATGACAAGCTGTTTACGCTGAAGCTCACCCCAAACCGTGCGGACTGCCTCAGCCTTAAGGGCGTGGCGCGCGAGGTGGGCGCCCTGACCGGGGCACCCATTACGCTGCCGCCGATCCGGGAATCCGAGATCACAAGCGAGAAGCGGCGCGAAGTCGTACTGGATGCTCCAGCCGCCTGCCCGCGCTATTGCGGCCGAGTGGTGAGCGGCATCGATACAAAGGCGCCGACGCCTGACTGGATGAAGTCGCGCCTGGAACGCAGCGGCATTCGCTCCATCAGCGCGGTGGTGGACATCACCAACTATGTCATGCTGGAACTTGGCCAGCCGCTTCACGCCTTTGACAATGCACGGCTTGATGGCGCCATCCATGTGCGCTACCCGAAGCAAGGCGAGAAGTTATTGCTGCTGAACGAACAAACGGTCGAGCCTTCTGCGGATACGGCCCTGATTGCCGACGAAAATCGCGCACTGGCGCTGGCCGGCATCATGGGCGGTGAGGAAAGCGGCATCTCGGACGCAACGGCAGATCTGTTTCTGGAAAGCGCATTCTTTGCACCGGACTCCGTGGCCGGGAAGGCACGTGCGCTGGGCTTTTCCTCGGACGCTTCATATCGCTTTGAACGCGGTGTCGATTTCGACGCCACGCGCGAAGCGCTGGAACGCGCAACGCAGCTGATTCAGGATATCTGCGGCGGGCAGGCCGGTCCGGTATCGGAAGCCATCGACCGCAAGCATTTGCCGAAGCGCGAAGCGGTGCGCCTGCGCGTGCCGCGTGCTGAAAAGATACTCGGCATCCGGCTGGGCGCCGGGGTTGCGGCACAACTACTCAAAGGCCTTGATTTCCGTTTTACCCGCGACGGTGACGTCTTCGATGTGTTGCCTCCCTCGCACCGCTTTGACATTGCCATCGAAGAAGACCTCGTGGAGGAACTGGCACGCCTTCATGGCTATGACAACATTCCTGCGCGTTTGCCGCTGGGCACGCTGGCCATTCTGCCGCAGAACGAAGAGCGGCGCAGCGTCTGGCGCTTGCGCCGTCTGCTGGCTGCGCGTGACTACCAGGAAGTGGTGAACTACAGTTTCGTGGATGCCGGCTGGGAGCGCGATTTCAGTGCAATCGCGGAACCCGTGGCGCTCGCAAATCCCATAGCCAGCCAGATGGGAGTGATGCGTTCCAGTCTGATCGGTGGGCTTGTCGGGAATCTCGTCTATAACCTGAACAGGCGGGTAGAGCGTGTGCGGGTGTTCGAAACCGGCCGTTGCTTCCTGCGCGCCGGCAAGAGTCAGTTTCCACGGGACGCCGAAGCTGAGCAGATTGCCGGGTTCTTGCAGCCCAGGCGGATTGCCGCCCTGGCTGCCGGTACTGCGGCGCCCGAACAGTGGGGATTAGCTCCGCGCCGGGTGGATTTCTTCGATCTCAAGGCAGATGTTGAGGCTTTGTTGGCACCGCGGCAGGCGCACTTTGCACGCCTAGACCACCCCGCACTGCACCCTGGTCGAGCTGCCTCGGTCAGTGTGGGCGACACGATAGTCGGTATCGTGGGCGAATTGCACCCCCAGTGGGTGCAGAAATACGAACTGGTTCTGGCGCCTGTCGTATTTGAACTGGACCTCGATTCCGTGTTGCAGCAGCCCATGCCGGGTTACCGCGAGGCATCCCGCTTCCCCGCCGTGGTGCGCGACCTTGCACTGGTGGTGGATGCAGAACTGCCAGCCCAGCCATTGCTGGATGGCCTGTTTGCCGCCGCTCCATCCTTCGTCAGAGAGGTCATTCTGTTTGATGTCTATCATGGAAAAGGGGTTGAGGTTGGGAAAAAAAGTCTTGCATTCCGGGTAGTTATGCAAGATACTGAGAAAACGCTTTCGGATGGTGAAGTCGAAGCGGCGGTGGTCAAAATGATCGAAGCCGCCACCCGGGAATTCGCCGCAAAGCTGCGATCATAGGGAGCAGAAATGACGTTAACAAAGGCGGAACTCGCTGATCTCCTGTTTGAGAAGGTCGGCCTGAACAAGCGCGAAGCTAAAGATATGGTCGAGGGTTTTTTCGAAGAGATCCGCACTGCGCTGGAACGCGGCGAGAGCGTCAAGCTTTCCGGCTTCGGCAACTTTCAGTTGCGCGACAAGCCGCAGCGTCCCGGACGCAACCCCAAAACCGGGGAGGAAATCCCAATCACCGCGCGACGCGTCGTCACCTTCCATGCCAGCCAAAAACTCAAGGCCTCGGTCGAGAAGCTGAGCAGCCATGGCAAGCAAGGATGATCTGCCGCCCATTCCGGCAAAGCGATACTTCACCATCGGCGAAGTAAGCGAGTTGTGCGGCGTGAAGCCGCATGTGCTGCGGTATTGGGAGCAGGAATTCACCCAGCTGAAGCCGGTCAAGCGGCGCGGCAACCGTCGATACTATCAACACCATGAAGTGCTGCTGGTGCGCCGCATTCGCGAGTTGCTTTACCGCGAAGGCTTCACTATCAGTGGCGCTCGCAATCGCCTGGAAGTAGGTCCAGGCAAGGAAGTGCAGAATCATGCTGCTTCCTCGCCAGATAACGATGGTCCCGCCAATTCCCTGCGTGGCGAGATCATCGGAATTATCGCCCAGCTGCGCGCCTGATCGTCTCTTCGCACGTCGCACTTTCCCGCTCTCTGATATAATCCGCTTCCAGTCGGGGCGTAGCGCAGCCTGGTAGCGCACTTGCATGGGGTGCAAGGGGTCGCGAGTTCGAATCCCGCCGCCCCGACCATTCTTTCCCAGAGGCAGCCATCGCCGCGCGGCATACCATGCGCATCCTCCTTTCCAATGACGACGGCTACTTTGCGCCTGGCATCGAGGCCCTTGCCAAAACGCTATCCGATCTGGCTGATATAACCGTTGTCGCGCCCGAACGCGACCGCAGCGGTGCCAGCAATTCCCTTACGCTTGACCGGCCGCTCATGCTGCGCCGCGCGGCTAACGGTTTCTACTTTGTCAACGGCACGCCGACGGATTGCGTCCATCTGGCCGTAACTGGAATGCTTGATTATCTGCCTGACATGGTCATCTCGGGCATCAATCTCGGCGCCAACATGGGCGACGACACCATCTATTCAGGAACCGTAGCTGCAGCCACCGAAGGCTTTCTGCTCGGCGTACCCTCGATTGCGGTATCACTGACCAGTCACAAAGCCGCCCATTTCGAAACCGCGGCGATGGTGGTGAGAAACTTGGTCGAGCGTTGCCTGTGCGATGCCTTCAAGGAACCGGTGCTGCTGAATGTCAACGTGCCGGACGTATCTTTGGAGATGCTCAAGGGCGTGAAGGTCACCAGGCTGGGCAAGCGGCATAAGGCAGAAGGCGTGATCAGGCAGGTGAATCCACGCGGAGATACTGTTTACTGGATCGGCGCCGCGGGTTTGGCGCAGGATGCCGGCGAAGGGACGGATTTCCACGCCGTGGAGAGCGGCTATGCTTCGATTACACCCCTGCAGATTGATTTGACACACGGAACGCAAATCGGTGTCGTCAGAAGCTGGCTGGAGACATGAAACGCGAGTTGTCCGGAATTGGCATGACTTCCCAGCGTACCCGCGCGCGGATGATCGAGCGGTTGCGCGCCGACGGTATTCGCGACGAACGGGTACTGGCGGCGATGGCTGCCGTACCGCGGCATATCTTCGTCGAGGAGGCCTTGGCTTCGCGGGCCTACGAGGACATGGCGTTGCCAATCGGCCTCAAGCAAACGATTTCCCAGCCGTTCATTGTCGCGCGCATGATCGAACTGCTGGCTGCTGGGCGGGAACTTGGCAAGACGCTCGAGATTGGTGCCGGCTGCGGCTACCAGGCGGCAGTGCTGGCGCAGATGGCGAAGGATGTCTATGCTGTCGAGCGTCTCGCTCAGTTGCTCGACAAGGCTCGCGCCAACTTGCGCCATTTACGCCTGTTTAACGTCAGGCTCAAACATGCGGACGGCAATCTGGGGCTGGCGGATGCCGCGCCATTCGATACAATCATCCTTGCAGCTGCTGCCGGTCGCGTGCCGCAGACGTTGCTTGGGCAGTTGTCCGTTGGCGGGCGCATGATCCTGCCGCTGGGTGGCGTCGAGCAGTCGCTTTGCCTGATTGAGCGCAGCGCACGCGGCTATAGCGAAACCCGCCTGGAATCGGTTCATTTCGTACCCCTTGTTGCTGGAGTCGAATAAGCATGGCGAAATCATTATCCCGAGAAGCGATACTGCTTGCAGCGCTTGCTGCCGCCCTTCTTGGCGGTTGTGCATCCAGGACGCCTGCTCCAGTGATTGAAAGAGCCGGCGTGCCCGCCAAGGGACCGACGACTGCAGCCGCCCCCTTCAAGGCCGGTGACTATCACACGGTGAAGAAGGGGGACACGCTCTACAGCATTGCGTTGGAACATGGACAGTTTTACCGCGATGTGGCGGCCTGGAACAACATCGACAACCCGAACGTGATCAAAGTCGGGCAGTTGCTGCGCATTGCGCCTCCCGAAGGTGTGGCCGTTGTCAAGCCGATTATTGCTCCGGCATCCGTAGAAACCCGCTCCCTTGTCACCGGCGGGCTGTCGAATACAGACACCCTCAAGCGCGAACCGAAAGGGGGAAAGCAACCCTACACGGAGCAGGCCATGGCGGCACTGCAGAAGCCGGAAGAACCCCGACTGCAATCGCCAGCGGCACCCGTCAAGGTCGAACCCAGGCCTGCGGAGCCTGTTGCCGGCATAGCATCTGATTGGGCCTGGCCGAGCGGCGGCAAGGTGATCACCGCATATGTTGAAGGCGGCAGCAAGGGCGTGGACATCGAAGGCAAGCTTGGCGACCCGGTTCTGGCAGCCGAGGCAGGCAAGGTCACATACGCTGGCAGCGGCATCCGCGGTTACGGCAACCTGCTCATCATTCAGCACGCCAACAGCCTGTCGAGTGTTTACGCGCACAACAGCAGGCTCATTGCCAAAGAGGGCCAGCAAGTCAGCAAGGGACAGAAAATTGCCGAACTCGGCGACAGCGACTCTGATCAGGCCAAGCTTCACTTCGAGATTCGCCGCCAGGGCAAGCCGCTCGATCCTATCAAGCTGTTGCCGCCGAGGTGATGCATGCGCGACGAGGCCTTGCCGGAGGATGGGGAGCTTGTCGAGCCGGTTGTGCCCGAGCCTGAACCGGCTGCCGAACCGGGGTTTCTCAACGATGTCACCCAGATCTATCTCAACGAGATTGGCGCCAATCCGCTGCTGACGCCGGAGCAGGAACTGTCCTTTTCCAGGCGCGTCCGCCAGGGCGATCAGGGTGCGCGTCAAAAAATGATCGAGCACAACCTGCGCCTTGTGGTGAATATTGCCAAGCACTACCTGAACCGCGGCTTGCCGCTGCTCGACTTGGTGGAGGAAGGCAATCTCGGCCTGATCCATGCGCTTGACAAGTTCGACCCTGAGCGCGGTTTTCGCTTCTCGACCTATGCCACATGGTGGATCCGTCAGAACATCGAGCGGGCCATCATGAATCAGTCGCGCATCATCCGTCTGCCGGTGCACGTGGTGAAAGAACTCAATTCGGTGTTGCGGGCCATGCGGCGCCTCGAAGCGGCCAGTGCGCGTGAAACTGGTATTGAGGAAATCGCCCAATTGCTCGACAAACCGGTCGAGGAGGTGCGTCAGGTGCTCGCGCTCAACGAACACGTTGCATCGCTGGACGCCCCGCTTGATATCGATCCCAGCCTGTCAATAGGCGAATCCCTGGCAGATGACATGGCCGAGACGCCGGAGACGCAGATCCAGAACTCAGAGGTGGAGCATCTCGTCACTGAATGGATCGGCATGCTCAGTGAGAAACAGCGCAAGGTGATCGAATACCGCTATGGGCTGAATGGCCATGAAATGGCGACGCTCGAGGAACTGGCCGAGCGCCTGTCGCTGACGCGTGAGCGGGTGCGGCAGATTCAGATCGAGGCGCTAGCCCAGCTGCGACGTATCCTCAAGCGCCACGGCGTATCCAAGGATATTCTGCTGTAGCGCCTAATCCCCCGCCAGTTGGGCCTCCCTGCCTGTCATCAGCGCTCGAGACAAGGCATGAACGGCCATCGCATAAAAGCTGGAACGGTTGTACCGCGTGATGACGTAGAAGTTGCGGTAACCCAACCAGTATTCGGTTGCCTTGTTTGGCGTGACAAGGTCGATTAGCGCACATGGCTGTTGCGGCGCGTCAGCTGCAAAGCTGACGCCGTAGGCAGACATTTCCGCAGGCGTGTAGCGAGGCAGAATTCCCGCGTCTACAAGCTCGCCAAAACGCTCGCCCGAGACGCTGGCAGGGGCGGCGATCGGGCTGTCCGTTTCCCAGCCATGGCTGGCCAGGAAATTTGCGACACTGCCGATTGCATCTGCGGTGCTCGCCGTCAAATCGACTTGTCCGTCCCCATCGAAATCCAGCCCCCAGTTGCGGATGCTGCTGGGCAGGAATTGCGGCAGACCCAGCGCACCCGCGTAGGAGCCAGTGTATGCGAGAGGATCACGGTGAGATTCGCGCGCGAGCAGCAATAAGGCTTCCAGTTCGTTGCGGAATAGTTCTGCCCGCGGCGGGTAGTCGAATGCGAGCGTCGCCAGGGTGGCCAGCGCGGGGAATTTACCCATGTTGCGGCCGTATATTGTCTCAATGCCTATGATGGCGACGATGATTTCCTCCGGCACGCCATAAGTTCGACGCGCCGCCTCAAGTGTGCGGTCATGCAACTCCCAGAATCGCAGCCCGCTTTCGATGCGGGAAGGACCGACGAACCGGGCGAGGTAGGCCTGCCAGGAACGTACCGAGGGATCCTTCGGCGGAAGGATGGCCTTGATCGCTTTCGGTTGCGGTTGCGTCTTTTTGAATAGGCGTGCAAGGCGTGCACGGTCGAAGCCGTGCTTTTCGTGCATTTCCTCAATGAATGCGCTTACATCCTCGCGTTGAGCGAAGCTTCCCGCGCCGGCACCAGTAGACGCGGTCACTGACAGCGCAAATAGGATTAATAAATTCAGGATTCGTGTCATTGCGTGGCGTCTATCTCCAGGTTGGCGATCAGTTCTCGCAATCTCTGCCGAGCCACCTTGCTGCTCTCTCTTCCATAGCGAAGCTCGATATAGAGATCGGCGATCGCCTTGATCGCTTGCGTCAGATCCGGCCGAGCCTGCGCAACGCGACTAGAATAATCCGCGGGCCCCTCATAGTTACTGCGTGCCAGACCGATGTGCGCTAGCCTGCGGCTCAAGCGGTTCCAGGCCCGAACCGTCGGATCAATGTGAATCCGCTTGTGTAAAGTCCAAAAAGTGAGTCCCAGCAGCAACAAACCGCACAGCGTAGCCATGGCTGCAGTCATGGCTTTCCAGTCGGGTTCGCGCATGCCGAGCCGGGACAGGACTTCGCGTTGGCGTTGCGGGTTGTACCCCAGTACCAACTGGTTCCAGCTATTGCTCAATGCTTCCCAGCGGAAGCGGATTGCCCGAAGCCAGGAAAGATCGGATCTCACCAGGAAAGGGAGGGGTTCGCTCGCCGGCACTGATGAAGCCAGGCCTGCTTCGATGCGATTCGGTGCGATGGCCGCTGTCGGATCAATGCGTACCCAGCCCTTGTCCTTCAGCCAGACTTCCGCCCAGGCATGGGCATCGGACTGGCGAACAATCAGGAAGCCATCGATAGGGTTCTGCTCGCCGCCCTGGTAGCCGGTGACGACGCGCGCCGGCACACCAGATGCGCGCATGGCGAAGACAAAGGCGGAGGCGAAGTGCTCGCAGAAACCGCGCCTGGTTTCGAAAAGAAACTGATCGATGCTGTTCTCGCCAAGGAGAGGCGGCGTCAAAGTATAGAAGAAGCTCTCCTGGCGAAAATGGTCGAGCATGCGGCGGATGATGGCTTCATCCGTCGCCATTTCGCGCCGCCATTGCTCGGCAAGCGCCCGAGTGCGCGGATTGTTCGCAGGCAGAGCCAGATGGCTTCGCATGGAAGCCGCGGTTTCATCCACCCCCGGCACGAATTCGAGGTGGGATTGCGCTTCATAGCGGATGCGGCTGCGCACCGGCGTTTTCGAAAGCAACTGATAGTCCCTGGACAGGATTGCATCGGGGGGCAGTTTCCAGGGCATCTCCAGAGCGAACAGCCAGTACTTGTTGTGAGGCTCGAGCGTGACAGAATAACGGTAAGTTCGACCTGCCGCCGTGTCTGGGGGGCTGACTTTCCTCTGCCGAGCGTCGGCGCGCCAGGTGCGGCCATCGTATAGGCTCAACACCGGTCCGCGCCAATATAGTGCAGGTTTGGGCGGGATTTCCTCCTCGAACTTGACCCGGAAAGCAATTTCACTGGAAAGGCTCAGATTGCTGATTGAGCCCGGCGACATGCTGTCCGAAAGGCCGCTCATGCCGCTATAGGCATCCGCCGGCATGCCCCAGAGCGGGCCCTGTACGCGCGGGAAAAGCAGGAACAGGACGAGCATGAATGGCGTTGCCTGTGCCAGCATGAGGGCTGACTGCCGCAGATGGTCAGCGGCTGGGCGCCCGCCGTGCCCCAGGCTGGCCAGCGCTGCGGTAACGATGACGAGCGTTGCCAGCGTGAATCCGGCCACCCCTATACCCTGCTCGTTGAGAAAGTGGGTGAGGAGCAGGAAATAGCATAAGAAGATAATAGCCAGACCATCCCGCACGCGGCGCATCTCGAGGAGTTTGAGGGCGAGAAAGCAAATCAGGAGCGCAATGCCCGGATCTTTGCCGAAGAACTGACGGAAGGTGAGAAAAATTCCCGCGGAACCCGCTGCGACGAGAAAGTTCAGCAGCCAGCGCGACGGTAACGCGGCGCGGCGCCACCAGATCGCCATGCGCCAGGCGAGGGCTGCGCCGACGGCGATAGTCAGCCAGATGGGAGCATGCTCGACATGTGGCAGCAGTGACATGCCTGCACAGGCAAAAAGCCAAAGCTCTTGCATGCGCCCCAAGACGGGACTTGTGAGCTTGGCGCCATGAATCCCTGAGCGGGCACTAGTCGCCATACAGGGCCAGCGCCTCCAGACAGTCCTGAAAATGACGCGCCCCCAGGCCCAAGGGGATTTCCTTGCCGGGCAGGCGCACCGCGTATGCAAGACCCCGGGCATGGGCGTCTATCAGCCAGCGCGTAAGTCGCGACAGACGCGCCTCAATTCCCATATCGGACGGCATTTCATTCCAGTCAAGCCAAACCTGGGTCGTGCTGGCGCCAGCGAATTGCTTTGTCAGGAGGGGCTGTCCGCGCGCTACTGCCTTCCAGGCGACATGGCGTGGTGAATCGGCAAGCTGGTGAGAGCGTAAACCGGCGAAGTCCTCGGTGCCCTGACCGCTGCGCGAGCCGCCCGATTCACCCGCAGCCGATAGTGGCAGCGGCGGTGCGGACTTTTCTGGCTGGGGATAGACGAGACAGCGCATGTCCGGTTCGACATAACTCCAGGCGCGAACCAGGCAAAGCGGGAAGCGCGTTTCCAACGTGGTGCGGCCGGGGCGCAGCCAACCACGTTGGCTGGTCGGCAGTGGCAGGCTGACTGAAGTGGACGCACTCGCCGCCGGGTCGATTGAAACCGCTCCGCCGCCTTCCAAACGCAAGCTTATTGAAAAGCGGCCCTGGTTCCGTCGGTTGAGCAATTGCAGGCCGAAATTGGCCATGTCGCCCGCAAAGACAGATTCGACATGCCCTGGGGAAATTTCAAGCTGGATCAGATTGCGGAAGGTGTGCAGGAGTGTCACCAGACCGAGTCCGGCAAGCAGAAAGATCAGCGCATAGCCCAGGCTAAGGTTGTAATTGATGGCGCCGATCAGCATGAATCCGAGCGCCGCAGCGTAGGTCAATCCGGCTTTGGTCGGCAGAACATAAACGCGCCGCTGGGTCAGGATAATCGGCGCGGCCTCGGGACCGTAAAGACGGAACAGCCAGCGCTTGAAAGACGCTGTGACCTGCATGTTCTACGGGATGGGCACGGCGCCGACCAATGTAGCGGCGATATCGGCCGAAGTGGCGTTCGGTGCGCCACCGGACGGATGCAGGCGATGTCCCGCCACCGCCGGCAACACGGCCTGAATGTCCTCGGGCAGGACCAGGTCGCGACGGTCGATCAGGGCCCAGGCGCGGGCGGCACGCAACAAGGACAGGGCGGCGCGCGGACTGAGCCCGGCTTCAAAGTCGGGAGAGCGACGGGTGTATTCGGCGAGGGCCTGCACATAGGCGATCAGGGCATCGGAAACATGAACTTCCCGCACGGCGCGCTGAAGTTCGATCAGTTCGCCGGGCTCCATGCAGGGATTCAGGGTGGCGACCATGTCGCGCCGGTCGGCGCCAGCCAGGAGTTCGCGTTCGGCTGCCTGATCCGGATACCCCATCTCGATGCGCATGAGGAATCGGTCAAGTTGTGACTCAGGCAGCGGAAAGGTGCCGATCTGATGATAGGGATTCTGCGTTGCTATCACGAAAAAGGGTTCGGGCAGGGGGCGCGTTTCGCCTTCGCAGGTGACCTGGTGTTCCTCCATAGCCTCAAGCAGTGCGCTTTGGGATTTAGGCGTGGCGCGGTTGATCTCGTTGACCAGGATTACCTGGGCGAAGATGGGCCCGGGGTGGAACTGGAAGCCGCCCGTATTGCGGTCGTATATGGATACCCCGATGATGTCCGCAGGCAGCATGTCGGCCGTGCATTGGATGCGGTGAAAGTTAAGTCCGAGCAGCCGGGCCAGGACATGGGCCAGGATGGTTTTGCCAACGCCCGGCAAGTCCTCTATGAGGAGGTGGCCGCGTGCGAGCAGGCAGACCAGGGCGAGGCGAATCTGGCGATCCTTGCCCAGCACGATGCGGCCGGCATGATGAATCGCTTCATGTATCGGGGAAGTGGACATGGGTGACAAGGGCAAGACTTGAGGCGGAAGCTGCAATCGGTGGATAATGGCATCGGTTACCACATTCTAGTGTAATTCCACCTCGAAAAGACCCGGCGAGGATCGGGGCTTCAAATGACAACCGCATTCATTACCCACCGCGACTGCTGGCTCCACGACATGGGTGCGCATCATCCCGAATGCCCCGAGCGGCTGTCCGCCATCAACGATCGGTTGATAGCCGCCGGCCTGGACATGTATCTGGCCTTTTACGATGCGCCCCTCGCCACGCTCGAGCAGATTGAGCGGGTTCATCCTCCTGAATACGTGCGCGGGATTGCCGAGCGCGCGCCGCAGAGCGGTATTGTTCACCTCGATCCGGATACGGCCATGAGCGCCGGCACATTGCAGGCCGCGCTGCGTTCGGCTGGGGCTGGTGTGCTGGCCACAGACCTGGTCATGAGCGGTGAGGTGGAGAACGCATTTTGTAGCGTGCGGCCGCCGGGACACCATGCCGAGCATGCCAAGGCAATGGGTTTCTGTTTTTTCAACAATATCGCCATTGCTGCCACCCATGCACTTGAAGTACACGGGCTGGAACGCGTTGCGGTGGTTGACTTCGACGTTCATCACGGCAATGGCACGGAAGACATTTTTTCGAATGATCCCCGTGTCCTCATGGTCAGCACCTTTCAGCATCCCTTTTACCCGTACACCGGCACGGATGCCCCGGCAGCAAACATGATCAATGTGCCGGTGCCTGCAGGCACCCGCGGAGAGGAGTTTCGCGAAGCCGTGACGAAGGCCTGGTTGCCCGCCTTGCGACACTTTGCCCCAGAGGCCATCTTCATATCGGCTGGTTTTGACGCGCACTACGAGGACGACATGGCCTCGCTCGGCCTCGTCGAAGCGGACTATGCCTGGGTGACCCAGCAAATCAAGGCAGTAGCCGCAGATTCGGCACAGGACCGCATCGTTTCCATGCTCGAGGGCGGCTATGATTTGTCTGCTTTGGGGCGCAGTGTGACGGCCCACGTCAAGATCCTTGCCGACTTGTAAGGCAAATTGGCGGGGAACCGATACGCCCTGCAGGTGTCAACGCACTTTCAACGCGTTCATATATTTCCGGTACCAGGCATCATCAAGTAAAATCCACGGTTTTCATGCAAGCCTGATCTTATGATTCAAGGTTCAATTGTCGCCATTGTCACCCCCATGCGGGATGATGGCAGTCTTGATTACCCGCGGCTCAAGTCCCTGGTTGACTTTCATTCCGCTGAGGGCACTGACGGCATAGTCATTGTCGGCACAACGGGTGAGTCGCCTACGGTCGACGTCGAAGAGCACTGCGAGTTGATCCGCACTTGCGTCGAGTATTCTGCTGGCCGCATGCCAATCATTGCGGGTACAGGTGGCAACTCGACATCGGAAGCGATCGAACTGACGGCCTACGCCAAGAAGGTCGGTGCTGCGGCATCGCTCAATGTGGTGCCCTATTACAACAAGCCGACGCAAGAGGGCCTGTATCGCCATTTCAAGGCGATCGCCGAGGCGGTGGACTTGCCGATGATTCTTTACAACGTGCCCGGGCGCACTGTTGCCGACATGAGCAACGACACTGCGCTGCGTTTGGCGCAGGTGCCTGGGGTTGTCGGCATCAAGGACGCTACAGGAAACATGGAGCGCGGCACGGACCTCATCAAGCGGGCGCCGAAGGGATTTGCCCTGTACAGCGGAGACGACGCCAGCGCGCTGGCATTCATCCTGCTGGGCGGCCACGGCACGATATCGGTGACCGCCAACGTGGCGCCGCGCCTGATGCACGATATGTGTGTCGCGGCTCTGGCCGGCGATGTCGTCAAGTCACGCGAGATCAATGCGCGCCTGCTTGGGCTGCACCGCCACTTGTTTGTCGAGGCCAATCCGATCCCGGTGAAGTGGGCGGTCAGCCGTATGGGCCTGATGGACGCGGGAATCCGTTTGCCCCTGACGCCGCTGTCGCCCGACTATCATGATCTGGTGCAAATGGCCATGCGCGAAGCCGGCGTTGCCGCTTGAGAACGAAGTTTCAGGGAAGGCGAATGCCCGTGTCAGCGGGCGACATGCCGGAACTTAATCCGAATCCAATGAAAGGCGGGGCATGATCCGCATGCGTTCGAGACTATATTTTTTGTTGGCCGTAGCGTCGGTGCTGGCGGGATGTTCCAGCATGTCCATAGAGTCGAAGAAAATCGACTACAAGTCTGCGGGAAAATTGCCGCCGCTGGAAATCCCCCCCGATCTGACATCGCCAAGCCGTGATGAGCGCTATGCCGTCCCGGATATCTCACCGCATGGATCTGCAACCTATTCCGCCTACAGTTCCGAGCGTACCGGCACGAAGGATGCTGCTGCGCAGGAAGTGCTGCCGCAGATGGACAAGATGCGGGTCGAGCGTGCAGGCAGCCAGCGCTGGCTGGTGGTGGCAGGCACACCCGACAAGTTGTGGCCGACGCTCAAGGATTTTTGGCAGGAGCTGGGATTCATCGTCAATCTGGAATTGCCGGATGCGGGCATCCTGGAAACAGACTGGGCGGAGAACCGGGCCAAATTGCCGCAAGACGTGGTTCGCGCCACGCTGGGAAAATTTCTCGATCAAATCTATTCAACGCCTGAACGAGACAAGTTCCGCACCCGCCTGGAAAGAGGGGCTGAGGAGGGCACTACTGAGATCTACATTAGCCACCGCGGCATGTACGAGGTGTATGCGACAGAGGGTCAGGATCGTACGGTCTGGCAGCCCCGGCCGCCAGACCCTGAACTCGAAGCCGAGATGCTGCGTAGGCTGATGGTGCGCCTGGGCACGGAGGAAAACCGGGCCAAGACATTGATGGCGGCCGAGTCAAGAAAGGAACAAAGAGCCAAGTTGATTCGGCCTGCTGGCGGGGTCGGTTCGCTGCAGTTGCAGGAAGCCTTTGATCGCTCCTGGCGCCGCGTCGGCTTGGCGCTTGATCGTGTTGGTTTCACGGTTGAGGATCGAGACCGTGCCAAGGGTTTGTACTTTGTCCGTTATGTCGACACGGAAGCAGGCGATGCCAAGAAGTCGGATGGCGGATTTCTCAGCAAACTTAAATTCTGGGACAGCAGCAAGCCGGCGGCCAATCAGCAGTTCCGCATCCTTGTCGAGGGTGAAGGTGGCGAGAGCACCGTGAAGATATTGACCCGTGAAGGCGGCGTGGATAACTCCGAGACCGCAAAGAAAATTCTCAGCCTGCTCTACGACCAGCTGAAGTAATGCGATTTGCCTCGCTGGGAAGCGGCAGTCGCGGCAATGCTCTGATTGTCGAGGCGGGTTCAACCCGCCTCATGCTTGATTGCGGATTCGGTCCGCGCGAGACGGTCTCCAAACTGGGCCGTCTTGGACTGTCGCCGGAAGACCTCTCGGGCATTCTCGTCACCCACGAGCACAGTGATCACATAGCCGGCGCCTTCAAAATGGCATCCCGCTATCGATTGTCAATCTGGATGACGCATGGCACTTTTGCGGCGGCACCGTGTGGGCGCAGTGAAGTACCAGGAACGGAACTGATTGATAGCCATCAGACTGTCCAGATTGGCGACCTTGAAATTCATCCCTTTCCCGTACCCCATGATGCGCGCGAACCGGTCCAGTTCGTTTTTTCCGATGGCCGGCATCGGCTGGGCGTGGTAACCGACCTGGGGAGTACGACGCCTCACGTCGAGCAAATGCTGTCAGGGTGCGACGCATTGGTGCTGGAGTGCAATCATGATGAAGAGATGTTGCAGCGAGGGGGATATCCGCCGCATTTAAAGCGGAGAATTGCCGGACGCTTTGGTCATCTTGACAACGCCGCTTCCGCCGCCCTTCTTGGTGCATTGGATACTCAGAGGCTGCAGCATCTCATCGCCGCGCATTTGAGCCAGCAGAACAATACGCCAACCTTGGCGAGATCCGCACTGGCGGCGGTGCTGGGTTGTGCCGAGCATTGGGTGGGCGTAGCTGACCAGAATGCGGGGTTTGACTGGCGTGCCCTGACCTAGCTGGAAATAGACGAAAAAAAGCCGGCCCTCGAGCCGGCTTTTTTCGGAGAGAAGAAATTACTTCTTCATTTCCTCTTTCTTGGCTTCCATGCCTTCCATGCCGGCGGGCTGGGCCGGAGCAGCGGCAGGTGCACCTTCCATGCCACCCATGCCGGACATGCCTTCCATGCCAGCAGGTTGGGCCGGAGCGGCAGCAGGGGCTGCGGCGGGAGCGGGAGCAGCGGCTGGAGCGGCTGCAGGCTTGGCTTCTTCTTTTTTGCCGCAGGCGGTCAAGGCCACGGCGACGAGGGCAGCAACGAGGAGAGAGTGTTTCATTTGAGATCCTTTATCGATAAAGATAGTATTTTGTTTTCAAACAACAATCACAAATATGAGTTAGACCGGAACGCATTCAGGCCGATTCGGATTCTAGCAAAATCACATAAAAAAAACACCATAGTACTGTGGGCGCCGATGCAACCGGACGCGCTATAAGCCCAGATGGGTAGCCGTGGCCCCCGGAACCGATTCAAGCCAAAGATTCTCGAAGCGCTGATGCCAGTCATGTATCTCGATCGGCTGATCAAAAAGCACCTTGCCGCGGAAATGGTCGGCATGGAAACGAATTACACCACTGACCCTATCCGCCAGGACAAAACTGTCTGAGATGTTGCGCAACGGTTCGGGCGTCAGGCGTATGGAAAAGCAGTGGCTGTAACGCTTCAACAGGCCCATCAGGCGCGGTGAGTAGCGTGTCAGATGATCGAGGTCATGCAGAACGATGCGCAGACTGCGATCCTGTCCGCCTGCGAGAAAGGCGGCGATTCTATCCGACCGCGCCCGACTGTCGAGATCGAGATCCTCGATATCGGAATCAAAAATACAGAGTTCCTTTGTTGCAGCTGACAATACGGAGTCGATTGCCTGCTGATAGGCGGCGCGGGTTTCGAATGCTTCTTTTGAATTGTCTGGCATTGTGCTTGGCCTCCAATAATACGGCGACATACTAGGACAATGACTGGGTCGTTGCAAATCCCGCGGCGATGCATACAATTGCGCCTCCCGCACAGGCAGATGGAATCATGCCCGCAACCATAATCGAATCACTTGACCACGAAGGCAGGGGTGTCGCCCACCACGAGGGCAAAACCATATTTATCGAAGGCGCCTTGCCGCAGGAGCAGGTCGATTTCTCCAGCTACCGCAGGAAGCCGAACTACGAGCTGGCAACGGCAAGCCGGATCCTGACGTCGAATGCCTTGCGCGTCGAACCGCGTTGCAGGCACTTCGGCATCTGCGGCGGCTGCAGCATGCAGCATCTGGAAGCTTCGGGACAGGCAGCAGCAAAGCAACGTGTGCTGGAGGATGCCTTCTGGCATCTGGCGCGCTTACGGCCTGAAGTGATCTATCCGGCCATCTTCGGACCGGCATGGGGTTATCGTTCCCGGGCACGATTATCGGTACGCCTGGTGCCGAAGAAAGGCGGGGTGCTAGTGGGCTTCCACGAGAAGCGCAGCAGCTATATCGCTGACATGGACAGTTGTGAAGTACTGCCGTCATCGATTTCCGCACTGCTGACCCGGCTGCGCCAACTGGTCGGCGCGCTCTCGATTCCCGACCGGTTACCTCAGATAGAGCTAGCGATCGGCGATGGCGTTACGGTACTGGTACTGCGCATCCTGAAGCCGCTGACGCCCGAGGATGAGATGCTTGTGCGTGCTTTTGCCGACGCACACGGCGTCCAGATTTGGCTGCAGCCAGAAGGGCCGGAATCGGCCTATCCTTTTCATCCGCTCGACGTACCGCCGCTCAGTTATACCCTTCCCGATTTCGGCCTGCGTCTGGAATTCAGGCCCAGCGAGTTCACTCAGGTTAACTACGGCATCAATCGCGTGCTGTTGCGCCGCTCCATGCATCTCCTGCAACCTCGGGCAGGCGAGCGAATTGGCGATCTTTTCTGCGGCCTTGGCAACTTTACCCTCCCGATTGCCCGTAGCGGTGCCTTTGCCTTCGGCATCGAGGGCAGTCGGGCACTGGTGCGCCGGGCGGAGGAAAATGCCGCTCTGAACGGACTTGCAGATTCGACTGCGTTTGCCGTCGCCAATCTTTTCAAGGCCTCGCCAGAACTGCTGGCTGGCTGGGGCAAACTCGATAAGTGGCTGGTCGATCCGCCCCGCGAGGGCGCCATTGAACTGGTGAAGGCGATTGGGGACGACGGTCCGGGTCGTATCGTCTATGTCTCATGCAATCCTGCCACACTGGCGCGTGATGCAGGCGTGCTCGTGCATGAAAAAGGATACCGGCTAAGCGGCGCTGGCATTGCCAACATGTTTCCGCAGACATCCCATGTCGAATCCGTTGCGCTTTTCGACAGGCAATAAAAAGGCGGCTGAATAGCCGCCCTTTTCTTCGAAGTACTTCCTCTGCAGAGTCTAGTCGCGCTCGCCAGCGAAAGCCATCAGCAGGTGGAGGAGGTGAACAAAGATATTGTAAATGTCCAGATAGAGTGACAGGGTGGCGATGATGTAGTTGGTCTGGCCACCGGTCACGATACGGCTGACGTCATAGAGGATGTAGGCCGAGAAGATCATTACGGCGATGGCTGAAATGGCCAACGCCATGGCAGGAATCTGCAGGAATATGTTGGCCAGCATCGCCACGATCAGCATGATGACGCCAATGAAGAGAAACTTGCCCATGAAGCTGAAGTCCCTCTTTGTCACTGTAGCGATTCCTGCCAGTGTGAGGAATATGATGCTGGTGCCCCCCGCTGCGGTTGCAATGAGCATGCCGCCGTTACGGAAGCCGAGACTGACCTGGAGAATCGGCCCCAGCATGATGCCCATGAGGAAAGTGAATCCAAGCAGCAGCACTACGCCCATGCCACTGTCCTTGGTCTTCTGGATGCCCCACATGAAGCCCCAGGCTACCGCCAGGAATAGCAGGAAGGAGATTATCGGGCTGCCCGCCATGAAGGCGAAATTTAGCTGCACGCCGAACAACGCCCCGATCGCCGTCGGTATCAGGGACAGCGCGAGCAGAAGGTATGTGTTGCGCAGGACGCGGTTCTGGCGGAACGCCAGCTCCTGGGTTGCCTGTCCGACGGCTTGGAATGTAGGTTGCATTAATGACCTCCGGTGAAGAATACTAGTTGTAAGACTATCGAAGATGCGAGAAAGTTTCAATCAGAACAGGATGTCACGTTTGGGTGCCGTGATAAAATTCCGGGCCGTTTCGGATGGGTGGCAGAGCGGTTGAATGCACTGGTCTTGAAAACCAGCAAGGGGGCGACTCCTTCGTGGGTTCGAATCCCACCCCATCCGCCATCTAGCCCCTGACCTCTTCTCTTAGCGCGTCTGCCCAGCAATTGGGGGTTTCGTAGAGCCGTACACGCTCAAGATGCAAATGATTGCCGTATGTGTCGCGATACACTCGCTCCAGCATGTTGAATGCCACGGTTGCCAGATTTTCGGCGGTGGGGACCACATCGAGTACCACGGTCTTGTGCCCGGGGAGGCTTTCGAGGAAACTCAACAGCAGGGTATCGCCACGCCAGATGAGGAATGCGTGATCCCATGCATCGACCAGGTGTTGCTTGGCCAGTGTCTTGACGTCGGAGAAATCCATCACCATGCCGTTCAGGGGTGAACCTGCCTGGCGGATGATGTCGCCTTGCAGAGTAATCTCGATGGCATAGCGGTGGCCGTGCAAGTGGCGACACTGGCTCTGATGATCCGGAATGCGGTGGCCTGAATCGAATTCGAGGCGGCGAGTGATGCGCATGGTGCTTCTGGACAGGTCGGAAGCGAGCGCAAAGTATAGCATCCGACCTGTGGCCATTGAGGATGAGCGGAGTCATGAAGCAACTTGAAGTTACCGACCATAGCCGCGACAGCGCCGGCTTGACCTATGTCTATCCAGTTGTATCGCGTCGGGCAGGTGGCGTATCGATCGGCATCAACCTGAATCCCAACAACGCCTGTAATTGGCGCTGTATCTATTGCCAGGTGCCCGATCTGAAGCGTGGATCGGCTCCACGGATAGACCTGGACCGCCTGGAAGGTGAATTGCGGGGTTTTATCAACACCGCGACGCATGGGGATTACATGCTCAAGCATGCCCCTGAAGGGGCGAGGCAGATCGTCGATGTCGCTTTTTCGGGAAACGGCGAACCGACATCTGCAACCGAGTTTCCTCTGGCGGTAGACCTGGTCGGCAGGATATTGAGCGAAACAGGGTTGGGTGCTGTCGTGAAGATGCGGCTCATTACCAATGGCAGCCTGCTCGGACGCAGCAGAGTGCAGGAAGGTTTGCGCCGGCTTGGCGAACTGGGCGGAGAAGCCTGGTTCAAGGTGGATGCAGGGACTGCCGAGAACTTCCGCCGCATCAACAATGTGGATTTATCGCCGGACTCAGTGGTGCGCAATCTGCGCCGTTGTACGACTTTGTGCCCGACCTGGGTGCAAACCTGCGTATTCGCCCTGGACGGGAAGGGTCCGACGGAAGAGGACATGTCCGCCTATCTGGATGTGCTCAATCGGGTCGGCATCGAACGCTTGGCCGGGGTGTACCTTTATGGCCTGGCCCGTTCCTCCATGCAACCTGAAGCAGACCGGCTCACCCGCTTGTCGGAGGGCAGGATGGCGGAAATAGCCGACCGCTTGCGGACGGCGGGGCTGACAGTGCGTGTCAGCCCCTGACGTGCATCAATGACCCTTTTTGGGTTTGGACTTGGCGACCTTTTTGAGCGATTTGAACAGTTCCGGATCGCTGGATTTCAGGTACTCAACAACTTCCCAGTCGTCACGTTTGATCTTGCCGATATCGATTTGCTCGACATGCACCAGGCGCAACAGCTGCTGCACTGGACGCGGCATGTTGCGCCCGCTTTCATAGCGGGATCCGCCGCTTTGCGTCACGCCCACCTTGGACCAGAATTGCTGCTGGTTGAGACCGAGTTTGCGCCTGATTTCGCGTGCGTCAATGGTTTCGCTTTTCATGATTGTGCCGTCCTTAGAATCATAACTACAAGAAATATATAATATTGCGAGAGCCAAGCAAGCTATATCCTTAGTTATAGCGACCCAAGTATAGGCATTATCCTATCTACATACAAGCCTGACATATCCAGTAGCATTGAAATGGTTTTACTGGAGGTGCAGCTTCGCCAAACACCCAACGCCAGGCGCCTGATTTCGGTTAAAATCCGCCACTTTTCAACGCACTAGAAGAAGCAGCAAGATATGGCACTGATTGTTCAGAAATACGGGGGCACCTCAGTGGGGTCGCCCGAGCGGATCAAGAACGTCGCCAGGCGGGTCGCCAGCTGGCAGGCGAGGGGTCATCAGGTCGTCGTCGTGGTCTCCGCCATGAGCGGCGAGACCAACCGCCTGATTGCCTTGGCGAAGGAGGTGCAGGCCCATCCCGCCCCACGCGAGCTGGATGTGATTGCATCCACCGGCGAGCAGGTGACGATCGGCCTGCTGTCGATGGCGTTGATGGATATCGGCGTCGAGGCCAGAAGCTATACCGGTGGCCAGGTGAGGATCCTGACCGACAATGCCTATACCAAGGCGCGCATCGTCAGCATCGACGAGGGCAATATCCGGCGCGACCTGAATGAGGGGCATGTTGTCGTGGTGGCGGGTTTCCAGGGCGTTGACGATGCCGGCAGCATCACCACGCTGGGGCGCGGCGGTTCCGATACCTCAGCCGTGGCCATCGCCGCGGCGTTGAAGGCAGACGAGTGCCAGATCTATACTGATGTGGACGGGGTCTATACGACCGATCCGCGCATCGTGCCCGAGGCGCGCCGCCTGGAAACCATCACCTTCGAGGAAATGCTGGAAATGGCCAGCCTCGGCTCCAAGGTGCTGCAGATCCGCTCGGTTGAGTTTGCCGGCAAGTACAAGGTCAAGTTGCGCGTGCTCTCAAGCCTTGAAGAACTGGGCCAGGAAGGCCCGGGCACGCTGATTACTTTCGAGGAAGACATCAAGATGGAACAACCGATCATTTCAGGCATCGCCTTCAATCGCGACGAAGCCAAGCTTACCGTGCTCGGGGTGCCGGACCGCCCCGGCATCGCCTACCAGATTCTCGGCCCGGTGGCCGAGGCCAACATCGATGTCGACATGATCATCCAGAACGTCGGCCACGATGGCACGACCGACTTCTCGTTTACCGTGCCGCGCGGGGAATTTGCCAAGGCGATGGCCATACTCGAACAGGTCAAGGGCCACATCGGTGCCCGCGAGATCACCGGGGACAACAAGATCACCAAGGTATCGGTTGTCGGCGTCGGCATGCGTTCCCACGTCGGCATCGCCAGCAAGATGTTCCGCACGCTGGCGGAGGAAGGCATCAACATCCAGATGATCTCGACTTCGGAGATCAAGATCTCGGTGGGAATAGATGAGAAGTACCTCGAGTTGGCCGTGCGCGTTCTGCACAAGGCATTCGAACTCGAGCAGGTGCCGGCCTGAGCTTTCCGTGCCGGTTCTGGTTTGACCGGGCAGGGCGAAAACGGTAAGATCGCGCACCCGTTTTGAGAGAAGTTTTGGAGAGATGGCCGAGTGGTCGAAGGCGCTCCCCTGCTAAGGGAGTATGCGGGCAAAACCTGCATCGAGGGTTCGAATCCCTCTCTCTCCGCCACAGTTTGATATAATTCACGCCGCAACGCGCCCGTAGCTCAGCTGGATAGAGTACTTGGCTACGAACCAAGGGGTCAGGAGTTCGAATCTCTTCGGGCGCGCCAAAAAATTCAAGGGGTTGGCTCAGGCCAGCCCCTTTCTCATTTGCGTCCTTGTCCAGTCAAGTTGCGATACGATATGAATCTTATCGCCACACAGGGAGGACATCATGAAACCGAAGCTGATTCGACTGGTTTGGGGCGGGGCGCTGGCGCTCCTGGTTGCGGCGAACGCCTGGGCCGCATCGAAGGAGGAGATCAACGCCGAAGTGCGCGAGGCGGTGCAGAACTTCTACAAGCACACCAGCGCGGGCAAGGAGCTATCGCAAAAGGCCGCAGGGATGCTGGTGTTTCCCAGCGTGGTCAAGGCGGGCATCGGCGTCGGCGGTGAATACGGCGAGGGTTCGCTGCTCATCGGCGGCAATCCCGTTGGTTACTACAACATCGCCTCCGCTTCCATCGGCTTTCAGTTGGGTGTGCAGGCGCGCAGCCAGATCATCCTCTTCATGACGGAGAACGCCCTGGCCAAATTCCGCCGCAGCGAGGGCTGGAAGGCTGGCGTGGACGGCAGCGTGGCACTGGCCACTTTGGGCGCGGGCGGGTCGATCGATAGCGAAACGGCAAAGAAGCCGATCATCGGCTTCATCTTCTCGAACAAGGGCCTGATGTACAACCTGACCTTCGAGGGCTCGAAGATCACCAAGCTGGATCGATAGGGAAGCCCGGATTGCGTCATCCCCGCGAAAGCGGGGATCCAGCAACTGGTCGAATGCTTGGATCCCCGCTTTCGCGGGGATGACGATCCATTCGCGGGGATGACGATCCATTTGCGCGGATGACGCATACGGAGTGACTCAGTGTCTGACAGCCGGATCACGCCGCGAGCGGAGGTTCGTCCATGAGCGCGACCTGCTCACGCAGTTCCAGGATGCGGTCCTGCCAGTAGCGCTGGGTGTTGAACCAGGGGAAGGCCGCCGGAAAGGCGGGGTCGTCCCAGCGCCGGGCCAGCCAGGCCGAGTAGTGGATGAGGCGCAGGGTGCGCAGCGCTTCCACGAGGTGCAGTTCGCGCCGGTCGAATTCACAGAAGTCCTCGTAGCCGGCGAGCACGTCGCCGAATTGCTGCGTCATGTCGGCGCGCTCGCCCGACAGCAGCATCCACAGGTCCTGCACGGCCGGGCCCATGCGGCAGTCGTCGAAATCCACGAAATGCGGGCCGCGCATTTCCCCGCTATCCGTCCATAGCACGTTGCCGGCATGGCAGTCGCCATGCAGGCGGATCGAAGCGACGCTTCCGGCACGCGCATAGCAGCGGCGCACGCCCTCCAACGCCTGTTCGGCCACGCTTTGCCAGGCGGGCAGCAGGTCGTCCGGCAGGAAACGATGCTCGAGCAGGTAAGCGTACGAATCCTCGCCGAAGCTGGCGATGTCCAGCGTGGGGCGCTCGCGGAAGGGCATGACTGCGCCGACGGCATGGATGCGCCCCAGGAAGCGCCCCATCCATTGCAGGGTGTCCGGCTTGTCCAGTTCGGGCGCGCGGCCGCCGCGGCGCGGAAACACCGCAAAGCGGAAGCCTTCTGCCGCATGCAGGGTCTTGCCGCCGTCCAGGGCGAGCGGCGCCACGACGGGGATTTCCCGCTCTTGCAGTTCAAGCGAAAAAGCATGTTCCTCGAGGATGGCTGCGTCGCCCCAGCGTAGCGGCCGATAGAACTTGGCCACCACGGGCGGCGCCTCCTCGATGCCGACCTGATAGACGCGGTTTTCGTAGCTGTTGAGGGCCTGCAGGGAGCCGTCGCAATGCAGGCCGACGCCCTCCAGTGCATTCAGCACGACATCGGGTGTCAATCCGGAATAGGGATGCTGGACGTTTTCCATTCCTCCATTGTACGTTCGTGTCGACGCGCTATCATGTCGGGCATGAAGAAGAACGACAACGAAGATGTCTGATTACCCGCAGCATTTGGTTCGCCCCCATCACCTGTTCGACGGCACCGAGATCGTCATTCGCCCGATCCGCCCGGCGGATGCCGGCATCGAGCAGGATTTCGTGCGCGGCCTGTCCGACGATTCGCGCTACAACCGCTTCATGGGCCAGTTGCGGGAATTGGCGCCGCGCAAGCTGCAGTACTTCACCGAGATCGATTACGAGGGGCACATGGCGCTGATCGCCACGGTGATGCGCGACGACCATGAGGTCGAAATCGGCGTGGCCCGCTATTTCGTGTCGCCCGGAAACGAAAGCTGCGAATTCGCCGTGGCGGTCGATGATGCCTGGCATGGCACCGGCGTGGCCGGCCTGCTGATGCTGGACCTGATGGAAGCGGCGCGGGGCAAGGGGCTGAAGACCATGGAAGGCTTCGTCCTGACCAGCAACCACAAGATGCTCAAGTTCACCCGCCAGCTCGGCTTCGAATTTCATCGCGACATGGGCGAGGGCGATACCGTCCGCGTCGTCAAGACGCTATAGCGAGTTATCCCCGCGAAAGCGGGGATCCATAAACGGGTGAAAAGCCTGGATTCCCGCTTTCGCGGGAATGACGACCCTCAGCGCATTCCCTATTCCTTTGCAGAGGCGAGCCGGTGCGCCCAGCGCGTGGTTTCCGGCAGGCGGTAGCGGGTGACACAGGCCATGACCCAGGCGATGGCGGATTCGAGGCCGATGCGGTGGCCGGGGGAGATGAATAGCGGCTTGACGCCCTGCCGGGTGCGCAGCACGGCGCCGATCGTCTCGGAGCCGTGCTTGAGCGGCACCCAGGCGCCCCGCTGGTTGGGAACTTCGCCGTGCGTCCCGATCAGCCGCGACTTGGCCACGCCGATGGAGGGAATGTCGAGCAGCAGGCCGAGGTGGCTGGCGATGCCGAGGCGGCGCGGGTGGGCAATGCCCTGGCCGTCGCACAGCAGTAGGTCCGGCGGGACGTCCAATTGCTCCATGGCCTCAAGCACGGCCGGGGCTTCGCGGAAGGACAGCAGCCCGGGCACGTAGGGAAAGCGGGTCGGCGTCCGCGCGAGGGTGGCGGTTTCCAGTTGCAGCGAGGGGTAGGCCAGAACCGCGACCGCAGCCCGCGTGGTGCGGCCGTTATCCTCGAATCCGACATCGACGCCGGCCACCCGGCCAATCGCGCCGAAATCGTCATGGAGGACAATTTCCCCGGCCAGTTGCGACTGGATGAGCCGGGCTTCCCCAGGCGCGAGATCCCAGGGGTGGCGCTGCCGGATCTTCATGCGCCGCAACGCGCCAGGATGAGCGGCACATACATCTCGTCGGCGCTGACGCCGGCATGCACGCCGAGCTGGTGGTAGCGTTTCTCGCCGTCCACCCAGTCCCGCAGCGTCCAGTTGTCCCGCATCAGCAGCACGTAATCGCCGATGCGCGAGGCCAGGCGCGGGTCCGCCTCGCCCGGGCCGAACCAGCCTTGCGCGATGAGTTCACTGCCGGAAAACAGGTCGGCGCACTCGCCGAGAACATCCTGCACATAGGCGACGAAGCGGGCTTCCATGCCAGGCTTGACGTAGCAATAGACCACGCGCCGCTCGCCGCACAGCGGGCGCGCGAGCGTCGCGGCGAGTTCCGGGTGTTGCGCCAGCTCGATCTGGCGCTCGGGCGGCGAATCGATGAAGCCATGGTCGGCGCAGGCGAGGACGACGGTGTCGGTATCGGCGATGGTTGCGAGAAAATCGCCGAAGGCTGCGTCGAGCAGGGCGAACTGCGCGGCGAGCTGGTCGCTGCCCACGCCGTGGATATGCGCCAGCGTGTCGAGTTCCGCGTAATAGGCGTAGATATACGCCGGCGCAGCGGATGCGCGCACTCTTGCTTCAACCTGGCCGAACAATTCCGTCAGCGTCTTGTAGCCGCGCACTGCGGCGCGGCCGGAGTGGTAGAGATTGAAGTCCGAGCCGGCGATGGCTTGCGGGGAGACGATGGTGGCGCGGCGCGCGATGCGCTCGACGAAGGGCGCATGACCGAACAGCTGGAGCGGCAAGGCGCCGGGCAGCGCATCGAACAGTCCCGCGCCGCGCGGACGGAGCGGCAGCACGGCGGCAATGGCATCGAGCTCGGAAAAATACATGTGCCAGCCGGTGAGCGCATGCTGCTGGGGCGCCAGCCCGCTCAGATAGGTCGTCACGGCGCTGGCGGTGGTGGACGGAAAGACCGAGGTCAGGCGGGAATGCAGGTGACGATGCAGGGCGCCGCCGGCGCCATGGTGCAGCAGGTAATCGTAGCCCAGGCCGTCGATGACGAGCAGCACGATGTTGCGCGCCGTACTGAGGAGGCTGACTTTCAGATTGCGCAGCGGCGCGTAGGGCAGGGGATGTCGTGCGCCGCAGGCATCGCCGAGCGTACGCATCAGGTTGACGATGCTGCCGCCCGCGTAATCGGGCCGGATCACCGCAACGGCTTCGGGCAGCTTTCGATCAATGCGGCTTGAATCGGGAGGCGGCCCTGCATGGCTGGCACAAGGGGAACGGGATGTCTGTAGGGATGAAGTGCGGGGCGGCGGATTCAGTGATCCTCGATGTGGGGTGCGCCTTCCTCGGCCGGCGCGCCCGTGTCGGGATCGATCCAGTCGGAGATGCCGAGCTCGTCTTCGGCTTCGGCCAGCGTCTCTCCCGGTTCGAAATCGGACTCGTCGCTGTACTCCATGTCTTCCGCGGCTTCGATCAGCGTGGGGAAGGGACCGTATTCCCCGCCGCTGTCCTTGTCCTGCCAATAGAAACCGTCCGGCCTCTCGATGACACGCGCCCGGTCGTAGGCGGATGGTGTGGCGGGTATGTTCTTCGGCATGGCATTGACCTCCTCGCTGAGAATATCTTGAACCTTTTTCCCGTGAAAAGCTATGTCGAATCTACATCAGGTTCGTTGACCCCAGTCAACTGACGCACCTTCAATACTATAACGGCCGCAGCGAGGAATCCTGAATCCTTGTGCGCAACCCGGACGGGCGCTATAGTTGATTCGAAAATTCGAATATAGATAAGCCTGAATGCCACAGATATCCTAATCGAGGCGCAGCAGTTGCTTATGCGCCACTGAACATCGTTCTGATATCGGTTTCAATATTTCCCACAAGCAGGTAACGTCATGCAAAGACCCCTACAAATCACCTTCAAGGACATTGCGCATTCGGACGCGGTGGAGCAACACATCCGCGAGAAGGCCGGCAAGCTGGAAACCTTCTATCCGAACATCATCGGCTGCCATGTCACCGTCGAACTGCCGCACAAGCATCACCATCAGGGCAAGGAGCACAACGTGCGCATCGACATCAAGGTGCCGGGCAGCGAGATCGTGGTGAACCGGGACAAGCACGAGGACATCTACGTCGCTCTGCGCGACGCCTTCGACGCCGCCAAGCGCCAGGTGGAGGAATACGGCCGGCGCCAGCGCGGCGACGTCAAGCACCACGCCGGCAAGGGAGCGCCCGCGGAAGAACCCGCGGAAGACTAGACGCGGATGATTGGCCTCAGGCGTTGTTGCGGATGAAGTCGCGCACGCGGGGGTAGATCGTTTCGCGCCAGCGCCGTCCGCTGAAGATGCCGTAGTGGCCGACGCCCGGCACGAGGAAGTGTTCCTTCTTCTGCGCCGGGATGGCGCTGCACAGCTCGTGCGCCGCTTCTGTCTGGCCGGGGCCGGAGATGTCGTCGAGTTCGCCCTCGACGGTGAACAGGGCCGTATTGCGGATGGCCTGGGGCTGCACACGCTTGCCGAAGACCGTCATTTCCCCCTGCGGCAGCTGGTGCTTCATGAACACCATGTCCAGGGTCTCGAGGTAGTACTCGGCCGGCAGGTCCATCACGGCGTTGTACTCATCGTAGAAGCTGCGATGCGCCTCGGCCGATTCGCCGTCGCCTTCCACCAGGTGGTTGTAGAAGTCGAGGTGCGCCTGCATGTGCCGGTCGGAGTTCATGGCGACGAAGCCGGCGTGCTGCAGGAAGCCTGGATAGACGCGCCGCATGTAGCCCGGGTACTTGAGCGGCACGCGCGTGACGACATGGGTGTCGAACCAGCGCAGGCTGCGCGTCTTGGCATATTTGTTGACTTCCGTCGGGGCCTGGCGCGTGTCGATCGGGCCGCCCATCAGGGTCATGCTGCGCGGCTGCGCCGGGTCGTTCTCGGCAGCCATCAGCGAGATGGCGGCCAGCACCGGCACGGTCGGCTGGCAGACGGAAATCACGTGAACGTCGGGCCCGAGCTGGCGCATGAACGCCTGCATGTAGGCGACGTAGTCGGCGAAATGGAAATAGCCCTCGGCCAGCGGCACCAGGCGTGCGTCGAGCCAGTCGGTGATATAGACGTCGTGGTCGGGCAGCATCGTGCGCACGGTGTCGCGCAACAGCGTGGCATGGTGGCCGGACAGCGGCGCCACCAGCAGCACCTTCGGCTGATTGATGGTGGTCGCGCGCTTGAAGCGCAGCAGCCGGCAGAAGGGTTTCTCGGCGACGATGTCCTCGCTGACCGCGACGGTTTCGCCGTCGATCACCGTATGGTCCAGGCCGAATTCCGGCTTCTCGTAGCGCCGGGCGACGCGCGCAAGCAATTCCGAACCGGCTGCAACGCGACCGCTTTGGGGCAGGTAGGCAAGAGGGCTGAAGGGGTTGGTGAAGAGCTGCTGGCTCGTTTCCGCCCAATAGCGCAGGGGCGCTGTGGCGGCGTGCTGCATTTCGTGCAATGCGTAGATCATCTATGGCCTAACCTCGGTAACAAAGCAGATGCTTGCTTGCACTGTACCTGATTGCGTTCGATTGTCCATGACCCAAAGGGCGTGTTTCGCAGAGCGAATTGCGCAGGAAATTCGCGCTGTCATGACATTGAGCAGCCCGGCTTGTGCGAACGTCATGCCGGCAGCGTGTAGTCGCGGAAATCCTCGCGCAGTTTGGTCTTCAGCAACTTGCCGGTGGCGGTGTGGGGCAGGCTGTCGACGAAGACGACGTCGTCGGGCAGCCACCACTTGGCGATCTTGTCGCGCATGAAGTCGAGCAGCTGCTCGCGCGTGACTTCCTCGCCGGGCTTCTTCACCACGATGAGCAGCGGACGCTCGTCCCACTTCGGGTGTGCCACGCCGATCACCGCGGCTTCCGCCACCGCCGGGTGGGCGACGGCGGTGTTTTCCAGGTCGATCGAGCTGATCCACTCGCCGCCCGACTTGATGACGTCCTTGGAGCGGTCGGTGATCTGCATGTAGCCGTCTGGGTCCAGCGTGGCGACGTCGCCGGTGGGGAACCAGCCGCCCTCGCGCAGGACGTTGCCGCCTTCGCCCTTGAAGTAGCCGGAGACGATCCACGGCCCGCGCACCAGCAGGTCGCCGAAGGCCTTGCCGTCGCGCGGCAGTTCCTTGCCTTCATCATCGACGATCTTCATGTCCACGCCGTAGATGGGGCGGCCCTGATTGAGGCGGATGCGGTCGCGTTCCTCGGCGGAGAGGCCGAGGTGCTTGGCCTTGTAGGTGTTCAGCGTGCCGAGCGGACTCATCTCAGTCATGCCCCAGGCGTGCAGCACGGTGACACCGAACTGCTCGTCGAAGCTGCGGATCATGGCCGGCGGCGCTGCCGAGCCGCCGATGACGAGGCGCTTGACGGTGGACAGCTTCAGCTTGTTGCCCTGCAGGTGCTGCAGCAGGCCGAGCCAGATCGTCGGCACGCCGGCGCTGACGGTCACCTTCTCGGCTTCGAACAATTCGTGCAGGCTGGCACCGTCGAGTTGCGGCCCTGGCATCACCAGCTTGGCGCCGGCCAGCGCGCAGGCGTAGGGCAGGCCCCAGGCGTTGACGTGGAAAAGCGGCACCACCGGCAGCACGGTGTCGCGCGCCGACAGATTGAGCGCATCGGGCAGCGCCGAGCCGTAGGCGTGCAGCACCGTCGAGCGGTGCGAGTAGAGCGCCCCCTTCGGGTTGCCCGTGGTGCCCGATGTGTAGCACAACGACGAGGCGGTGTTCTCGTCGAACGCCGGCCAGTCGTAATCGTCGGAATGGGCATTGACCAGCTCCTCGTAACAGAGCAGGTCGAGCTTCGATTCGGGCATGTGGGCACGGTCGGTCAGCGCCACCCAGGCCTTGACGCCCTTGCAGTGCGGGGCGACGCCCTCGACCAGTTGCAGGAAGGTCAGGTCGAAGAAGACGAGGCTGTCGTCGGCATGGTTGAGGATGTAGGCGATCTGCTCGGGGAAGAGGCGCGGATTGACCGTGTTGAGAATGGCGCCCATGCCGGAGACGCCGTAATACAGCTCGAAGTGCCGGTAATTGTTCCAGGCCAGCGTCGCCACGCGGTCGGCGGGCTTGACGCCGAGGGAGATCAGTGCGCGGGCCAGCTGGCGCGAACGGCGGTGTGCGTCGTGGTAGGTGTAGCGGTGGATGCCGCCGGTGGTTTCGCGCGAGACGATCTCGGTGTCGGCATGGTTGCGGTCGGCGTGCTGGATCAGCGATGAAATCATCAGGGGCATTGTCTGCATCTGTCCAAGCATGTGTCTCTCCCGTTCGTTTGGAACTTGAAGATTCAAGATAACATGCCCCTTTCCCGATGATCAATTCCTGAAAGCCATGGAGAAGCCCAACGCACTGTCCTGCGAGCGCAACCGCGAACCGATCCTGGCCGTGCTGCGCGATCACTTCGCCGATCGCCGTGACGTGCTGGAAATCGGCAGCGGCACCGGGCAGCACGCCGTCTTTTTCGCCGCCGCGCTGCCCCACCTGACGTGGCAGGCCTCGGAACGCGCGGAGAACCTCGACGGCATCGGCGCCTGGCTGAACGAGGCGGCCCTGCCCAATACGCCCCCGGCCATCGCGTTCGATGTGAACGCCGTCTGGCCGCGCCAGCGCTACGATGCGGTCTTCAGTTCGAACACGCTGCACATCATGGGCTGGCCCGAGGTCGAGCGCTTGTTTGCCGGCCTGCCGGACATCCTGGCTGGCGATGCGCGGCTGGCCATCTACGGCCCTTTCAACTACGGCGGGAAGTTCACCAGCGAGAGCAACGCCGCTTTCGACGCCTGGCTCAAGGGGCAGGGCGCCCATCAGGGCATACGCGATTTCGAGGCGGTCGACGCACTGGCGCGCAAAGCCGGCCTGACCCTGCTGGAGGACCGCGCCATGCCCTCGAACAACCGCTGCATCGTCT
The DNA here is from genome assembly GCA_963704195.1 of uncultured beta proteobacterium. Taxonomy (GTDB): domain Bacteria; phylum Pseudomonadota; class Gammaproteobacteria; order Burkholderiales; family Rhodocyclaceae; genus Desulfobacillus. The sequence goes on along the minus strand of CAVPHH010000008.1, from coordinate 25,478 downwards.
GGCGCAGCGCGTGAGCGGGACCGTGCCACGTGCAGATCGACCTGCTCGACAGCGCCTGCGAACTGCCTGAAAGCGACTGGCAGCGCCTTGCTACCGGCGGCGATCCCTTTATCAGCCGCGCCTTCCTCGGCGCCGCCGAGGAGAGCGGAGCCGCCGGCGCGGCACTCGCCTGGCAGGCGCTGCACCTTGCATTGCGCGACGACGCAGGGCGCCTGGCAGGGCTGCTGCCGCTTTACCTGCGCGAGCATTCCTTCGGCGATTTCTCGCGCGACTGGAACTGGGCGCCGGCCTGGCGGCAGACGGGGCGCGACTATTATCCGAAGCTCGTCAGCGGCGTGCCCTACACGCCCTCGCCGGGCCCGCGCCTGCTGACTTGCGCAGAAGCGGATGCGCCGACTGCCGCTGCCCTGATCGATGCTGCGCTGCGCCTGGTCGAGGAACTGCGCGCCTCGTCCTGGCAGTGCCTCTTCGTGCGGGAAGCCGACAGGCAGCTGCTGGAGGCCGCCGGCCTGCTCATGCGGCGTGGCGTGCAGTTTCACTGGATCAACCGCGGCTACCGCGATTTCGCAGACTTCCTGCAGGGGTTCAATGCGGAGAAGCGCAAGAAGCTCAAGCGCGAGCGGCGCGCTGTCGTCGAGGCCGGGCTGCGCATCGAGGTCCGCCACGGCGACGAGATCGACGCGCCGCTCTGGCTGGCCCTCTACCGCCACTACCGCGACACCTTCCTGCGCTACGGCAACCACCCGGCTTTCAAGCTCGAGTTTTTCCAGCGCGTCGGCGCCGAACTGGGGCGCCGCATGGTGGTGTTCGTTGCCTGGGAGGAGGCGCAGCCGGTGGCTTCGGCGATCTGCTACCGCGACGACAGCGCCCTCTACGGGCGCCACTGGGGCACCGACATCGCCAGCCCCGGGCTGCACTTCGAGCTGTGCTACTACCAGGGCATCGAGTACGCCATCCGCCACGGCCTGCAGCGCTTCGAGCCGGGCGCGCAGGGCGAGCACAAGCTGGCGCGCGGTTTCGAGCCGGTCACGACCTGGTCCGGCTTCTGGATCGCCGATGCGCGCATGCGCGACATCGTGGAGAACTTCCTGCGCCGCGAGGATGGCGCGATGCAGGACTATCAGGCGGAAATGGCGCAGCACCTGCCGTACAAGGCGCCCGCGCAGCAACCGGATTGAAAGTCAGCCGCCGGAATACGGCGAGGTTGTTTCGAATCCCGCTCAGGAATGCGCCTGGGCGGCCTGCGGCCGGTTTTCGTGGCGTCGTATCAGCAGGCCAAGCACGATGCCGAGGAATGCGGCGCTGGCGGTGACGATCAGCGCGTCCCGCCACAGGCCGCTGGCGGCGACGAGCATGGCGATCAGCGGCGGGCCTATGAAGGGACCGACCTGGCCCCACTGGATGAAGAGGCCCTGCAGCGTGCCGATCTGCTTCGGCGTGCGGGCGTAGCTTGCCGAGGCGGACAGCACCGAGGCCGGGATCAGCCCGCCGACGAAGGACAGCGTCAGGCACAGGGCGTAGCGCACGATGTCGGGAAATGCGTCGAGAAAAATGCCGACGCCGGACAGGCCGGTGACCAGACTGGCGAAGGCGATCATGTTGCCGCGGCCGAAATGGCGATGCAGCAGGGCGCCGCCCAGCATGTTGCCTGGCACGTTGACCAGCACCATGAGGCACGTGAGCATGGCCACGGTGAATGGCGCAAGACCGCGCTGTTCGAGGAGGAAGGTCGGCAGCCAGATGATCAGCGCGTAGTGCTGCAGGGTCCAGGAGGCCATGGCGATGGCCAGCAGCCAGGGCTCGGGCTGGGAGAGGGCTTCCCTGGCGGTGACGAAGGGATGGCGCTCGACGCTGGCTGGCGGGGGCAGGCGGTAGGCGGGCCGTGAGCGGTACACGGCCAGTGTCGACAGCACGATCGCCGCCAGGGTCAGCACCCAGAGGCCGCGCCAGCCGCCCACCGGCATGACGAGCGGGGCCAGCAGCATGACCAGGCCCACGCCGGCCGGCAGGTAGCCGCTCCAGATGCCCAGCGCGAAGCGCCTGTCGAGCGGGGCGCAGGCGGCGCTCAGCAGCGCCGGCGCTGATACTGCAACGGCGACCACACCGGCGCCTTCGGCAAAGCGCGATGCCAGCAGGACGGATTCGCTTTCCGCGAAGAGCGCGGCCACGCCGCCCAATGCGCTGACAAGAAGACCGGCCAGGCACATCCTGAACGCGCCGACGCGGTCGCCGAGCAGGCCGAAGAGCAGGGCGGTGGTCACGCCCAGGGTGTTGATCATCGACGACACCCAGCCTGCGGCGACCAGCGACAGGCCGAATTCGCTGCGCAGCGCGGTCATGGCGATGGGCACCTTGCCCACATTCATGGCGACGACGACGCCGCACAGCACGGCCGCCAGCACGGCGGGCCAGTTGGTGCGGGGGGACACAGCACTGAAGGAGGCGGGTGAAGTCATCGAAGCGGAATATGAGGAGGTCGTTTGCGGGCGTATGGGCAGGCAGGGGATCGCCGCCGCCTTCGGCCGCGTACTGAATGCTCGTTCAGCCGAGATAGTATCACGACGATCGGTCGGCGCCGGCGGGAGGGTGGCTGCGCCGGGCAGGACCGGGCGATACGGTACTATTGGACATGGCCAAATGTCATATGAGGTCTTGCGGGGCGGATCAAAGGTGAACCTGAAGCAACTCGAGTATTTCGTGCGTGTTGCCGAGCTGGGCAGCTTCAGCAAGGCGGCGCTGATCCTCAATATCGCGCAGCCGGCGCTGTCGCGCCAGGTGCGATTGCTGGAAACGGATCTGCACGCCACGCTGCTGCAGCGCACCGGGCGCGGCGTGGTGCTGACGGCAGCCGGCAAACGCCTTTTCGACCACAGCATCGGCATTCTGCAGCTGGTTTCGCGGGTACGCGAGGACATCGAATCCTCGCGCGATGAGCCGGCCGGCCGCCTGGTTGTCGGCCTGCCGCCCAGCATGGGAAGGCTGCTGACGCTGCCGCTGGTGGAGGAATTCCGCCGCGTGCTGCCAAGGGCGCGCCTGACCATCGTCGAGGGGCTGTCAACGCACCTGTCCGAATGGATCTCGACCGGGCGCGTTGACCTCGGACTGCTGCATAACCCCGAGTCGCAAGCCGCCCTCGAGATCACGCCGGTGCTGGATGAACCGCTGGGTCTGGTCAGCCCGGCGCGGGACGGAGCCGGCAGGAAAGTCAGCCGCCACGGCACGGTGAAGCTGGCCGAACTGACGCGGATGCCGCTCATCCTGCCCGAACGCAACCATGTCCTGCGCAAGCTGATCGAGACGCAGGCTGCGCTGGCCGGCCACAAGCTGAATGTCGATCTCGAGATTTCCAGCGTGCAATCCATTCTCGACCTGGTGCGCGCCGGCTACGGCCATGCCGTGCTGACGCCCTCCGCACTCGCAGCCTCGGGCGAACCGGCTGCCTTCCGGATGCGGACGCTGGTGGAGCCGCGCATCACCAGCACGTTGTGCCTGGCGGTGTCCGCGCACAAGCCGGCGACGCCGCTCTCGAAGCGCGTCTTCCGCATGCTGCGCGAGCTCATCGTGGCGGCTGTCGGCGAGCAGGCCCATAACAAAACGCGATAGCTAGTAGTTCGCTGCCTATCTGGCCATAGGGCGGCACTGCCGCCAGAATAGGCCCATCCATTCCTGGTGGGGCCCATGCAAACATCGATCACCGACATGACCACACGTATCGAGGGCATCTCCTCGATGGCGACGCGCCAGGTGCTGGCCGAACTGGCTGAGGCCTATTTTCAGCGCAGCGGTGCCGTGGTGTCGTTCGAGTCGGTGGGCGGCGTGGATGCGGCCGGGCGGGTGCAGGCCGGCGAACCCTTCGACGTGGTGGTGCTCGCCGCCGATGCGATCGACAAGCTCGTCGCCTCGGGGCACGTGGTCGCCGACAGCAAGACCGACCTGGTGCGCTCCGGCGTGGCGGTTGCGGTACGCGAAGGCGGGGCGCGGCCGGACATCGGCTCGGAAGAGGCTTTGCGCTCCGCCGTGCTGTCCGCGCGCACGCTCGGCCATTCCACCGGTCCGAGCGGTGTGGCGCTGTTGAAACTGTTCGGGCGCTGGGGCATTGCCGACGCCGTTCGCGACCGCATCGTGCAGGCGCCCCCCGGCGTGCCGGTGGGCAAGCTGGTGGCAGAGGGCAAGGTCGAGCTCGGCTTCCAGCAGGCGAGCGAAATGATGAATGTGCCGGGTATCACGGTGCTTGGGCCGATGCCGCCCGGCTGCGAGATCGTCAGCATTTTCTCGGCCGCACTGTGCGCCGCTTCTGTCCAGCCCGAGGCCGTGCGCGCCTTGCTCGCCTTCATGCGATCGCCCACAGCAGCGGATACCATACGGCGCCAGGGAATGGAGCCGGCGTGAATTGGAGAACACCATGATCATCGACTGCCACGGCCACTACACCACCGCACCCGCGGCGCTGGAGGAATGGCGCAACCGCCAGATCGCCGGCATCCAGGACCCGGCGCTGATGCCGAAAGTGGCGGAACTGAAAATCAGCGACGACGAACTGCGCGCGTCCATCGAGACCAACCAGTTGAAGAAGATGCGGGAGCGTGGCTCCGATCTCACCGTCTTTTCGCCGCGCGCCAGTTTCATGGCGCACCACATCGGCGACTTCAAAGTCAGTTCCACCTGGGCGGCGATCTGCAACGAGCTGTGCTTCCGCGTTTCGCAATTGTTTCCGGACAACTTCATCGGCGCGGCGATGCTGCCGCAGTCGCCCGGCGTCGATCCGAGAACCTGCCTGCCCGAACTGGAGAAGTGCGTCAGGGAGTACGGCTTCGTCGGCATCAACCTCAACCCCGATCCTTCCGGTGGTCACTGGACCTCGCCGCCCCTGACAGACCGCCACTGGTACCCGATCTACGAGAAGATGGTCGAGCACGACATCCCGGCCATGATCCACGTGTCGACGTCCTGCAACGCCTGCTTCCACACCACCGGCGCGCATTACATCAACGCTGACACCACGGCGGTGATGCAGCTGATCCAGGGCGACCTGTTCAAGGACTTCCCGACGCTGAAGTTCGTCATCCCGCACGGCGGCGGCGCCGCGCCCTACCACTGGGGGCGCTACCGCGGCCTGGCGCAGGCGCTGAAAAAGCCGCTGCTGCAGGACCACCTGCTCAACAATGTCTACTTCGACACCTGCGTGTACCACCAGCCGGGCATCGACCTGCTGACCCGCGTGATTCCGGTGGACAACATCCTCTTCGCCTCGGAAATGATCGGCGCCGTGAAGGGCATCGATCCCGAGACCGGGCACAACTTCGACGACACCAAGCGCTACATCGAGGCGACGCTGAACCTCTCGACGGAGGACCGCCACAAGGTCTACGAAGGCAACGCCCGCCGCGTGTACCCGCGCCTCGATGCTGCGCTCAAGGAGAAAGGGAAATAGCAATGAGCTTCGGCATGCATTGTAGGAGCGGCGTCTACGCCGCGATATCGGCGGCTGCACCCCAAGGGTATTTCCTGCCGGGCACAATCGCGGCGTGGACGCCGCTCCCACGGAGTTGGAACGGGAAGGGGAAATGACCATGAGCATGAACACCCTCGGCATCGTCAGGCGCAACATCGCGCGCGCCGACAAGGCCGCCGTCGAGAAGCTGTCGCAGTATCGGCGTCGCCACCATTCACGAGGCGATGGGCCGCGTCGGCCTGATGCAGCCTCACATGCGGCCGATCTATGCCGGCGCGCACCTGTGCGGCAGCGCCGTCACGGTGCTGCTGCATCCCGGCGACAACTGGATGATGCACGTCGTCGCCGAGCAGTTGCAGCCGGGCGACGTGGTCGTCGCCGCGCTCAGCGCCGAGTGCACGGACGGCTTCTTCGGCGACCTGCTGGCGACGAGTTTCCGCGCCCGCGGCGCACAGGGCCTGATCATCGATGCCGGCGTGCGCGACGTGAAGGACCTCACCGCGATGGGCTTCCCGGTGTGGAGCAGGTGCATCAGCGCCAAGGGCACCATCAAGGCCACGCTCGGCTCGGTGAACGTTCCGGTGGTGTGCGCCGGCGCAGTGGTCAATCCCGGCGACGTGGTGGTGGCCGACGACGACGGCGTGGTGGTGGTGCCTGCCGCCATCGCGCGGCAGGCGGCCGACGCCGCCGAAGCGCGCGAGGCCAACGAGGCCGGCAAGCGCAAGCGCCTGGCCGCTGGGGAACTGGGCCTGGATATGTACTCGATGCGCGAGGCACTGGCGAAGGCGGGTCTGAAATATGTGGATTGATGGAGGTGTGGCGGTGTTGCGGGCTTTGAAATCCCCCCCGCCCCCCCTTTTGCAAAGGGGGGAGGGTGACAGAGTCCCGCATTTGCATGAGGAAGTGGGTGAAAGAGCCCCCCTTAGCAAAAGGGGGGTTGGGGGGATTTTCAAGCGATCCGGAGACGTCTCCGCATGACCCTCCCCGCCAACCCGCTGCTTTGGACCATCGGCCTCGTCGGCTACGGCGAGGTCGGGCGCATCCTCGCCGAGGACCTGCGCGCGCGCGGCGTGGCGCATGTCCTGGCCTATGACATCAAGCTGGGCGGAACGGATGAGGCGCCACTGCGTGCGCATGCGGCGCAGCACGACGTGCGCCTGTTGGCCTCGCATGCCGCCCTGGCAGCGCAGTCCGACCTGATCATTTCCGCCGTGACGGCCAGCCAGGCGGTGCCGGTGGCCGAGGCCTGCGCGACGGCCCTGCGCAGCGGCGCCTGGTTCCTCGACCTCAACTCGGCTTCGCCGGGGGCGAAGACCAAGGCGGCCGGCATCGTCGCTGCCGCCGGCGGGCGCTACGTCGAGGGCGCGGTGATGACTTCGATTTCGCCCTACCGCATCCGCGTGCCGCTGCTCCTGGGCGGCCCCGCTGCCGCGTCCCTGGTGCGGGCGCTCAATGATCTCGGCTTCGCCGGCAAGGCCGGCTCGCCGAAACTGGGCGTCGTTTCCGCGACCAAGATGTGCCGCAGCGTGATCATCAAGGGACTGGAAGCCATGGTCATCGAAAGCTTCACCGCCGCCCGTGCCTACGGCGTCGAAAGAGAGGTGCTGGCCTCGCTGGCCGAGACCTTCCCGGGCATGGACTGGGAGAAGCAGGGCGCCTATTTCTTCCAGCGCGTGATACAGCATGGTCGACGCCGTGCGGAGGAAATGCGCGAGGTGGCGCAGACGGTGCGGGAAGCGGGGCTCGAACCCTGGTCGGCCAGCGGCACCGCCGAGCGCCAGGCATGGGTGGCGGACCTGGCCGAGCAGGGCCTGCTCGGCGATCGCAATGCGCCGCGTGCGGATTGGCGGCCCGACGCCGACCGGATACTCGCTGCCTCCAATGCGTCATTTCCGCCCCCGATCGGAGTCGAGGGCAGGCGCCGGCGGGAATCCAACAACACGGACATGGAGGCTGGATCCCCGCTTGCGCGGGGATGACGGCGAGCATCATGGACCCTGACTGGCTGCCCTTTCATCCCAATCCCTCGAAGCCCGCATTCAAGGTGCCGGCGGGCGCCGTGGATGCGCATTGCCACGTCTTCGGCCCCGCCGCGCAGTTTCCTTTCGCGCCGGAGCGCAAGTACACGCCCTGCGACGCCTCGAAGGACCAGCTTTTCGCCCTGCGCGATTTCCTCGGTTTCGAACGCAACGTCATCGTGCAGGCCACCTGCCACGGCACCGACAACCGCGCGCTGGTCGATGCGCTGGTGCATTCGCAGGGCAGGGCACGCGGCGTGGCCTCGGTCCGCCGCGACGTGACGGATGCCGAGTTGCAGGCCATGCACGCCGCCGGCGTGCGCGGTACGCGTTTCAATTTCGTCAGGCGCCTGGTGGACTTCACCCCGCGCGAGGTGTTGGCGGAGATCGCCGGCCGCATCGCGCCGCTCGGCTGGCACGTGGTGGTGTATTTCGAGGCGCAAGACCTGCCCGAACTGTGGGACTTCTTCACCACCCTGCCGACCATCGTGGTGGTCGACCACATGGGCCGTCCCGACGTGACGAAACCCGTCGACGGACCCGAGTTCGAGCGCTTCATGAAGCTGATGCGCGAGCACGGGAACGTCTGGTCGAAGGTCAGCTGCCCGGAACGCCTCTCGCAATCGGGGCCGCCGGAATACGCCGATGTCGTGCCCTTTGCGAAGCGCCTCGTCGAGACCTTTCCCGACCGCGTGCTGTGGGGCACCGACTGGCCGCACCCCAACATGAAGGGCCACATGCCCGACGACGGCAAGCTGGTGGATTTCCTGCCGGGCATCGCCGCAACGCCCGAACTGCAGCGCCGGCTGCTGGTTGACAATCCCATGCGGCTGTACTGGCTGCATGAGACCTGATTGAAGCATGAACAAGTGGGGCCGAACGTAAAATGCATTGATGGCTTGACGCTGGCCGGGCCACCATGCATCATGTTGAATGATGATTCATTCATTAGCATTTCCTGAAGTCATCACGCGAGGCCGGCAACCGGCGGCGCAAAACGAAACGAGGTTGAAATGGCACTCGACAAGCCCTACAAGGACATTCCCGGCACGACGATTTTCGATGCCGAGCAGTCGCGCAAGGGCTACCACCTCAATCAGTTCTGCATGTCGCTGATGAAGGCGGAGAACCGCGCGCGCTTCAAGGCGGGCGAGCGCGCCTACCTCGATGAATGGCCGATGACGGAAGAGCAGAAGCAGGCCGTGCTGGCGCGCGACCTCAACCGCTGCATCGCGGCGGGCGGCAACATCTACTTCCTCGCCAAGATCGGCGCCACCGACGGCAAGAGCTTCCAGCAGATGGCCGGCAGCATGACCGGCATGAGCGAGGAGGAATACCGCGACATGATGATCGCCGGCGGGCGCCCGATCGAGGGTAACCGCCATGTCGGGGAGAAGAAATGATGGCGAGGATTACAGCCAGCGTCTATACCTCCCATGTGCCCGCCATCGGCGCCGCCCTCGACCAGGGCAAGACCGGGGAGCCGTACTGGCAGAAGGTCTTCGCCGGCTACGAGTTTTCCAAGGGATGGATGCGGGAACACACGCCGGACGTGATCTTCCTCGTCTACAACGACCATGCCACGGCCTTCAGCCTGGAGATGATCCCGACCTTCGCCATCGGCTGCGCGGCGGAGTTTCAGCCCGCCGACGAGGGCTGGGGGCCGCGCCCGGTGCCGGTGGTGAAAGGCCACCCGGAGCTGGCAGCGCATATCGCCCATTCCGTGATCCAGGATGACTTCGACCTCACCATCGTGAACAAGATGGACGTCGACCACGGCCTCACCGTGCCGCTGTCGCTGATGTTCGGCCAGCCCGAGGCGTGGCCGTGCCAGGTGATTCCCTTTGCCGTGAATGTGGTGCAGTATCCGGTGCCCTCGGGGCGCCGCTGCTTCAACCTCGGCCGCGCCATCCGCAAGGCCGTCGAGTCGTTCGATGCGCCCCTCAACGTGCAGATCTGGGGCACCGGCGGCATGAGCCACCAATTGCAGGGGCCGCGCGCCGGCCTCATCAACCGTGAGTTCGATACGGCCTTTCTCGACAGGCTGATTGCCGATCCGGAAGGGCTCTCGCGCATGCCCCATATCGACTATGTACGCGAAGCCGGCTCGGAGGGCATTGAACTGGTCATGTGGCTCATTGCCCGCGGGGCAATGAGTGACGAATTTGACAACGCAGCGCCGAAAGTGGCACACCGTTTCTATCATGTGCCCGCCTCGAACACGGCGGTCGGCCACCTGATTCTGGAGAATAGCCGATGAGCAGGACGATCAAGGTTGCCCTGGCCGGCGCCGGCGCCTTCGGCATCAAGCACCTCGATGCCATCAAGTTGATCGACGGCGTCGAGGTGGTGTCGCTGGTCAGCCGCGAGCTGGACAAAACCCGGGAAGTGGCCGACAAGTACGGCATCGGCCACGCCACCACCGATCTGGCCGACAGCCTGGCGCTGAAGGAGATCGATGCGGTCATCCTGTGCACGCCGACGCAGATGCACGCGGCCCAGGCCATCCAGTGCCTGCAGGCCGGCAAGCATGTGCAGGTGGAAATCCCGCTGGCCGACAGCCTGAAGGACGCCGAGGCGGTGGTGGCGATGCAGAAACAAACCGGACTGGTCGCCATGTGCGGCCACACGCGACGCTTCAATCCCAGCCACCAGTGGGTGCACCGCAAAGTCCAGGCGGGCGATCTCGCCATCCAGCAGATGGACGTGCAGACCTACTTCTTCCGTCGCAGCAACATGAACGCGCTGGGGCAGCCGCGCAGCTGGACCGACCATCTGTTGTGGCATCACGCCGCGCATACCGTTGACCTGTTCGCCTACCAGGCGGGTGGCGAGATCGTCCAGGCCAACGCCCTGCAGGGGCCGATCCATCCGACGCTGGGCATCGCCATGGACATGTCGATCCAGCTGAAGGCGAGCACCGGGGCGATCTGCACGCTGTCACTGTCCTTCAACAATGAGGGGCCGCTGGGTACCTTCTTCCGCTATATTGGGGACAGCGGCACCTACATTGCGCGTTACGACGACCTTGTCGACGGCAAGGACAACAAGATCGACGTATCCAAAGTCGACGTATCGATGAACGGCATCGAACTGCAGGACCGCGAGTTTTTTGCTGCCATCCGCGACAACAGAGAGCCTATAGCCAGCGTTGCACAGGTGCTGCCTTGCTACCGTACGCTGCACCAGCTTGAACAGCAGTTGCATGGCGCTTGATCGCTTTACCATCCATCAACCAAAGAAGGAGACAACAATGAAGCTCATCAGCAAAATGATGGCCGCCGCGATAGGCATCGTTATGTGGCAAGCGGCGTCCGCCGCGGATGTGACCCTGCGTTTCCACCAGTTCCTGCCACCGCAGGCGACGATTCCCTCGAAAGCCATCACGCCCTGGGCGCAGAAGGTCGAGAAGGAGAGCGGCGGGCGCATCAAGATCCAGCAGTTCCCGAGCATGCAACTCGGTGGCAAGCCGCCAGAGCTGTTCGACCAGGCCAAGGACGGCGTCGCCGACATTGTCTGGACCGTGCTCGGCTACACCCCCGGCCGTTTCCCGAAATCCGAGGTGTTCGAGCTGCCCTTCAGCAGCGGCCTGGCCGAGCCGGCTTCCCGCGCCTTCCAGGAATACGTCGAGAAGTACGCGATGGACGAGTTCAAGGACGTCAAGGTCATCGCGGTGCATGTGCATGGCCCCGGCCTGATCCACAGCAAGGACCCGGTCACCAAGCTTGAGGATCTGAAGGGCGTGAAGGTGCGCGGCGGATCGCGCATCACCAACATCATGCTCGAGCAGCTTGGCGCCACCCCGGTCGGCATGCCGGTACCGGCGGTCAGCGAAGCGCTGTCCAAGGGCGTCATCAGTGCCACGACTATTCCCTGGGAAGTAGTGCCGGCCCTGAAGGTGCAGCAGATTGTCAAGAACCATACCGGCTTCGCCGGCGATCAGGGGCTGTACACCCAGACCTTCGTGGTGGCGATGAACAAGGGCGCCTACGACAAGTTGCCGGCAGACCTGAAGAAGGTCATCGACGCCAACAGTGGGGCTGAGACTGCTGCATTGTTCGGCCACGCCATGGATGCGGGCGACAAGGTCGGCCTGTCGTTGGCGCAGAAGGCTGGCAACAAGGTCCACATGCTCGATGCCGTTGAAACCCAGACTTGGCGGCGTACGGCCGCTGGTGTGCGCGGTGTCTGGTACAAGGAGGTGGCATCCAAGGGCATCGATGGGCCGAAGCTCGCAGCCGAGGCCGAGGCTTTGATCGCCAAGTACTCGAAGAAATAAAACTTCCACCTTTCCTCCTGACCGGTACGGCGGCCTTGCAGCCGCTGTGCCGTTGGATCGGCTGTAACCTATGAGCAAGTTCATCTACGACGTGAGCCGTTACCTGGCTTGGTTCGGCGGCTTGGTACTGACGTTGCTGGCCATCATGAGCGTTATCAGTATTGCCGGCCGCACGCTGAGCTTTGCAGGCCTTGGCCCGGTGCCGGGCGATTTTGAACTTGTCGAAGCCGGCACCGCGCTCGCCGTATTCTGCTTTCTGCCCCTGTGCCACCTCAAGCGCAGCCATGCCGATGTCGGCATGTTCTGGCACAGCTACCCCGCGCCCATGCAGCGCATCCTCATCGTCGCGGCTGATGCTTTGATGTTGCTGGTCTGGCTGCTGCTGGTCTGGCGCATGGGATTGATGACCATCGAGTACCGCGCCAACGGCGAGGTCAGCTTCATCCTGCAGATGCCGGTCTGGTGGGGTTACGTCGCGTCGCTCGCTCCGGCGGCCTTCGGTTGCGTCGCCTATGCCTGGCGCCTGCTCGAATCCCTCAAGCTGGTCGAGGCCCATCCCGAGCATACCGTGACGGATGGGGGGCACTGATGGATCCGCTCTACCTTGCCGCATGGTCCTTTCCCGTCCTGCTGGTGCTGATATTCCTGCGCGTGCCGATCGGCCTGACCATGCTTCTGATCGGGCTGACGGGCTCCTGGCTGGTCTACGGCAACTACATGCCGCTGGTGCAGCAGATGAAGACCCTGACCTACGGCACTTTCTCCACGCATTCACTCTCTATCGTGCCGCTGTTCCTTCTGATGGGGCAGTTTGCCGCGCTAGGCGGCATGTCGCGCGCGCTGTTCAAGGCGGCGGAAGCCTTCATCGGCCATCGCAAGGGCGGCGTCGGCATGGCGGCGATCGGCGCCTGCGCCGGATTCGGCTCCATCTGCGGCTCCTCGCTGGCCACGGCGGCCACCATGGGCCAGGTGGCGCTGCCCGAACTGCGCCGCGCCGGCTATTCCGGCGCCCTGGCCACCGGGGCCCTGGCGGCCGGCGGCACGCTGGGCATCCTCATCCCGCCTTCCATCGTGCTGGTGATCTATGCCATCCTGGCCGAGCAGAACATCGCCAAGATGTTCGCCGCTGCCTTCGTACCAGGCATCCTGGCCGCCTTGGGCTACATGCTGGTGATCGGCATCTATGTGCGTGTTTCCCCCAAGTCGGCCGGACAGATCGATCCAGTACCGTGGCCGGAGCGCATGCGCGCACTGCGTGAGGTGTGGCCAGTGGTGCTGATCTTCATCGTCGTCATCGGCGGCATATACACTGGCATCTTCACGCCGACCGAGGGTGCGGCGGTCGGCGCCGTGGCCACTGGCCTGCTGGCCTGGAAAAATGGCGGTCTGAAGGGCGAGAAGGTGCTACGCGCGCTGGAAGCCACCGCCGGCTCGACGGGCATGGTGTTCATGATCGTGCTCGGCGCAGCGGCCTACAACAGTTTCCTCGCCCTGTCGCAACTGCCGCAGGAACTGGCCACCTGGGTTGGCGACCAGGGCTTCAGCCCCTACGCGGTGTTGTGGGTCATCCTGCTCTTCTACCTTGTCTTCGGTTGTGTGATGGATTCGCTGTCGATGATCCTGCTCACCATCCCGATCTTCTTCCCCATGGTGTCCGGCCTCGACTTCGGCCTGCCGCCGGAGGAAACGGCCATCTGGTTCGGTATCCTGGTACTGATCGTGGTCGAGGTCGGACTGATCACACCACCGGTGGGGATGAACCTCTTCGTCATCCAGTCGATGGCGCCTGGCATCTCCATTCGCGAAACCTATGCCGGCGTCTGGCCCTTCGTGGCGAGCGACCTGGCGCGTGTCGCCGTGTTGGTGGCCTTCCCCGTCATCACGCTGTTCGTGCTGAGGCTATGAAATGCCATCTCGCCGCATAGGCGATAGCGGGGTCTCGGCCCTCGGCCTGGGTTGCATGAACCTCAGCCATGCCTATGGCACGCCGCCTCAACCCGAGGCGGCAGAGGCCCTGCTGCTGCACGCCCTCGATTGCGGCATCACGCATTTCGACACGGCGGCGCTGTATGGCTTCGGAAAAAATGAGGCGCTGCTTGGGCGCGTGCTGAAGCCGCACCGCCAGACTATCTTCCTTGCCAGCAAGTGCGGCATGACCGGGGTAAACGGCAAGCGCGTCATCGACGGCCGGCCCGCCACGATCAAGCGCACTTGCGAGGAAAGCCTGCAGCGGCTGCAGACGGACGTCATCGATCTCTACTACCTGCACCGCTGGGACAAGCAGGTGCCGATCGAAGACAGCGTCGGCGCCCTGGCCGACCTGGTGCGTGCGGGCAAGGTGAGGAACATCGGCCTGTCCGAAGTTTCCGCCGCCACGCTGCGCCGTGCCCATGCCGTGCATCCGATCGCTGCCCTGCAATCGGAGTATTCGTTGTGGACGCGCAACCCGGAGATCGCCGCGCTGGACGCCTGCCGCGAACTGGGCGTGGCCTTCGTTGCCTTCAGCCCGCTCGCCCGTGCCTACCTCACCGGCACGCTGCGCGATCCCGACAGGGAACTTGAAGAGAAGGACATCCGTCGCCAGATGCCGCGCTTCGAAGCGGCCAACTACGCGCAGAACCTCGGTTTGCTGACTGAATACAGCCGCATTGCCGGCATGGCCGGGTGCACCATGGCGCAGCTCGCACTGGCCTGGCTTCTGTCCAGGGGCGACAACGTCATTCCGCTGTTCGGCACGCGGAATCCGGCGCATCTGGACGAGAATGCGGGGGGCGCCGCCGTCAAGCTGGACCGCAGCCTGGCCGACCGGCTGGATGCGCTCATCAACCAACACTCTGTCGCGGGTCCGCGCTACAACGCCGCCACACAGCAGGAAATCGACACCGAAGTGTTTCCCGCGGCTTAGGGCGCATCGCCTTCGCAGATGCGATAGTGGCTTAGGCAAGGATTAATTAATCTGGCCTGCAGGCAGCATTCAGCCCAATATTTCCCGGGCAGCCGCCTCACCGAGTTTGGCGGCGCGAGCAGCCGACACCCCCAGGCTTCTCAACAGGCCGGAGGCCATGAGCGGCGCGATTTGCCCGGGACCTTTCCGGGTGCGATCGTCGAATATGTGACGCAGCGTGATGACGAAATTGCCCATCACCAGCAAGACGCCCGTTTCCACGTTGACGTGCTTGAAGATGTCGCGTTGGATGCCGCGCTGGACGACTTCGCGCAAGCCGCGGTTGATCGGCGCATCCGCCAGGGTGGCGCCAGTGTTCAAGCGCCACAGCGTGCGGGCGCGATCGCGATGCTCCACGGCGAAGCGGATGAAGACGCAGAGCGCACGTGACACGTCCATCGCCGGGTCGTCGATCCCGGCATTGGCCTGGCTGACGAGCAGTTCCACGTCGCGACGCACTTCGGCCGCGATCTCGCGGGCGAATACGCCCTTGTCGGTGAAGTGATTGTAGAAGCTGCCCTTGGCGACTGCTGCCGCTTCGACGATCTCGTCCACGCTGACGCCGTCGACATCGCGCTCGGCGAACAGGCGCTGGCCGGCACGCAGCAGGGCGTCGCGGGTACGGTCGCGCCTGGGATCGGTTCGAACGGGTGTGGGGAGCTTGGTCTGGTCGGATCGCATGGGGCGTATATTGACATTATTGACTGTTTCGTTCAATATTGACCAAATAGTCATTATCATCCTTTCCTGTCTGGGGGTCTTGTGAGCGAATCTCGTCTGGTCCAACTCGGCAAGCATGGCAACATTGCCTTGCTTGCGGTGAGCAATCCGCCGGTCAACACCATCAATGCGGCCGTGCGCCGCGACCTGAATGCTGCTCTGGACGATCTGACGCAGATGCAGGGCGTTCAGGCCGTGGTGCTGGCCTGCGAAGGCGGTACCTTTTTTTCCGGCGCAGACATCGGCGAGTTTTCCGGGCCGCCCCAGGAGGAGTCCTATCGCCGGCTGTTCGGACGGCTCGAGCAACTGGATGTTCCCGTGGTCGCAGCCATGCACGGCACGGTGATGGGCGGCGGCCTCGAAATCGCGCTGGCCTGCCACTATCGGGTTGCCGCGCCGCGCACGCGCTTCGGCCTGCCGGAAGTCACCTTGGGCATCATTCCGGGCGCCGGCGGCACGCAGCGCATGCCGCGTCTGATTGGCGTGGAGAAGACGCTGCAGATGATTCTCGACGCGAAGCCTGTCGACGCCACCGTTGCCACGGAGTGGGGCTTTCTCGACGCGGTGCTGGAAGGCGACCTGCGCCAGGCTGCGCTGGATTACGCCGGTCAGCTGGTCGCGGCGGGCAAGGGACCGCGCCGCACGTCGGAGCGCAGTGTCGATGCCACCACGTGCAGCGATGAAATCCTTGCGCGCATGTCTGCCCAGGCCGCGCGGCAATACCCGAATCGAACAGCGCCGCTCACCGCCATCAAGGCGGTGCAGGCCAGCCTGTCGCTGCCGTTCGAGCGCGGACTCGAACTGGAAACCGAACTGGTGAACCAGGCCAAGGTGACGGATGAAGCCCGCGGCGCGGTGCATGCCTTTTTCGCCGACCGCGAAACCCGCCGCGTGCCCGACCTGCCGGCCGAGGCCAGGGCGCGCAAGGTGGAAAAGGGCGGCATCATCGGCGCAGGCACCATGGGCGGCGGCATCGCCATCTGCTTCGCCAATGCCGGCCTGCCCGTCGTCATGATCGATGCCAGCCGCGAGGCGCTGGATCGTGGCCTCGCCGGCGTCGACCGGACGTATGCATCCATGGTCAAGCGCGGGCGCATCACGGCCGAGGACAAGGCCAGGCGCATGGGCCTGATCAAGACATCGCTCGACTACGCCGACCTGAAGGACGCCGACGTCGTCATCGAAGCGGTGTTCGAGGACATGGCGCTGAAGAAGGATATCTTTGCCCGGCTGGACAAGGTGGCCAAGCCCGGCGCCGTGCTGGCCAGCAATACCTCCACGCTCGACATCGACGAGATCGCCCGCGCCACCGCGCGTCCGGGCGACGTCATCGGCATGCACTTTTTCTCGCCTGCGAATGTCATGCCGCTGCTGGAAGTGGTGCGCACCGCAGACACGTCGGCCGAAACCATCCGCACGGTCATGGATCTGGCCAAGCCCTTGCGCAAGACGCCGGTGCTGGCGCGGGTGTGCTACGGCTTCATCGGCAACCGCATGATGGAAGGCTATGCGCGCGAGGCCGAGCGCATGGTGCTGGAGGGCGCCACGCCGCGCCAGATCGATTCCGCGCTTGAACAATGGGGCATGGCCATGGGCATCCTTGCCGTGTTCGACATGGCAGGGGTCGACATCGGCGTGAATGTGCACAAGGCGAACGCCGAACGCTTTCCGCCGGATCCGAGCTATTACCAGGCCGATGTCGCCCTGGTCGGAAGCCGGTCGCCTGGGCCAGAAGAACGGCAAGGGCTACTATCGCTACGAGGCGGGCGACCGCAAGCGCTACGACGATCCCGAGGCCCTCGCCATCCTCAAGGATCGCGCCGGCAAGCTGAACGTGCCGCAGCGCGAACACAGCCCGCAGGAAATCGTCGAGCGCTGCCTGTATCCGCTGCTCAACGAGGGCATGCGCATCCTCGAGGAGGGCGTGGCGATTCGCGCAAGCGACATCGACGTGGTGTGGACCGCCGGTTATGGTTTCCCGCGCTATCGCGGCGGGCCGATGTTCTACGCCGACACCATCGGCCTGAAAACCTTGCTCGATGGCATGCTCAAGTATCAAAAGCTTTTCGGCCCGATGCATTGGCAGCCGGCGCAACTGCTGGTGGAACTGGTCGGGAAGGGCCAGAGCCTGGCCGACTGGCAAAGCTCACGGAAGGGGTGAAGAAGTTGAAGCTTGATGAACTGATCGCCATCGATGTGCACACCCATGCCGAGGTGTCCTGCCGCCAGGAACCGGACGAGGCCTGGAAGCCCTTCGAGGAGGCCTCGAGCAAATACTTCAAGGCCGGCAAGCGCCCGACCATCGCGGAAACCGTTGCCTTCTACCGCGAGCGCAAGATCGGCCTGGTGATGTTCACGGTCGACTCCGAGTTCCAGATCGGCAACAAGCGCATCCCCAACGAAGAAGTCGTCGATGCCGCGCGCGAGAACAGCGACATGATGATTGCCTTCGCCAGCATCGATCCGCACAAGGGCAAGATGGGCGTGCGCGAGGCGCGCGCCCTGCTCAAGGACGGCGTGGTCAAGGGGTTCAAGTTCCATCCGACCGTGCAGGGCTTCATGCCGAACGACCGCATGGCCTACCAGCTCTATGAAGTGATCGCCGAGCACAAGCTGCCGGCCATCTTCCATACCGGCCATAGCGGCATCGGCACGGGCATGCCGGGCGGCGGCGGGCTGCGACTCAAGTATTCCAACCCCATGTACCTGGACGATGTCGCTGCCGACTTTCCCGACATGACCGTCATCCTGGCGCATCCCTCCTGGCCCTGGCAGGACGAGGCGCTGTCGGTGTGCCTGCACAAGCCCAATGTGTACATCGACCTGTCGGGCTGGTCGCCGAAGTATTTCCCGCCGCAACTGGTGCAATACGCCAACGGCCAGCTCAAGCACAAGATGCTCTTCGGTTCGGACTACCCCCTGATCTCGCCGGACCGCTGGATCAAGGATTTCAGGGATGCCGGCTTCAAGCCCGAGGTGCACGACCTGATCCTCAAGCAGAACGCCATCAAGGCGCTCAGGCTCGAATAGCCGACGCGGACGGCTGGAGGGCGTACCCTCATGCCACGCCGGATTCTGGCGTAGAATGGTGGAAACCAAACAATCCAGACCTTATCAAACTGGAGGCAGGCATGAGAACACAAGTTGCCATCATCGGCGCCGGCCCCGCGGGCCTCATCCTTGGCCAACTGCTTGCCAAGGCCGGCGTCGACGCCGTCATCCTCGAAGCGCAGACGGGGGACTACGTGCTCGGGCGCATCCGCGCCGGCGTGCTCGAGCAGGTCGCCGTCGATCTGCTCGACGAGGCGGGGGTCGGTGCGCGCATGCATGCCGAGGGCCTGCCACACGAGGGCTTCGACCTGCTCATCGAGGGTGTCCGCCACCGCATCGACCTGCACGGCCTCACCGGCGGCAAGCAGGTGATGGTGTACGGCCAGACGGAACTCACCAGGGACCTGATGGACGCCCGCGCCGCCGCCGGGCTGAAGACGGTCTACGAAGCGAAGGACGTCAGCGTGCACGACTTCGGCACGGAGCGTCCGCGCGTGCGTTACGTCAAGGATGGCGTCTCGCACGAGATCGAATGCGATTTCATCGCCGGCTGCGACGGCTACCACGGCGTGTGCCGCGCCAGCGTGCCGCAGAATGCCATTACAAATTTCGAGCGCGTCTATCCCTTCGGCTGGCTCGGCCTGCTCTCCGATACGCCGCCGGTTTCACCGGAGTTGATCTATGCCAAGACCGGGCGGGGCTTTGCCCTGTGCAGCATGCGTTCGCACACGCGCAGCCGCTATTACGTGCAGGTGCCGCTGACGGAGAAGGTGGAGGACTGGTCGGACGACAAGTTCTGGAACGAGTTGCGCCTTCGCCTCGACGCAAAGGGGAACGAGCAGCTCGTCACGGGCCCGTCGATCGAGAAGAGCATCGCGCCGCTGAGGAGCTTCGTAGCCGAGCCGATGCGCTTCGGGTGCATGTTCCTCGCCGGCGACGCCGCCCACATCGTGCCGCCGACCGGCGCCAAGGGCCTCAACCTCGCCGCCAGCGATGTGCGCTACCTGGCGCATGCGCTGATCGAATTCTACGGCGGCAGCAAGGCGGGCATCGACCACTATTCAGCGCGCTGCCTGCGCCGCGTGTGGAAGGCGGAGCGCTTCTCCTGGTGGATGACCATGCTGATGCACACCTTCCCCGACACCAATCCCTTCGAGCAGCGCGCGCTGGATGCCGAGCTGGATTACGTCGTGCATTCCCTTGCCGGGCGCACGACGCTGGCGGAGAATTACGTGGGGTTGCCGTTCGAGGATTGATTTACTGCTGTGGGAGCGGCGTTCCACGCCGCGATAGCAACCGCAGATTCTGCGGCGTGGGAGCCGCCCCTACAAAGCTCGCCGTCCTGCGGGGACTGCATTTCTCGCCAGTCAAGCTGGGTACGGATACAATCTGTCATCCTTGTCGAACGTATGGATAGAAGGAGTACAACGCGCGTGGGTGACCGATTGCCTTTGGATGCCGATGTTCTGGCTCAACTCTGCCGGCAGCATCGCATTCTCAAGCTTTCCTTGTTCGGCTCACTGCTGAAGGGCAACGCACGCCCGGACAGCGACGTGGATTTGCTGGTGGAGTTCGAGCCTGGTCAGGAGCCAGGACTCATCGGCGTGGCGAACCTGGAAGCGGAACTCTCCGCGCTACTCGGCGGACGCCGGGTGGATTTGCGCACTGCACGTGACCTGAGCCGCTATTTCCGTGAGGACGTGGTGTGCAGCGCGGAGGTGCAGTATGCGCGCTGAGGATGTGGCGCGAATCCGGCACATGATCGATGCAACGGATACCGTCGCTCAGTTCATGTCCGGTCGGCAGCGCCCCGATCTGGATTCGGATCGCATGCTGCTCTTTGCCGTGGTTCGCGCCATCGAGGTCGTCGGCGAGGCCGCCGGCAAGGTTTCGGAGGAAACCCAGGCCACTTCCCAGGACATTCCCTGGGGCGCCATCGTGTCCATGCGCAACCGGCTGATTCACGGCTACTTCGACATCGATACGGAAATCGTCTGGAAGACGGTTAGCAAGGAACTTCCGGATTTGCTGCCCCGGCTGCAACGGCTGGTCGGCAAGCTCTGAATCCCCTGTCCTGTCGCTAGTCAGCAATCGCCTCGCCGAGGTAGACGCGCCGGATCAGGTCGTTGCCGCGCAGTTCCCATGCCGCGCCCGCCGAGGCCGATTACCGGCCCAAGCTGAAATATCCCTGACTGAAATGTCAGTCCCCACAGTACGGCGAGTTCATTCGCTCGAATTGTTTTTTCCCGCCGCCAGCATCTTCGTCCGGCTCTCCGGCGTCTCCAAACTGATCCGCCCCAGCTTCCCGCCGCGGTAATCCGTGAGCAGGATCATCGCGGCCTTTTCCAGATCAAGTTCGCCGGCGTGGCGGCCCCGGGTGATGCAGCCGCGCCTTTTCGCGATGGCTTCGACGGCGCTGACACCGTCCAAGTCGTCGACGGCGATGCCGTAGCGCGCAGCGAGCTGGGCCGGGTAGCGCTGCAGCAGCAGCCCGGCCAGGAAAATCCCCACTTCCGAATCGATGACGGCATTGCGGCCGATGGCGTGGCTGGCGGCCAGCATGAAGCCGTCGCTGTCGTGCGCGATCTTCGGCCACATCAGGCCGGGCGTGTCGGTGACGCTCATCGTCGGACTGAGGTCGGCGCTCATCTGCATCTTGGTCACCGCCGGCTCGTCGCCGACGGCGGCGACGCGGCGCTTGAGCAGCGCGTTCATCAGGGTCGACTTGCCGACGTTGGGGATGCCCATGATGAGCATGCGCAGCGGCTTGAAGGTGTCGTTGCGGTGCGGCGCCAGGGTCTTGCACAGGGCGGGCACGCGCGCGGCATCGCCCGGCTTCTTGCAGGAGAGGGCCACCGCCTTGACGTCGGGCTGGCGGTTGTAGAAATCGAGCCAGGCCTGGGTCGCCGCCGGGTCGGCCAGGTCGGCCTTGTTGAGCAGCTTGAGGCAGGGGCGCTGGCGGTGCAGGCGCAGCTCGCGGATCATCGGGTTGCTGCTCGCCTCGGGCAGGCGCGCGTCGCAGACCTCGATCACCACGTCGGTCAGCGCCAGGGTCTTGGCGGCTTCCTTGCGCGCCGAGGTCATGTGGCCGGGAAACCACTGGATGGTCATGGGATTCGGTGCGGGAAAACGCCAATTGTAGTTGGCTGGCCGCTGCTGCGGTTCCACTGCCGCAGCCGACCTCCAGCCTGCAAGGCAACAATCCGGCTCAAGCCGCAACCATTTTAAGTATAAAGAGTATGCTGGCTGTCCTGCCGGCAATGCGACGCCGGTGTTGGCCGATTCACAGCAGGCTGCCGCTGCCCGGCATGGCGAGCAGCCCGATTTTCGTGGTCAGTGCCGCAACCCATCATCGGGAGACAAGACATGTTGCGTATATTTTTCATCATGGCGTTTTCGCTGGCTTCATTGACTGCGCTGGCGGAAGATCCCGTCAAAACGGATGGCGACAAATACAAGGTGCTGTTCGAGAACGAGCGGGTGCGGGTGCTCGAGTATCGCGATCGGCCGGGCGATATTACGCATCAGCACTATCATCCCGCTTTCGTGTTGTACGCGCTCTCGCCGTTCAAGCGCAAAATCAGCCTGCCGGATGGGAAAGTCATCATGCGGGAGTTCAAGGCGGGGGATGTCCTGTATTCGGAAGCACAGACGCATGTGGGCAACAACATCGGCGACTTGCCGACGAACGTGATCATGGTCGAGATGAAGTCCGACATGAAGAAGTGACGCAGCCCGGCGCAGCATGATTCAGTTCGGTTCCAGGAGGATTTGAAACCCCATGGATAACAAACCTGTTCTCTACATCGACAGCAATTTCTTCAGCCCCTACGCCATGTGGGTCTATGTCGCGCTGAAGGAAAAGCGGCTGCCCTTCGCGCTGAAGCCCGTCAACCTCAAGGCGAAGCAGCATCAGGATGCCGCCTACGAGAAGCTGTCCCTCACCGCCAAGGTGCCGGCCCTGGTGCAGGGCGACTTCGCCCTGGCCGAATCCTCGGCGATCATCGAATACCTGGAAGACGCCTTTCCCGCGCCGGCGCACCCGCCGCTGTACCCTGCCGACGTGCAACGGCGCGCCCGCGCCCGCCAGTTGCAGGCGTGGTTCCGCAGCGACCTCATGGCGCTGCGCGAGGAACGGCCGACCACCATCATCTTCAAGTCAGCCGTGTGCAAGCCCCTCACGGAGGCGGGGCGCGCCGCGGCGGACAAGCTGATCCGCGTCGCCGCCAGCCTGATCGGCGCGGGCGCGGACAACCTCTTCGGAGACTGGTGCATCGCCGACACCGAGCTCGCCCTGACGCTGAACCGCATGGTCGCCCACGGCGACGCCGTGCCGGAGAATCTCAAGCGCTACGTGCAAGTCCAGTGGGCAAGGCCTTCGGTGCAGGCGTGGCTAAGGCATGAGGCCTGAAGCCTGGGTTGCAGCCGCGGAAAGTCAGCCTCCGCGGTACGGCGAAGAAAAAGCCGGTACAACTGAAAACCTGATTACCCACGACACTCAACAGGAGTTGGATGCGTCCATGGCATGTCTCCCCCCTTTGCAAAGGGGGAGACCTGTCGATTGGCGCCAAGCATGCAAGGTTGGCTGAGATTCATTGGTAATCAGGACTGGAAAAAGGGCGGCGATGGAATCCGGCATGCGTTAACGTTTCATGAAATGGCTGAAGCTGGAACCCGGCGAAGGCGCTGCCGTCGCCTGGGCCTTCGCGTATTTCTTCCTCCTGCTGGCGAGCTATTACATCCTGCGGCCCGTGCGCGACGAAATGGGCATTGCCGGCGGCATCGCCAAGCTGCCGTGGGTGTTCACCGGCACCTTCGTCGCCATGCTGGCCGCCGTGCCGCTGTTCGGCTACATCACTTCCCGCCTGCCGCGGCGGCGCTTTCTGCCGCTGGTGTACGGCTTCTTCATGCTCAATCTGCTGCTGTTTTATGGCGCCTTCCAGGTCGAGGGCTGGCGCGAGGTCGCGGCGCGGGCTTTCTTCATCTGGGCCAGCGTCTTCAACCTGTTCGTGGTGTCGGTGTTCTGGAGCTTCATGGTCGACATATTCAGCAGCGCGCAGGGCAAGCGCCTGTTCGGCCTGATCGCCGCCGGCGGCACGGCCGGGGCGATTGCCGGGCCTTCGCTCACGGCGTTGCTGGTGGTGCCCATCGGGCCGATGAATCTGCTGCTGGTCTCGGCGCTGCTGCTGGCCGGCGCGGTGCTGTGCGTGCGCCAGCTCGGCCTGTGGTCTGAGCGGAAAGCCTCGGCGCCACAAGACGGACAGGCCGCGCAGGCACAGGGCGTGCAGGCACAGGGCGAGCAGGCCGCGCTCGGCGGCTCGATCCTCGCCGGGCTGACATTGATCCTGCGCTCGCCCTACCTGCTCGGCGTTGCCTTGTTCATGCTGCTGTTCACCACCCTGTTGAACCTTTCTCTACTTCGAGCAGGCGCACATCGTGGCGCAGTCGTTCGGCAGTGCGGCCGAACGCACGCGCTTCTTTGCCTTGCTCGACCTGGCGGTGAACACCCTCACGGTGCTGACCCAGGTCCTGATCACATCGCGCTTGCTCACCCGCCTGGGCGTCGCCGGCTCGCTGGCGCTGGTGCCGCTGCTGTCGGCCCTCGGCTTTGCCCTGCTGGCGCTCACCCCGGTGCTCGCGGCGCTGGCCGCTTTCCAGGTATTGCGCCGCGCCGGCGATTACGCCATCACGCGGCCGGCGCGCGAGATGCTCTATACCGTGGTGGACCGCGAGGCCAAGTACAAGGCCAAGAACGCGCTCGACACTTTGGTCTATCGCGGCGGCGACGCGCTGGCCGGCTGGCTGTTTACCGGCCTCAAGGTCGCTCGGGCTGGGGCTTGCCGCCATCGCCTGGGTCGCCGTGCCGATCGCGCTCGCCTGGGCCGCGGTGTCTGTCTGGCTTGGCCGCCGCCAGGCGGCACTTTCCCGCCTGGACAAATAAGGTCTATTCTTCAGCCATGGACCATCCCCGCTCCCCCTCCCGCCGCGACGTGCTCCGCCTGGCTGCCGGCGCCGCGGCCGCCGCGCTGATGCCGCCGGCGTTTGCCGCCGCTCCGTCCCAACTCATGCGCAAGATCCCGAAGACCGGCGAAGCGCTGCCGGCAATCGGCATGGGCTCGTCGCGGACCTTCAACGTCGGCGCCGCCGCCGAAGCGCGCAGCGCCCAGCGCGAGGTGCTCAAGCTGTTTGCCGAGCAGGGCGGCCGCGTGGTGGATTCCTCGCCCATGTACGGCGAGGCGGAAAGCGTGATCGGCGACCTCGCCGCCGATCTGGGCGTCACCACCCGGCTGTTCGTCGCCACCAAGGTGTGGACCACGGGGCGCGACGCCGGCATGCGCCAGATGGAGGAATCGTTCCGGCGCCTGCGCACGAAGCAGATGGACCTGATGCAGGTGCACAACCTTTCGGACTGGAAGACCCAGCTCAAGACGCTGCGCGAATGGAAGGCGCAGGGACGGATACGCTACATCGGCATCACCCATTACACCGAAAGCGCCTACGACGAACTGGCGCAGGTGATGGCGAGCGAAGACATCGACTTCGTGCAGTTCAACTATTCCATCATCGAGCGCACAGCCGAGCAACGGCTGCTGCCGCTGGCGCAGGAGAAGGGGATCGCCGTGCTGGTGAACCGGCCCTTCGCCCGCGCCGGACTGTTCGACAAGGTCAGCGGCAAGGCACTGCCGCCGTGGGCCGCCGACATCGACTGCGCGAGCTGGGCGCAATTCTTCCTCAAGTTCATCCTCGGCCACCCGGCCGTGACCTGCGCCATCCCGGCGACCAGCAAACCCAAGCACCTGCTCGACAATATGCAGGCGGGCCTCGGCCGCCTGCCGGACGCCGCGACCCGCGAACGCATGGCGCGGCTGATTGCCGAGCTCTAGCTAAAGGCGTCCGCAGTCCTCTTTTCCAAACCTGATTAGCAATGAACGTCAGCCAGATAGCAATGTAGGTCGGCCTTCAGGCCGACAACGGCCGCTGTCGGGCTGAAGCCCGACCTACGGGTGGGGCCAG
>CAVPHH010000007.1:0-44130 GCA_963704195.1 uncultured beta proteobacterium | reverse complement strand
GCGCATGTAGATGTTCGGGTGGCTGATCGCATTCATGCGGATGCGGTCGCCGAGCAGCGCGCCGCCGGTGCGCTTGCGCGAGGGATCGACAGCGATGACGGCGATCTTCAGGGTGTCGTTCTGGTCGAGGCGGAAGCGGCGGATCAACTCGTCGGTGAGCGAGCTCTTGCCAGAACCGCCGGTGCCGGTAATGCCCAGCGTCGGCACCACGACCTTCGCGGCGCGTTCCATCAGTTCCTTGCGCAGGACCTCCGGGGCGGCGCCGTTCTCCAGCGCGGTGATGAGACGCGCCAGTTGGCGGCGGTCGCCCCCTGCGGCGGCCTGCAGATCCTGCGGCGCGCCCTTGGCCGGATCGAGGTCGCATTGCGCGACCATGTCGTTGATCATGCCCTGCAGGCCCATCTTCTGGCCATCCTCGACGGAGTAGATGTGCGCCACACCGTAATCGTGCAGTTCGCGAATCTCTGCCGGAATGATGACCCCGCCGCCGCCGCCGAAGACCTTGATGCCTTCTCCGCCGCGGCTTTTCAGCAAATCGACCATGTACTTGAAGTACTCGACGTGGCCGCCCTGGTAGGAGGACACCGCGATGCCCTGCACGTCCTCCTGCAGCGCGGCGGTGACGATCTCCTCGACCGAGCGGTTGTGGCCGAGGTGGATCACCTCGGCGCCCGTCGCCTGCAGGATGCGCCGCATGATGTTGATCGAGGCGTCGTGGCCGTCGAACAGGGATGCGGCGGTGACAAGCCGCACCTTGTGCTGCGGCTTGTAGGCAGTGATCTTCTGGCTCACGCTCAAATCGGTCATGGGCAGTCTCGCAGCGTCGGGATGACTGGTAGAAGGAGGCAATCTAACTTACGTTGACGTCAACGTCAACCTCGTCCGCCTCCCAAGTGCCTGTCACTGCTTGGGATTTATCCTCGGGGCGAATATCTTGCACCGTCACTGGCGCCGGCGCAACTCGGTTTTCAGCACCTTGCCGGTGGCATTCTTGGGCAGGGCCTCCAGGAAGATATAACGCTTCGGGCGCTTGAAGCGGGCGATGTGGTCCAGGCACAAAGCGTCCAGCTCGGCCGCCGCAATGTCCTGCCCGGGCCGTGCCACGACAAAGGCTTCCACGATCTCGCCCCATTCCGCATCCGGCACGCCCACCACCGACGCTTCCGCCACGGCCGGGTGACGCAGCAATACTTCCTCCACCTCGCGCGGATAAATGTTCGAGCCGCCACTGATGATGACGTCCTTGCTGCGGTCGCGCAGGGTGAGGAAGCCCTCTTCGTCGAGAAAACCGACGTCGCCGGTATGCAGCCAGCCGCCGCGCAGGGTCTGCGCCGTCGCCTCGGGGTTGTTGAGGTAGCCCGCCATCACCGTCGCGCCGCGCACCAGTACTTCGCCCACCTCTCCCGCCGGCAGGGGCGCGTCGTCCGCATCGGCCACGCAGACCTCGATGCCGGCGAAGGGCCGCCCGACCGAGGCCAGCCTTTGCTCGTAACGCGGGTGCGACGCTTCGGCGTGCAATGCCTTGTCCATCGCCGTGATCGTCATCGGGCTTTCGCCCTGGCCATAGATTTGCGCCAGCTTGCAGCCGAGCACACGCATGGCCGCCTTGCAGTCCGCAACGTACATCGGCCCGCCGCCATAGACGATGGTCTTCAGGTTCGCGCTGTCCGGCCGCGCCCGCTCGGCGTAGACAACGAGCCGCTTCACCATGGTCGGCGCGGCAAACAGCGTCATGCCACGATGCGCGCGCAGCAAGCCGAAGATCTCCGCCTCGTCGAAGCCGCCCGATTCCGGCACCACGTTGCAGGCCGCCTTCGCCACATGCGGCAGGATGTACAGGCCGGAACCGTGCGACATCGGCGCCGCATGCAGGATCGCGTCGCCCGGCGCGACGGTGTCAACATCGGAAAAGTACCCCAGGGCCGCCGCCAGCAGGTTGTCGTGAGTGAGCATCACGCCCTTGGGCTTGCCGGTCGTGCCGCTGGTGTAGAAAAGCCAGGCCAATTCGTCCGGCCTGGTGACGGCCATTGCCATCGGCGCATGCCGCAGCAAGACGGCGTAAGCGTCGCCGGAAACGTCGATCACATGCCGCGGTGCGGTCGCCCCGGCTTGCGCGGCGGCAACCGCCTCGAACAGGTCGGGCGTGACGAAGCAGGCACCGGCCTCCGTATCCTGAAATATGTATTCCAGTTCGCGCGGATGCAGCTTGGCGTTGATCGGCACCGCACACAGCCCGGCATGCCAGCAGGCAAAGAGCAATTCGACATACTGCAGGCAATTCTTCATGACCAGCGCGACGCGCTGCCCTGGCTGCAGCCCCAGCCCTTCGCGCAGGCCCGCCGCCAGGCGCGCCGCGCGGTCGGCCAAAGCCGCGTAATCGTGCATCACGCGACCGCCCAGCGCCACGGCCGGCAGCTGCGGATAGGCCCGGGCGCTGCGCGTCAGGAGCAAGGCGAGATTCATGCTTCAACCTGCGCCGCGCGGCCTATTCGCCGGCCTTGCGGCAGAGCGGCCCGTCGATCGGGTTTTCGAGACTTTGCGCTATGGCGGAAACAATCCCATGGACTTCCTCCGGCGCGAAGCGCTCGAAGAGCAGGCGCGCGACCGGCGCTGGAAGGCGGACGCTGCGGCGGCTGCCGTCCGTCATGGTTACCGTGACGCTGGCGACCCGGTTGCTGACCATATCACTGTCGGATTCCGCGAGAATCATCTGTTCGTCCATGAGGGACTCGTACTCATCGTCGATCGCTTCCTGCATGGCGTCAGCCATACCGTCGGGCAACTCGACGACGTAGCCCTCGATCTCATCCTTGCGCACCGTGCTGGCGATGCCGTGGCCTGATGCGAAATCGACGAAGCGGTCGCGCAGCATCTCGTCGAAGAACACGTACTCGAAACTCAAGGCTTGCCTCCTGCCGTGATCGGCGCACGAAAAGCGCGCCCCGCCTTGGAGAATATATTTCACATTGCAGCGAAGCAAGCTCGTCCTGCAGTCAGCGCCCCGGGATCGCACGCAGGGAGAGGCAGGACAAGGAGTAAACTGGCATCTCGAAAACCAGACTGGGAGAACGGCGATGGACTCGAAACTTGCGATGCGCCGCCGCACGTGGATGGCCCTGTTGTTGGGATTATCCCTGCTGCTGACCGGCTGTGCCGGCCTGACCCTGCAGGACCAGATTGCCGGCCTGATGAAGGAAGGCGAGCAGCTTTACTCCGAAAAGAAATACGACGAGGCGCTCGACAAGTTCGGGCAGGTCATCCTCAAGGATCCCCAATACTGGCAGGCCTACTTGTGGGCGGCTCGCACATTCATCGCGAAAGGCAACTGGACGGATGCCATCGCCAACGGCAAGAAAGCATTCGAGCTTTCCCCCAAGGGGCGGGATGTGATTCCGGTATTTGCCGAGGCGCTTTATGGCGGCGGTTCGGATGCGCTCAAGAACGGCCATTTTGCTGAATCCATCGGCCACTTCGTCGAATTCCTCAAGCTCGAGCCGGGCAATGCCCGCGCCTGGCTGAACGTCGGCAAGGCCTACCTCGAGCAGCAGCAGTTCCGCGAAGGGCTGGGGGCCCTGGTACAGGGCCTGGCCGCCGGCGGCAGCGCGGAGCGATCCGAACTCGTCGGCGAGTTGCTGAACGGCGGATTGCGGGCCTTCTCCGATGGCAAATACCGTGAATCGATCGACCTGCTCAGGGAGTTCCTCAAGTACGACTCGAAAAACCTGCAGGCCTACGTCAGCCTTGCCAAGGCATTCTGGGAGTCGGGTGACCGTGGCGATGCGCTCAATACCTTCCGCAAGATACTCGAGATCGACCCGCGCCAGGAAGACGCCTTGCGCTACCTGTTCCGCCGCTGAGCATCACTTCCCCCTGCCGCTTGGCAGGGGGCGCATTACTCGACCACCTTCACCAGCTGCCCGGGCGGCGGCTCGCCGCCCGCGTAGACGCCGTTGATCAGACGCAGCTGCTGCTCCGCGTTGCCGCTCAAGGGCGACTGCCGCGCAAGCTGCGGGAAACCGCCCCGCTGGTACGGCGCCGTCCTGAGTACCCAAGGACGTGCGGCGGCAATGTCCGCACCGGTCAGGGCGCGGAACGAGGATTCGGCCTCCTTGA
Organism: uncultured beta proteobacterium; assembly: GCA_963704195.1. Taxonomy (GTDB): domain Bacteria; phylum Pseudomonadota; class Gammaproteobacteria; order Burkholderiales; family Rhodocyclaceae; genus Desulfobacillus. The sequence goes on along the minus strand of CAVPHH010000007.1, from coordinate 40,017 downwards.
GCTTGCCCCGGGCGCGCTGCAGCGAACGCGCATCCCGGGCACCATAGATCAGCAGGAAGTTCTGTCCGGCCGGGCCGGTCACCACGGTGACCTCGACACCTTGCACCTGTCCCTGCCGGTTCCTCCCCACGCCGGCAAAGTGCGTGGCCGGAAAGCTTCCCAGCGCCAGCCGCTCGGTGCGTCCCTGCTCGGGCCTGAAGACGTTGCGGATGATCTCCTCATGCGTCTTGCCAGCATTGGGCGGCGCCACATGCACCAGCAGGCCGGCATCGCCAGCGGCATTGATCAATGCGACAACCTCCGGCGTGTTCTTCACGCCCCAGCCTTCCGGCGCCGTCAGCGCAATGCCCAGCGGCTCGTGGTAGAAATGGCGCCCGCGCGTAACGCCCTGCGCGCGGCTTTCGCCGAAGGTGATGCCGTCGATGGCCTTCAGGTAGCGGGCGCGGCCCTCGTCGGCGTACCTGCCCTTGTACTGGCCGGCAATCTGCACAATGTCCTGCAGGCGCTTGTCGTTGCTCGGGTGCGAGGCGAGCCAGCCAGCCTGGGCCGGCGGACTGCGCCCCTCGGCGCGCGCCGTGTCGGCGGCGAACTGTTCCTGGCTCTTCAGCACGCGAATCACGTCGACCATGTTCTTCGGGTCGTAGTTGATGCGCACCAGGTACTCGGCACCCAGCTTGTCCGCCTGCAGCTCCTGCTCGCGGCTGTAGGAGGCGATGTAGCCTGCCGCCACGCCCTGGGAAAGCGAGCCGGCCAGATCGGTTGCCCCGGAGACGCCGCGGCTTTCCAGCACTGCACCCAGGATCGTGGCGGCGAGGACGCCGAGGCCGGCCGTCTGCTGCCGTGTCGCGCGCTGCGCGCCATGGCGGGCGGTGACGTGGCCGATCTCGTGGCCGATCACGCCGGCCAGGTCGGCCTCGCTTTCCAGATAGGCCATGAGGCCGCGGGTGACATAGACATAGCCGCCGGGCAGGGCGAAGGCATTGATCTCGGGGCTGTCCAGCACCGTGAAATGCCACGCCAGGTTGCTGCGGTGGGACTGGCGCGCCAGCCGCTGGCCGATCTCGTTCACATAAGCCTGCAGCCTGGGGTTCGGGTAGGCGCCGTATTCCTTCAGTACCTCATCGTGCGCCTTGCGGCCTTCGGCAATCTCGCTGCGCTCGTCCATGACCGTGAGTTCCCTCTGGCCCGAGACAGGGTTTGTCACGGTGGCGCAGCCGGCGAGCAGGGCAGCCGCCAGGGCGATGGGCAGAATTCTGTGGCGCATGGACACCTCCTACTGATCCGGCAGGAGGACCTTCCTCCCTTGGTTGCTGGGTAAATTCTAAAGCCAGAATTGACTCCCGCCCGTAGCGGCCTACAATCAATTCCATATTGCCCCCTAACGCGCGGCCACCCTCAAGCCCGCCCCCGCCGCGCGCTCAAACACACAGGAGAATCCAATGACCCTATGCCCCATCGCCATTGTCGCCGGCTGCCAGAAATGCCCTGCCTTCAAGGTCTGCCCCCTGAAAGGCGTCATCGGCGACCACGTAAAACCGGAAGAGAAACAGGCGAAGCAGACTGCCGGGAAAGCAAAGGGCGGCACGAAGAAGGGTCGCTGACCGTTCGTCCGCGTGGATGTGCGTACGCAAGACTCCGTCGCCGTCCTGCAGCGGCTGACTTTCGCTGCGCCGTCGCCGAAATCGAGGATGGCGACTCAGCGTATCTGTTCGTAAACCCGGGTTTTTCCGGCGCGGTCGAAAGCGACCACGTCGTACGGGTCTTTGTTTCCAGGCACGTCCATTCCCGGCGAGGCAAGCGGCATGCCGGGTGCAGCCAGTCCGCGCAGGGCGGGCTTTTCGCGCAGCATGCGCTTGATCGTGGATGCCGGCACATGGCCCTCGATGACATAGTTGCCCACCTTGGCGGTATGGCAGGACCCCAGTCGCTGCGGTACGCCGAGCCGGTTCTTGACCGCCTGCATGTCTCTTTCCGGCACCGTTTTCACCTTGAAACCGTTTGCCTCGAGATGCTCCGCCCACTTGCCGCAGCAGCCGCAGTTCGGATCCTTGTGCATCACGACTTCGGGCAGCGGCTCGGCGCCGGCGCCCAGGGCAGCCAGCGCCAGCAGCGCGGTCGCGAGAAACTTCGATGTTTTCATGTTTGCTCCCTCATCCACGGCGATTCTTCAGCATTTCCTCGCGAGCGCGCCGCACTTCCGGCGGCCAGCGGCTCTGAATGTAGGACAGCGTAGCGGCAATGTCGGCATCGTTCAGAATGCCGCCGAAAGCCGGCATGTCGCTGACGTAGCCGGGCGGGCCGAACTTGCCAGGCACCAAGCCTTCCTTGGTGATGCCGAACAGCATCTCGTCGGGATGATGCCAGGTGTGGCCCGACTCGTCATGCGGCGGCGCAGCCATGCGCCCATTCGGCAGTCGCTGCCGCCAATTGAACTGGCCCTGCAGCGCGGCGCCGTGGCAGGAAGCGCAGGAGGTGGCGTATACATCCTGGCCGCGTGCCACCTTGGCCGCGTCCTGCGGATCGATGGCCGCAACGCCCGTCTTCTGCCCGCATCCCGCCAGCAGCGCCACCAATCCCCCAGCCGCCAGCATGCCCCAGTATCCGCTCGGCATCTCAATTGCCCATCATGCGGCCGCGCCAGCTCTGCCCCCAGAATTCACGGGCGGTCTTGCGTTGCTCTGGCGTCAATAGCCCTTCGACCTTGTTGTGGGCAGCGACGGTCGCCTCGATCATCTGGCGCTGCAGATCGAAGACGCGCTGATAGGCGGCACCGATCGCCGCCGGATCGCGCTTGTCGACTTCGTAAAGGTCGCGCAGCTTGGCCTGCTCGTCCATCGTCCGGCCCATCAACTCCCAGCGCTTCCGGCGCAGATCGTCATTGATCGCGTTGTATGCCTTGCGCTGCTTGTCGTCCAGGCTGACGCCGGGCAGGCCCTGCTGCGACCCCATCATGCCCTGGCCCATCATGCCGTGCCCGTACCCACCACCCATCATCCCGGGGCCATAGCCGCCGCCCATCATGCCTGGGCCCATCTGTCCCTGGCCGTATCCCCCCATCATTCCGGGCCCGTACCCGCCGCCCATCATGCCCGGGCCCATGTTGCCCGGATTAGGTTGGGCAAAGGCAACGCCCGCTCCAATCGTCGAAGCCACGAGAATCCCCATCAAACGCTTTTTGCTCATCATGCTTGTCTCCTTTCATACGCAAAAACCGGCGCGCGAATTCCGCGCCGGCATCCTGGTTCACGCAAGAGCCAATACACTCTAGCGAGATCGAATGCTTCTCCAACAAATCACCTTTCCCCGTCTGCCTCATCGGTGCCGATCAGCAGGCGAGTTCCCGAGAGAAATCTGTGCCTGGGAATTTCCAGGTTGAGCGGCGCAGGCACGTTCCTGAAGACCCGGCCGGCGAAATCGAATTTCGAGCCGTGGCAGGGGCAGTAATACCCGCCGGGCCAATCCGGCCCGAGATCGGCCGGCGCAACCTCCTTGCGAATGCTCGGGATGCAACCGAGGTGTGTGCACAGCGCCAGCGCGACCCAGTATTCCGGCTTGATCGAGCGCAACGCATTGCGGCAATACTCCGGCTGCTGCGGGCGTTCGGAACGCGGATCAAGCAACTGTCCCGTGTCGCGCTGCAGACTTTCGATCATTTCCGGGGTACGGCGCAGAATCCACACCGGTTTGCCGCGCCACTCCACTGTCGCCATTTCGCCTGGCGCCAGCCGGGCCGCATCCGCCTCGACCGGTGCGCCGGCCGACCGCGCCTTTTCGCTCGGCGCCATGCTGGCAACGAACGGAATGGCCGCAGCCACAACCGCCATGCCGCCAAATGCCGAGGTCGCCACGACCAGATGGCGACGCGTGGCGTCAGGCCCATCATCATCGCCATCGCAGATTAGAGTAGCCACATCAAGTCCGCCGGAAATACCGTCCCATCCTCAGTTCGAGAGATCGTGTTTCTTCTGCTCGAACTCTTCGCGCTCGATCTCGCCGCGGGCATAGCGTTCCTTGAGGACATCGAGCGCAGGCTTATCCTGGTCGCGCGCAGCCGATGCCCCGCCGCCCCAGAAGGAGCGCAGCAAAACCGCGATGACGACGACAAGCAGGCCCCAGAACAAGATCATGCCCAATCCCATGCCGCCCCAGCCGCCACCCCATGCAAAACCGTCCATATGTCCCCACATCGCGTTTCTCCGAGGAAATGATGCAATCGTCTCCCGATGATCCATCCACGCATGCATAAGGGACTTCCGACATCGACGATAGTTCCTTTTCTCGCACACCACCAATTTGCCGGCGCGCAGCAGTATCGGTCGCGAATTCCCCTTACCGTATTTGTCGCCGCACCAGCCACAGCACGAGCGGCGGGATCAGCAGCCATTGCAGCAGGGGCAGCACGCCCGTTCCCAGACCGGGGATCGTGGGCATCGTCTCCGCATACGCCCAGCGCCCCGTAGCGCGGGTCGCCCACCACTCAAGAACTATCGTCACGACAATCCCCAGCGCAACAAACGGAACGATGGCATTTCGTGACGGCTGCAGAACCCATTGCCGCGTTCGCCTCAAGCATGCCGTCGCCCAGAATGTCGCCAACAGAATGAGAGCGTCGCCCGCAGCTGCGCGCACGCACTGGATCACGCCTTCCCCGTGCGCAACAGACGGCATCCCGGAAAAAAATGGTATCTGCAAAAGCTCCCAGGGCAGATTCAGCAGAAAGCCAAACAGCAGCACGTTCGGCTCGGGTTGCTGAAAGAAACCGGATAAATACGCAATCCCCTTATCCTTATCCGCCACTCCCATCACTGTCCCTCCGATGTACACGCCGACGACGTGAGCCAGACAAACCGCAACTAGTCAAATCGCCGACCTGCGCAAACGCAGCGCATTCATTACGACCGAAGCGGAACTGAAACTCATGGCCAGTGCCGCGATGAGCGGCGAAAGCAGAATGCCGAAGAACGGATAAAGCACCCCGGCCGCGATCGGCACGCCGAGTGCGTTGTAGAGAAATGCAAAGGTCAGGTTCTGCCGCATGTTGGCGACCGTGGCCAGCGAGAGGTTGCGCGCCGTGGCGATGCCGCGCAGGTCGCCCTTGACGAGGGTAAGTTGCGCGCTGTTCATCGCCACGTCAGTGCCGGTGCCCATGGCGATGCCGACATCGGCGCGAGCCAGCGCCGGCGCATCGTTAATGCCGTCGCCGGCCATGGCAACGACACGGCCCTCGGCCTGAAGGCGGGCCACAAGGTCATCCTTGTCCTTGGGTTTGACCTCGCCATGCACCTCCTCGATGCCGAGCTTGCGGCCGACGGCACGCGCGGTGGTGAGACCGTCGCCTGTAGCCATGATGATGGTGAGGCCGCTGGCCCGCAGCAGTTCCAGCGCTTCCAGCGAGGAATGCTTGATGGGATCGGAGACCGCGACGAGTCCGGCCGCCTTGCCGGCAACGGCGAAAAACATGACGCTGGCGCCTTCCTGTCGCAGGGCTTCGGCCTGCTGCTCCAGCGCATGCCAATCAATGCCGCGTTCCTCCATCAGCGCCGTGTTGCCGAGCACGATCTCCTGGCCATCGACGGCGCCGCTCACGCCGATGCCCGAGGCGGACTCGAAGCGCTCGGGCGCGCTGAGCTTGAGGTTCTGCCTGCGCGCCTCGGCGACAATGGTCTGCGCCAGGGGATGTTCGCTGCCCTGGTCGAGGCTGGCGGCAACGCGCAGCACCTCGGCTTCGCTCCCGCCTTCGGCCGCGACTACGCCGTGAAAGGCAGGTTTGCCCTCGGTCAGCGTGCCGGTCTTGTCCACGATCAGGGCGTCCACCTTGCGCAGGTTCTCGATCGCGGCTGCATCGCGGAACAGCACGCCATGGGTTGCCCCCTTGCCGGTGGCGACCATCACTGACATCGGCGTGGCCAGCCCGAGCGCGCAGGGGCAGGCGATGATCAGCACGGCGACGGCGTTGATGAGTCCGTAGGCCCAGCTCGGCTGCGGGCCGAACAGGCCCCAGCCAAACAGGGTCAGCAATGCAATCGCCACGACGCCGAGCACGAACCAGCCCGCGACCTGGTCGGCCATGCGCTGCATGGGCGCGCGCGAGCGTTGTGCCTGGGCCACCATCTGCACGATCTGCGCGAGCACCGTCTGCGCGCCGATTTTCTCGGCCCGCATCACCAGCGCACCGCTGGTATTGAGCGTGGCGCCAATCACCCTGTCGCCTGCCGCCTTGCTCACCGGCATCGGCTCGCCGGTGAGCATGGATTCGTCCACCGCGCTGTCGCCTTCGAGGACCACGCCGTCCACCGGAACCTTCTCGCCAGGGCGCACGCGCAGCCGGTCGCCAGGATGTACGTGCGTAAGCGGGATGTCCTCCTCGCTACTGTCGTCGCGGATGCGTCGCGCTGTCTTAGGTGCGAGCCCGAGCAGGGCCTTGATGGCGGCGCCGGTTTCCGAACGCGCCTTGAGCTCCAGCACCTGGCCCAGCAGAGTGAGCGAAATGATCACGGCCGCAGCCTCGAAATACACGGCCACATGGCCGGCAACCTGGAACGACTGCGGAAAGATGCCGGGCAACACGGTGGCCACCACGCTGTAAAGATAGGCCGAGCCCGTGCCCAGACCGATCAGGGTCCACATGTTCGGGCTGCGGTTCTTCACCGACTGAACGCCGCGCACGAAGAACGGCCAGCCAGACCAGAGCACCACTGGCGTCGCGAGTGCCAGTTCCACCCAAGGGCGGGCGGCGCCCAGCAGGCCGTCGAACAGGCCGCCCGACATGGCGATGAGGGTAACCAGACCGGTCAGCGGCAGCGTCCACCAGAAGCGGCGGCGAAAGTCGGCAAGTTCCGGGTTTTCGCCTGCCTCCAGTTCCGGCAGCACCGGTTCCAGCGCCATGCCGCACTTCGGGCAGGTGCCGGGTCCGATCTGTCTCACTTCCGGGTGCATCGGGCAGGTGTATTCCGTGCCCGCCGCAGCTGCTTCCTCCGGCACAGGCACGGGCGCCAGATAGCGCTGCGGATCGGCCTCGAATTTCGCCAGACACTTGGCGCTGCAGAAAAGGATCGCACGGCCGTCGTGCGTAGCCTCATGCGGCGAATCCGGCTTGACGGTCATGCCGCACACGGGATCGCGCATGGCCTCTCCCGCGTTGTCACCAGCCTGCTCATGGTGGTGGGTGTGATGCTCGTCGTGATGTGACATGCGATCCTCCAGACTAACGAATGCCTGCCTTGCGCTGCTGCATGCGAACGTATGCCGTGATGTGCGCGACTTCGTCCGGGCTTATCCCCGGCACCGGCGGCATGTCGCCGAAATTCCAGTGATGCGCCCGCACGCCGTTGCGGGCGGCCACCTGGAAAGCCACATCGCCGTGATGCGAGGGCTCGTAAAATCTGTGAAGGAACGGCGGCGCCTTGTCCGTGCCCTTGAGATCCGGGCCATGGCAACTCGCACAATTCTTCTCGTACAGGGGCTTGCCCACAGAAGGGTTCGGCATCAGGCCCGGACTGGGCTTGGGTATCTGCACGGTTTGAGCCACTGCCGGCAGGCCGATGAAGGCGGCGACGGCGAGCATTAACGTGCGCTTATTGAATGTCATTCAGTCTCCTTTCCATGGTGGCGGCCTGCGCCGGGCGGAGGCGACGAGCAGCACGCACGCGTAGGCGCTTTCTCATGTGCTTTCTCGTTGGCGTGCCGCCAGGCCTTGAACACCGCCCATTGTTTTTTCAGCCAGATCAGCATGTCGTTTCAGGATGGTTCGGAGCGAACAGCATTCCGCATGCAGTGGAAGTGGAAGTCACCGATTACGGCACGGTTACTTCAATTTCCAGCCGAACTTCCGCGGCGCCGCCTCTCCTGTTCGCCGGATGTGAAGTTCGACGGAAACCGGTTGCGGCGATAGGGGCGCAAAGAAGAGCTGGCCTTTCCTATGGTGCCCGCCCGGACCGTCTCCCTGCCACCTGGTCGGCGCAGCTTGCCTGCCCGTGCTGTCAATCATTACGGCAGTCTTGGCCAGGTCGTCGCCCAAGTCCTGAGCGTGGGTCTCGAGCACAACCTCAAAAACCCATTCCTTCGCTTCGCTCGACAAGTCGAGCGGCTTGATCGTGATCGTGACGCCGCCAACCGCGCTCTTCTGGACCGGAAGATCAACTGTTCCCTTTGCGGATGCCCGGGCCATGGCATTCGGCACCAGGTCTTGGCTTGCTGCCGCAGCAGTGAGAATAAGCAGTGCCAGAACGGCTGGCGGCGAGAACAATTTCAGGATGGATTTGTGCATTGCGCATGCTCCTTGGCAGCTTGTGCGACTTTCGGCGCGATATAGAGAATGCCCGCGCCATTGAACGCCAGCCCCAGCCAGAAAAATTCGACCTGATACTGGGCGGCAAGGGTAACCAGGCCCGTCGCCCCAAGAACGGGCAGGATGTTCGTCAGATAGTGCGCGCAACAGGAAATCATTGCCGCGGTCGACGTCGCTCCCGACACTGCCACGACCTTGCCGGAGGGTCCCTGGTGCTGCACGACGCGCTTCAGGTATGTGTACATACCGATCTGCACGCCGAAACCCGCGGAAAGCCCGGTAATGAAATACCAGTACGTAACGAATTGATCGAGCGCGAAGTCAAGGCCGGATACGAGCCCGACCAGCCCGAAATAAACCGCAAGCAGGATTGCTGATGCCGCCAAACCGATTGCAGCCGAACGGGCAATCATGTTTGCAACCTCCTTGTACATCCGGATGCGCGGACGCCTGCCTCGCCGGCAAACTCAAAATCCTCAATGGGCGGCATGCGCCTGGACTTGGCTGCCGAGTGGTGTGAAACGCGCCTGCTCGGCCACCTTTCCGGCCAGCGAAATGGACACCACCACCTTCATGTCAGGCGTCGATGCATATTTTGCAAAGCCTTTCATGCGGTTGTCCCCGTCCGGTTTGAGCGTCGAGGTGGCCTTTAGTTTCCCGGCAAGGATCGTCGCGCTTCCTGTAGCGCCCACGGTAAGTACCTTCTTGCCGGCGTGGTCGGTCACGTACACCACAACCGGGTTTTCCTTCGCCTCCTTGGCATCCTTCACCACGACAAGTTCATAGTGACTAGGCCCCGCCATGCGCAGTTGGCCGCCGTTGGGCGCCTTCTGCGTATCGAGATAGGCGTCGTCATGGGCCAGGACACCGCCCGCAGCAAAAGTCAGTCCCAGCAGGGCGGCGATGGATGAAATATTTTTCATTGCTAGCTCCTTTTCACGATGTCCCCGCAAGGGGTATTTAAAAACTCTCCGTGCCGCGCGCTTCCAGCAAACGCGCCAGCGGCTTCTCGCCCCACAGCCGGAACATCACCGGCGTGAGCAGGGTGTCGAGCAGTGTCGAACTCACGAGGCCGCCGAAGATCACCACTGCCACCGGATGCAGCACTTCCTTGCCGGGTGCGTCGGCCGAGAGCAGCAGCGGCACCAGGGCGAAGGCCGCCACCAGCGCCGTCATCAGCACTGGCGTCAGGCGCTCGAGCGAACCGCGCACGATCATGGCGTCGTTGAATTTCTCGCCCTCGAAGGCGCACAGGTTGATGTAATGGCTGATCTTGAGGATGCCGTTGCGCGTGGCGATGCCGGTGAGCGTGATGAAGCCGACCAGCGCCGCCACCGAGAGCGGCTGCCCGGAGATCCACAGCGCGATGACGCTACCCACCAGTGCCAGCGGGATGTTGCCCATGATGATGGCGGTCAGCACGGCCGAGCGGTAGCGGCTGTAGAGCACGAGGAAGATCATCGTCAGCGATACCAGCGCCAGGAGGGAGATCAGGCGGGCCGCCTGCTCCTGCGCCTGGAACTGGCCTTCGAGCGCCGTGAAGTAACCCTCCGGCAGCGGCCTCGCCGACAGCTCGGCGCGGATGTCGGCGATGACCTTCGACATGTCGCGTCCGTCGGTGTTGGCGGAGACGACGATGCGCCGGCGCGCGTTCTCGCGGCTGACCTGGTTCGGCCCCTCGCCGTCCTCTATCGCCGCCAGGCGCGAGAGCGGCACATGCCCGCCGGGCGTCTCGATCAGCAGGTTCGGCAGTTCCTGCAGGCCGCGCCCGCTTTCGGGCAGGCGCACCAGCAGGTCGAAGCGGCGATTGCCCTCCACGATCTGCGTGATGCGCTCGCCCTCGATCATCTGCTCGAGGGAACGCAGCAGCGTGCCCGGCGCCACGCCGTAGCGCGCCGCCTGCTCGTAATCGACGCGGATCTTGATCTGCGGGATCAGCACCTGCTTTTCGATCTGCAAATCAGTGATGCCGGGAATCTTCGCCAACCGCGCGCGCAAGTCGCCCGCCAGTCCGCGCAGGGTATCGAGATCGTCGCCATACACCTTCAGCGCGATCTGGGCGCGCACGCCGGAGAGCAGGTGGTCCAGGCGATGCGAGATGGGCTGACCGACACTGGAAACAGCTGGAAGTGCCGCGAGGCGAGCACGGATATCGGCGATGATCGCCTCGCGGCTGCGTCCGGATTGCCTCAGGTCGATCTCCAGTTCGGTCGTATGAACCCCTTCGGCATGCTCGTCCTGCTCGGCGCGACCTGTGCGCCGCCCGACCTGGATGACTTCCGGTACCTGGGCGGCGAGCTGCTCGGCCAAAGCGCCGACGCGATTCGATTCGGTCAGGGAAACACCAGGATTCAAAAGCACCGTGACTGTCAGCGTGCCTTCATTGAAGGGCGGCAGGAAGGAGCGCGGAAAGAGCGGGATGGTGGCTGCAACGACCACCACCGTCGCCAGCGCGCCGGCCAGCAGCTTGCGGCTATGGCCGAAGGACCAGTGCAGCAATTTTGCGTCCCAGCGCTTGAGCCAGGTCACCAGCGGGCTGTCGCCAGCGTGCAACTGCTTCATCCTCGGCAGCAGGTAGTACGCCATCACCGGCGTGACCGTGACCGAAACGAACATGCTGGCAAGGATGGAGACGATGTAGGCCACGCCCAGCGGCGTGAACAGGCGCCCCTCGATGCCGGGCAGGACGAACAGCGGCACGAACACCAGCACGATGATCACCGTCGCATAGACGATGGCGGAGCGCACTTCCAGCGTTGCCTTGGCGATGACTTCGGCCACTGGCCTCGGCGCAGCCAGATCACGGTTGAGCTTGAGGCGGCGCAGAACGTTCTCGACGCCGACGACGGCATCGTCCACCAGCTCGCCGATGGCGATGGCGAGCCCGCCCAGCGTCATGGTGTTGATGGACAGGCCGAAATAGCGGAATACCAGCGCCGTCACCAGCAGGGAGACCGGGATGGCCGTCAGGGAAATCAGCGTCGTGCGGACATTGAGCAGGAACAGGAAGAGGATCACCGCCACCAGGATGGCCCCGTCGCGCAGTGCCTCCACGACGTTGTTTACCGAGTGCTCGATGAAGTCGGCCTGCTTGAAAAGGAACTGCGGCGCCTCGACGCCCGGCGGCAGGGCCTTCGATAGATCGGCCATGGCGCGCTCGACTTCGCGCGTCAGCGCCACGCTGTCGGCACTGGGCTGCTTCTGTACGGAAAGAATGACGGCGGGCTTGGCGTTGTAGCCGGCGTCGCCGCGCTTGATGGCCGGCGCCAGCTTGACCTCGGCAACCTGCTTGAGCAGAATCGGCTGGCCGTTTCTTACCGCCACCACCAGGTTCCGCAGGTCTTCGACGCGGCTGGTGCGCCCGATCTGGCGGATCAGGTATTCGCGGCCCTGCGCTTCGAGGAAACCGCCGCTGGTGTTGGCGCCGAAGTCCTTCAGCGCGCTTTCCAGTTTCTCCCGCTCGACGCCCAGCGCCTGCAATTGCGCGGGCCTCAGCTCGACGCGATACTGCCGCACCTCGCCGCCGATCGGAATCACCTGCGCGATGCCGGGAATGGTGAGCAGGCGCGGCCGCATCACCCAGTCGGCGTACTCGCGCACCTGCATCGGGCTGACCTTGTCGGGGTCCGCATTTTGGTTGATGGGCAGGGCGATGAGCAGGATCTCGCCCATGATCGACGAGATGGGCCCCAGTTGCGGAACAATCCCCTCGGGCAACTGCTCGCGCACCAGGTTCAGCCGCTCGGCGATCTGCTGGCGGTTGCGGTAGATGTCCGAGCCCCACTCGAACTCGACATAGACGATGGACAGGCCGACGCCGGAGACCGAGCGCACGCGCGTGACGCCCGGCATGCCATTCATGCTCGATTCGACGGGAAAGGTGACAAGTTGCTCGACCTCTTCCGGCGCCATGCCGCCGGCCTCGGTCATCAGCGTCACGGTAGGCTTGTTGAGGTCGGGGAACACATCCACCGGCATCTGGCGGACGGTCAGCGCGCCGTAGATCACCAGCAGCAGCGACACGCAGACGACAATGAGTCGCTGTTTCAGGCTGGCATTGACGATGGCCTCGAACATCTCAACGCACCTGTGCCAGCAGGCTGGCGCCCTCTGTGACAACCCGCTCGCCGCTTGCGAGGCCCGAAGTCACTGCCACTGTCATTGCATCGAGCGACTGGACGCCCACCTTGCGCAGGACGAAGCGTTCCGCCCCGTCACGCACCCAGATCGCCGTCTCGCCGGCACTGACTTTCACCAGGGCGGCCACTGGCACGGCCGCGCCCCGGGTCTTGCGCGAAGTCTTGGCGATTACCTTGAGCGGCTGGCCGACGGCAACCGGCGCATCCTGCGCGACGACCCGGAACAGGAGCGGCATGGCCTGTTCGCGCAGCAGGCGGCCACCCCCGACGAACTGCAATTTCAAGGAAGCGCCGGGGAGTTGGGCGCTCGCCTCGCCGATGCCCTCCGCCAGCGCTGGATCGTAGGCCAGCGCCTCGACGGCAAGCCGCGCCGGATCAACGACCTCGAACAGCACTTCTTTCGATTCGACCACCTGGCCAACCACCACGTTGGCGGCGGCGATCGTGCCGGACACCGGCGCCCGCAAGGGCTCCGCCGCGCCGACACTGGCGCCGATCACGGCGCGGCGCTTCTTCAGCGCCTCGGCCTCGAAGCGCGCCGCTTCGATTTCTTTCTGCGGAATGGCGCCCTCAAGCTGTTCGTAACGGGCGAGTTTCCGCTCGGCGATGGCGAACTGCGCGTCGAGTTCGGCGAACTGGGCCTGCTGGTTGCCCCGCTCGATGCTGCTGGCGACCGGGCGCAGCCAGGCCAGCACCTGCCCTTTCACGACCTTCTGCCCCAGCGTCGGCAAGCCCTTCGGGCCGGCTTCGATGCGGCCGGACTGGGCCGCCTGGATGCGGCCGCCAGCGTTGGGATCGGCGATGACCTTGCCGTTGAACTCCACCGTTGCGGCAAGCTCGGCCACCCCGGCCACCACATGGCGCAGGCCGAGCTGGTATTGCACAGGCTTGGGCACGAACAGGCTGCCGTCCGGCAGACGTTGCGCCGATGCGGTCCCGGCGGGAAAAGCGCCCGGAGCCTTTCCTGCAACGGTCGCTGCAGGCTTCTTGTCCTGGCTGTGATCCTCGTCACCGTGGGAAGCGGCCTGTCCGGCGGCGAGCCCGAAAATTGCGGCCAACGCGACGGCCGTTAATTGCGATCTGGTCATTCGTTTCATCCCTCAGTGCTTGCGGTTCTGTTTGCGGCGGCGAACGGCAACGAGGCTGGCGCCGACGAGCAGCAGCGCGCCCGAGGCGCTCCATACGGCCCAGGTGTCCCACCCGCGCGCATGCTCGACGCCAGCCGCCGGCGGAGCGAGATCGAGCGTGGCCGTGAGCAGGTCGGCGCTGTCGCCCGCCTGCACCGATATGGCCAGCGGATACTTGCCGGGCTCGGCGAAGACCTCTCCCGGCAGCGAATACACCCCCGGCGCAACCTGAACCGCGACCGCCTTGAATGTCCCGCTCTCGACCTCGATCTCCGCGTCGGCAACCGGCTCGTTGGTGGCAAAGCGATCCAGGTATAGCGTCAATTTCTTTTCCTCCTTGACGGCGACAAGTTCGAACTCCTCTGTTTGTGCCGACGCACGCGGCGCAATATCGACAGCCAAATCCGGCCTGACCGCCTCGCCATGGCTATGGCCATCGCTGCTGTCCCCGCCGCCATGGGCCAGGCCGGATAGCACAAGGGTTATCGACATCAAGTAATTGCTGACGTATTTCAAGGCAACACCCCCAGAACTTGTTTGAGTCGCGATTGGGCCGCGGCGCGCGCGACCTGCTGACGATTGAAGAAGGCCTCGGCCTCGAAGGCACCCGTGCGCACGCGCAGCAGCGCCGTCAAGTCCGATTCGCCGAGAGAGAAGGCCTTCTCGGCGAGATGCAGGTTGTCTGCGGTGAGCGCGCGGCGCTCCCGCGCCATGGCGAACTGGCGCTCGGCGGCATCGAGATCGAGACGGGCTTTTTCCGCATCCAGCTTCAGCTTGAGCTGCGCCAGCGCCTGTTCGGCATCGGCTTGGGAGGATTCGATCCGGGCAGCGGCGTTCTCCTGGCGTACGCGCGGGCCGGAGGAAAAAGGGATCGTCAGCTTCACGCCGACGGTATTGGCGTAGGGTTCCCCGAACTCGCCGCGATCGCGCACCATGCGCACGGCGAGTTCCGGCGCATCGCGGCGCGTTTCCTCTGCGACCTTGAGCCTGGCGCGCGCGTTGCGTGCGACAGCGGCGGCGGCGGCAAGCTGCGGATGATCTTCTGCCGGTTCGCGCATGCGGGCGGGCTGCTCTTCCGACAGCACTGCGGGCGCGGCCGCGCCGGTGAGGGTGCGATAGGCCTGTTCGGCCTGCAGCAACGCGGCACCGGCCTCGATGGCTTCCGCTTCTGCCGCAAGGCGTTCGCCGCGCGCCAGATTGGCATCGACGCGCGACAGGTCACCGGCCTTGAAGCGGCGCAGTACATCCGCCTCCAGCGCGCGGGCGGTGGCCGTCCGCTGTCCGGCCAGGTCGCGCGCATGGCGCGCGGCGGCCACCGCCCACCAGGTGTCGCGCACCTCGCCCGCGATCTGCAGGCGCAACGCGGCGCGGCGGGCGTCCACTTCCGCCACGGCGCTGGCCGCCTCGGCCTCGCGCGCCGCCTGCTGACCCGGCAGCCAGAGCGGCACAGCTACCTCCGCCTCCCATTCCTGCTTGCCGCGGTTTCGGTTAAGGCGGTCGTTGAGGCTGGACAACGACAATGCGGCTGGGCCAGGGGTCAGGCCGCCCGCAACTTCGGCGCGGGCCTGGGCTTCATCCTCACGCGCCGCAATGGCGGCAGTCTGAGGATGGCGGGCCCACGCCTGATTCAACGCTTCGGCGAGGGTCTGTCCGCGCGCCGGCAGCGCGAGAGCCAGCGCAAGGGTTGCTGCAATCAATCGATACATGACACCGTTCCTGTTCAGTGGATAAGGAATCCGGAACGGCGGACGCTCACGGCGAACAGCCTGCAATTCAGGCAGTCACCAACTACTAAGGGATCGAGGATCGTCCGCCGGATCAGGCGGCGGACAAGGGAGGTCGCTGAGGCTGTTCGGGAATGAAAACGCTGAAGCGCTCGTCGGACGGCGCCGAGAATGTATGCAGCGCCGGCTCGGCTGGCAGGCTGCTGCCGCTATTGAGCATCACGCCGCCATGGACGAACTGGCACAGACCGCAGCGCTCGCAGCTGACGGAGGAGGCCGCGTGGTCGTCATGGGCCATTCCGGCCCCGGATGCATCGCTGGTGGGGACGTGGGCGCTGTGCCCGCCATGGTGGGATCGGCCCTCATGCCAATGGACAACCTCCGCATCGCTGTCCGACGCCATCCCGCCATCTGTTGCGGCACCTGTCCCGCCATAAGGCATGGCCAAGGCAGAGGCACCCTGCAAGGGCAGCCAGAAGGCAAGGAACAGGATGAAGAGTCTGCGCAACACGCTAATAGGGTCTGGTTTATTGCTTGGCTTGGATTCTAGATCAAATGCCGGGTAAACATATCGCTTTGTCCGGCATACCCATAATAAGTTCCCGGCTATTCGACGGTCACCGACTTGGCCAGGTTTCTCGGCTTGTCCACGTCAGTGCCCTTGACCAGCGCGGCATGGTAGGCAAGCAGTTGCAGGGGCACCACGTGCAGGACCGGCGAGAGCAGGCCGTAGTGTTCGGGCATGTGGATGATGTGCACGCCCTCCGATTCGGGAATCTCGCTGCCGGCATCGGCAAGCACGAACAGTTCCCCGCCGCGGGCACGCACTTCCTGCAGGTTGGACTTGAGCTTCTCCAGCAGGGCATCGTTGGGGGCCACGGCGACCACGGGCATGTCCCGATCCACCAAGGCCAGCGGGCCGTGCTTGAGTTCGCCGGCAGGGTAGGCCTCGGCGTGGATGTAGGAAATCTCCTTGAGCTTCAGCGCGCCTTCCAGCGCGATGGGGTAGTGCATGCCGCGGCCGAGGAACAGGGCATGCTGCTTGCCGGCGAACAGGCGCGCCCAGTCGGCGATTTCCTTTTCGAGTTCGAGCGCGCGGCCAACCGCCAGCGGCAGGTGGCGCATGGCCGTCAGGTGTGCGGCCTCCTCTTTCGCGTCGATGCGACCATTCAGCTTGGCCAGCGTCACCGCCAGCAGGAACAGCGCCGCCAGTTGCGTGGTGAAGGCCTTGGTCGAGGCGACGCCGATCTCTGGGCCGGCGCGGGTGAGGAATTTCAGCGCTGCCTCGCGCACGATGGCCGATTCCGGCACATTGCAGATGGCCAGTGTGCGGGACTGGCCGAGGACGCGCGCATGCTTGAGCGCCGCCAGCGTATCGGCCGTCTCGCCGGACTGCGAGATCGCCACCACCAGAGCCTCCGGATTCGGCACCGACACGCGGTACCGGTATTCGCTGGCAATCTCCACGTTGCAGGGCAGGCCAGCCAGCCGCTCGATCCAGTAGCGCGCCGTCAGGCCGGCATGGAAGCTGGTGCCGCAGGCGAGGATGAGCACGCTCTTGGCATCGGCCAGCATTTCCGCCGCGCCGGCGCCGAACAGATGGGGCGAGGCGGAATGCGCCGCACCGATCATCTCCAGGGTATTGGCCAGCGCCTGCGGCTGCTCGAAAATTTCTTTCTGCATGTAATGCCGATAAGCCCCCAGCTCGACGGCGTCGGCCGAGAGAGTGCTTTCGTGGCGCGCGCGCTCGACGGGAGCGCCGTCGGCGCCGACGATGCGCACGCCGCCCCGGGCAATCTCGGCGATGTCGCCGTCCTCGAGATAGACCATGGTGCGCGTCACCTGCAGTAGCGCGGCGGTGTCCGATGCGGCGTAATGCCCGTCCTCGCCCAGCCCCAGCAGCAGCGGTGCGCCGTGGCGGGCGACGACCACCCGGTGCGGCTCCTTTTCCGAAAGCACGGCGATGGCATAGGCGCCGATCAGCTCGACGCAGGCAGCGCGCACGGCAGCAACGAGGTCGGCGTGCGACCTCAGCTTGTGCTCGATGAGATGCGCGATGACCTCGGTGTCGGTTTCTGAGGCGAAGGCATAGCCCAGGCCGGCGAGCCGGGCCTTGATCTCGCCGAAATTCTCGATGATGCCGTTGTGCACGACGGCCAGGCCGCCGGATACGTGCGGATGGGCATTGCGTTCGGAGGGCACGCCATGGGTGGCCCAGCGGGTGTGCGCAATGCCGGCGCTGGCGGACAGCCCATCGGCGCGGTTTGCCAGTTCCGCCACGCGACCCACCGCCCTCAGACGGTGCATGCCGCCGTTGTGGACGGCGAGGCCTGCGGAATCGTAGCCGCGGTACTCAAGCTTGCGCAGACCCTCGATCAGGATCGGAACGATGTTGCGGTCGGCTACAGCAGCGACAATTCCACACATGGCTATTTCTTCTTCACTGGCCGCTTCCAGCCCGGCACGGTCGTCTGCTTGATCCGAGTGATGGTCAGTTTGTCCGGCGGCGCATCCTCGGTCAGCGTGGTGCCGGCGCCCAGCGTCGCGCCTCGCCCCACGGTAACCGGCGCCACCAACTGCGTGTCGGAGCCGATGAAGACGTCGTCCTCGATCACCGTGCGGTGCTTGCTGGCGCCATCGTAGTTGCAGGTGATGGTGCCGGCGCCGATGTTCACGTTCCTGCCGATGGTGGCGTCGCCGACGTAGGCAAGGTGGTTCGCCTTGGAGCGGTCGGCCACCGTGCTGTTCTTCACCTCGACAAAATTGCCGATGTGGACGTCGGCGCCCAGCTTTGTGCCGGGACGCAAGCGTGCGTAGGGCCCGATGACGCAGCCGGACCCGGCTTCGGCATCTTCGATGTGGCTGAAGGGGGCGATGCGCGAGCCGGCGCCTACGACGGCATTTTTCAGTACGCAATGCGCGCCGATCTCGACGCCGTCGCCGAGGACGACACGGCCTTCGAAGACGCAGTTCACATCGATCGTCACGTCGCGTCCGCAGTCGAGCTCCCCGCGCACGTCGATCCGGTCCGGGTCGAGCAGCGTGACGCCCTGTTCCATGAGCAGCAGTGCGTTGCGATACTGGTGCAAGCGCTCCAGTTCGGCCAGCTGTACCTTGCTGTTCACGCCGAGCACTTCCCAGGATGCGTCGGGTTGCGTCGTCGCCACCGGCATGCCTTCGCCGATCGCCAGCCGCACGATGTCGGTAAGGTAGTACTCGCCCTGCGCATTGTTGTTGTCCAGGACGGGAAGCCAGCGCAGCAGCGCAGACGTCGGCGCAGCCATGAAGCCCGTGTTGATCTCGGACAGGGCGCGCTCCTCATCGGAAGCATCCCGCTCCTCGACGATGCGCAGGACGCGTCCTTCGCCGTCGCGCACGATGCGGCCGTAGCCGTCCGGTTCTTCAAGGTCTTCCGTCAGGATGCCGAGGCCGGAACCGGCCAGTTCGATCAGACGCGACAGGGTCGCCGCGCCGATCAGCGGCACGTCGCCATAGAGGACCAGGGTCGGCACATCCGGCGCAAGGAAAGTCAGCGTCTGCAGGACGGCGTGTCCGGTACCCAACTGCGGCTCCTGCCTGACCCAGACGAGGTCTTCGGCATCGAGCGCCTCGCGCACCGCCTCGCCGCCATGGCCATAGACGACGCAGACGCGCCCCGCCCCCAACTCACGCGCCGTGTCCAGCACATGGGCCAGCAGCGGCCGTCCGCCCAGACGGTGCAGCACCTTGGGCAGATCGGAGCGCATGCGCTTGCCCTGACCGGCGGCGAGGATGACGACGTTCATGACAAAAGGATCGGGTTGCGAAGGGAAAATTCTAACATGCGCCCCGGCGGCTCCAGAATGAAAAAGGGCGACCGCAGCCGCCCGCTTTGCCCAGCAACCGCGCTCATCGCGGCAGCACGCTCGATCCCATGAGGAATGCATCGATCTCGCGGGCGCATTGCCGGCCTTCCCGGATGGCCCACACTACCAGCGACTGGCCGCGGCGCATGTCGCCGGCCGCAAAGACCTTGTCGACGTTGGTCCTGTAGCAGCCCTCGCCGTCCGTCGAAGCCTTGGCGTTGCCGCGGGCGTCCTTGTCCACGCCGAAGGCGTCGATCACGCCACCTATGGGCGAGACGAATCCCATGGCAAGCAGGGCCAGGTCCGCCTTGACGATGAACTCGCTGCCGGGGATCTCGGACATCCGGCCGTCCTTCCATTCGAGGCGGACGACCTTGAGTGCCTTCAGTTTCCCCTTTTCCCCGATGAACGCCTTGGTGGCAACGGACCAGTCGCGGCTGCAGCCTTCCTCGTGCGAAGAGGAGGAGCGCAGCTTCATCGGCCAATAGGGCCAGGTGAGCGCGCCGTTCTCCTTCTCGGGCGGCTGCGGCAGCAGCTCGAACTGGGTGACCGACGCGGCGCCGTGCCGGTTCGAGGTGCCGACACAGTCGGAACCGGTATCGCCACCGCCGATGACGACGACGTGCTTGCCTTTCGCCGAGATCGGGTTCCTGCCCTCGCCCGCCACTTCCTTGTTCTGCGGAATGAGGAATTCCAGTGCGAAGTGCACGCCAACCAGATCACGGCCCGGCACCGGCAGGTCGCGCGGATGCTCGGCGCCGCCGGCCAGCACCACCGCATCGAAATCCTTGACCAGCTTGTCCGCGGCAATGGACTTTTTCGCGTCGTTCGTCACGCCTTGCGGCAGGGTCGAGCCGGTCACCATCACGCCGGTCCTGAACTTGACGCCCTCGACTTCGAGCTGGGCCATGCGCCAGTCGATCAGCCGCTTGTCAAGCTTGAAATCGGGAATGCCGTAGCGCATGAGGCCGCCGATACGGCTGTTCTTCTCGAACACCGTGACATCGTGACCGACGCGGGCCAACTGCTGCGCGCAGGCCAAGCCGGCGGGGCCGGAGCCGACGACGGCGACCTTCCTGCCAGTCTTGTTCGCCGGCGGTTGCGGCAGCACCCAGCCGTTCTCGCCGGCCTTGTCGATGATGGCATGCTCGATCGACTTGATGCCGACGGCGTCGTCGTTGATGTTCAGCGTGCACGCCGCCTCGCAGGGCGCCGGGCAGATGCGGCCGGTCACTTCGGGGAAATTGTTGGTCGAGTGCAGCACCTCGATGGCCTGTTTCCAGTTGCCGCGATAGACCAGATCGTTCCAGTCGGGAATGATGTTGTTCACCGGGCAGCCACTCGAGCAGAACGGGATGCCGCAGTCCATGCAGCGCGCGCCTTGCCGGGCGGCCTGCTCGTCGGTCAGAGGGTGAACAAACTCCCGATAGTGTTTCAGGCGCTCGTCCTTGGCCTCGTAGGCCTCGGAGAGGCGCTGAAATTCCATGAATCCGGTCGGCTTTCCCATTACGCTGCCTCTAGCTGATTTTTCTGCACGGCCATTTCCTTGAGCGCACGGCGATACTCGTGCGGCATGACCTTGACGAATTTCGTACGGAAGCTGCCCCAGTTGTCCAGGATGTGCCTGCCACGCGCGCTACCGGTCAGCTGGACATGCCGCTCGATAAGGGAACGCAGCAGCTCATCGTCGGCGCGGCCGAGGTGGCGCACGTCAACCTTGCCATGCGACTCGACTTCGCCCGTCTCGCTGGCCGCCTCTTCTTCCGGCACCGGCTCCAGCGCCACCATGGACAGGTTGCAGCGCTTCTCGAAGCCACCCGCCTCATTCAGCACATAGGCGACGCCGCCGCTCATGCCGGCCGCGAAATTGCGTCCGGTATGACCGAGCACGACCACCGTGCCGCCGGTCATGTATTCGCAGCCATGGTCGCCGACGCCTTCCACCACCGCGGTTGCACCGGAGTTGCGCACGGCGAAACGCTCGCCGGCGACGCCACGAAAGAAGCATTCGCCGGCGATGGCGCCGTACAGCACGGTATTGCCGATGATGATGTTCTCCTCCGGCGTGCCGCGGAACTCCGCGGACGGTTTGACGATGATGCGCCCGCCCGAGAGGCCCTTGCCGACATAGTCGTTGGCTTCGCCGGTGAGTTCCAGCGTAATGCCCTTGGCCAGGAAGGCGCCGAAGCTCTGGCCGGCAGTGCCCTCAAGCTTGACGCGGATTGTGTCGTCGACAAGGCCGGCATGGCCATACCGGCGCACCACCTCGTGCGAGAGCATGGTACCGACGGTGCGATTCACGTTGCGCACCGGCGTCCCGATCACGACCTTTTTGCCTTTTTCCAGCGCAGGCCGTGCTTTCTCGATCAGTTGGTGATCCAGCGCCCGTGCGAGGCCATGATCTTGCGCCTCGCATTGATGGCGCGCTACATCGGCCGGTACCTTGGGTTGCGCGAAGATCTTGCTGAAATCGAGCCCCTTGGCCTTCCAGTGGTTTATGCCACGCTTCATGTCGAGCAGGTCGGCACGGCCGATGAGGTCGTTGAACTTGCGGATACCCATCTGCGCCATCAGTTCGCGCACTTCCTCGGCGACGAAGAAGAAAAAGTTGACGACATGCTCCGGCTGGCCGGTGAACTTCCTGCGCAGCGCCGGGTCCTGCGTGGCCACACCCACCGGGCAGGTGTTGAGATGGCACTTGCGCATCATGATGCAGCCCTCGACCACCAGCGGCGCGGTGGCAAAACCGAACTCGTCGGCGCCGAGCAGGGCGCCGATCAGTACGTCGCGGCCGGTCTTCATCTGGCCGTCGACCTGCACGACGATGCGGCCGCGCAGGCGATTGAGCACCAGCGTCTGCTGCGTCTCGGCCAGGCCCAGTTCCCATGGCGTGCCGGCATGCTTGATGGAGGACAGGGGCGAAGCGCCTGTGCCGCCGTCATAGCCCGAGATCGTGACATGATCGGCTTTGGCCTTGGAGACGCCCGCGGCCACGGTGCCGACGCCCACCTCGGAGACCAGCTTCACGGAAATGGAGGCCTTCGGATTGGCGTTCTTCAGGTCGTGAATCAGCTGGGCCAGGTCCTCAATCGAGTAGATATCGTGGTGTGGCGGCGGTGAGATCAGGCCGACGCCCGGCACTGAAAAGCGCAGCTGGGCGATGTACTCGGAAACCTTGTGGCCGGGCAACTGGCCGCCCTCGCCGGGTTTGGCGCCCTGCGCCATCTTGATCTGGATCTGGTCGGCGTTGGCAAGGTATTCGGCGGTAACGCCGAAGCGGCCGGAGGCCACTTGCTTGATTTTCGAGCGCAGCGAATCGCCGGCGGCGAGCGTGATGTCGCGCTCGATGCGGCTCTTGCCGATCAGGCCAGCCAGCGTCTCGCCGCCCTTCAGCGCCCGGTAGCGCGTGGCGTCCTCGCCGCCTTCACCGGTGTTCGACTTGCCGCCGAGGCGGTTCATGGCGATGGCCAGCGTGGTGTGCGCCTCGGTCGAGATCGACCCGAGCGACATGGCGCCGGTGGCGAAGCGCTTGACGATTTCCCTGGCCGATTCGACTTCCTCGATCGGCACCGGCTTGCCGGCCGGGCGGATGTCGAACAGGCCGCGCAGCGTCATGTGGCGCTTCGTCTGATCGTTGATGAGCCTGGCGTACTCCTTGTAGGTCTCGACCTTGCCGGAGCGCGTGGCATGCTGCAGTTTGGCAATGGACTCGGGCGTCCACATGTGCTCCTCGCCGCGCGTGCGCCAGGCATACTCGCCGCCCGCCTCCAGCGCATTGGCAAGCACGGGAGCCGGGCCGAAGGCCTCGCGGTGGGCGCGAATTCTTTCCTCCGCCACCTCGGCCAGGCCGATGCCCTGCACGCTGCTGGCAGTGCCGGTAAAGTATTCGTCCACGAATGCCGAGTTGAGGCCGATGGCCTCGAAGATCTGTGCGCCGCAATAAGACTGGTAGGTCGAAATGCCCATCTTGGACATGACCTTGAGCAGTCCCTTGTTGATGGCCTTGACGAAGCGCTTCTTGGCTTCCTTCGCCTCGATATTCAGCGACGGCGCCATGTCGGCCAGCGTTTCGAAGACGAGCCAGGGGCAGACCGCCTCTGCACCGTAACCTGCAAGCAGGGCGAAGTGGTGCACTTCCCGCGCCGAACCGGTGTCGACCACGATGCCCGTGCTGGTGCGCAAGCCGCAGCGAACCAGATGGTGATGCACGCCCGAACAGACCAGCAGCGTCGGAATCGCCACGCGGTCGCGCGACACGGCCCGGTCAGAGAGGATCAGCACGTTGTACTTGCCCACAGCCTTTTCGGCCGTATCGCGCAGCTTCGCCAGCGCCTTATCCATGCCGGCCGCACCATGCTTGGCGGGATAGGTCACGTCCAGCACCAGGGCGCGGAAACGCCCCCCCGTCAGTTTGTCTATATTGACGAGCTTAGCCAGATCCTCACTGGACAGCACAGGTTGCTGCACCTCCAGCCGAAGCGTAGGGTCGGTCTCGTCGATCCCAAGCAGGTTGGGCTTTGGGCCGATAAAGGACGTCAGCGACATGACGATTTCCTCTCGGATCGGATCGATCGGCGGATTCGTCACCTGGGCGAACAACTGCTTGAAATAGCCGTAGAGCGGCTTGTTCTTGTCGGACAGCACGTGCAGAGCGGAGTCGTTGCCCATCGAGCCGGTAGCCTCCTCGCCGGCTGTGGCCATCGGCTGCAGGATGAACTTGAGGTCCTCCTGGGAGTAGCCGAAGGCCTGCTGCGTGTCGAGCAAAGTCGCCAGCATGCCTTGCTTGAACTTCACTTCCGGCAGATCGCCGAGGAAGTAGCGCGTCTTCTCAATCCATTCGCGGTAGGGCTTGGCGGAGGAGAGCTGCTGCTTGATCTCGGCGTCGTCGATGATGCGACCCTGCTCCAGGTCGATGAGGAACATCTTGCCCGGTTGCAGGCGCCACTTCTTGACGATGCGCGCCTCAGGGATGGGCAGAACGCCGATCTCCGAGGACATCACCACGAGATCGTCGTCGGTGACAAGGTAGCGCGCCGGCCGCAGGCCGTTGCGGTCCAAAGTGGCGCCGATCTGGCGGCCGTCCGTGAACGCCACGGCGGCAGGGCCATCCCACGGCTCCATCATGGCTGCGTAATACTCGTAAAAGGCCCGCCGCTCCTCGTCCATGAGCGGGTTGCCCGCCCAGGCTTCGGGGATGAGCAGCATCATGGCATGGGCCAGGCTGTAGCCGCCCATCACCAGCAGTTCAAGTGCGTTGTCGAATGAGGCCGAGTCCGACTGTCCGTCATAAATCAGCGGCCAGATCTTGTCCAGATCCTTGCCCAGCACAGGCGAAGAGATTGCCTTCTGGCGTGCGCGGATCCAGTTGACGTTGCCGCGCAGGGTGTTGATCTCGCCGTTGTGGGCGATCATGCGGAACGGATGCGCCAGGTCCCAGGTCGGGAAGGTATTGGTCGAAAAGCGCTGGTGCACCAGAGCCAGCGCAGTTTCCATGCGCGGATCCTGCAGGTCGAGGTAATACTCCCCGACTTGGTTAGCCAGCAGCATGCCTTTGTACAGAATGGTGCGCGCCGACATGGACGGTACGTAGTACATCCCGCCGTCCTGGAGTTTCAGTGCGCGGATGTGGTGGCCAGAGGCCTTGCGAACGATGTAAAGCTTGCGTTCAAGGGCATCGGTATCCCGGATACCCGGGCCGGCGCCGATGAAGACCTGCCGCACCACCGGCTCGTTATCGCGGGCGGCCTGAGCCAGCCCGCGGTTGTCGCGCGGCACGTCGCGCCAGCCGAGCACGACTTGGCCTTCGTCGCGAATGGAACGCTCGATCTCCTGCTCGCATGCACGACGGCTGGCCTGGCCTTGCGGCAGAAACACCATGCCGACGCCGTAGCGGCCGAATGCCGGCAATGTCACACTCTGCCTGCCCATCTCATCGCGCAAGAAAGCGTCGGGCGTCTGGATCAGGATACCGGCGCCATCGCCGAGCAGCGGATCGTAGCCGGTGGCGCCACGATGCTCGAGATTTCTCAGGATCTGCAAGCCCTGCTCGATGATGGCATGGCTTTTCCTGTTCTTGATGTTGACGACGAAGCCGACACCGCAGGCATCATGTTCATTGGCGGGGTCGTATAGACCCTGTTGCTGGGGGAGGGCCATCTCTATATCCTCGACACTAGTGCCAGAAATTTGTTTCCGTGGCACAAATCTTCTCCGGCCGGTCAGCAGGAGCGCCCTCCCATGCCTGATCGGCATGCGGGCCGCGGTCGTTAAAAAGCCGGTGCATGGCGGGGCGCACCGGCTTCTCCTAAACCGTTAGGGCGAACCGAGAAATATACCGTCAAACGACGGCTACTTCAAGAAGGAATGTTTCTGGGCAAAATGCGCCAGTTTATTCGCTGGGGATGCGTTTCCTGCGGTCGCTCCCCAGGGATATTTCCAGCAGGGAAGATTTCTGGCGGTCAGATCTCGCCAACCGCGAACAGGCGCCGATGTTCGCGAATGGCATAGCGATCCGTCATGCCGGCAACGTAGTCCGCGATGGCACGCGGCTTGTCTGCATTTGCCATCTGTAGGTATTGCGGCGGCAGCAGGCGCGGATCTTCCATGAATGCGCCAAACAGATCAGTGATGATGCGGCGCGCCTTGTTCGTCATGCGCAGCACCTGGAAATGCTGATACAGATTGACGCGCAGGAAGTTCTTGAGTTCCTTGTGCTCGGCGTGCATGCCAACGCTGAAGGCGGCTAGAGCGCCCGCCTTGCTTACGTCATCCCGTGTGGCAATGCCTGATTCGTTGATGTTACGACCTGTTTCCTCGATGAGGTCAACCGCCAGGGAATTAATCATGCGGCGCACTGTTTCGTGGATCAGGCGGCGGCCGGCGATCTGCGGATACGCGTTCCTAACAATGTCGACATGACGCGCCCAGATACCGATCTCGTCAAGCTGTTCCAACTCAATCAGGCCGGATCGCAAGCCGTCGTCAACATCGTGATTGTTATAGCCAATTTCATCGGCCAGGTTGCACAGTTGCGCCTCCAGTGAGGGTTGCGTGCCCTCAATGAAGCGTTGACCGAGTTGCCCCAGTTCCCTCGCCTTTCTTCGGGGGGCAGTGCTTGAGTATGCCTTCCCGCGTTTCGAAGGTGAGATTGAGGCCATCGAAGGCGCCATATCGTTCCTCCAGCAGATCTACGGTGCGCAGGCTCTGCAGGTTGTGCTCGAATCCGCCATGCTCGCGCATGCAAGCATTGAGTGCATCCTGTCCGGCATGGCCAAACGGCGTATGGCCGAGATCGTGAGAGAGCGCGATGGCCTCGGTCAGATCCTCGTTGAGAGACATCGCGCGCGCCAGGGTGCGGGCGATCTGCGCTACTTCGATGCTGTGAGTCAGGCGGGTGCGGAATAAATCACCTTCATGATTTACAAAAACTTGCGTCTTGTATTCCAGGCGGCGGAATGCAGTGGAATGGACGACGCGATCTCTGTCGCGTTGATATTCGCTGCGCGCAATTGGCCCCTGTTCCGGGTGCTGGCGCCCTCTAGAATTCGATTCGCTGACGGCATAAGGCGCCAGGTCAGCCACGGCAGGATGCCTCGATGGCAGCGCGGATTTCGGCCTCCGGGGCCTCGGTGCTGATCACCCCCTCACCAATCTTCTTGAGCAGGACTAGGCGTATTTTCCCTGCTGTGACCTTCTTGTCCATGGCCATCAAATCCAAGTAGCGGTCTGCGCCCATGGCAGGGCCCTGGGTTGGCAAGCCCGCGCGCTGCAGCAGGTTAAAAATTCTTGCATATTCTTCTTCCGACAACCAGCCAAGCCTGCGGGACAGGTCCGCGGCCATCATGGTGCCAGCAGCCACGGCTTCGCCATGCAGCCAGCGTCCGAATCCCAGTCCCGTCTCGATGGCATGGCCAAATGTATGGCCTAGATTGAGCAGGGCACGAACGCCGGATTCACGCTCATCCGCTGCTACGACTGCGGC
This sequence comes from uncultured beta proteobacterium, assembly GCA_963704195.1. GTDB lineage: Bacteria > Pseudomonadota > Gammaproteobacteria > Burkholderiales > Rhodocyclaceae > Desulfobacillus. The sequence continues at coordinate 12,914 of CAVPHH010000007.1, read as the reverse complement.
CTTGTTGGCGCAGGAGCGCTCAATGGCGAAAATAAGCGCTTCGGGATCCCGCGCCAGAATATTGTCCATGTTTGCTTCGAGCCATTCGAAAAAGTACAAATCGCGGATCAGTCCGTACTTGATGATTTCAGAAACCCCGGCCTGCAACTCACGGTTGGGCAAGGTTTTCAGGGTATCCGTATCGGCCAGCACCAGGCGAGGCTGATAGAAGGCGCCAATCATGTTTTTCCCGAGCGGATGATTGATGCCGGTCTTGCCACCCACAGAGGAATCGACCTGGGCCAGCAACGTAGTTGGCACCTGTATAAAGGGAATACCACGCTGGTAGGTGGCAGCAGCGAAGCCGGCGAGATCTCCAATGACTCCGCCACCCAGCGCTATGATGGTCGTCGCGCGCTCGCAACGATTGTCCAAAAGCGCGCTATAAATCATGTTTAGCGTCTCCCAGTCCTTGTGCGTCTCCCCGTCGGGAAGGATGACTTCGGTCACCCGCACACCAATGCCCCGGAGCGCGCTCGTTAGAACCTCCAGATAAAGCGGCGCAACGGTCTCATTACTGACAATTGCCGCTAGAGGCGCCTCCAGATGCTCGCGAATGATGTCCATCCTGGACAGCAGCCCGGAGCCGATATGAATGGGATAGCTTCGCGCATCCAGCGCAACGGTCAGAGATCGCATGATTTCCGGATTTCCTGCTCGAGTAGTCGGGCCACCGCCAGTGGGGTGCGTCGTCCTCCTTCAAATATGATATCAGCCACCGCACGATAGAGCGGATCACGCAGAACGAAAAGCTCGCGAATCTTGGCCAGGGGGTCGGCAACCTGCAGCAAGGGACGATTGCGGTCATGCTGTGTGCGTGCATACAGTTCCTCTGGCGGAGCGTACAGGTAAATGACCAGACCATTGTCGGCCAGGCACTTCCTGTTCTCAGGGTCGAGTACGGCGCCCCCCCCCGTGGCCAGCACCAGGCCTTCCTCGGCAGCCATATCCTGCAGCACTTGGGATTCCCGGCGGCGGAAGCCGAACTCACCCTCGATTTCAAAGATCAAAGGAATGCGGACGCCAGTGCGTACTTCGATTTCATGGTCGCAATCAACAAAGCGCTTATCAAAGCGCCGCGCCAGTTGCCGGCCAATCGTAGTCTTGCCTGCGCCCATCATGCCGACGAGATAGAGGTTGTCGCAGGTTTTCACGTAAGCATTTTATCAGGCGATAAACGCCCTACAAAAAGACAGGGCCGGCTAAAGCCGGCCCGCTAGAGTACTGAAGCAATCTCAGCGCATGCTGAGCGAATCGCTGATGATCTTCGGAGTAATGAAAACCAGCAATTCGGTTTTGTTGTCTTTTTTCTCATTATGCTTGAAGAGAAATCCAACATATGGCAAGTCGCCAAGGACGGGCACTCTTGTGGTGATGCTGCGCTCATCCTGAGTGTAAATGCCCCCGATGACCACTGTTCCCCCGTTCTCGACAAGCACCTCGGTTTTGACGTGCTTTGTGTCAATTGCCACGCCTGCACCGGTAGCGATCTGCGTATTCGGCGAGTCCTTATTGACATCAACGGTCAAATTGACCCGGCCATCCGGCGTGATTTGCGGCTTGACCTTGAGCGCAAGGTTCGCCTTGCGGAAGGAGATACTGGTGGCACCGGAACTGGTTGCTTGTTGATATGGGATTTCGACGCCCTGCTCGATAAGTGCCTCGACTTGATCTGCAGTCACGACACGCGGGCTGGAAATGATCTTGCCTTTACCGTCGGCCTCCAGGGCGCTTAGCTCAAGATTCAGGAAGCGTGTTGCGGCACTGTTGAACAAGACGAATGAGAACTGGCCTGCCTGTTTTCCTGTGATGGCTGATGCAGGCAAGATTGACTGATGAGGCGTTCGTAATGAAGTCTGGCGTCGTACTGGTTTGGCCGGTATGAAATCCCGTGTCTGCCAAGCCCCCACCAATACCGTAGCGAATACCTGAGCCACCGATTGTCTTGCGACCAACCAAAGGGCTATCGTGAAAGCCAAATCGGACGCCCACGTTCTTGGTAAAACTGTCTTCCGCCTCGACAATCCGTGCTTCAATCATTACTTGGCGAGCGGGAAGATCGATTTCAGATATTAATCTACGGACGTCTTCCAGGCGGGATGGTGACATCGGTCACAAAAAGCTTATTTGTACGCTCATCGACTATGACCGACCCACGTTTGGAGAGGGCAGTTTGATCCTTGTTCTTGAGGAAATCAAAAACCGTCTTCGCTTTATGATAGTTCAACTGGAAGGTCTCGGTACGAACCGGCTCCAGGTCCGTAATTTGCTGGCGTGACTCAAGCTGCAGTTTCTCCTTGGCAGCCAGTTCGTCACGCGGGGCAATCCAGATGACATTTCCGTTCTTGCGCATGTCAAGGCCCTTGGCCTGCAGAATGATGTCGAGGGCTTGATCCCAAGGCACATCCTTGAGGCGCAGCGTCAAACTGCCGCCCACGGTATCGCTGGTGATGATGTTGAAGTCGGTGAAGTCGGCAATGACCTGCAGGACTGCGCGAACGTCGATGTTCTGGAAGTTCAGGGAGAGTTTCTCGCCCTGGTAGCCGCGCCGGCTGCTCTGGACGAGCTTGTTCGGGTCCTCGATCAACTGCTTCACCTCGACCACGAACTGGTTGTCGCTTTGATATGCGTTATGCTCCCACAGGCCTTTAGGGGCAATGACCATGCGGATATTGTCGCCTTGCGGCTGTGTATTGACAGATGTTATCGGCGTCGCAAAATCGGCAACATCCAGGCGCCGCCGCAATACATCTGGCAATGTGGCTCTCATGAATTCGACCACTAGATTTGGCCCCTGCTGGCGTATGTCGATGCCAACATTATTTTCGGACAGATCGACCACGACACGGCCTTCTCCGTTATTGCCGCGGCGGAAGTTGATATCCCGTATGCTTGCCTTTTCAGAGGAAGGCTTGGCTTCCGCAAAGCGCTGCGCGCCGGCATCCTCGGTTTTCGCAGTTGCGCCAGCGCTCACCCCGCTTAAAGTGATTCGCAGGTCCTTGCCTTCGATGCGTGTCGCAGCTTGACGAATCTGTTTCAGGTTCAGTACCAAACGTGTCCTGTCTCCAACCTGGACCAGATTGATGCTGCGCAAATCACCTTCGTTGATTGTTTGGGCATTTCGTCCAAGCGCGTTCGTGACTCCCGGGAAATCAAAGGCGATGCGAGGCGGATTGGTCACGCTGAAGCTGGCAGGTTCAGCTGCGAGCGGTTTGCTGGTTGTAAGCTTCAGGACGACATCGCTGCCCTGCAAGCTCACCCCCAAGGATTCGATGGCATTTTGCGCCCACGCCTGCTGAGTCAGCAGCAGGATGAGCGGGAGAAAAAAGCGTCTGAGATTCTTGGTTACTGTATTCATTTCCTGCCCTCCTGCTGCTTTTCCTGCAACTGCAATGTGCTCGTACGTTCCGCGTAGTCCCCAAGAGAATCGGGTACCAGTTCTTTAAGTTGCACCTCGGTTTCGTTGATGTCGGTAATGATTCCGAAGTTCTGTCCCATGTAGTTCCCGATCTTTACCTGATGCAGATTCTTGTCCGCCTGAACCAAGGCATGCACCATTTTGCCCTTGGTCAATGTGCCCACCATCTTCAGGGATTCCAATGGATAGGCTTCCAACGGTTCTTTGCGCCGATCCAGGTCGGGTTTGATGCCCCCGCCGCCTGCTTTTCGTTCCGGCTCGATCTTCGAGGCATTGTAAGGTTCGACCAAGTCGCTGGCTTCGTAGGCTACCGTGGGGAAGCTCTTGATTTCAGGCAACGGGGGTATCTTCCCCTTGAAATCCTTCGTTCACTCTTTCATCCATTGGCGAAGGTCCTGATGGTCCTCGCCACCGCACGCCGCCAGCGTAAGGCAGGCCAAAAGAATGGCTGCACGCCTCATTTCCTGGCTCCTTTGGCTTTTGCCTGGGCCGCTTTCGCCCTGCGTTGAGCGGCTAGCTCCTCTTCGTCAAGATAGCGATAAGTCATCGCCGTGGCATCCATCTTGAGCAATGCGCCCTTATCGGGTGATATGGCAACATTTGTAAGGGACACAATGCGCGATAGTTTCGCAACGTCAGCTGAAAAAGCCCCCAGATCGTGGTACGTACCCGTAATCTTCAGGGATATTGGCAGTTCTGCATAGAAATCCTTGGTCGTTTCCCTACCAGGCTTGAATAACTCGAACTGAAGACCCCGGCCCAAACCCGCCTGGTTGATGTCGATCAGCAAGGCTTCCATTTCCGCCTTGTTCGGCAGTTGTTTGAGCAATGCACCAAAAGTCTTGTCGATATCGGCCAACTGCTTACGATGCTCATCGAGGTTCACTGCCTGTTTCTTCTTGTCCAGGTACTCGTTCTTGTACTTGGTTTCCTGCTGACGCTTGGCTTCCAAGTCTTCAAGCTGAGTATTCCAGTCGAACCACCATCCGCCGGCCAGCAGGGCCACGAAAAGGCCGAACAGCACGGTCACCCGCGGCAACACTGGCCACGTGCCAATATCCTTCGGGTCGAGAGATCTAAAGTCTTCCGCCAGCGCCCCGAAATCGATGCTGGGGATCGCTGGAAGTTTAGGCATGTTGGGCTTCTTCATGCTTTCTTGTCCTGCATTGGCGATCGCTTCCCTGGCAGCTGCCGCTTGTCCGCCGCCTCGGCCGCCTCTCTTGTAATGATGACGTTTAGCTTGAATTCCGCGTAGCGCCGGTTGCCCATGGTAACCGCCTTGATTTCGATGAGATCGGGCCGCTCGAGCAACGGGGAGGCCTCGAGGTTGCGCATCAGGGTGGACACCCGGGCATTGGACTGGGCAATCCCGACCAATGCCGATTCTGTTTCCGGCCTGCTTGAGCGACTTCAGGTATATGCCGGCAGGCACTTGGCGCGCAAGCTCATTGAAAAGCCGTACAGTTTCGGCCCGGCTGCCCTGCAGGGACTCGATCACACCCTTTCTGGCCAGCATCGCACTGGTCTGCTCCTTCAGGCGCTTGATTTCATCGATTTCCTTGTCGAGGGCGGCTATCTCCTTCTTGAGGAACTCGTTCTTGCGTTCCTGCTGGCTGATGTAACCTGCGATCACGCCATGCACCAGAATGACAATGAGAATAGAAAGGACTGCGATCAGGCCTGACAGTGCGAAGAACTGCTGGCGCTGGGCTTTGCGCTTTTCCTCGCGGTGAGGCAGTAGATTGATGCGGATCACTGGTCGAACCTCCGCAGCGCAAGACCACAGGCAACAAGCAACGAAGGGGCATCCGTAGCAAGATTTTTCGGACGAATGCGCTGGGACAGCGCCATGTTGGCAAAGGGATTGGCGATAACGGTGCTTATCTGGGTTCTTTCCGCTACCGCCTCATCCACACCAGGGATAACCGCACAACCGCCAGCAAGAACAATATGGTCAACCTGATTGAACTGCGTAGAGGTAAAGAAGAACTGCAGGGCTCGGGAGACCTCAAGCGCAAGATTGTCCAGAAATGGACGTAACAGGTCCGACTCGAAGTTCTCGGGAAGGTTGCCTGTCCGTTTCGCGTTTTCGGCTTCTTCCTGGCTCATGCCGTATTGACGCACGATGTCCTGCGTCAGCTGACTGCCGCCGAATGCCTGCTCCCGCGCATATACGGGTTGGTCGTTGCGCAGAATCGTGACGTTCATGACATTCGCCCCGATGTCGACCAGCGCTATGGTCTGGTTCTGGCCGCCCTCAGGAAATTGGCTCTCGACCAGTTCAAATGCCGACTGCGCAGCGTAAGACTCGACATCCATCACCAAAGGCTTTAAACCTGCAGCCTCGGCAACGGCCACGCGATCCTCTACTTTTTCCTTGCGCGAAGCGGCAATAAGAACTTCCGCTTCCTCAGGGCTGCTCGGTGCCGGGCCGACAACCTGGAAATCAAGATTGACCTCGTCAAGCGCAAAAGGGATGTACTGATTGGCCTCGGATTCCACTTGAAATTCGAGTTCGCGTTCGCGCTGTCCCGCCGGAACTATGATTTTTTTGGTTATCACGGCAGCGGCCGGCAGTGCCATTGCAACATACTTGGTCGATGTACCCATGCGCTTCCAGGCACGCTTGACCGCCTCGGCCACCGCATCCAGATTGGTGATGTTTCCATCCACCACAGCATCGCGTGGCAAGGTCTCGATCGCGTAGCGCTCGATCCTGTAGCTCCCTTTCGCCGCCTCTGCCAACTCGACCATCTTCACCGAGGAAGAACTGATGTCGAGCCCAAGCAGTGGGCGCGCCTTCGGGTTGAATACTGAGAGATCTATCTGCAAGGAAAATCCTTTTGAATTCTCGTTAGTTAGGCGCATTACAGATAATTTACATTAAATCCTAGCAACAACTATGGTTTGTGTAAAGTATTTTTTCCTTTCTGCTGTCGCTTCACCCCGACATCCTCTTGCGCCTCCTGGAGCGCCACTTTATCTACTTGATTACATTAATAATAAAGTTGGTTCGTTTATGTGCAGAGACACTACAGATTCCACCCTTTGATCCCGCATTTGCGGGTGGGGCATATAATTGCGCGCTTTCATATCAAGTTGAGTACCTCTTTGCCCACCGTGCTACGCTGGATTGTCTATCCCATACTGTTTCTGGCGGGCCTTGCCCTCATCGGCATTGCCTTGCTGGCGATTATTGTCATTCTGGCTTATCCCCAGTTGCCCTCAATCGAGGTACTGACCGACTACCAGCCAAAAATCCCCCTGCGCATTTTTACCGCCGACGGCCACATGATCGGCGAATTTGGCGAGGAGCGACGCGCGCTGGTTCGTATCAGGGAAGTGCCGCAGATCATGAAACAAGCCATTCTGGCGGCAGAGGACGAGCGTTTCTACCAACATCCCGGCGTGGATACCCTTGGCGTGTTGCGCGCCGCTTATGCCAACTTCACCAGCGGCGGCAAAAGGCAGGGCGCCAGCACCATCACAATGCAGGTGGCTCGAAATTTCTTCCTCTCGAGAGAGAAGACGCTATCGCGCAAGGTTTACGAAGCGCTGCTCGCCTTCAAGATCGAAAGCAATCTTTCCAAGGACGAAATCCTCGAGATCTATCTCAATCAGATCTACCTCGGGCAGCGTGCCTACGGTTTTGCCGTTGCGTCTCAGATATATTATGGCAAGCCTCTGCAAAACATCAGCCTTGCAGAGGCCGCCATGCTGGCCGGCCTTCCGAAAGCCCCATCCAGTTTCAATCCTGTGGCCAATCCCAAGCGCGCCAAACTTCGTCAGCTCTACGTCCTGCGCCGCATGCATGAGCTGGGCTTCATCAATGACTCACAGTTGGCCGAGGCTCAGGCACAGGATCTGCGCATCAAGCGCGACGTCAATGAGTTTGCGGTACGAGCGGACCATGTTGCTGAAATGGCGCGGCAAATGGCATATGAACATTTCCGTGAAGAGGCCTATACGCGTGGGCTACGCGTCATCACCACCCTGCTCAAGGCGGATCAGGAAGCGGCGTATGCCAGCTTGCGGCGCGGCGTGCTCGATTACGACAAGCGCCATGGTTATCGTGGCGCCAAGGGCTATGCGAACATCGGGGAGTCCGGCAGCGCTTCTGACGAAACACTGGAGGAGGCCTTGCAAGAGGAATCCGATTCAGACGACATTTTTGCAGCGGTGATTCTCGAAGCCGGAGCGAAGCGTGTGAAGGCCTACCGGCGAGGCGGCGAAACAGTTCAGATTTCGGGTGAGGGATTGAAGTTTGCCCAGCGCATGCTGGAAGACAAGGCGCCTGCCAACAAGCGCCTGCGCCGCGGCGCCATTATCTTTGTACACAAGGACGACAAGGGCAACTGGGAGATCCTGCAAGTGCCTGAGGTCGAGGCCGCCTTCGTCGCCGCGAATCCCCTCGATGGCGCAATTCGCGCATTGGTCGGTGGCTTTGACTACAACCGCAACAAGTTCAACCACGTCACCCAAGCCTGGCGCCAGCCAGGTTCCAGTTTCAAGCCTTTCATTTATTCCGCTGCGCTCGAAAAAGGGATGACGCCAGCCAGCATCATCGAGGATGAACCGCTGATAGTCTCCGCCGAGGAAACCGGTAGTCAAGTATGGGAGCCGAGAAACTACGACGGGAAGTATGAAGGGTCAATGACCATGCGCAAGGCCCTGGCGAAATCCAAAAACCTGGTTTCCATCCGCATCCTGAAGTCGATCGGCACGCAGTACGCACAGGACTACGTCACCCGCTTCGGTTTCGATGCCGACAAGCACCCCCCCTATCTCACGATGGCTCTGGGCGCGGGCAGCGTGACGCCTTGGCAGCAACTGGCCGGCTATGCCGTGTTCGCCAACGGCGGCTACCGCATCCAGCCCTACATCGTGAAGCAGATTCTTGACGACAAGGGCAATGTTCTGGCCGAAGCCCAGCCCGTTACGGCCGGCGACGAAAGCCTGCGCGCCATCGACCCGCGCAACGCCTTCCTGATGGACAGCATGATGCATGACGTCGTGCGCCGGGGTACTGCGACGCGGGCACTCCAGCTCAAGCGCGCAGACCTTGCAGGCAAGACCGGGACCACCAACGATTTCGTCGATGCCTGGTTCTGCGGTTACCAACCCTCTCTCGTCGGCATTGCCTGGATCGGCTTCGATCAGCCCAAGAAACTCGGCAATGGCGAAACGGGTGGCTCTGCCGCCCTGCCAATCTGGATCGGTTACATGGAGAAGGCGCTAAAAACCGTGCCCGAATCCTTCATGGCCGCGCCCGAAGGATTGGTAACCATCAAGATACCGACTGGGGGTGCCGGCGAAGCAGGGGGCACGACAACGGAAATGATCTACAAGGAAAGCCTGCCGCCGCCCCCTCCGGAAAACAGCGAGCCCGAGTCGCCCCAAAGATGGACCATCCCGGCGCCCAACTTGTCGGGTTGATCCCTTAGACCCCTGGGCACCTCCTCAGGCAAGCACAACGCGTTCGCCCGCCTGCTCTGTAGCCAGGCGCTCCAGGGTTGCAATAAGTTCCGCGCCGTCACGCGTGCCGATCCAGCGGCCCTGCTCGTGGCGGAAATGGAATCCGCCGGAGCGGGCCGCCACCCAGATCTCGCGCGCGGCGGCATGGCGATTGACGATGATCTTGCTGCCGTCGCCAAACTCCAGCTCAAGCACCCCGCCGGCCTGAAGCTCGTAATCGATGTCCGCGCCACAGGCATCCAGCGCCTGCTCGATTCTCACCAAGGTAGCCTCGGCCAGGGTATTGAACTCGGTTTCTTCCATTACATTCCTTCTGCTAACATCGCTATTTTTGCAGCCATCATGCGCACCTTCGCATCCATTCTTGCACTGATCCTGCTGGGGGCTTGTGGCACAAAGACCTCGCTGGTGATGCCGCCCAAGCCCGCACCGGCCGGTTCGACGTCTTCCGCCTCGCCTGCGCCGGCCGCTTCTCCTGCCGATGATAGCAAACCCGGCGGCGCCACCTCTCCACGATGAATCCTTTCGCCTATCGTAACGGCATCCTCTGTGCCGAGGGGGTGTCCTTGCCGCAGATCGCTGCCGAGCACGGCACGCCCTGTTACGTCTATTCGCGCGCCGCGCTGCTGTCGCGCTTCGAGGCATTCCGCCAGGCGCTGGCCGGGCGGGATGCGATGATCTGTTATGCCGTCAAGGCCAACTCGAATCTTGCCATCCTGAACCAGTTCGCGCGCGCCGGCGCCGGCTTCGACATTGTCTCCGGCGGCGAACTGGCGCGCGTCCTCGCCGCCGGCGGCGACCCCGCCAAAGTGGTCTTTTCGGGCGTCGGCAAGACGGCTGGCGAAATGCGCCAGGCCCTGGCCTCGGGTGTTTTCTGCTTCAACGTGGAGTCCGCCGAAGAACTGGAGCGGCTCAACGAACTGGCCGGAGAGTCGGGCAAGAAAGCTCCCATCGCTCTGCGCGTCAATCCCGACGTCAACCCGAAGACGCATCCCTACATCTCCACCGGTTTGCGCAGCAACAAGTTCGGCGTCGCATACGGCGAAGCGCTCGCGCTGTATCGCCATGCCCGGGAACTGCCGCATATCGACATCGCCGGCATCGCCTGCCACATCGGTTCCCAGTTGCTCGATCCGGCGCCGGCTGCAGAGGCTGCCGGGAAAATCATCGCCCTTGCAGACCAACTGGCTGCCACGGGCATTTCGCTGCGCCACCTCGATCTTGGCGGCGGCGTCGGCATCCGCTATCGCGACGAGGAACCGCTGTCCATAGCGGACTACCTTGCCCCGATCCTGGCAAAGCTGGCTGGGCGCAAGGAAATGATCCTGTTCGAACCAGGGCGCGCGCTGGTCGGCAACGCCGGTGTCCTGCTCACCCGCGTCGAATACCTGAAGCACGGCGAGGAAAAGAATTTCGCCATCGTCGATGCCGCCATGAACGACCTGATGCGGCCGGCGCTCTATGACGCCTGGCACGATATCGTGCCGGTGCGGCCGGGCGCCGGCACGGCGGCGGACTACGAGATCGTCGGGCCGATTTGCGAGTCGGGCGACTTCCTCGGCCATGCCCGCCACCTTGCGGTTGAAACGGGCGATCTGCTGGCCATCCTCTCCGCCGGCGCTTACGGCATGGTCATGAGCTCGAACTACAACACGCGCCCGCGGGCCGCCGAGGTCATCGTGGACGGCAAACAGTCCTTCCTCGTCCGCCGCAGGGAGAGTCCCGAGCAACTTTTTGCCCTTGAGACAGTCATTGACTGATGCGCCGAGCCTCCCGCCAACATGCATAAAATCGCCCTGATCACCCTGGTCGCCGCCGCCCTGACGCTCGGCGCCTGCGAGCGCAAGGCCGAAGTGAAGAAGTCCTCCGCCCGCCCGCCCACCCTGATCACCACCACGCAGGCCAAGGCCGGCACGATGGAACTCACCGAGGAAACCCTCGGTACGCTGGAAGCGCTCATCGACCCGAAGATCGGCGCCGAAATCGCCGGCAAGGTCGTCCAGGTTCTTGCCGGCAGCGGCAAGGCTGTAAAGAGAGGCGATCTCCTGGCGGTCATCGACGGGGCAGACATTGCGATCCAGCATCGCGCCGACGATGCGGAGCGGAAACGCGTCGAAGCCCTCCTGGCGCAGCAGGATCGCGTCGTCGAACGCCAGCAGCAACTGGTGCAGAAAGGATTTATTTCGCAGAATGCCGCCGATGATGCGCGCGCCCAGCGGGACGCCCTGCGCGAGCAGCTCGCCGCCGCCCGCGCGCGCGGCGACCAGAGCCTGCGCAACCAGGGCAAGGCGCGCGTCGTCGCACCCTTTGACGGCGTGGTGGAAGTGCAGATCGCCTCCGCCGGCGACTACGTCAAGGTCGGCGATCCGCTCCTGCAGCTGGTGTCCAGCAAAAAGCTGCGCGCCCACCTGCCCTTTCCGGAATCCACTGCAGCCAGATTGAAGAAAGGGCAGGCCGTCATCCTCACGTCGCCACAAACGCCGGGCAGCGAGTTCAAGGGAGTCGTCAGCGAGATCAAGCCAGGCGTATCCGAGTCCGGGCGTGCGCTCGACGTCCTCGTCGACATCGAGAATACGATGGGCTTCCGCCCGGGCGGCACGGTCAATGCCGCTGTAGTGGTGGCGAAGCGGGACGAGGCCATCCTGGTGCCGGAGCAGAGCGTCGTGCTCAGGCCTGTCGGCAAGGTCGTCTATGTTGTCGCGGAAGGCAAGGCAGTACAGCACGTCGTCGAAGTCGGTGACAGGCGTGCCGGCATGGTGGAGATTGTCAAGGGACTGCGAGCGGGCGACATCGTTGCGCTCGACGGCGCCGGTTTCCTCAGCCATAACGCGGCCGTTTCCGTGCAGGAGCGCGGCAAGCCCACGGCGGCAGGCAAGTCGGCCGAAAGTCAGTCGCCGCAGGACGGCACAGCGAAGTCCCAGGCAAGCGCCAAGGCCGACTCCGCGAAATGACCCTGCCCGAGCTTTCCATCAAGCGCCACGTTCTGGCGTGGATGCTCAACGGCGTGCTGGTGCTGTTCGGCCTCATCGCCTACCAGAGCATCGGCATGGACCGCTTTCCCTACATCGAATTTCCCGTCATCTCGGTGACGACGACGGTGAAGGGAGCCAACCCGGACATCGTCAACGCCAGCGTCACCAACCTCATCGAATCGGCCGCCAACACGGTACCGGGCATCGAGCACATCCAGTCCACCTCCTCGCCGGGCGTCTCCCAGGTCAACATCACCTTCGTCCTCGAGAAAGATATCGACATCGCCTTCAACGAGGTGCAAGCCAAGCTCAGCCAGGTCCAGCGCCGGCTGCCGAAGGATGCCGACCCGCCGGTGGCCGCCAAGGTTGAAACCAACACACAGCCGATCATGTGGCTGGCCCTGCAGGGGGACCGCACCCAGCAGCAACTCAACCAATACGCGGCGAACATCGTCAAGAAGCGGCTGGAAACCATCAACGGCGTCGGCGAGGTCCGGCTTGGCGGGCGGCGCGACCGGGCCATACGGGTAAATCTGCTGCCCGCGCGCATGGCGGCGCACGGCATCACGGCGCAGGACATCAACGAGGCCTTCGCCAAGGAGCATGTCCAGCTCGCCGGCGGTTTCATCGTCGGCCAGGCCACCGAGGCGCTCGTCAAGCTGGACCTGGAGCTCCACCGCATCGACGACCTCGCCGGCATGATCCTCGGCTACAAGGGCGGCTATCCCATACGGCTGTCCGACGTGGCGGAGGTCGAGGACGGGCTCGCCGATTTCCGCCAGCTTGCCCGCTTCAATGGCGAGACGACTATCGGCCTGGGCATCGTCAAGGTCGCCAACACCAACACCGTCGCGATCGTCGAAGGCATCCTGAAGAAGGTGGAAAACGAAATTCGCCCGCAACTGCCGCCTGGCATGCGCATCACGGTCGTCTCCAACGACGCAGTCTTCATCCAGGAGATCATCACTTCGCTCAAGGAGCACCTGATCGAGGGCACCCTCCTCGCGGCG
>CAVPHH010000006.1:0-153037 GCA_963704195.1 uncultured beta proteobacterium | reverse complement strand
CCGGCAGCAGGCAATACACGGCGGAGAGCGCCGCCGCGCCGCCGGATTCGCTCGGGCGGTAGCCGAGCCAGGCCAGCAGCGGCAGGGCGATGCCTGCGGCGAGGGCGAGATTGAGCTTGGTGACGAGGCTCCACCAGCCGAAATAGCCGCCGGCGCGCGCGCTGCCGCGATCACGCTCGGCGAGGTCGGCGAGCAGCGCCGCCGGCAGGGCGAGGTCGGCGCCCAGCGTAAGGCCCGAGATCAGGCAGATCGCGGCGAAGGCGGCGATGTCACCCGCCCCCAGCCCGTAGGCCCAGACGAAGGCAGCCGAGGAAAGCAGCATGCCGCCGATCCAGGCGCGCAGGCGCCCGACGCGGCGCGCGAGCCGCACCCAGAAAGCCAGTCCCGCCGCACCGGCAACGAAGTAGAGGGCGAGAAAGACGCCGCCCCAGCGTTCCGCCTGCAGCACGTCGGCTACAAAGAACAGCACCAGCGTTGCCGGCAGCGCGGCGGCGATGCCGCTGGCGACATATACGGCGAGCAGGCGGCGGAAAGCCGCGTCGCGCAACGGGGCGAAGGCGGATGGCGCTGCACCGCTTGCGGCGTGCGGCAGCAACATCGGGCGTGGCGTGGCCAGCAAAGTCAGTCCCGCCAGCACGGCGAGCAGTCCGACGAAGACCCAGGCGAGGCGCGACAGGCCAAGAGCGGCATCCGCTCGCCAGCAGCCCCGGCAGCACGGCGGCGGCGACCACCCCGACGAGGCCGAAACCCTCGCGGCTGGCGGTGAGCAGGGTGCGCTCGCGCGCGTTGCGCCCCAGTTCCGCGCCCCAGGCCTGCAGGGCGATGGTGGCAAGGCTATACCCCAGATAGGTGACCATGAGCGCGCCCGCCAGCCACGCCGCGGCGTGCATCGCCGGCGGATGCATCAGCGCCAGCATGCCCAGCGCGAGGCAGGGCAGCGCCAGCAGGATCAGCCCGCGGCGCGCGCGGCGGCGGTCGCCCCACCAGCCGATGAGCGGGTCGATGCCGGCGTCGGCAATGCGCACTGCCAGCAAAATGAAGCCGAGCAGCGCAAGGTCCACGCCCACTGTGTCGGCGTAGAAGCGTGGCACATGCACATAGACCGGCAACGCCGCCATCGCCAGCGGCAGGCCGAGGGCGCCATAGGCGAGCCAGTGGCGGGCGTCGAGCCGGGCGGCGGGATTCAACCTCGCCTCATCGCGCGTGCGCCAGTTCGATCTGCACGACGTCGGTGGAGCCGGCAGCGAAGCCGGCCTCGCAATAGGCGATGTAGAAGCGCCACAGGCGGCGGAAGCGCTCGTCGAAGCCGAGGCGGGCGATCTGCGGCCAGGCCTGGTCGAAGTTGCGCGACCATTCCGCCAGGGTGCGCGCGTAGTCGGGGCCGAAGGAAAAAACTTCGCGGACGGAAAGTCCGGCCTTATCCGCCTGGCGCCGGAAGGCGGCGACGGAGGGCAGCATGCCGCCGGGGAAGACGTGCTGCTGGATGAAGTCGGTGCCGCGGCGGTAGCGGTCGAAGAGGTCGTCGCGAATGGTGATGGTCTGCACCATGGCGCGTCCGCCGGGGGCGAGATTGCGCGCCACCGCGCGGAACCAGGCCGGCCACCAGCGCTCGCCCACCGCCTCGAACATTTCGACCGAGGCGATGCCGTCGTAGCGGCCGCGCACGTCGCGGTAGTCGGTGAGTTCGAGGCGCACGCGGTCGGCGAGGCCGGCGCGCGCGATGCGCTCGCGGGCGTAGCCGAGTTGCGACGGCGACAGCGTGATCCCATGAACATTCAGGCCCGCCTCGCGCGCGGCGACCTCGGCAAAGCCACCCCAGCCGCAGCCGATCTCCAGCACGCTGTCGCCGGGCGCGGCGCCGAGTTCGTCCAGCAGACGGCGGTACTTCGCGGCCTGCGCCGCCGGCAGCGGGCGATCCGCGCTCGCCCTCGAAGAGCGCTGCGGAATAACTCATCCCCGGGTCGAGCCAGAGTTCGTAGAACGCGTTGCCGAGGTCGTAGTGGGCGAGGATGTTGCGTTTCGAGCCGGAGCGGGTATTCGCGTTGAAACGATGACGCAGGCGCGCGCCGAGGAGCGACCAGGCGCTGCCATACACCGCGCGCGCCAGGACTTCCCGGTTCGCGGCGAGCAGGGTGAGCAGGGCGGCCGGGTCGGGCGACTGCCACAGGCCGTCAAGCCAGGTTTCGGCCAGGCCGATGTCGCCCTGCGCCAGCACGGCATCGAACACCGCCCAGTCGCGAACCTCCATGACGGCGTGGCGCGCGCCTTCGCCGAAGCGCTGGCGCAGGCCGCCGGGCAAAGTCAGTTCCAGCGACCCGCCGCGCAGGCCTTCGAGCAGGCGCAGCGCCAGGGTCGCATTGCGCGGCATGCCGGTGGCGGGCAGGGGCAGGGTGCTGTCGAGCATGTTCATCGCGTCGTCTCCTCGAACGGGGGCTGGGGTTTGGAAAAGAAGGGCACGCGCTTGAGCCACAGCCGTAGCGCCTGCCAGTGGATGCGCGCCATCACGCCGAGCGTCATCCACGGGTAGCCGAAAAAGGCGCGCGCCAGGCGCGGCGCGGTGAGCGGCAGGACGCGGCCGGAAATGGCGGTGCGCAGCAGATCGCCCCCGGCGTCGGCGTGATCGATGCGCGCCAGGATGCGCGATCGCCGGGCCGCGCGTGGAAGCGGAAGCGGTAGTGGCCCTGCACGGCCATGAAGGGGGAGACATGGAACACCTTGCGCGCCTCGAGCGTCTCGCCGGCGCGGATGGGGCGGCCGTCGGCGTGGGCGACCAGGTAGTTGTGGCGCTCGCCGAAGGTGTTGCTTACCTCGGCGAGCACGGCGGCGAGATTGCCGGCGCGGTCGTGGCAGTACCAGAAACTGACCGGATTGAAAACATAGCCGAGCATGCGCGGGAAGGCCTGCAGCCACACTTCGCCATCGGCGGCGATGCCCTCGCGCGCCAGCAGCGCGCGGATCCAAGGCAGCGGCGGCGAGCCGTCGCGCGCGCCGTGGTCGGCGAAGCGGAAGGAGAACAGGTTGGCGCGGTTGAGCGAAAAGAAGGCGCGCGGCGACCTCGTCGAGGCGATGCAGCGGCAGCAGCAGGTAGAACACCGGGTAGGCGAAGCGGTGCACCGCCGGACGCAGCCGATGGTGCATCACCTTGCCGAAGGCGATGCGTGCGGCGCTCATGCCGCCCGCTTTCCCGCCTGTCGCCGCTGCCAGGCGCTTCGCGGCAGCCGAAGTCGCCACGGCGACGGCCAGGCCGGAGCGACAGTCCGTCCTCGTGGAAGCCGTAGCCGCCCCAGGCGCCGCAGAACCAGACGCCGTCGCGGCCCGAGAGCGCCGGCAGGTCGCGCTGTGCGGCGATGGCCGGCGCGGTCGAAGACCGGATGGGCATAGGTGAACTCGGCGATTACCTTCGTCCGCGCCGGCGCGCGCTGCGGATTGAGCGTCACCACCACCGGCGCTTGAACGGCAGCGGCTGCAGGCGGTTGATCAGGTAGGACACCGACACCGGGCTGCGGCCCGGCTCCGTCACGACTCGCGAGGTAGTTCCAAGCCGACCACAACGCCGCGGTCGCGCGGCAGCAGCGCCGCGTCGGTGTGCAGCACGGCGCGGTTGGGCTGGTAGCGGATGGCGCCGAGAACGCGGCGCTCGGCCGCGCTCGCCTCCTCGCCGAGGAGCGCCAGCGCCTGATCGCTGTGGCAGGCGAGCACCACCTGGTCGAAGTGCCTCCGCCTCGCGGTCGTGCGCACGACATGCCGCGCGGCGTGCGCAGGACGCGCCGCACCGGCGTGGCCAGGCGGATCGTCGTCGATGCCGGCGGCGAGCCTGCTCACGTATTCACGCCCGCCGCCCGTCACGGTGCGCCACTGCGGGCCGGTCGAAGATCTGCAGCAGGCCGTGGTTGTGGCAGAAGCGCACGAAAGTGGCGAGCGGATAGTCGAGCATCTGGCCGGCCGGGCAGGACCAGATCGCCGCCGCCATCGGCAGCAGGTACCAGTCGGCGAAGGCGGCGCGAGTAACTCCCCGCGTCGAGGAAGGCGCGCAGCGTGATCGCTTCGTCGCCGCATGCTGGCCAGCCAGGCGACGCTCTCGCGATTGAAGCGCAGGATGTCGGCCAGCATGCGCCAGAACTCACGGCGCAGCAGGTTGCGCTTCTGGCCGAACACCGTCGCACAGGCTCGTGCCCGCCCATTCGATCGCGGCGACGTCCAGGCTGACGGCAAACGACATCTCGCTCTCGATGCTGTCCACGCCGAGATGCGCGAAGAGGGCGGTGAGGTTGCGGTAGGTGCGCGTGTTGAAGACGAGGAATCCCGTGTCGACCGGGGCTGACGCCGTCCAGGGTGACATCGACCGTATGGGTGTGCCCGCCCAGGCGCGGCCCGGCCTCGTACAGCGTGACCGCGTGGCGTCTGCGCCAGCAGCCAGGCGGCGGACAGGCCGGAAACGCCGGACCCGACGACGGCGATGCGCTGGCGGGCCATGTTCATCCTGCCTCCGCGTTATGGTCGTCGATCCCGCTGCGGGGCAGGATGCCGTGCGGGCATCCAGGGTGCAGGTTGAAGCAGGCGGCGGGTAATGCGGCGCGAACCGGGTTGTGATAAATGAGCAGCACGTGGATGTCCTGGACAAAAATGCAGTCATGCACCCCGCGCCGATCCGTTGCTTCCTGCGTGGGAACGCTCGCCGGGGACTGTCCTGAAGCCGTGCCCATGCCCATAGCCAAGAAGGTGCAAAAGAGGACGCTGGAAAATAGAATAGAATGAAGGGTACCCATAAATGTCCTGGACAATAAGTGAATATGAGCCTAATATACGGATCATAACTTCACTTGTCAAGTAATTGTCCAGGACAATCATGAGCAAAATAATGATGAATATCGCCACTGTCGAGCGCGAAACCGGTCTGGGCAAGGACACATTGCGCGTCTGGGAGCGCCGCTACGGTTTCCCTAAGCCCGAAAGGGATCTGCACGGCGAACGCGCCTACTCACTCGAACAGGTGGATAAATTGCGTCTGATCAAGCGTCTGATGGGGCAGGGCTGGCGCCCGGGACGTCTCATGGCGACGCCCGATGAGGAACTGGCGAAAATGGCCATGCCGCCCGTGGCGGCCGCCGACGTGCCTGAGGGCGGCGCCCTGCAGGGCCCGATCATGGATCTCATCCGCAACCACGACCTGCCCGCGCTGGGCAACACGTTGCGCCAGGCCCTGCATCGCCAGGGCCTGCAGATGTTCGTTCTGGAAACCGTCAGCGCGCTCAACATCGCCGTGGGCGACGCCTGGATGCGCGGCGAAATCCAGGTGTTCGAGGAGCACCTCTACACCGAGCAGATGCAGGGATTGCTGCGCCAGTCCATCGGCGCCCTGCCGCCGGGCAGCGGCCGCCCGCGCATCCTGCTCACCACCGTGCCGGAAGAACAGCATGGCCTCGGCATCCTCATGACCGAAGCGCTGCTGAGCCTGGAGGGCGCCGCCTGCATCTCGCTCGGCACGCAGACGCCGCTGGCCGACATCCGCCTGGCCGCGCAGGCGCAGCAGGCGGACATCGTCGCGCTCTCTTTCTCCTCGTCCTTCCCGGCGCGCCAGGTGGCGCCGCTGCTGAACCAGCTGCGCGGGATGCTCGATGACGATGTCGCGCTGTGGGCCGGCGGCGCCGGCGTCGAACGGCTAGCCGCACCTGAGGACGTCGAGCTGATGACCGACCTCAAGCGGGCGCTTGACGCGCTGTCGCTCTGGCGTGCGGCCCGCTCCGCGCACCCGGCCGGTTGATGGCGCAAGTGCGCCGCGACGCGCTGGTCTGGTTCCGCCGCGACCTGCGCATTGATGACAATGCCGCCCTCGGGCGCGCGCTCGCGACGGCGCAGCGTGCCTACTGCGTTTTCGTCTTCGACACCGAGATCCTCGACGCGCTGGCATCGCGCGACGACCGGCGCGTGACATTCATCTGGGACTCTGTGCGCGAGCTGCGTGAGGCGCTGCAAGGTCAGGGCGGCGACCTCATCGTCCTGCATGGACGGGCGCGCGAGGAAGTCCCGCGCCTGGCCGTTGCCCTCGGCGCAGGCGAAGTCGTCGCGGCGGAGGATTATGAGCCGGCGGCGACGGCGCGAGACGCCGCCGTCGTCGACAGCCTGCGCGCCCACGGCATCGGCTTCACTGCCGTCAAGGACACGGTCGTCTTTGCAAAAAGCGAGCTGCTGACCAAGTCCGGACGGCCGTTCACCGGTGTTCACCCCCTACAGGAATGCCTGGCGCAAGCTCGTCAGCGAAGCGGAACTCGCGCCGCGGCTGTCGCGGCATCACCTGAAGCGTCTCGCGCCGCCGCCCAAGGACTCGCGCCTGCCCGGGTTGCGCCAGTTGGGTTTCGAGCGCGCCGACCTCGCCGCTGCAGGCATCCGGCCGGGAGAGCAGGGCGCACGGGAAACCCTCGATGATTTCCTCAATCGCATCGATGCCTACCCCCAGCAGCGCGACTACCCGGCGCTGGAGGCCACCTCCGGCCTGGCGATCCACAACCGCTTCGGCACGGTTTCCATTCGGCGGCTGGCGCGCCTCGCGCTCGAACGCCGTACTGCGGGGGCTGACTCTTGGCTGGCCGAGCTGATCTGGCGCGACTTCTTCTTCCAGGTGCTGCACCATCACCCGCTGGCGGCGCAGGAGGCCTTCCGTCCGGCGTTCGCGCATATCGCCTGGCCAAACGATGCGGCGCTGTTTCAGGCCTGGCGCGATGGGATAACCGGCTATCCCATCGTCGATGCCGCCATGCGGCAGATTAATGCCACCGGCAACATGCACAACCGCCTGCGCATGGTCGCTGCATCCTTTCTCGTCAAGGACCTGCTGGTGGACTGGCGCTGGGGCGAGCAATATTTTGCGGGCAAGCTGAACGACTTCGACCAGGCCGCCAACAACGGCAATTGGCAGTGGGCGGCCTCGACCGGCTGCGATGCGCAGCCGTACTTCCGCATCTTCAATCCGCTGGCGCAATCGATAAAGTTCGATGCCGACGGCGCTTTCATTCGCCGCTTCGTGCCGGAACTCGCTACAGTGCCGGTAAAATTCATCCATGCCCCGTGGACCATGCCGAGGGGCGAGCAAGCCGCCTGCGGCTGCGTCATCGGCCGCGACTATCCGGCGCCCGTCGTCGAACCACGCCGTGCAGCGGGAACGCGCACTGGCCCTCTACAAGAAGGTTTCTCCATGAAAACTCGCCTTGCCGACATCGCCCCCTACCTCACCAAGGATGGCTCGGAAATCCGCGAACTGATGCATCCGGACCAGCACGGCAACCGCCGTCAGAGCCTGGCCGAGGCGCTCGTGCCGGCCGGCAAGCGCACGCTGCTGCACCGGCACCTGACCAGCGAGGAGCTCTACCACATCACGTCAGGCGAGGGCTGGTTGCAACGCTCGGCGACGAAAAGGTGAAAGTCAGCCCCGGCGACACGGCGCTGATTCCGCCCGGCACGCCGCACTGCATCGAGGCGACCGGGGCGCAACCCCTGCGGATCCTCTGCTGCTGCAGTCCGGCCTACCGGCACGAGGATACGGAACTTCTCGAAGCGGCGCCGTAGCGCATTGCCCGATTCCTTCGCGTTCAAACACAACAGGAGACGTACATGCCATCACTGCCCTTCCGCTTCTGCATTGCGTTGTCAGCCGCCTTGGTATCGATGCACGCACTCGCCGACATGATGTCGCCGGTGGGCGCCTGGAACACCATCGACGATGAAACCAAGAAACCGAAATCCGTCGTCCGCATCACGGAAAATGATGGCGTAATATCGGGTGCGGTGGAGAAGATCTTCGATCCGGCAAAACAGGATTCCAAGTGCGATGAATGCGCCAGCGACGATCCGCGCAAGGGCAAGCCGGTGATTGGCATGACCATCCTGACGGGCTTGAAGAAAGACGGCGACAATGCCTATGGCGGCGGCAGCATCCTGGACCCGGCCAACGGCAAGGTCTACAACGCCAAGGTGACCGTCATCGATGGCGGCAAGAAGCTCGAAATGCGCGGCTCCGTCCTCTTCTTTGGACGCACCCAGACATGGGTTCGCGTTGAGTAGATTTGCGGCAACCGGCGACTTACCCGTCCGGCAGGCTGCGCGCCCGCTTCACCAGCCACGCGTCGAGTCGGTTCGCAAATGCCTGCCGGTCAGCCGCCGAGAATGCAGGCGGGCCGCCGGTATCGACGCCGCCGCTGCGCAGGCCTTCCATGAAATTGCGCATCGTCAGACGCTCGCAGATATTGCCCGCGTCGAGCAGGTCGCCGCGCGGGTCGAGCACGCTGGCTCCCTTGTCGATCACCAGGGCGGCAAGCGGCACATCGGCAGTGATCACCAGGTCGCCGGCCTCGGCTTCCTCGGCGATGCGCTGGTCGGCGACATCGAAGCCCGCCGGCACCTGCAGCGTACGAATCCAGGGAGAAGGGGGCACGCGCAATGCCTGGTTGGCGATCAGCGTGAGTTGCACCTGCGCACGGTTCGCGGCGCGATAGAGGATGTCCTTGATGACGGCCGGGCAGGCGTCGGCATCGACCCAGATCTTCATGAAAACTTCCCCGCAAAACGTAACATTCACAATACCGATCCCGTATACTATCGCCAGCAGGGCATGCCTAGAATCCAGTCGAGTCCTGTCGTCCCACCTACAACCGGAGAACTCCCTTGAGCAAAAAGCTTTATGTAGGCAATCTGGGCTACAACGTCAGCAAGAGCGATCTTGAGCAGATGTTCGCGGCCTACGGCACGGTCGGTTCGGCACAGGTCATCATGGATCGCGATTCTGGCCGTTCCAAGGGTTTCGGCTTCGTCGAAATGGGTTCTGACGATGAGGCGCAAGCGGCCATCGACGGACTCAACGGCAAGAGCGCCGACGGCCGCAACATGATCGTGAATGAAGCCCGGCCCCAGGAGCCACGATCCGGTGGTGGAGGTGGCGGCTTCGGTGGCCGTGGCGGTCCCGGTGGGAGTCGTGGCGGCAAGCGTTACTGATCAAATTTGTGTTCAACCGCCCCTGGCGGCAGTCTAAGGAGTGCTCTTGGCCAAGCCAAATTACCAGTTCGAAAAACGCCAGAGAGACCTGGCGAAGAAGAAAAAGCAGGAAGAAAAGCGTCTGCAGAAACTCGCGGCGAAGAACGCCGCCGCAGGTCCCGGAGGCATTGCTGCAGCGGATTCATCCGAAGTGACGCCTGACAGCGATACTAGCGCAGTGACGCCACCGGATAGCGAATAGCAGCTAAGTCAGCCCCGGCAGTACGGCGCTCAATCCCAATTCGCGCCGCAACGCACTTGACGAGTGTCCGTTCGGGCACTATATTGGTGTCCATACGGACACCAATATAGTGCGGAGCCAGCCATGCCTACCTCTGATACCGAACGCGATACCGAGTACCTCGGCCGTCTGCGCGACTATTTCGCGGATGCCCGGCGCATTCCTTCACTGCAGCGCATTGCGACCCTGATGGGCTTTGCCTCCAAGACGGCTGCCAGGAAACTCCTCGGCCGCCTTGAGCAAGCCGGGTTTATCGAGCGCACCCCCGACGACGACGCATGGATGCCCAGCAGGCGCTTCTTCGAGCGAATCCTGGCCGGCACGGCCGTGCGCGCCGGCGCCCCGGACATGGTCGAAGGGGCAGGGGGCGAGCCTTTTCTCGTCGATGACTACCTCGTCCGCACGCCTTCGCGCACCGTGATGGTGCCGGTCAAGGGTGATTCCATGGTCGAGGCCGGCATCCACGACGGCGATATCGTCGTCGTGGAACGCAGCAAGGCCGCCCGCTCCGGCGATATCGTCATTGCCATTGTCGATAACGAATTCACCCTGAAGGAACTGGGCATGGAAAAGAATCGTTTCATACTCAAGCCGCGCAACAAGGCTTTTCCGGTCATCCGGCCGAAGGGCGAGCTCGAGCTTTTCGGCGTCGTCACGGGTCTCGTAAGGCGCTACCAGGGTTAAGAGCGTGGCCTGCTCCATTACGCCAGTGCGCAAGCCCCGGACAACGGCCTATCCTTTTCCGGCATTTCCGGAGGAGGGCGTGATCCCCCTGCCGGGTAGTCCGCTCCTCGCCGAACCGGTCCCGGCCGGCTTGCCACTGCCCGTTGCCAGGCGAATCACCGACCGCATGAGCCTGGATGCTCACCTCATCGAGCACCGCGAGGCCACCTTCCTTGCCCGAGTCAGCGGGGACTCCATGACCGGTTTTGGCATCCACGACGGCGATCTTCTGGTCGTCGATCGCGCCCTCAACCCGGCCGACAGAAGCATTGTGATTGCCGTGGTCGACGGCGAGGTCACCGTCAAGCAGCTATGCCATCTGCCCGAGGGGATACTCCTGCGCGCCAGTGGCGAGGATCATGGGGATATCTTCGTCAGCACCGACCAGGATTTCGCCGTATGGGGCGTCGTGCGCTGGTCCATTCACTGCATATGATTATTTGTTTACATAATACAGATTATGCGAATAAACAATGAAATCCAGGCTGGCGCCTAATCCTTCGCACCAGCCTCTTTGAGCATCTTGACGATCTGCGTGTGACCCGCCACAGACGCCCATTTCAAAGCTGTTGCCCCATCTGCGGTCTGGATGGTCGGGTCTGCCTTGGCATCAAGCAATCGCCTTACCGTGCCCGCGTGGCCATTCCTTGAAGCCAGCATCAGGGCGCTGGCATGGTTGGGGGCCAGCGCATCGATCTCGGCGCCCTTGCCGATGAGGAAATCGACGATTTCCTCATGCCCCTCGAAAGCGGCATAAATCAGTGGCGTCCAGCCGGGATGATTGATCTCGCCGCCGGCCCCGGACAGGAGCTTGACGATCTCCATGTTGCCCTTCAAGGCCGCAAACATCAAAGGCGTGTCGCCATACTGGTTGCGGGTGCGCACGCGCGCCCGATGATCCAGGAGGAACCGGACGAGCTCGGCATTGCCTTTTTCGACTGCCAGCATGAGGAGCGAATTGCCTGATTTATCGACGGTATTCACGTCCATGCCACGCTGCAGGATGGCCGTGACCGTCCCCGTATCGTTGTCTTCAATGGCCTTCAAAAGGTCGTCATACACGCCTGCGGACGCAGTCATTGCCTGCATGAAGAAGACCATGCCAAGAAAGACAGGCAGGCAGAAATGCCTGAATAGTGAAAAACGCTTGATTATCAATTTACTGAAACTCCGAAAAGACGGCAGAAGTTGTCCGTCGTGGCTTGTTCGACTGCGCCGATATCCAGGCCTCGCAAGCGAGCGATTTCTTCCGCCACATAGCGGACATAGGCCGGCTCATTGATCTTGCCACGATAGGGCACTGGGGCCAAATAAGGTGAGTCCGTTTCCACCAGCAATCGTTCCAGGGGGATGCTTCTTGCCACCTCCTTGAGTTGCCTGGCGTTCTTGAAAGTGACAATCCCCGAAAACGAAATATGAAATCCCATCGACAGCGCCTCGTCAGCGACCGCCTGTGTCTCGGTAAAACAATGCATCACGCCGCCGACCGCCTCCGCGCCCTCCTCGCGCATGATGCGTAATGTATCTTCTGCCGAGTCTCTTGTATGAATAATCAGTGGCTTGCGACATGATTTGGCGGCGCGGACATGGATTCGGAAACGTTCGCGCTGCCACTCCGGCTTGTCCTTGTGCCAGTAGTAATCCAATCCTGTTTCGCCGATACCCAGCACACGTACATGACGTGCATGCTGCAGCAGAGTTTCCACGTCTGGTTCGGTGCAATCATGGTGTTCCGGGTGGACGCCGACGGATGCGTAAAGATTCTCATGCGATTTGGCCAGCGAGAGCACGCCGGGCAATCCTTCCAGGCTGACGCCAATGCACAGCGCCGCGCCGACCCTTGCGCTCTTCATGGAATCAAGGACTTGATCGATTCTTCCGGATAATTCGGGGAAATCGAGGTGGCAATGCGAATCAACCAGCATTGCAAACAGGCTAAATGGTGTGGGTCTGGCGACCCGCAGGGTAGCCGGCCAGGATGGTTTCTATTTTGCGGCGGGCAGCCTGGCCCGACTCGTCGTCGCTGAACTGGACCCCGATGCCTTGTGTCTTGTTGCTCTGCGCATCCGAAGGGGTGACCCAGACAACCGAGCCGGCTATAGGCAATTTGCCAGGTTCATCCATCAGCGACAGAAGCATGAAGACCTCATCGCCAATAGCATAGGGTTTGGCGGTCGGCACAAAGATCCCGCCACGCTTCAAGTAAGGCATATAGGCAGCGTAAAGCGCTGATTTTGAATTGATGTTTAATGAAAGTACGCTCGGGCGGGCGCCGGATGAATGGGGTTTGGCAGGTTCTGACATGGACTTGGTTATCTCCCGCTCAAGGCTGCACGTGCATAACGGGACAGCATATCTTCCAGAAACAGGCGCGGATTCAATGGGTGCTGCGCCACAGCGCGAATGCGCATCAGATCATTGTAGCAGTCAATCAAAGCGCTGATCGAGGCACGGCTTGACGCCGTCCGGACTTCCTGCGATTTATGTGCATGGAAAAGCGTCGCGCCGCTTTGCTTCATCATGACCAGATCAAACACCCATTTCTGCATCCAGATCACCAGCTTGCGCTTGTCTACGGCAGATTCCCCTTCCTTGTTCTCTTTCAGCCAGGATTCCCAGCGCCCCGCAATCGCTACCGGGCCGGCATGTTCCAGTTGCGCCAGATCCCGATAGAACCCGTCCAGGCGATCCCAGTCATCCGCCTCTCCCAAAGCAGCCAGTGGCATGCCACCGGCGTGAGCAAGCAATTCCTCGGCATGGGGAGTGCCATTCTGGCGCAACCATGCCAACGCCTCATCTGTGGAAGGCTTGGGCAAAGAGAGGGTCTGGCAGCGGCTGAGAATGGTGGGTAAAAGCCTTTTTCTGTTATTTGTTATCAGAATAAACAATGTACTTGGCGAAGGTTCTTCAAGTGCCTTAAGAAGTGAGTTCGCGGTAGCATGGTTCATGGCTTCAGCAGGCCTGATGACAATGACGCGAGCTCCCTGACGATGCGTACCGATTCCCAGGAAGCCATCCAGCGCACGAATCTGGTTGATACGAATCTGCTCTGATTTCTTCTTCTGAGTACTTAGTGTTGAATCGGCATCCGGATCTTCCTGTTCATCCCCTCCAGGTTCGATATACCTGAAATCGGGATGGTTGCCGCTGAAAAACCAGATGCAGGAAGGGCACTTTCCACAGGCTTCCTTGCTTCCCGTAGCACTTTCGCACAGAAGCCTGGCGGCTAGGGACAATGCGAATTGCTGCTTGCCACCCCCTTCCGGGCCAGCCAGAAGGAGGGCATGGGGCAACTTTCCGACCTCCTCGACCAATTTGTTCCAGACCTTTGTGTGCCAAGGATATATCATTATTTATTAAACAGTTGAAATATATTTCTCAAGTATTTTCTGGATATCGGAAATGCTTTTTCTTGAATCCACAATCTTGATTCTGTCAGGTTCGGTGGCTGCCCGGCGCAAATACGTCTTTCTCACGCGATCGAAGAACTCGCGGGTTTCCTTTTCGAAGCGATCAGGCGCATTGCCGGCTTTGGCCAGGCGCTCAAACGCGATTTCTACCGGGAGATCGAAAACAAAAGTGATGTCCGGCTGAAATCCGGCCTGGACCCAGCGTTCCAGAACCTGGATACGTTCCCTGGCGAGGCCTCTTCCGCCCCCCTGATAGGCATAGGAGGCATCGGTAAACCTGTCCGAGACCACCCATTTGCCCGCTTCGAGGGCAGGCAGGATGAGCTTGTCCAGGTGCTCACGCCTGGCGGCAAACATGAGGAGCGCCTCGGTTTCCAGGTGCATGGGTTCGGAAAGCAGCAGGGTCCTCAGTTTCTCGCCCAGATCGGTGCCACCCGGCTCGCGCGTGGCAACGACCTCCCTGCCCTGGCCTTTCAGGTAATCAACCAGCCAGGCGTGGTGCGTGCTCTTGCCGGCCCCGTCTATGCCTTCCAGCGTGATGAACTTGCCGCGCATTCACTTCCCTTTTCGCAATTGATATTTGGCCACTGCTCGATTGTGCTCTTCCAGCGTGCGGGAGAACTGGCTCGATCCATCTCCGCGGGCGACGAAGTAAAGCATGTCCGTCTGTGCGGGATGCAGTGCCGCCTGGATCGCGGCCAGGCCGGGCATGGCGACTGGCGTTGGCGGCAATCCTGCCCGCCTATAGGTATTGTAGGGGCCATCCGCAAGCAGATCGCGCTTGCGCAAATTGCCGTCGAATTGCTCCCCCAATCCATAGATCACTGTCGGGTCGGTCTGCAGCAGCATGCCGAGCTTCAGCCGATTGAGGAATACGGATGCGATCCGGGTGCGCTCGAGGGGCTGTCCAGTTTCCTTTTCAACGATCGATGCCATGATGAGGGCTTCGTATGGCGACGCATAGGGTAGGCCGTGTTCCCGGCCCTCCCATTCGGCGAGCAGTACCTTATCCATCTGATGGAGCGAACGCTTGAGGATGTCCAGATCGCTGGATCCCCTTGCAAACAGGTAGGTATCCGGGAAAAAGCGGCCCTCTGCCCGGCCTTCCACCCCCAGTTTCTCCATGATCTCGCGCTCGCTCAGGCCAGTCGTGTCGTGGCGGATGTCGGGATGGGCATCGAGCGCCCTGCGCATTTGCCGGAATGTCCAGCCTTCCTGCAGTACGACATCCGTCTGGGTGACATCGCCGCGAGTAAGTTTGTCCAGCAGTCTCAACGGGGTGATGCCCTGCGATACTTCGTAACTGCCCGCCTTGATTCCCGCCGCCTTGCCGAGCAGGCGGCCCAGCAGCGTGAATTGCCAGGCAGGCATGTCTACGCCCGACTCCTCGACCTGGCGGGATGCACTGCGCAGGGTGCTGCCCGTCTTGATTGTGAATTCAATCGGGCTGTTCTTGAGCACGATCGGCCCGGTTGCAAAGTACCCCATCCAGACCAGGAAAACGAGCGCGGCGGCAAGCGTCAAGCCGAGCAGGCGAAGCAAGCGATGCATTATCGGACGGGGGTAGAAAAAAGGCGGAGCGGCACAGAAGCTATAATAACTCACCCCACATACAGACGAATGAACATGAATCAGAACTGGAAGAACTTCCTGGCAGACCGCGGCGCGCGCTTCGAGGCTGATGACATCAGCGATTTCGGTGACGCCCGCGCCGAACTCGAATCGGCTGCATCGGATACGGTGCTGGCGCCGCTGGCGCAGTTCGGCTTGATCCGTGTTGGCGGAGAGGACGCGGCCGGTTTTCTGCACAATCTGTTCTCGAACGATGTGCAGCATCTTGGCCGCGATCATGCCGAACGCTGCGGCTTCTGCAGCCCGAAAGGCCGCCTCCTGGCCGATTTCCTCATATGGCGGGATGATCACGATTACCTGCTGCAACTCTCGGCCGACATCCAGCCTGCCATCCTGAAGAAACTCGGCATGTATGTCCTGCGTTCCAAGGTGAAACTCAAGGATGCGAACGATGATATCGTTCTGCTGGGCATTGCCGGCAGCGGAACCGCAGCGGCCGTCAATCTGCTGGGAATCGATATGCCAGCCGCTGCGCTGGGCGTTGCGCGTTTCGATGGAGGCGCGGCGATCCGCCTAGATGAGCGGCGCTGCCAGCTGGCGCTGCTTCAGGAAGCCGCGCCCCGTGTTTGGGAGAAACTGGCTTCCCAATTACGCCCGGTCGGCACGCCGGCCTGGCGCTGGCTGGAAATCGAAGCGGGCATTCCGCACATCACCTTGCCCACGCAGGAAGAGTTCGTGCCGCAGATGGCCAACCTCGAATTGCTCGGCGGCGTCAGCTTCACCAAGGGCTGCTATCCGGGCCAGGAGGTGGTGGCGCGCACCAAGTACCTCGGCAAGGTGAAGCGCCGCACCTACCGTGCGCACATTGACGGCAGTTGTCCCCTGCCCGGCACCGACCTGTACAGCCCCGACCTGCCGGAGCAGTCCTGCGGCAAGGTCATCGAGGCGGCGCCCAGTCCAGCGGGCGGGTGCGAGGTCCTGGCTTCGATGCTGATGGCCAGCGCGGAAGGCGGCGAGGTGCGCGTGGGCAGCGCCGACGGGCTGCGGCTGGCGTTCCGCGCCCTGCCCTACCCGCTCGAGTAGCGGCAGCAGGCCATGTGCCTGATCCTGCTTGCCTGGCGCGCCCATGCGGACTATCCGCTTGTGGTGGCCGCCAATCGGGACGAGTTCTTCGCTCGCCGTACCGCAGCGGCTGACTTTTGGGACGATGCGCCGCAAGTCCTGGCAGGACGCGATCTCGAAGCCGGCGGCACCTGGCTGGGGGTGACGCGCACCGGCCGCTTCGCCGCCCTGACCAACTACCGCGACCCCGCGCACAACATGGCCGGCGCGCCCTCGCGCGGTCAGCTGGTCAGCGGGTTTCTGACAGGCATGCAAAGTCCCGAGGATTACTTGCGCGAACTCGAATCCAATGCGGCGCGCTACAACGGCTTCAATCTGGTGTTCGGCGACCCGGACGGCTTATGGTGCTTCTCGAATTGCGGCGAAGGCGAAAGGCGACTCGCGCCCGGCGTGTATGGCCTGTCGAACCATTTGCTCGACACCCCCTGGCCCAAGGTCGCGCGCGGGAAATCAGCCTTGAATTCCGCACTTCAAGCCCTTCCGGACAACCGGCCGTTGTTCGACCTCCTGCGCGACGACAGCATCGCACCGGACGACGAATTGCCGCGCACCGGCATTAGTTTGGAATGGGAAAGGTTGCTTTCGGCGGCGTTCATCAGCACGGCCGGATACGGCACGCGTTCTGCAAGCGTGTTATTGATGAATTCGGCTGGAAAAGTGCGCTTCGTCGAACAGAGTTACCTGCCGAAGGCGTTGCCGGGCGAAAGGCGCGAGTTCGCCTTTGCCGTGTCCTGACTGGCTACTCGGTTATTTCCACTGCCGTGCCAGCCGGCACGAGATCGAACAACTCCAGGATGTCCCGGTTGCGCATGCGGATGCAGCCGATTGAACCGGGCCGCCCCAGTTCCGTGCCGTCCGGCGTGCCGTGCAGGTAGACGAACCGGCGCATGGTATCGACGTCGCCCAAGCGGTTGCGCCCCGGCTCGCATCCCGACAGCCAGAGTATCCGCGTCAGTATCCAGTCCCGGCCGGGGTGCTTGTCGGCCAGTTCCCGCGAGTAAATCTCACCGGTCGGGCGCCGCCGCACGAACACGGCGTTTTCCGGTTGACCTGTGCCGATCTTGGCCCGCACGGTATGGCGTCCGCGCGGCGTGCAGTTGCTACCGCGCTGTTCCCCCGGGCCCATTTTGGATGTGGAAACCGTGTAGGTATGCAGGCATTTTCCTGCGTCGTCGAACAGGTCCAGCGTCTGGCGCGAGAGGGTGATGCGGATCTTCATGTCAGGCCGTTTCCGTCCTGCCGCGCTTCGCGGCGAAGAAGTTTGTAAGAAGCGCGCCGCATTCTTCCGCCAGCACGCCGTCGGTTACCGTTGCATGAAAGTTGAGGCGCGGTTCGCCGAACAGATGCACCACGCTGCCGCAGGCTCCGGTCTTCGGATCGCGCGCGCCGAACACCACTCTGGCGATGCGCGCATGCATGATGGCCCCCGAGCACATCGCGCATGGTTCCAATGTCACGAACAACTCGCAGTCGGGCAGCCGGTAATTCCCCAACAGTCGTGCCGCGTCCCGCAATGCGACGATTTCTGCATGGGCGGTCGGATCCTGGCGTGAAATCGGCGCGTTGAAGCCGCGCCCGACGATCTCGCCGTCCTTGACCACCACCGCCCCCACCGGCACTTCCCCGATTGCGCCCCCTTCCCGGGCCAGCCGCATCGCTTCGGCCATGAATTCCTCGTCCGTTGCCCCCGCCACGCTCATGAGCGCCTTTCACTTGCCTTGAAGGGTGATGTAGCATTCAATCTCTTTGGCATACTTGCTCCCGGATTTTATTGCTCGAAAGGAAAACCATGGCACTCTGGCTGCGATTTTCACACCAAGGAATGATTGGTTTCGGCACGGTTGATAAGGATACCATTCAGGTCTGCTCGGGTGACCTGTTCTCGGGTGCGAACCCGACTGGCGAACGCCTGGCCATGGATGCCGTCACGCTTTTGCCCCCCTGTCAGCCGACGAAAATGATCGGTCTTTGGAACAATTTCGCTGCACGCGCCCAGGTAGAGAAACTGCAAAGGCCGGAGCATCCGCTCTGGTTCGTCAAGACGAACAACTGCTTCATGGCACCTGGCGAGCCGATCCGGCGTCCGGCGGGTTACGCCGGGCTGGTGGTCTTCGAGGGCGAGTTGGGCGTCGTCATCGGCAAGCCCTGCCGCAACATCAGTGAATCCGAAGCCGACGACTATATTTTCGGGTATACCTGCGTGAATGACGTCACCGCCCGGGACATCTTGCGCAGCGACCCCAGCTTTCCGCAATGGTGCCGTGCCAAGAGCTTCGATACCTTCGGCCCCTTCGGCCGCGTAATCGCTACCGGTATTGAACCCGACGCACTGACCGTCAGAACGCTGGTGAATGGTGAGGAAAAGCAGAACTATCCGGTGGCCGACATGTTTTATCGGCCGCGCGCCATCGTCAGCCACCTGTCGCAGGACATGACGCTCATGCCGGGCGACGTCATCGCCTGCGGCACTTCGCTCGGAGCTGGCCCGATCCATGAGGGGGACCAGGTGGAGATTGTGATCGACGGCGTGGGGCGGCTGGCCAACCGCTTCGGCTAGAGACGCGCCCTACTCCCACTCGATCGTCGCCGGCGGCTTGCCGGAGATGTCGTACACCACGCGGTTGATGCCGCGCACCTCGTTGATGATGCGGTTGGAGACTTTGCCGAGGAGGCTGTAGGGCAGTTCGGCCCACTGGGCCGTCATGAAGTCCTGCGTCTGCACGGCGCGCAACGCCACCACGTTTTCGTAGGTGCGGCCGTCGCCCATGACGCCGACCGAGCGCACCGGGAGAAAGACGGCGAAGGCCTGCGAGGTCTTTTCGTACCATTCTGCCGCGCGCAACTCGTCAATGAAGATGGCGTCGGCGCGGCGCAGCAGGTCGGCGTATTCTTTCTTCACTTCGCCCAGGATGCGCACGCCGAGTCCCGGCCCCGGGAAGGGGTGACGATAGACCATGTCATGCGGCAGGCCAAGGGCCACGCCGAGTTCACGCACTTCGTCCTTGAACAGTTCGCGCAGCGGCTCCAGCAGCTTGAGGTGCAGCGTCTCCGGCAAGCCGCCGACGTTGTGGTGGGACTTGATGGTGTGCGCCTTCTTGGTCTTGGCGCCTGCAGACTCGATCACGTCGGGGTAGATGGTGCCCTGCGCCAGCCACTTCGCATTCGGCAGCTTCGCGGCTTCGGTCTGGAACACGTCCACAAAGTCAGCCCCGATGATACGGCGCTTCTGTTCCGGTTCGCTGACCCCGGCCAGCTTGGCAAGAAACTGCTCGCTGGCATCAACATGGATCACCTTGACACCCAGGCTGCGGGCGAAGGTTTTCATCACCTGCTCGGCCTCGTTCAGGCGCAACAGGCCGTTATCCACGAAGACGCAAGTGAGCTGATCGCCGATGGCACGGTGGATCAGGGCCGCCGCGACGGAGGAGTCGACGCCGCCCGACAGGCCGAGGATGACCTCATCCTTGCCAACCTGGGCGCGAATGCGCTCGACGGCCTCGCCGACATAATCCGGCATGTTCCAGTCGCCCTTGCAGCCGCAGATGTCCAGCACGAAACGGGCGATGATGGCCTTGCCCTGGATGGTGTGGGTCACTTCCGGATGGAACTGGACGCCATAGAAGCGGCGAGCTTCGTCGGCCATGCCGGCGATGGGCGTGGCTTCGTTGCCGGCGATGACCTTGAAGCCGGCAGGCAACTCGGTGACTTTGTCGCCATGGCTCATCCACACGTCGAGCAGCCCGTGGCCCTCGGCATTGACGCTGTCCTGGATTCCTTCCAGCAGTTTCGAGTGTCCCCTGGCGCGGATTTCGGCATAGCCGAATTCGCGCTTTTTCGCACCTTCCACCTTGCCGCCCAGTTGCGCCGCCATGGTCTGCATGCCGTAGCAGATGCCCAGCACGGGTACGCCGAGCTCAAAAACGGCCTGCGATGCGCGATAGGCCTGTTCCTCATAGACCGAGTTTGGCCCGCCGGAGAGGATTATGCCGATGGGCGCGAACTCCCGGATGAAGGCTGCGGAGACGTCGTAGGGATGCAGTTCGCAATAGACCTGCTGCTCGCGTACACGGCGGGCAATCAGTTGGGAATACTGGGCGCCGAAATCGAGGATAAGTATCTTGTTGTGCATGACAGGAACGCCCGGATGGGCTTATTCGACGCGGTAGTTGGGTGCTTCCTTGACGATCTGCACATCATGCACGTGGGACTCGCGCACGCCGGCCGAGGTGATCTCGACGAATTCGGCTCGACTGCGCATCTCTTCGATGCCGTTCGAGCCGACGTAGCCCATGCTGGCGCGAAGGCCGCCCATGAGCTGGTGGATCACGGCCCCCACCGGCCCCTTGTAGGGGACGCGGCCCTCGATGCCTTCAGGAACAAGCTTTTCAACGTTCGAATCGGCTTCCTGGAAATAGCGGTCTGCCGCACCCTGTTGCATGGCGCCGAGGGAGCCCATGCCGCGGTAGGACTTGTAGGAGCGGCCCTGGAAGAGCTCGATTTCACCGGGCGCCTCCTCGGTGCCGGCGAACAGGCCGCCCAGCATCACAGCATAGGCGCCGGCGGCAATCGCCTTGGAGATGTCGCCCGAATAGCGGATGCCGCCGTCGGCGATCAAGGGAACGCCGGAATCCCGCAGCGCGTTGGCGACGTTGTCGATGGCCGTGATCTGCGGCACGCCGACGCCGGCAACGATGCGGGTGGTGCAGATCGAGCCAGGCCCGATGCCGACCTTGACGCCATCGGCGCCGTGATCGACCAGGGCGCGCGCCGCATCGGCGGTGGCGATATTACCGCCAACGACCTCAACCTGGGGGAATGTCTTTTTGACCCACTCAATGCGGTCGAGCACGCCTTGAGAATGGCCGTGCGCGGTATCCACGACGATGAGGTCAACACCAGCCTCAACCAGTAATTCGGCGCGCTCCTCCGTTCCAGGGCCGACGCCGATGGCCGCGCCGACACGTAGCCGACCGAAGTTATCCTTGCAGGCCAGTGGGTGTTCGGTTGACTTGAGTATGTCCTTGACGGTGATGAGGCCAAGCAACTCGAAATCGTCATTGATCACCAGAACGCGTTCAAGCCGATGTTTATGCATCAGCGCCTTGGCCTCATCCGGCGTAGAGCCTTCCTTTACCGTAATGAGGCGCTTGCGTGGTGTCATGATGTTGCGGACCGGTTGGTCCAATTCGGTCTCGAAACGCAAATCCCGGTTGGTCACGATGCCGACAACCTTGTTGCCTTTCACGACGGGCAGGCCGGAAAACTTGTGCTGGCGAGTCAGATTCAGTACCTCCCGAACCGGCATATCGGGCTGTATGGTGATCGGATCCTTGAGGACGCCAGACTCGAAACGCTTGACCTTGGCCACCTCGGCCGCTTGGGCGCGCGCAGGCAGGTTCTTATGGACGATACCGATGCCACCCTCCTGCGCCAGGGCAATTGCCAGGCGCGCTTCGGTCACGGTGTCCATGGCGGCCGAGAGCAATGGGATATTCAGGCGGATGTTGCGCGAGACCTGGGTGGCCAGGCTAACGTCACGGGGGAGAATGGCGGAGTGCGCGGGGACGAGCAGGACGTCGTCGAATGTGAGTGCCTTGATTATCACTCGCATGGCTTTCAACCTCTGTTCCAAATCCGTATTATACGCAGGTGCCGATACGACGGCAAACGGAGGAAGGTTATGCGGGCAATAATTCTGTTGTTTCTGGCCTGTACTTGTACAGCGGTGTCAGCGCAGGTCTACACATGGCGCGATGCCAGCGGCAATGTCCATTTTTCCGATACGCCACCGCCAGGAGTTGACGCCAAGAGAATTCGCGCCGGGACACAGCCAGGATCGACCCAGCCTTCCGGCGCTGCCGGCCGCAGCATTGCCGAGCAGGAAATGGAATTCCGCAAGCGCCAGACCGAGGCGGAAAAGTCACGTACCAAGGCGGAACAGGATCAAAAAGAAGCTGTAGAGAGCAAGCGGAACTGCGCGGATGCAAGGAAGCAGCTCACTGCCCTGGAATCCGGCCAGCGGATGAGCCGATTCAATGAGGCGGGAGAGGCAATCCCGCTGGATGACAATATGCGTGCGCAGGAAATCGAAAAGGCCAGGAACGCCGTGCAATCCTGGTGCAAGTAGCGCCTACCCTTCCTGCTCCCCGCCCCCTTTTTTCATCGCTTTCCCCTCTTCCGCTCTTTTCCTGCGGACTTCCTTAGGGTCGGCGCTCAATGGTCGGTAGATTTCGACACGGTCGCGGTCGCGCAACGGCGTGTCCGGCTTTGTCAGCTTGCCGAAAATCCCGACCTTGTTCTTCGCCAGGTCAATCTCGGGATACTTCTGCCCCAGTCCGGAAGCTTCGATGGCCTGCATCACGGTGCATCCTGCCGGCAGTTTCAGTTGCACCAACTCCTGCTTGTGAGGCAGCGCATAGGCAACCTCGATGGTAAGTGTTTCAGCCATTTTGCGGATAGACCTGACCCGCCCGGCGCACGAACGAGTCAACGAAGGTGTTGGCGATATGATGGAAAACCGGTCCGAGCGCCTTTTCCAGCAACTTGCTGGAGAATTCATAGTGGAGTTGGAATTCTACCTTGCTGGCCGAGTCGCCTAGCGGCTTGAAATGCCAGCAGCCGTCAAGATGCGTGAAGGGGCCGTGCCTCAGGTTGATCTTCATGAAATGCGGCACCTCCTTGTCATTCTCCGTGGAGAAATCCGCCTTGATGCCATGATAGTTGATGTGCAGTTTCGCGACGGTCTTTCGCTCGTCGCGATGGATCAACTCAGTGCCGCCGCACCAAGGCAGAAAACGGGGGTATTCCTCCACAGCGTTGACAAGATGAAACATCTGTCCGACGCTGTATTCGACCAGGACGGACTTCCTGACTTCGGCCATGAGTACCACATGCTATAGAATCCAGCGAATTCTAGCGTAAAAGACATCATGAGCATCGTCGACAACAGGAAAGCATTCCACGACTACTTCATCGAGGAGCGCTTCGAGGCGGGTCTCGTCCTCGAGGGTTGGGAGGTCAAGGCCATCCGCGCCGGTAGGGTGCAATTGAAGGAAGCCTACGTGATCCTGCGCGGCGAGGAAGTTTTCCTCATCGGATGCCATATCAGCCCCCTGCCCACGGCTTCCACTCACATTCATCCCGATCCGGTTCGTACGCGAAAGCTGCTGCTGCATGCAGAGGAGATCAGCAAACTGATCGGCAAGGTCGAGCGCGCGGGCTATGCCCTGGTGCCACTCGATCTGCACTACGCCAAGGGGCGGGTGAAGATCGCCATCGGACTCGCACACGGCAAGAAACAGCACGACAAGCGCGAAACCGAGAAGAAGCGCGACTGGGAGCGCGAGAAGCAGCGCCTGATGCGAGTGAAGGCCTGAAGTCTGGTATGGCAGGATTGTCAGGTTCTATTGGCCGCCATTTTCTGCCTTACTTCCTCGAAAAGGCAAATCGAGCTTGCTGCTGCGACGTTGAGCGATTCGGCACCTCCAGGCATGGGAATACGGGCGGCATGGGTTGTCTTGCTCGCCGACTCCGACGTCAAGCCACTCCCCTCGTTTCCGAATAGCCATGCCACAGGACCTGAAAGGTCGAGATCAAACAAGGTGTCCGCCGCATCGAGCCGGGTCGATACGCTGATGCCGTCAAATCCCTCGATGACTTGACCCAGCGCGGCATGTTCGTGAATACGCAACGAGAAATGCGCGCCCATTGCAGCGCGCAACACACGCGGCGACCAGGCCTGCGCGCATCCTTGACCGAGAAACATATCGGCGATGCCTGCCGCTGCGGACGAACGGAGGATTGCCCCCAGGTTCCCGGCATCCTGTATGGCTTCAAGCAGGACACAGGAACCTGTAATCTTCGCAGGTACAGGCTGACGCGGAATGGCAATCAGCGCGAGAATGCCTGTGGGCGTGGCGACTGGACTGATTTCCCGGAACAGGGCCTCGCCGAATACGCACGGGACCGTCTGCGGATTGACAGCCAGGAAATCGTGGATTTCCGCTTGCTGTGCGCCTTTCTCGCTGACGGCTAGCAGGGCGGGCGTGCCGAAACGCTCGATCCAGGCAGAAACGAGATGAATACCGTCCAGAACAGTCATCCCCTGCTTGCGTCGCTCACGGGACGATTCCGCTAGCAGCCGCAGCTGTTTGAACGTGGCGTTGTCGCGGGAAGTGATTTTCTTCATCGGGATTCAAAAGTATAGTGAGAATTCCATGCCTGCGGCCAATGTTGTCATTATCACTCCTGCCCCGCCCGGCTCGCGTGCCGGCAACCGCAATACTGCGGTACGCTGGGCGCGCATCCTGCGCGGACTCGGTTGTCGCGTATCTATCCTGACTGAATGGGCAGGCGAACGCTGCGATCTCTTCGTAGCCCTGCATGCGCGCAAGAGCCATGATGCTTTGCGTGAATTTGCCATGTGCCATCCTGATCGGCCAACCGTACTCGCGCT
Organism: uncultured beta proteobacterium; assembly: GCA_963704195.1. Lineage (GTDB taxonomy): Bacteria > Pseudomonadota > Gammaproteobacteria > Burkholderiales > Rhodocyclaceae > Desulfobacillus. Next base: position 128,493 of record CAVPHH010000006.1, on the reverse strand, counting down.
GACCGGCACAGACATCTACCGCGACATACATATTGACGCTAATGCAGCGGCATCGCTCGATCTGGCAACACGCCTGATCGTACTTCAGGAAAAAGCGCTTGACGAACTGACGCCATTACAATGCCGCAAATCCCATATCATCCATCAGTCGGTCCGCACCTCACTCGATCCAGCCCCGCTTATGCGCAAGTTTCGTATTTGCGTTCTGGGCCACTTGCGCGAGGAGAAGGATCCTTTTCGAGCCGTCATGGCACTTCACCTGCTACGCGATGCTCGCGTCGAACTTATCCAGGCCGGCAAGTCGCTGTCAGACAGGATGACGCGGGAAACCATCAGGCACATGCACAACGACCCACGGTATCACTGGGTTGGGGAATTGCCCCACTGGAAGTCCATGCGCTTGCTTTCTCGCAGCAACGCCATGGTCATTAGCTCCAGGATGGAAGGCGGGGCACATGTTGTATCCGAGGCGATCGCCATAGGCGTACCTGTGATCGCATCCGACATCCCTGGAAATCGCGGACTTCTCGGTGAAGATTACCCTGCGTATTTCCCGGTAGGGGACCATCGGTGCCTTGCCCGCATGCTGTACATGGCACAGGAAAATCCTCGATTCCTGGAGGGCTTGGCCGTATCGGTACGCCGCCGCCGCTCATTGGTCGATCCCTTGCGCGAGCGTCGCGCCTGGCGGAGTCTCCTGCGCGAACTGGATTTCAGGGCCGCTTGAGCAAATCCCGCACCGGTGCAAAGCTGCGGCGGTAGATGTCGATCACCCCATGCTCTCGCAAGGCAGCAAGATGCGCCGCCGTCGGATAGCCCTTGTGTCGGTCAAGTCCGTATTGCGGAAACTGGCAATGCAGCCGAAGCATTTCGGCGTCGCGGGCCGTCTTGGCCAATATTGAGGCTGCGGATATCGCGGCTACGCTGCTGTCACCCCTAACGACAGCCCGGACTGGGTGGGCAATCCGCGGACAATGCGAGCCGTCGATCAGCACCTCATCAGGCTGCAGTGCCAATGCCTCCACGGCTCGCCGCATGGCTAACAGGGTAGCTTGCAGGATGTTGAGCGCATCGATTTCCTCGACGGAAGCGTTGGCAACCGCCCAAGATAGGGCACGCTCACGAATGAGGGATGCCAGCCGGTCGCGGGCTTTCTCGGTCAATTTTTTCGAATCTGCCAACCCTACTATCGGATTGGACGGATCAAGAATGACGGCTGCGGCATAGACCGGTCCGGCCAAGGGCCCCCTGCCTGCCTCGTCGACACCGCAGATCAGACCGCCTGCGGTGCTGAAGTCCATGCTTCCGATCGGTTCAAACATCCCATGATCGCGTCCGCCGCCCGCTCGGTTGAGTTCTGCCGCAATTGATCATGCAAATGCGTAAAGATCCCGGAGATGCGACTGCATGTCTCCTGGTCCTCCACCAGGTTGCCCAGCGCCTGCGCCAGATTTTCAGGCGTGGCGTCGTCCTGCAGGAATTCAGGAACGACAAACCGTCCGCACAGTATGTTCGGCAGCCCGACCCAGGGCTGGTACTTCATGCGGCGCATGAGTCGCCATGACCAGGGAGACATGCGGTAGGCGATGACCATCGGTTTTTTCAGCAGCGCAGCTTCGAGGGTAGCCGTGCCGCTGGCGACCAGTACCCCGTCGGCCGCACCCATTGCATCATGGGCATGGCCGAACAGGCGCGTTATTGGCAATTCCCGCGCTGATAGCCTATAGAGCGCATGTTCAAACATATCCCGCGTTTCACGCGTGGCCAGCGGCACGAGAAACCGCGCCTGAGGAAATCGCTGATGAAGGCATTTTGCCGTTTCGATGAATGTTTCGGCCATGAAGCGCAGCTCCGATTGTCGGCTACCGGGCAATAGGGCGAAAACGATCTGATCCTGAGGAATATCGAGTTTTTCTCGCAATGCCGAACGATTCATATCAGGGGGAATGACATCCGCAAGGGGATGGCCGACATAACTGACCGGGATTTTGTTGCGCCGGTAGATGTCTTCCTCAAAAGGAAACAAGGCCAGCATGTGCGATACCGATTGGGCGATGCCGCGAATTCTCCCCCCGCGCCAGGCCCAGATTGAGGGACTCACATAGTGAATTGCCGGGATGCCGTGCTTCTTCAGGTTTTTCTCGAGTGGGAGATTGAAATCCGGGGCATCGACGCCGATGAAGGCCAGTGGCGGATCGGCCAGCAGGCGAGTTAGCATTTCTCGGCGTATGCCAGTGATCTCGCGATAATGTCTCAGTACTTCGGCATAGCCGCGCACCGCAAGTTTTTCGGCGGGGTACAAGACCTGAAAGCCAGCCGCCTGCATTTTTGGGCCGCCGATGCCGAAAAACTGGGCTTGTGGCAGGCGTTTCTTCAATGCCAGGATAAGATGGCCTGCCAGCAAATCGCCGGAGGCTTCCCCGGCAACCAAGGCAATCCGTTGATTAACTGACACGAATGAATCCTACCTGATGATGCCTCTGCTGGTTTCGGTGAGAAATTCAACCAACAGGGATAGCTCCGGGTGGGTCGCAGCTTCAACCGTTATCTTCGATCTCGCCTCATCCAGCGGCACGCCAGAGCGGTAGAGCAGCTTGTAGGTTCGTTTCAGGGCTGCGATTGCGTCGCCACTGAAGCCACGGCGCTTAAGCCCTTCCGAGTTGATGCCGTAAGGCTTGGCGGTATTGCCGGCTGCGGTCACATAAGGCGGCAGATCCTGCAGAAGGATGGTTCCCATCGCGGTCAAACTGTGGGCACCGATTCGGACAAACTGATGCACCACTGTGAACCCGCCCAGAATGGCAAAATCGCCGACCTGCACATGGCCAGCCAATTGAGCATTGTTGGCGAAAATGGTGTTGTTGCCAACCTGGCAATCATGGGCAAGATGGACATAGGCCATAATCCAGTTGTCGGAGCCTACCCGCGTCACGCCCGCATCCTGGGCAGTACCGCAATTCAGCGTGCAAAATTCTCGGATCGTATTGCGGTCGCCTATCTCCAGCCGCGTCGGCTCTCCGGCATATTTCTTGTCCTGCGGCATTTCGCCTATGGAGGAAAACTGGAAAATGCGGTTACCCTGCCCGATACGCGTATGTCCGTTGATGACGACATGGGGGCCGATCCAGGAATCGTCGCCAATCTCGACATGCTCTCCGATGACCGAATAGGCGCCTACGGCAACATTATTGCCTAGCCGTGCCTTTGGGTCGACGATGGCAGTAGGATGGATGAAGGCTGGATTCATTCTATGGTGCGCACCGTACACATGAGATCTGCCTCAGCCGCAATTTGTCCGTCGACCTTGGCTTGTGCCGCGAATTTCCAGATACCGCGCTTATTCGCCACGATGGCGACTTCGAAGATAAGCTGGTCGCCCGGGCTGACCGGACGCTTGAAGCGGGCATTATCGATGCCGACAAAGTAATAGACCGATTTGTCATCGGGTTTGCCACCCATAGTCTTGAACGAAAGGATGGCAGCCGTCTGCGCCAGGGCCTCGATGACCAGCACGCCCGGCATGACCGGATGATGCGGATAATGCCCCGGAAAAAATGGTTCGTTGATACTGACGTTCTTCAAAGCAACAATACGCTCGCCCGGCACAACTTCCAGGACGCGGTCAACCAGCAGCAGCGGATAACGGTGCGGCAGATATTCGAGAATTTCGTGGATATCCATCTGACTCAAGTTTTATTCTCCAATTGTGCAAGTCGCGCTTCCAGGATGCGCACTTTCTCCGCCATCTCGTCCAGGTGGCGCATCTGGGAAGCATTCCTCAGCCAGTCGCGATGCGACTCGAAGGGCATCGCTCCGGTGTATGTGCCCGGTTCCGTGATTGATTTTGTGACGAGCGTGGCTGCGGAGATGTTCACATCATCCGCCACATGCAGATGCCCCAGGATGATGGCGCCACCTCCCACGGTGCAGCGGCGTCCTATGCGAGCACTGCCTGCAATGCCGACGCAGCCGGCCATCGCGGTATTGGCCCCGATATGGACGTTGTGTCCGATTTGTATCTGGTTGTCCAGCTTGACCCCGTTCTCGATGATCGTATCGTCCAGGGCACCGCGGTCAATGGTGGTGTTTGCGCCGATTTCGACATCATCGCCAATAATGACCCGGCCGATCTGCGGAATCTTGGTCCAGCTGCCATCAGTCTCGCGGGCAAAGCCGAAACCATCCGCTCCAATGACTGCGCCGGAATGGATAATCACGCGCGCACCGATCTTGCAGTCCGGATAGATCGTGATATCACCATAAAGGCGGGCATGCGCCCCCAGTATTACCCCATCTCCTATGACACAGCCGGACCCTACAACGCTCCCCATACCGATACGCACGTCCCTGCCAACACAAGTCCCGGCTCCTATGCTGACGCTGGGATCGACACCGGATTCGACAACGGCCGATGGGTGAATGCCGGAAGGAATATGCTTAGTCGGATTAAGCAACTGCGCCACCCTGGCGTAATAGGCGTATGGATTGTCGGTGACGATGCAGGGTAGCGGGCAATCGGGCGCTTCAGTTGCGGCAAGCACGACGGCGCCGGCTTTGCTGGTCTTCAGATGCTTGCGATATTTTGGATTGGCCAGGAAAGCGATTTCTGCAGGTCCCGCATTCTCCAGCGTCGCAACCTGATGAATGCGAATGCGGACATCACCAATCAGTTCTCCACCGAGGCGCGAAACGATTTCATCAAGTGTAAAGCCGTCAGCGCGCTCGCTCATGCATGTGCTTACTTGCCGTCGGCCATGGCCTTGATGACCTTGTCGGTGATATCGACACGGGGGGCCACATAAGCCGCTTCCTGGAGAATTACATCAAACTTCTCTGCCTCAGCAATGGCTTTGATTGCCTTGTTGGCACGTTCCAATACTGCAGCCAGTTCCTCATTGCGACGTAAATTGAGGTCTTCGCGGAATTCGCGCTGCTTGCGCTGGAAATCGCGGCTCATTTCGCCAAACTCGCGCTCCTTGTTGCGCTTTTCCGATTCCGACATGGTTACCGCGTTCTTCTCCAGAGCCTCCTGCATGGTCTGCAGTTGCTTGGCCAGACGCTGCATTTCCTGATCGCGCTTCTCGAACTCCTTCTCGATCTTCTTCTGCGCCCGAACAGCTGGCGCAGCATCACGGAGAATTCGTTCGGTATTGACGACGCCAATCCTCGTGTCGGCTGCAGCAGCGCGGAATGCCGGAAGTGACAAAAAACCGACCAGTACAAAAATAACGAACTTTTTCAACATAACTCTCCTGCAATAAAAGGCTGTGTCAGAAGGATGTACCCATCTGGAACTGGAAGCGCTCGACATCATCCCCGGATTTCTTGTTAAGCGGCTGTGCAATACTGAATTTGAGCGGGCCGAAAGGGGAAGACCAAGCCACTGATATGCCTACACTGTACCGCAAATCGGATAGCCGCATTTTCTGACTGGTGGCCCACACATAGCCGGCGTCCACAAACCCGCCGAATCTGAAGGATTTGTCCAGATCCAATGCCGGGAATCGGCATGAGAAACTCGGCATTGGCAACCAGTCGCTTGTTTCCACCCAATAGCGTCCTCATCGTTCGGGGCAACATCACGCGGACCGAGTGAGCCGGACTTGAAGCCGCGAACCGAACCCATGCCTCCTGCATAAAAATGGCGGAAGAACGGCAACGGCTCGCCGCCGTAGCCGTCGCCGAAGCCATACTCACCATTGAGCATCAGGGTGATGTCCTTCGTGAGCGGGAAGAACTTCTGATGCTGATAGTTCAGCTTGTAGAACTTCAGGTCCCCGCCCGGCAAGCCTACTTCCCCGTATGCCCGCTGCAGTGTCCCTTTGGTAGTGTAGATCAGGCTGTCTCGCTGGTCGTTCGCCCAAGTTGCGTTGAGCAGGAGCGTAGTGTTCGAAGATCCGAATCTATTGACGAAATTTTTATACCGTTGCGGACTGTCGGAGTACGTTTTCACCTTGGTTGAATCGAACGAAAGCCCAACGCCTACGGAATTATCTTCGGCTATGGGAAAACCATAGCGAACGCCTGCGCCGAGCGAAGATGTTTTGTAGCGGGCTATCGAGGTGGAAGCCGGATCGGTATCGCGCCGGTAAAAGTCGAAACCCCGACTGATGCCATCGACAGTATGGTAAGGGTCTGTATACGAAAGGGAGTATGTTTTGTTCACCTTGCCTGAATTGACATTGACTGAAAGATGTTTGCCACTACCGAAGATGTTATTTTGGGACACGGAGCCTGACACGACGAATTTTTCGGAACTGGAGAATCCGGCGCCGAGCATCACGTTGCCCGTTGGCTTTTCCTTCACGTTCAGGTTGACATCCACCTGGTCGGTGGTGCCGGGTACTGTCGGTGTCTCAACGTTGACCTCGTCGAAATAGCCCAGTTTGTCCACCCGGGTGCGCGTCTTGTTGATTTTCTCTCCGTCATACCACGCGCCTTCCATCTGGCGCGCTTCACGCCTGATCACCTCGTCCCGCGTCTTGGTATTGCCAGATACGTTGATTCGCCTCACATACACGCGCCGCCCCGGATCGATGAAAATCGTGAAGGCGACCTGCTTCTTGTCCTTGTCGATTTCAGGCGCTGCGTTGACGTTGGAAAAGGCAAAACCGTCATTGCCCAACTTTTCATTGATCAGTTTTGTCGTCTCTGTCAGTTTTTCCCTTGAGAACACCTCTCCCGGCTTGATCCGCACCAGCTTTCGCAGCTCATCTTCCGGCAAGGTCAGTTCCCCGGCCAGTTTGACTGAGGACACGGTGTATTTTTCGCCCTCTTTGACGTTGATGGTGATGTAAATGTCCTTCTTGTCCGGACTGATGGAAACCTGCGTGGATTCAACGTCGAACTCGATATAGCCGCGGTCGTGATAATACGACTTCAGGGTTTCCAGATCTGCGGACAATTTCTGCTTGGAGTACTGGTCATTCTTGGTGTACCAACTGATCCAGTTCGGCGTACGCAGAGCGAATAGATCCTGCAGGTCTTTCTCCTTGAAAGCCTGCGCGCCAACGATGTTGATCTGCCGGATTTTGGCGACCTCGCCTTCATCAACGGCGAAATTGATGCCGACGCGATTGCGCTCAAGGGGGGTTACCGTAGTGGTGATATTGACGGCGTACCGGCCGCGGCTCAGATATTGCCGCTTCAATTCCTGTTCTGCCCTTTCCAGCATCGACCTGTCGAAAATACGCGATTCCGCCAGACCGATATCCTTCAACCCCTTTTTCAGAGCGTCCTTGTCGAACTCCTTGATGCCTACGAAATCGACTTGAGCGATCGCTGGACGTTCTTCCAAAACGATGACGATCACGTCATTTTCGACTTCGATTCGAACATCCTTGAAGAATCCCGTGGCGAAAAGCGCCTTGATCGCTTGGGCAGCTTTTTCATCCGTCATGGTTTCGCCGACTTTGACTGGCAGGTAACTGAATACCGTGCCGGCTTCGGTTCGCTGTATGCCTTCGACGCGAATGTCCTTCACCACGAAGGGCTGGAAGGCAAGGCTCGACGCGGAGAACAATGCCGCAAAAAGCCCGGGTAGAATTTTCTTTTTCATTGACTCAGCCGGAAACAAGGCGGTTGATATCGTTATAGAAGGCGAAAGCCATCAGCGTGACCAGCAGCGCCAAGCCAATCTGCTGACCAATTTCCATCACGCGTTCGGAAACGGGGCCACCCTTGATTATTTCGACAATATAATACATCAAGTGGCCGCCATCCAATAAGGGTATGGGCAGCAGGTTGAGTACGCCCAAACTGATGCTGATCAGGGCCAGGAATTTGATGTAGTAAGACAGCCCAAGTTTTGCGGATTGTCCGGCATAGTCCGCAATCGTGACGGGTCCGCTAAGGTTCTTCCAGGAAATATCTCCAACAATCATCCTTCCCAGCATCTTCAGGCTGAACAGGGAGGTTTCCCAAGTTTGATCAAATGCCTTTCCAAGGGATTCGAGCGGTCCATATTTCACGATGGTCATCAGGGCGGAACGATCGAAATTTCCCTCCCGTACTCCGATGCCGATGCGGCCGACGCGGCTGCCGCGATCATCGGCTTCAGCCGGTACCACAGAGAAACTGATGGTCATGCCATTTCGATCTACTTCTAGCCGAACGGGACGCTCCGCAGCTTCCCGGATGATGGCCACCACTTGAGACCAGCCATCTATAGTTGCGCCATCTATCGTCAGAATTCGGTCACCTTCCCGCAGTCCGGCCGACTCGGCAACGCCCCCTACCGTCACTGCGCCTATGACAGGTGGCAATTGAGGCCGATAGAAACGCAAACCCAGTTGTTGCAGATTGTCGCCTTCCAGGTCAGATGCATTCAGCGATGAAAGGTCGAGTTTGCGAAATGATATCTCCTGTCGCTTGTTGATCACCTCGAGGATGACGCCGCCTTTATCCAGGGTTTGTTGCAGCAGTTGCCAACGCAATTCCTGCCAGGAAGCAATGGCCTGGCCATTGATGCTGCGAACCAGTTCGCCCTCCTGCACGCCGGCCTGCTCTGCTATCGAATGCGCAATGGGCTTGCCCAGGATGGGTTTGGGTTCCTCCACGCCATGTACGAACAGGGCCCAGTACAAGAAGATAGCCAAGACGAAATTCGCAACGGGGCCGGCCAGTACGATGATGAAACGCTTCCAGACGGATTGGCGGTTGAAGGCTCGCGGCAACTCCTGCATGTCAACCTCGCCCTCGCGCTCATCCAGCATTTTCACGTAACCGCCCAAGGGAAAAGCGGCCAGGGACAATTCGGTCTGATCTCTTCCATAACGACCGGACAGAATCGGTTTGCCAAAACCTACGGAGAATCTGAGCACCTTGACGCCACACCAGCGGGCAACCAGGAAATGCCCGGCCTCGTGCACAACGATCAGCAGGCCCAGCGCAAGCGCAAACGCACCCAGATAAAACATGAAATTTCCCATGTCTATTGTTGGCGCGAGGAAATAATCAGCTTTTTGGCCGCTTCGCGGCCCATGGCGTCTGCAACAAGTACGTCTTCGAGGGTTGCTATATCACCCCAGGCGACATCGGCAAGGGTTTGCTCGATGATCATGGGAATGCGGGTGAATGCCAGGGTTCCAGCCAGAAAGGCTTCAACCGCAACCTCGTTTGCGGCGTTCAGTACCGCAGGCGCATTCCCACCTCGATCCAGGGCTTCATAGGCCAATCTCAGGCAGGGGAAACGGAGGAAATCAGGGCGTTCGAAATCCAGCTTGCCGACGCGACAGAGATCCAGAGGCTCCACCCCCGCCTCGATTCGTTCCGGATATGCCAGTGCGTAGGCGATAGGCGTACGCATGTCTGGGTTGCCTAGCTGGGCAATGACCGATCCGTCGACATATTCGACCATGGAATGAATGACGCTTTGAGGATGGATGACGACCTCAATGCGTTCGCTGGGGGCATTAAACAGCCAATGAGCCTCTATGACTTCCAGACCCTTGTTCATCATGGTCGCAGAATCCACAGAGATCTTTCTCCCCATTACCCAGTTGGGGTGCGCACAAGCCTGCGCTGGCGTGACTTGATACAGGCTTTCCAGAGGCATTTCTCGAAATGGCCCGCCTGATGCGGTAAGGATCAAACGGCGCACACCATTACTTAATAAATTACTTGAATATTTACTAGGAAGTGATTGATATATTGCATTATGTTCGCTATCTATCGGGAGCAGGACGGCGCCATTCCGTGCAACCTCCTGCATGAATACCGGTCCGGCCATAACCAGCGCTTCCTTGTTGGCCAGGAGCACCTTTTTCCCTGCCCTGGCTGCCGCCAAGGTAGGGCGCAAGCCTGCGGCTCCGACAATTGCCGCCATGATGGTGTCGGCCTCTGGAAGGCAGGCAATCTTTTCCAGCGCCTCCACTCCGGCCAGAACCGTAGTGCCGGTTCCGGATTCCCGCAACAAGCTATCAAGTCTGGCGGCAGCCTCGTTCGACCCTACGACGGCATAACGTGGAGAAAACCGACGGCATTGCTCGGCCAATAAATCGACTTTGTGCCGAGCGGAAAGCGCCACAACTTCGAACCGCTCAGGATGACGCGCAACCACATCCAGCGTATTGACGCCGATGGACCCGGTCGCTCCCAGCACGACAAGTCTTTGCTTAGACGCCTTCACAGCAACTGCCCCTCCCAGTACAGCACGGCGAGGCCAACCAGAGGCAATGTCGAAGTCAAGCTGTCGATACGATCAAGTACCCCGCCGTGTCCTGGGAGAAGCGCTCCGCTGTCCTTGACACCCGCTTGGCGCTTGATGAGCGATTCGAACAGATCACCGAGTATGCTGACGGCAGTCAGGACAACCAGAGACAGGGAAAACAGCATCCACACTCCCGCGGTGCTCGGCAATCTGCCGGCTGTCCAGGCCACGGCGAAGCCGTAAATCATCACCCCAGCCACGGCCCCCGCAGCCCCTTCCCAGGTCTTTCCTGGACTGATGGTGGTGGCGAGTTTGTGGCGTCCATACTTGCGGCCAATGACATAGGCCGAGATATCGGCCACCCACACAGTCGCCATGGCTGCCAGGAGAAAAAGCGGAGAGAATGTGCGCAAATGCATCAACGCCAGGCATGCCGGGATGAGAACGACCAAGCCCGTCACCAGTCCCGCAAGGCGGATCGTGGCCGCCCACCTGATGACCAACCAGACCGGCACGGCAAGCATCCAAAATATCCCGGCGATCAGAAAGATTGTCTCCAGCCACGTTGCGTGGACGACGGCGCCCGTTCCGCTATCGAAAACGATCCAGCCGAGCACAGCGCACAAGGTCATGGAGGTGAATGAAAAACTGAACCGCGGCACTGCACCTAATTTCAACAGCCCCCCCCATTCCCAGGCGCCAATCCCCGCAACAGCGCTGACAAAGAGGAGCCAGCCGGAAAAGGGCAACAGGAAAAGCATGGCGAGGAACCCCGCCAGGAGGAGCAATGCGGTGACAACCCGCGCCTTAAGCATTCTCTCTGGCGGCCTTGGGGTTGACTTGATCCGGGGAACCCTCCGACTGTAGCTGTTCGGAAGTACGGCCGAAGCGGCGTTCCCGCCGCCGATACGAGGCTATGGCGACGTCAAGCGCAGCGGCATCGAATTCCGGCCAAAGGGTGTCGGTAAAGAAGAACTCGCTGTAGGCCAGCTGCCACAGCAAAAAGTTGCTGATCCGCTGTTCGCCGCCGGTCCGGATAAAGAGATCGGGCTCAGGACCATAATTGAGTGCCAGATGCGCGGCCAGGTCCGCCTCCTTGAAGCCGCAGCGCTTCGCCGGATCGCAGGCAAGCATCTTTTCAAACGCCTGGAGAATATCCCATCGCCCGCCGTAGTTTGCGGCTATCGTCAGAGTCAGCGAGGTATTGCCGTCAGTCAGCGCCTCGCCGCGTTTGATGAGATTGACGATCTGCGGGTCGAAACGGGACAGGTCACCGATGACGCGAAAGCGGATGCCGTTTTCGTGCAGCTTGGCCACCTCTTCGTCCAGCGCCCTCAGGAAAAGCTGCATGAGGAAGGAAACCTCCTCTTGTGGCCGGCGCCAGTTTTCAGAACTGAAGGCGAACAGCGTGAGATAAGAGACACCGCGCTGGACGCAGGCCTTGATGATCTCCCGGACGGTTTCCACGCCGCGCTTGTGGCCCGCCACACGCGGCATGAAGCGTTTTTTGGCCCAGCGGCCATTGCCGTCCATGATGATGGCGATGTGGCTCGGCACGTCGCCAACAAGCGGCACTTCCTGTGTGGAACTTGGAAAAATAGTCACGACAGCTTCTCTGGGCGCTGCGTGATAGGCCGTCAGACGGCCATCAGGTCGCTTTCCTTCTGGGAGAGCGCCTTGTCGATTTCGGCGATGAAACGATCCGTCAATTTCTGCACGTCATCCTGCGTACGGCGCTCATCATCTTCTGAAATGGTCTTGGCCTTCATCGCCTCTTTAAGCGAATGGTTGGCATCTCGCCTCAGGTTGCGCACCGCCACGCGCGCATTTTCGGCCTCGCCGCGAACCACCTTGATGAGGTCCTTGCGCCGCTCCTCGGTCAGAGCCGGCATGGGCACACGCACCATGTCACCTACTGTGGACGGGTTGAGCCCCAGGTCGGAATCACGGATGGCCTTTTCGATGACCGCCCCCATTTTCTTCTCCCAAGGCGCTACGCCAATGGTGCGCGCATCGATCAGGTTGATGTTCGCGACCTGGCTGATCGGCACCATGGAGCCGTAATAATCGACCTGGACATGATCCAGGATGCCGGCGTGGGCTCGTCCCGTGCGCACCTTGCCAAGATCGTTCTTCAGCGCCTCGAACGATTTCTGCATTTTCTGTTCAGTCGTTTTCTTGAGTTCGGGAATCATCCGGAAATCTCCTCAACAATGCACCATCGTGCCCTCGTCCTCGCCGAGGACGACCGATTTCAGCGCGCCGGTCTTGAAGATGCTGAAGACATTGATCGGCAGCTTCTGGTCACGGCACAGGGCAAGCGCCGTAGCATCCATTACCTGAAGGTTCTTCCCGATCGCCTCGTCGAAGCTTACGCGCTGGTACCGCTGGGCCGACGGGTCCTTCTTCGGGTCGGCGGTATAGACGCCGTCAACCTTGGTGGCCTTGATCACAATCTCGGCGCCGATTTCAGAGCCGCGAAGGGCGGCTGCCGTATCCGTAGTGAAGAAGGGATTGCCGGTTCCGGCACCGAAGATGACGATCTTGCCCTCTTCCAGGTAGCGGATCGCCTTGCCCCGAATGTAGGGCTCGACCACCTGCTCGATATTCAGCGCCGACTGGACACGTCCGTTGAGGCCCGCCTGGCGCATGGCATCGGCCAGCGCCATGGCATTCATCACCGTGGCGAGCATGCCCATGTAGTCGGCCGTGGCGCGATCCATGCCGGACGCGCTTCCGGCCAGACCGCGAAAAATGTTGCCCCCGCCGATGACCACGCCAATCTCAACCCCCAGGTCGGCGACAGACTTGATCTCGGCGACGATCTCCGCCAGCGTTTCCCGGTTGATGCCGTAGGCGTCGCCGCCCATGAGGGCCTCGCCCGACAGCTTGAGCAGGATGCGCTTGTAGGCGGGGCCGCTCATCTCAGCGCGCAGCGGCTGCGGCGGCCTGGGCTGCCACCTCGGCAGCGAAGTCGTTGACCTTCTTCTCGATGCCCTCGCCCACCACATAAAGGGTGAAGCCGGCAACGGATGCCCCTTTCGACTTGAGCAACTGCTCGATGGTCTGCTTGCCATCCTCGGCCTTGACGAATACCTGTCCCAGCAGAGTCACCTCCTTGAGGTACTTCTGCACCGTGCCTTCGGCGATCTTCTCCAGCATGGCTTCCGGCTTGCCTGCCTCGCGCGCCTTTTCGACGGCAATGCGGCGCTCCATATCCAGCAGCTCGGCCGGAACTCCCGAGGCATCCAAGGCCTTCGGTTTGGAAGCTGCGATGTGCATGGCAAGATCCTTGGCCATTTGCTCTTCGCCTCCGGTCACATCGACCAGCACGCCGATTTTCGAGCCGCCATGGACATAGGCAGTCAGCTTGCCCTTGGCCTCGACGCGGACGAAACGGCGGATCGACATGTTCTCGCCGATCTTGCCGACCAGCGCCATGCGGGTGGCTTCGACCGTGGCGCCGTTCAAAGTCAGTTCCGAGAGCACGGCGACGTCGGCCGGGTTGTGCTTCGCCACAAGTTCCGCCAGCGCCTTCGTGAAGGCCAGAAAGTCATCATTCTTGGCGACGAAGTCCGTTTCGCAATTGACCTCGATGATCGCGCCCAGCCTGGCATCGGGGCCGATATGGATGCCGACGACCCCTTCTGCCGCCACACGGGAAGCCGCCTTGCTGGCCTTGTTGCCCAGTTTGACGCGGAGGATCTCCTCGGCCTTGGCCATGTCGCCATCGGCTTCCGTCAGGGCCTTCTTGCATTCCATCATTGGCGCGTCGGTCTTCTCGCGCAATTCTTTCACCATCGAAGCGGTAATGTCCGCCATGCTTGCTCCTGATTCTTACGGTTGATGCACAGCGGGGCGGCTATGCCGCCCCGCAGGGTTCAGCCCTGCTCCCGGGCTCAGGCAGCCTCTTCCGTGCCGCCCACTTCGACCTCGTCCACCTCGACGAAATCGTCGGAGACCACGGCAACGACTTCCTGTACCGACTGGCTGCGGCCTTCCAGCACGGCATCGGCTGCACCGCGAGCATAGAGGCGGATGGCCCGGCTGGAATCGTCGTTGCCCGGAATGACATAAGCCACGCCTTCGGGGGTGTGATTGGTATCGACCACGGCAACGATCGGGATGCCCAGCTTGCTGGCCTCGGTGATGGCGATCTTGTGGTAGCCGACGTCGATGACGAAAATGGCATCGGGCAGGCCGTTCATGTCCTTGATGCCACCGATGCTCTTGTCCAGCTTGACCATTTCACGCTGCAGCATCAGGGCTTCCTTCTTGCCCAGACGCTCGAGCGTGCCGTCTTCCTTCATCGTTTCCAGATCCTTCAGGCGCTTGATCGACTGCTTGACAGTCTTGAAGTTGGTGAGCATGCCGCCAAGCCAGCGCTCATCGACAAAGGGCGCGCCGGCGCGGAGGGCTTCCTCGCGCACGATCTCGCGGGCCTGGCGCTTGGTGCCGACAAAGAGCACAGTGCCCTTGTTGGCCGACATCTTACGCAGGAAGTTCATCGCTTCCTGGTATTTGGCCAGGGTCTTCTCGAGATTGATGATATGGATCTTGTTGCGATGGCCGAAGATGTAAGGGGCCATCTTGGGGTTCCAGAAGCGGGTCTGGTGGCCGAAATGGACACCCGCCTCCAGCATTTGACGCATGGTCGTGGACATGTGTATCTCCAAACAGGGTTAGCCTCCGCCCGGCCGTGCATCCGCTGAACCACGGGTTACCCCGGTGGCTACGCGCGCACCCTATTGGATGCCGGGCGTGTGAATTTTGCCTGCCCGAAAGCAAGCAAGACGCGCATTATAGCGGATTTTCCCCTGTTTTAGCTATGTCAGCGGCACTTAAGGTCGAGCCAGCTGGCATCCGCCCCCACTGCAACTTCGATATCTCAAGCATAATTGTGCCTCCCCAGCAGTTTGAAGATACAACGAACATGAGCATCGTCATCAAGACACAGGCAGATATCGAAAAGATGCGGGTCGCCGGCCGGCTTGCGTCGGAAGTGCTCGATTTCATCGAACCGCACGTCAAGCCGGGCATCACCACAGACGAACTTGACCGGCTATGCCATGACTACATGGTCAACGTGCAAAGCACCATTCCGGCTCCCCTGAACTACGCCCCACCTGGCTACAAGCCTTATCCCAAGTCAATCTGCACCTCGATCAACCATCAGGTCTGCCATGGTGTGCCAGGCGACAAGGCCTTGAAAAAGGGAGATATAGTCAATCTGGACATTACCGTCATCAAGGATGGCTGGCATGGCGACACCTCCCGCATGTTTCTCGTTGGGGGTGACGCCAGCATTCTGGCAAAGCGGCTTTGCGCAGTCACCTATGAGTGCCTCTGGCTGGGCATCGACCAGGTGCGGCCGGGCGCCCAGCTGGGCGATGTCGGCCAAGCCATCCAGCGCCATGCCGAATCAAACGGTTTTTCCGTCGTGCGCGAATTCTGCGGCCACGGCATCGGCCGCCAGTTCCACGAGGAACCCCAGGTGCTGCATTACGGCAAGGCCGGAAACGGAGTGGAATTACGCCCCGGCATGATTTTCACCATTGAGCCGATGATCAACGCGGGCAAGGCGGCGATATCCGAACTGCCCGACGGATGGACCATCGTCACCAAGGATCGCAGCCTGTCGGCCCAGTGGGAACATACGGTGCTGGTGACGCAATCCGGCGCCGAGGTGCTCACCCTTTCCACAGGCGCGCCCGCCAGACCCGGCTCCCGGAGCTGACATGCTGCCGACGCCCAGGGAGGCAGGCTCGACCGCCATTCAGCAGCGCATCAGTCTCCTCAAGAACGATCTCATTCAGGGTCAGGCTGCCCTCAGAACGGCTTACCAGGCCAAAAGCGACGCCATGCGCCTGCTGCGCGGCCGCTCCCAACTGGTCGATGACGTGCTCAAGCTCATCTGGCAGGAAGCCCGCCTGCCGCTCGGCCTGTCCCTGGTCGCCGTTGGCGGCTATGGCCGGCGTGAGCTTTACCCCGCCTCCGACATCGATTTGCTGTTTCTGCTTCCGGACGATGTCGCCCGAGAGACCGAGCGCCAGCTCGAGGGGCTGATCGGCCTCCTTTGGGACATCGGACTGGACATCGGCCACAGTGTGCGCACCGTTTGGCAATGCGTCGATGAAGCATCTCGCGACATCACCGTGCTGACCAATTTGCTGGAAGCCCGCCAGCTATGCGGTAGCCGCGCCCTATTTAACGATTTCACGGAAAAAATACGTGCGCAACTCGATCCCAAGGCCTTCTTCAAGGGTAAGCGCCTGGAGCAGAATGAACGCCACGTTCGTTATCAGGAAACGCCCTATGCGCTGGAACCCAACTGCAAGGAAAGCCCCGGCGGCCTGCGCGATCTGCAGAACATTCTGTGGATCTGCCGCGCAGCAAACCTGGGCGAGTCCTGGAGCGACTTGGCCCGGCGTGGCTACATCACTCGCGGAGAAGCGCTGCAACTGAAGAGACTGGAAACCTTCCTCCGGCATGCCCGCATCCGTCTGCATTTCCTCACCGGGCGACGCGAGGATCGGCTGCTCTTCGACCACCAGGAAGCCATCGCCGGGCAGTTCGGCATCGCCGCCAGCAAGACGCGGCGCGCATCCGAACTGCTCATGCAGCGCTATTTCAGAACGGCGAAATCCGTAGCCCAGCTCAACACCATCCTCCTGCAAAACCTCGGCGCAGAAATCTTTCCAGTGCCGAACAAGGCGCCGATCATCATCAACGACCGCTTCCAGAACGATCGCGAACTCCTGGACGTCCGTACCGAGGATGTTTTCGAAAAACATCCCCCGGCCATCCTGGAAAGTTTTCTGATCATGCAGCAGCGAGGCGAACTGAAGGGCATGACGGCGCGTACGCTGCGCGCCCTGTGGCGAGCTCGCCGTCTCATCGGGCCTGACTTTCGACGGGATCCGCAAAACCGGGCGACTTTCCTGCAATTCTTCCAGCAGCGGCGCGGCCTGGTGCATGAATTGCGGCGCATGAACCAGTACGGCATCCTCGGACGCTACCTGCCGGTCTTCCGCCGCATCGTCTGCCAAATGCAGCACGACCTGTTCCATGCATACACGGTTGACCAGCACATCCTCATGGTCGTGCGCAATCTGCGGCGCTTCACCATGGCGGAATTCGCCCACGAGTACCCGTTCTGCAGCCGGCTCATCTCTGGATTTGAAAAGCACTGGCTGCTCTATCTCGCCGCCCTCTTCCACGATATTGCCAAGGGGCGCGGCGGCGACCACTCGCGGCTGGGCATGCCTGAAGCGAGACGTTTCTGCCGCGAGCACGGCATGGCCGAAGAAGACACGGCTTTGGTCGTCTGGCTGGTTCAGCACCACCTTTCGATGTCGAATGTCGCGCAGAAACAGGACCTGGCTGATCCGGAGGTGGTGCGCGCTTTCGCCGCTCTGGTCGGCAACGAGCGCAGGCTGACGGCCCTTTACCTGCTGACGGTAGCCGACATCCGCGGCACAAGCCCAAAGGTCTGGAACGGATGGAAGGGAAAGCTGCTGGAGGATCTCTTCAACGCCACCCTGCGGCTCTTGCGGGGCGCCAGCCCGCAGCAGGCGCTCGGCATCGGCGAACGGCAGGAGGAAGCACGCCGCCTGCTGCGTTATTTCGGTCTGCGCCAGGACATTGAGGAAGCCTTGTGGAAACAACTCGATACGGTTTACTTCCTGCGGCATGACGCGGAGGAAATCGCCTGGCATACGCGCACGCTCTACCATCGCCCCGCTTCGGCGCAACCGGTGGTGAAAGCGCGGCTGCCCCACATCGGGGAGGAGGGTTTGCAGGTCATGGTCTATGTGCCCGACCAGCCTCATCTCTTCGCCCGGCTTTGCGGCTTCTTCAGCCGCCTCGGCTACAGCATAGTCGAGGCAAAAATCCACACCACGCGCCACGGCTATGCGCTGGACAGCTTCATGCTGCTCGACCCGGACGGCGCGCTGGCCTATAGGGACATGATCAGCCTCATCGAACACGATCTATCCGAAAAATTGGCTTCAGGAACCGTGTCGGAACAGGTTTCCAGCGGCCGACTGTCGCGCCAGATGCGGAATTTTCCCATCACTCCGGAAGTGCAGATCCGTTCCACGGAAAAGACCGGCCAGTGTCTGCTTTCGATCATCGCGGCAGACCGGCCAGGCCTGCTGTTTACCGTCGCCAGCACGCTTGATGCACACGATATCAATATTCACACGGCCAAGATCGCCACCCTGGGCGAGCGCGTCGAGGACACCTTCCTCATCAGTGGTTCCGAACTGGCCAAGACTGCCGCATTGCTGCGGCTGGAAACCGAACTGCTGGAGAAGCTTCAAGTCTGACCGAGCGGCCAGCGCTCCAGGATGTTGTAGTGCGCCCCTTCCGGCGCGAGTGCCGATTCAGCCAGCACGAAATCCCGCACGGGCCATTCGATGTTCAGGCTTTCATCCGGCGCATCCATCGTACAGGGTGTATTGCGCATCAAAGTGACATGGGCCGCAAAAGGCCTTTCCTCCGTGCGGAATCCTGCTGACTTGAGTCGTGCCTGGAGAGAGGACGCCAGTGCCAATAGTGCGAAAGGCACTGTGCTGGCGGTTGCCCATGCGATCCTTTTCCGAGGCAGGCACTTCAGGCGATCGAACGTCAGGTTGAAGATTGGCAGTCGGATCGCGCTGGCACTAGCGTGCAGCGCGGCAAGACGATCTGGCGCGATGCCGCCTATGAAAGCCAGGGTCAAATGCAAGGTTTCGCGGCGCATGCGGCGTCCGCCGAGGGATATCCTGGACTGCCGTCCAACTGCATCGAACTGCCGCGCGACCTCCTCTTCAGGCCAGAGCGCAAAAAATACACGGCGTTCAGCCGCCATCGGCCACGCTGCGTTCGATCAGGACAACAGCCTGGGCGGCAATCCCCTCCCCCCGGCCGGTAAAACCAAGGCTTTCGGTGGTTTTCGCCTTGATGTTGATGCAGCCAGGCTCGATATCCAGGTCCGAGGCAATGTTTGTGACCATGGCCGCGACATGGGGCGCCATGCGCGGGGCACGCGCAATCACCGTAGCGTCTATATTCACCACGCCGTATCCGGCCCGCTCGACCAGGCGCGCGGCTTCATGCAGGAGTTTCCGGCTGTCGGCATCCTTGTAGCGTGGATCGTTGTCGGGAAAATGCCGGCCGATGTCGCCAAGGCCGGCAGCGCCAAGCAAGGCATCCGTGATCGCATGCAGCAGCACGTCGGCGTCGGAATGGCCGAGCAGACCACGCTCGAAAGGGATGTCCACACCGCCGATGATGAGTTTCCTGCCCGGCACCAGGGCGTGGACATCAAAGCCCTGGCCAATGCGCATCATGCTGCCTTTCCTTCCATCAGTATTCTTTCCGCGAGGGCCAAGTCGGCAGGATAAGTCACTTTCAGGTTGCTTGCGCCGGAAGCCACCAGAAGCGGGTGATGTCCCAATGCCTCGATCGCGGCAGCCTCATCGGTGAAAGCCCCGCCGTTGGCCAATGCCTCGCGCAGCAGCCCATAACGGAACATCTGCGGCGTCTGCGCCTGCCACAGGCCATCGCGCGGCACGGTTGCCTCGATGCGATGGCCTGCGTTGCAGCGCTTGAGCGTGTCAGCGACCGGTATGGCGAGAATGCCGCCGACTTTGTCATCTCCCACCCCGTCGATGAGGTCATCCAGCTGTGGCCGGGAAAGGCAGGGACGTGCAGCGTCATGCACCAGCATCCAGTCATCTGGGCTGACCTCGCCGCTGATGGTTTTCAGACCATTCAGCACGCTGTCGGCCCGTGTCGGCCCGCCGCATCGCAAAACGGTGAGACGGGAAACCAGGTCCGACCAGTCGAAGTGATCCCAGCCGCGGTCCTGCGCCGCCAGCACGACGAATACCATACGAATTCTCGGCGAGGCGCAAAGCGCTTCCAAGGCATGCCGGATCATGGGCCGGCCGGCAAGCGGGTGGTATTGCTTGGGCAGTTCATCGCCCATGCGCGAGCCGGACCCTGCGGCCGGCACCAGAGCATAATTTCGAGACATGCCGCGATTGTAATCGGAATGGAAAACGATCAGTAACAGGCCAGAATTGGCGGCAATGGGGCGGATAGATGCATGTACGAATATGCCGATAAAAGCCTTCACTTGGGCCTGACGGGCGCCGCAGGTACAATACGGCCGCGTTTTCTTTCCCGGATTGACTGACCCGCCATGACTTCTTCCATATTTGCTGCGGTGGAGATGGCTCCCCGTGATCCCATTCTCGGCCTCAACGAAGCCTTCAACGCCGATGCGCGCGGCAACAAGGTCAATCTCGGTGTTGGCGTGTATTGCGACGACAACGGCAAGATTCCCCTGCTGGCCGCCGTGCGGGCCGCGGAAAAGGCCCGACTTGAAGCCATGCCTGCCAGAGGCTACCAGCCGATAGAAGGACCGGCCAGCTACAACCAGGCCGTGCAGTATCTCCTCTTCGGCAACGCATCCCCCTTGCTCAAGGATGGCCGCGTTGTCACCATCGAGGCGCTTGGGGGCACCGGCGCGCTCAAGGTCGGCGCCGATTACCTCCGCCGCCTCTTGCCGGAGGCTGCCGTGTATATCAGCGATCCGAGCTGGGAGAACCATCGTGCCTTGTTCGAGTCGGCCGGCTTCCGGGTCGAGAACTATCCCTACTATGATGCCGCTACCCGCGGCGTGAATTTCTCCGGCATGCAATCCTGCCTGCAAGCCTTGCCGGCGGGCAGCATCGTCGTCCTGCACGCCTGTTGCCACAACCCGACCGGCGCAGACCTCTCCGAGGCGCAATGGAAGGAGGTGGTCGGGACGGTGCGCGCGCGCGGCCTGGTGGCCTTCATCGACATGGCCTACCAGGGTTTCGCCGACGGTATCGAGCCGGACGCCCTGGTGCTCAAGCTGTTCGCCGACTCCGGCCTGCAGTTCTTCGTCTCCAGTTCCTTTTCGAAGTCCTTTTCGCTCTATGGCGAGCGCGTCGGCGCCTTGTCCATCGTCACAGCCGGCAAGGAGGAGTCCGTGCGCGTCCTCTCGCAGGTGAAGCGCATCGTGCGCACGAATTACTCGAACCCGCCGACCCACGGCGGCGCCGTGGTGGCTGCAGTGCTGTCCAGTCCCGAACTGCGCAAGACATGGGAAGATGAACTGGCCGGCATGCGTGACCGCATCCGTGCCATGCGCACCGGGCTGGTAGACAAGCTGAAGGCTCGCGGCGTGGCGCAGGACTTCGCATTCGTCGCCCAACAGCGCGGCATGTTCTCCTACACCGGTCTGACGGTCGACCAGGTGGAACGTCTGAAAACCGAGTTTGGCATCTATGCCGTCGGCACCGGGCGCATCTGCCTTGCTGCACTGAACACGAAGAACCTTGATTACGTCGCGGATGCAATCGCCGCCGTCATCAAGTAATGCTCAAGAAGCGAGCCTAGATAATAAACGGGCGCCCAAGGCGCCCGTTTTACACCAAAGCGGCTATCTGCTCCGCCCCGATGTCAGCAGCGGATCTTTTGTGGATCCGCTGATGGTCAGCGGTATTCTCAGCGTGGCTGCCGAACTCTTCAGCTCCACTTCCACGCCCCCGCTCACCTTTGCATTGCCAGCAATGCTGAGATTGCCGTTGGCCTTGAACAGCCCGGAACTGAGTCGCAAACCGCCAAGGCGGCAGCCCTGCGGATCGCACTGGAGCGAACCTGTCAGTTGCTCGAATTTTGTTTCGCCGCCCCGTGTTGGAGCATTGCCGGTTCTGCGTGCAGCCTCGCCAAGATCGAATCCCTTGACGGCACCCCGCTTCATTTCGAAGGTCGCCTCGGTATGCAGTGCATCGGCCAGCTTGCCGAGATTGTCCGCCTTGGCATCTAGCCGCAGGCGGACCCACAGTTCCCCTTCGGCAGAAAGATCCGTGCCGAGGACGGCCAACAGTTTTGTCGCATTCATGTGCTGGAGGTCGAGGTTGCCCGCAAGGACGGCGCCACTACCCCAGTCCAGGGACGCCTTGCCCTCGATCAGCCCCTCATAAGCCCTACCTCCGATTCCGCTCAACTCCAGTCGTGAATCCCGCAGTTCGCCCTTCGCATCGATCGCCACGAAGGTCAGCATCGGCTTGAAAGGCGATTTCCAGTTGCTGCCGCTTGCGGCAATCCGATAACCGGCTCCCTCCGGCTGTAATTCAAGCTTGAGCGTCCTATCGACATTTTGCAGAAGGATTTTCTCAGGTGTGCCCTTGCCGCTCATCACCACTTCCCCGCTGAAGCCGCTGAACAGAATACCGCCAGCGGTCAGGCTCAGATTGCTGAGGGTAATGTGGCGAAGTTCCGCAGCGTTGCCGCCAGCGTCCGCCTGGGCCAGCCGGCCCAGCCCCATGCCCTTGACGCTGACCCTCTCAAGCGACAGTTCGTTGAATATCTTCTTCTCGCCCAGTAGCGAAAAGATATCCGGCATGGCGCGAGCAGACGCGATGGTCAGGTGGGCATTCTTGCCGACGGTGATGTTGCGCAAAACAATGTGCGGGCGCGGCATGAAGGAAAAACCGATGCCGCCGACCTTCACGGGATCCCGCAACATGGCCGAAGCCATTTTCTCGATATCCGGCAGGTGGCGGCCATAGGGATATAGCACCAAAGTCAGTGCCAGCAGTACGGCGGCGCTGATGCAGGCGAACAGAACAAGGATGGGCCATGAGATGGCACTTGTGCCACGAACGATCGGCTCCGGATCGACCGGGGCCATCGTCCGCTCCTCCTTCTTTCGCACAAGCAAGGCTCTGATCCGCTCAGCCCAGCCCGGTCCCGAAGTACTCTGTTTCTCTGAGGGTATGGGCGAAGCTGCATGTTGGGATGGGGGCAGGGATTCGTATTCTGGGGCAGGAAGTTCGATCTCTTCGATGACCGGCGGAGGCATTGACTGCTGTTCAAGTTCGGCATCTGGGGATTTAACTGGGTCTGAATCAATCTGCCGGGTGAGGATGGGCAGGTCGTCGGCGAGGTCTCCCAGATCCTCCGGCGGCAGCGTGGCGTCAAGGTCAGGCGTGTCGCTCGATTCCACGATCAAGCTGCTAGCCTGCAACTCCGCCAGGGCGGCCTGGGCCGCATTCTCGTCACCGAAACGCTTGGCCAGATCGGCTATGGTTGCATGACCATCGACCATGATGAGGATGTTGCGCAGGTTGCGCTGGACCAGGCGAGTGCGCTGGCGCACCGCCTCTTCTCCTTCCTTGGTCTTGACGAAGATCGTGTTCTTGTCCATTTCTTATGCCAACCAAGTAATATCGCCGATTCTACACGCGTACGGCTTGACGCACTTCGGCTAAATGTCTACCATTCGCGCCTCGGCAATTCCCCGATAGCTCAGTTGGTAGAGCAACGGACTGTTAATCCGTGTGTCCCTGGTTCGAGCCCAGGTCGGGGAGCCACCCCCCGCAGCATGTCCCTCGCAATTCCCCTCATCAGTCGCAGGCCAGTTAAGCCATTTTAGACTTCAAATGGGCCGACGGCGAGTGTCGCCCCGTCCAGACACACTGCCGGTGCTTGAATTGATTATTTGGAGTTTGTGGAGCAGGAAGTATCGCTGCAGCCGCTGCCGGCCGCGCAGCTGCCGCAACCGCTCTCTTCTTCGCGGAAAGGGCCCAGTTCGGGATGACGCTGCGCGAAACGGCGGTAGAGCCGCTGCACCAGTACTCCGCCTGCCAGGATGGCGAAGATCAGCCCAATCGTGATGAGATAGGTTCCCATCACGCGCCCAGGCCGGCAAAACCCATGAAGGCCATCGACAGCAGCCCAGCCAGCATGAGCGAGAGGGCGGTGCCCTGCACTACGCCGGGCACGTCCGAGAGTTGCAGGCGTTCGCGCACGCTGGCCATCAGCACCAGCGCCAACGTGAAGCCGGCGCCGGCACCCAGGCTGAAGGCCAGGGACTGCAGGAAGCTGTACTCGCGCGCCGTCTGGAACAGCGCCACGCCGAGCACGGCGCAGTTGGTGGTGATCAGCGGCAGGTAGATGCCCAGCGCGCGAAACAGCGCCGGGCTGTGCTTCTTCAGGATCATCTCGACGAGTTGTACCGCCGAAGCGATCACCACGATGTAGGCGATCAGACGCAGGAATTCCAGGTGGAACATCGACAGCAACAGGTTCAGGCCGAAGGCGCACAGCGACGCCACCAGCATGACGAAGGCCGAGGCCAGTCCCATCGGGAAAGCCGTGTCCATGCGCGCGGACACGCCGAGGAAGGGGCACAGGCCGAGGAACATCGCCAGCACGAAATTGTTCGCCAGCGCGGCCGAGAGGAAAATCTGACTGAGCGATTCAGGCGACATGGCAGCCTTTCGATTCCGTGGGTGGAATGCCCTTCTTGCGCCTGATCGCCGCGAAGAGCAGCAGCCAGGCGCCGAGCACGAAGAAGCCGCCCGGCGGCAGCACCATCACCACCCAGGGTTGGAAATTCGCACCGAACAGCGAGATACCGAAGAGTTTGCCGGCGCCAAGGATCTCGCGCACGCCACCCAGCGCGAACAGGCCGATGGTGAAGCCGATCCCCATGCCCAGCGCATTGAGCATCGCCGTCGCCGGCGGATGCTTCGAGGCATGCGCTTCCGCGCGGCCGAGGATGATGCAGTTCACCACGATGAGCTGGATGAACGCGCCGAGCGCCTCGTAGAGTTCCAGGCTCACTGCCTGGATGACGTAATCGACGACGGTAACGAAGGTGGCGATGATGACGATGTAGGTGGCGATGCGCACCTCCTTCGGCACCAGCTTGCGCATCAGCGACACCAGCAGGCAGGAACAGACCATCACGAAGGTGGTGGCGAAGCCCATGGCCAGCGCGTTCACGGCCGAGACGGTCACCGCCAGAGCCGGACACATGCCCAGCACCATGACGAACACCGGGTTCTGGCGCCAGATGCCTTCCATGAACTCGTCGAAATTTTTGGTTTGCGAAAGGTCTTTCATGATTCCTTTTTCCGCAATTGCTCGATTTGCGGCAGCAGTTTCGGCAGCAGCGCCTGCGCGCTGTCGTTGATCGCCTTGCCCACGGCGCGCGAGGTCACGGTCGCGCCGGAAATGGCGTCGATCTGCCACGCGTCCTTCTTGCTCCCATGCTTGACGACCTTCACCTCGTTGGCCAACGCGGCGAGTTCCTTGTCGAGCTTCACATCCAGCGCCTTGAAGTTGGCGAGAAAAGCATCGTCCGTGATGATCTTGTCACCGATACCCGGGGTCTCCTTCGTCGCCACCACGCCGATGCCGTTGACGCACTGGCAATCGGGCGAGTAACCGTAGAGGATGCGCACCACGTCGGCGTAGCCCTTCGCCGCACCCTCGACGGCGATGCCCGCCAGGCTACCGTCCTCGGCGTACGCGGCGTAGAACTTGATCGCGCCTGCCGCCGCCTCGCCGCCTGTCGGCCGGATGCCTTGCGCCGTGGCCTGCCATTCGGTCATGGTTTTCGCCGCCGGTACGATCCTGAACACCGTGCGCTCCAGCGCCAGGCGGCGGTTGGCGGCGGCGGCCTCGTAGGTGCCCTGATAGGCGCCGACGATGATGACGCCGCACAATGCCGAGACAATGCCCAGCGTCGTCACCAGCGACGCGGCAGGGGTGGCATGGGGTGCCTGTTCGCTTGTGTTCACTGGACTACCTTTCCCCCTCCCCCTTCCCGAGGAAGGAGGTGACGGTTGTTCGCGGGCTGCGCCCGCTCCATGTTGTTGGTTGCGCCCCCTTGGGGCGGCTCGGCGAGGACGTTCATGGTTTCTTAGGCTTGTTCTTGAAAAAGCGCTTCTTCGAGGTCTTCGCCGCGGCTTCCTCGCGCGAGATGTAGTCCGGATGCAACGTGTAGGTGGTGGAACGGCCCGCACGGATCGATCCGCCCTTGCCGAACGGCGTCGGCTGGGTGATCTGCTCGATCAGCGGCGTCGCCGCGTTGGCGATCAGGATGGCGTACATGACGCCCTCGGGCAGGCCGCCGTAATAGCGGATCATCACGGTCAGCACGCCGATCAACCCGCCGTACAGCCACATGCCGCGCGGCGTCACCGGCGACGTTGCCATGTCGGTGGCCATGTAGACGGCGCCGAGGATCAAGCCGCCCGAAAACAACATGAAGAAAGGATCGGGATATTTCGTGCCGCCGATCGCATAGATCAGCCAGGCGGTCAGTCCGGCACTGCCGAGAATGGCCGCCGGAATGCGCCAGTCCATGAAGCGGCGCAGCGCCAGATAAGCGCCGCAGAGCAGGATCAGGGCCGGGGACGGCCCTACCGCCATGTGGCCAGCCAGCGACGTCAGCAGATCCGCGGCATCGGTCAGGGTGCCCTCGAACTTCCACTTGGCCAGCGGCGTGGCGCCGGTCCATGCATCGATCTGCATGCCCTTCAGCCAAGCCGTCGTGTCGGCCGGCGCCATCAGCGGCCACGCCAGCGAGGATGGAATGAATTCCGTGAACCGCCCCGGCAGGAAGGAAGGCGTGTAGGTTGCGATCGCCGAGGGAAACGCCGCCTGCACGAAGGCCCGCCCCACCAGCGCGGGGTTGAAGACATTGAAGCCGATGCCGCCGAACAGCGCCTTGCCCAGGGCGATGGCCGTGAAACCGGCCACGAATCCCATCCACAGCGGGAAGCCCGGCGGCAAAGTCAGTCCCAGCAGGACGCCGGTAATGGTGGCCGAGTAGTCGGACAGGTCCCCTGCCTGGCCACCGAGACTGACGAACAGGCGCTCGGTGAGCAGGCAGGCTGCAGTGACGACGAGGATCGAGGCCGCCGCGGAGAGTCCGTACTGATAGACGAAAAAGACGCAGACCGGCAGCAACGAGAGCACCACGTTGCGCATGATCTGCTCGACGCTGCGCGGGCTCTTGATGTGCGGCGCGCTGCGGATTTCGGTTGTCGCGCTCACGCCACCGCCTTCTCACGCAGGATCTGCTTGGCGATACGGAACTGCTGCACCAGGGGGATGTTCGAGGGGCAGATCCAGGTGCAACTGCCGCACTCGAAGCAGTCGCCGAGGTGGTACTTCTCCCCCATCAGGTCATACTCGCGCCGGGCGGCCAGCATGCCCAGCGTCGACGGGTTGAGGCCCATCGGGCAGGATTCGACGCACTCGCCGCACTTGATGCAGGGATAGGTCTTGCGCGATTCGTTGGCCGCCATGTCCTCGCCGCGGAACACCAGCACGCCGGACACGCCTTTCGTCACAGGCACTTCGAGCGAGGCGACCGACTGTCCCATCATCGGGCCGCCGAGGATCACCTGGCGCGCCTTGCTACCGCCCGAAAGTTGCGCGCCGGCATGCGCAAGCACGAAGGACAGCGGCGTGCCGATCGGCACGCGATAGTTGCCGGGCCGCGCCACGCCGGGGCCGGCGACGGTGACGACGCGCTCGAC
Source organism: uncultured beta proteobacterium (assembly GCA_963704195.1). Taxonomy (GTDB): domain Bacteria; phylum Pseudomonadota; class Gammaproteobacteria; order Burkholderiales; family Rhodocyclaceae; genus Desulfobacillus. Next base: position 100,977 of record CAVPHH010000006.1, on the reverse strand, counting down.
GAGCCCCTGCCCCGACGGCAGCAGGCGCCCGAGCAAGGCCAGCGTGCCGACGTTGTGCACCACCATGCCCAGCGCCAGCGGCAGCTTGCCGGAGGGAATTTCGACGCCGAACAGCGCCGTGATGAGCATCTTCTCCGAGCCCTGCGGATACTTGGTCGGCACTTTCTCGACGAAAATGTCGCCCTGCGGCGGCAGCGCGCGGCGCAGGACCTCGGCCGCTTCCGGCTTGTTGTCCTCTACGCCGATGATGGCGCGCTTCGCCCCGGTGGCGCGCATGGCATGGCGGATGCCGGTCATCAGGTCGCGCGCGTGCTCGACCATGAGACGGTGGTCGCACGTCAGATACGGCTCGCACTCGCAGCCGTTGACCACCAGCGTCTCCACGCTGGCGCCCGCCGGCAACGCCAGCTTGGCATGGCTCGGAAACGCCGCACCGCCCTGGCCGACCATGCCGCTGCGCTGCACGGCCAGCAGGATCTCCTGCGGCGGAAAAGCATCCATGTCCTGCGGCGCGCCCCACAGCACTTCCTGGGTCGAAGCCTCATAGACGCGGATGACGATGCATTCCGTCCAAGGCCCGCGCGCACTCGGGCGCAGTTCGATCGCTTCCACCACGCCGGTGGCCGGCGCGTGCTGCGGCACCGACAGCCAGCCGTCGGCCTCCGCGATCGGCTGGCCGCGCACCACCTCCTCGCCCACACGCACGACCGCCCGCGAAGGCCGACCGATGTGCTGCGACAGCGGCACGACCAGGCGCGGCGCAAAGGGCATGCGGCGTATCGACATGTCGGCGGTGTGCTTGAAGCCCGGCGGATGCACGCCGCGCTGGAAAGCTTCGCCGCGGAAGTAGGAGAGCAGTTTCACGTCAGTAAGAACCCCTCACCACAGAGAACACAGAGGCACAGAGAAAAACGGATTGTTTCATTTTGCATCTCTCTGTATCTCTGTGCCTCTGTGGTTAATGGTTTTCAGTTGTACTTGGCAGCACGCGCCATCAGCTTCTCGATGCCTGGCTCGTTCATGTTCCACGGCGTGCCGGGGTGGAGGCAGCCGGCGGTGCATTTCTCCGCCGCCTTGACGATGTCGGCGTACTTGCCGCCCTTCGGATTCACCACGATGGCCTGTTTCTGGTCGTTGTAGACGAAGACCTTCGGCGCGAGTGTTGTGCATTCGTCGCAGGCCGTGCATTCCGGCGTCTCGACCCAGACCGGCTCATAGCCATCCGCCGCCGGGGCCGCACTCTGCGCGGCTTGCGACTGCGACGTACTGGTCGCCGACGCGACTCCGCCCGCCACGCCCAGGCTGGCGGTAATCTTCGCCAGCAATTCCGCACGCACCTGGTCGGCCAGCATCTCGGTGTCCACGGCCGCCTGGTCGAGGCCTGCGATGTTTTTCAACTGCTTCCAGAAATGCAGGCGCTCCTCGGTGGCGCGCACCAGGTCGTCGGTTGCCAGCAGTCGCATCAGGCGATTTTTCTTGTCCACGGCCCAGATGAAGGGGAACTTGCCCTCGCGTTCGCCCTTGTCGAGCAGGAGGAAATCGGCCATCGGCACCATGTCGTCGTTCCAGGTCTCGGGCGGCGCCTTGCGGAACTGCTTGGCGAAACGCCCTTCCGTCGCGGCGAAGTCGGCGAAGGTCATCGGCAGTTCCATTTTCTGCTCGACGCCGGCCTCGTCGGTGTACTTCAGGGTGTAGACAGGCCAGTCCTGCTCAAGCGCCGGGTTGCCCTCCAGGCTGACGCACTCGGAGAAGGTCACGCCCGCATCCGGATCGAAGCGGAACAGCGGATAGGCGCGCCCTTCCACCGCCAGCTTGCTCTGGTCCACGCTCTTGTCGTCGCCGATGCCGTGCTCCGGCGGACAGACGGCGTAGATGTTGAACAGCGCCGGCCGGCGCGAATTTAGTCCGTCGATGTAGCTCTCGATCAGGTGGTTGGTATGGGCGATGGTGCCGGACATCACATAGGACGTGCGATGCGCCATGCCGATCAGGCTGATCTCCTTGCGCGTCTCCTGCTTGCCGCGCTGCGCCACGCCGAAGGGCGCCATGTCGGACACCTGGCTGATGAAGCCCGAGGTGCAGGCCTGGCCGCCGGTGTTGGAATACACCTGCGTGTCCACCACCAGCACCTTGATCGGCATGCCGGACATCAGCGCGCGCGACAAATTCTGGAAGCCGATGTCATACATGGCGCCGTCGCCGCCAATGGACACCACCGGCGGGCAGAGCAGCCACTCGTCCTCGGAAAACTGCGGCCAGGTGAAGCGGCGGAAGAAGTCCTCGTGCTTCTCGGTGTTGTATTCGCCTGCCAGTTCCAGCTCGGCCATGCGCACCGCCTTGAAGCCTTCCGCCATCTTCGCCATGTGGCCCTCGAAGATGCCCATCGCCACCGACGGGCTGTCCTGGAACAGGTGGCTGGTCCAGGGGAAGGGATAGGGATGGAAGGGGTAGGTCGAGCCCCATACCGAGGTGCAGCCGGTGGCGTTGATGATGCCCATCTCGGCCCGGCCGCGCTTGGTCGGCCCCTCGACATAGCGCCACCTGAGGTCCTTCAGCTTCTCGATGAGCTGCGTCGCCCACTTCACCCAGGCCGGGTCGAGCGGCCGCGAGGGCTTGTTCTCCATGATCTTCGCCGACAGGCTGGCCAGCGTCAGATCCTCGCCTTGCGCCGCGCTTACCGCCTTCAGCACCGCGCCGGTGTCGGAGAGGTCCACCGACTCGGTCAGCTTCATGCGGATGTGCTTCTCCAGGCGCGCGATCAGGTCGTCCAGGTGCGCGACATGCTGCTGCACGCGCGGCTGCATGAGCGCCGTCACGGTGCCGGTGAACAGGTGGATGGCGGTCTTCTCGCCGCAGCCGAGGCAGGCACCGTCGCCGCAGGGCATGGAGCCGTAGTTGCGCTTGTCGAGCAGCAGCGTCTCCAGCGCGCCGATCTTCTCGTCGAGGCTGTCGATGCGGCTGTATTCCTGCGGCGTGGTCGGCAGGTCGAGCCAGAAATTCCAGTCGCGGCGCAGTCTCTCGGTGGATTCCTCGGTCTGCGTCACCATGCGCAGGGCGTCGTCCTCGCACACCTTGACGCATAGCGCGCAGGCCTTGCAGGTGTAGGGGTTGATGGTGATGGAGAACAGGCCGCCCGAGCCCTTGCCCTTCTTCTCCTTCTGCGTCCAGTAGGGCTTGGTCGTGCCGAACTGGAAGTCGCCCATCGATTCGCGGAAAAGCCCGAACTCCTCGGCCAGCTTCTCGCGCTCGGCTTCCGGCGCCTCGGCGATGGTGGCGTTGATGGCGTCGTCGATGAGGGGCCGCACGCTCAGTTGCGTACCTTGGTCGGCCCCCTCGATCATGCCGCGCAGTTTCTTCTCCAGCGTACGCACGGCGCGGCGCAGGAACCGCGTCGGCCGGCCGCCGCGCTCGACGCGCGTCACGGCGGTGCTGAAGATGTCGGCCACCGTGCTCACCAGACCGGGGATGGCGCTGTCCGGGCACTCCGTGTAGCAGTTGCCGCAGGCCGTGCAGTTCTCGGCGATCCACTCCGGATACTCGAAGCGGATCTGCGTCATGTCGCGGAACACGCCGGTCGCCGCCGGCACCAGCGAGGCGCCGATGAACGGATCGACCAGGTTGTCCGAACCCTTGCCGCTGGCGTAGAAGCTGCCGGTCTGTTCCCAGAAGCGGTGGATGTCAGAGACGCGGCCGTCACTCTCGGGCAGTTGCTTGAGCATGATCGGCATGCCGGCCGCCTTCTCCGCCAGGTTGCGCCGTGTCGCGCCGACTGACTTTTCCTGGACCTCTTTCAGCTCGCTGTAACCGCGGCGTACCACCCGCAGGTTGTCGTCCACCACGCGCTTGCCCTTGTCGCCGAACTTGGCCTGCAACTGGTCCTCGATGGCCTTGAACAGCTTTTCTTCGGACAAGTCTGCGTTCTTCATCACCGGCGAGGCAGCGAAGAACGCGCCCTGGAAAGCAATGCCTTGCATGCGCAGTTGCAGGTCGGCGCTGCCGGCCTCCTCGCGCGCGATCTGGAAGGCGTCGAGATAGAAGACACGGATGTCGTTGTCGACGATCTGCTTTTGCATCCACAGCGGGAAGCTGGCCCACAGGTCGGCTTCCTCGCGGTTGCTCTGCAGGATGAGTACGCCGCCCTTCTTCAGTCCGGCCACGGGGTTCGAGTGCTCATGCACGTTGGGGTCGGGCGACAGCACCACATCCACATAGACATACTCGCAGTTCACGCGAATCGGGTCCGGCGACGCCGAGAGATAATAGGTGGTCGGCTGGCCCTTCTTCTCCGAGCCGTACTTCGGGTTCGCCTTGATGTCCCAGCCGAGCAGTTCGTACAGCGTCATTGCCAGGTTCTTGCCCGTGGTGATGGCGCCCCAGCCGCCCACCGAGTGCATGCGCACCGTGATGGATTCCTTCGGCAGCAGGTTCGGGTTTTCGCTGCCGCGCACCGCCAGGTTGCGGATGTGCGGATAGGCTTCCAGCACGTTCTGGCCGTGGATCTCGTCCTTCGGGTTGGCTGGCGCCTCGCGCACGAAGTCGACCGACAGGTAGAAGAACTTCTTCTGCGGCGCGTTAGGCAGCATGTTCTCCACGGCGCCGATCAGCGCCTCGGGCTGCAGGTCGCGCGAACCCAGGCCGTAGCAGCCGGAATACAGGCGCGGCATGTCCTTCGCTGAGGCATACGCGGCATAGCCCTCATAGGCCGGCTTGCCCTCGGCAGCACCATTCTCCAGGCACTTCGACACCGTGGCGCGCACTTCGCGCATTAGCGGCAGATCCTCGGCCAGGGGCTGGTCGGTGCGCTCCAGCACCGCCACGCCCTTCTTGCCCTTCAGCATCGCGCCGATCTGGTCGCCCGGGAAGGGCCGGAACATGGTCAGGTTCACCACGCCGACCTTGACCTTGCGCTGCTCGCGCAGCCAGTCCGCCACCGCCTCGGCCTGCACGATCATGCTGCCCATGCCGACGATCAGGTAATCGGCATCTTCCGTGCGATAGCCCTCCACGCGCTGGTAACGGCGGCCGGTCAGCTCGGCATACTCCGCCATGCAGCTTTCAGTGATCGCCTCGATGTGGTCGAAGAAATACGGCCGCTGGCCGGCCACCGCCTGCATGTAGGCGTCCTGGTTCTGCACGGAGCCGGAAAGCAGCGGCACGTCCACGTCCCAGATCGCCGGCACGCGGCGGCGCTTCGGGCCGTAGAGCATGGCCTGAGCCGGCGTCGGCGTGTCGATCAGGTCGTCCGGCTTGCCCAGGTACTCGGCCACCAGCTCACGCTCGGGCAAGCGCACCGACTCGATCAGGTGCGTGGTAAGAAAGCCGTCCTGGCCGATGATGGCCGGCGTCAGCGAAAGCTCCGCCACCTTGCGTCCGATCAGGTTGAGGTCGGCCGCACCCTGGGCGTCCTTCGCCATGACCTGGATGAAGCCGGTGTCGTCCACGCAGTGATAGTCGTCGTGGCCGCAATGCACGTTGAGGCTGGCCTTGGTGATAGCGCGGCAGCCCATGTTGAGCACATACGGCAGGCGCTTGCCGACGGCGGCATAGAGCGATTCGTGCATGAAGGCCACGCCCTGCGCCGAGGAAAAGTTGGTGGCGCGCAGTCCCGCCATCGACATGCCGGCGGTGACGCCGGCGGCGGCGTGTTCCGATTCCGGCTCGATGAAAATCAGCGGCCGCTCGGAAATGTTCAGGTGCCCCTGCGCCACGGCCTCGGCCCAATACTCGCCCATCTGCGTCGAGGGCGTGATGGGATAGGCGCCGGCGGCATCCGAGGCTTCGCGCTCGACATGGACAACGGCGGTGTTGCCGTCCACCGCATCGCGCACGCCCGGGTACTTGACCTTCGTCTTGTCCTTGCCGGCGCCGGGAGCGGATTCGAAGAGTTTGTATTCCATCAGTTTTTTCAGCATGTCAGCACCTCATGCGCCTATCAGGGGAAGTTGGTTCTGGCGCAGGATCTTCTTCGATTCCACGCCTTTGATCGGGGTATTGGGGTTGTCGAACCAGACGATCGCGCCGGTCGGGCAGCGTTCGATGGCTTTCCTGGCTGCACCTGCGTTCTGCACGTAATCGATCACGGCCAGGTTGTTCTCGAGTTTCATCAAGCCGGGCGCGGCATCCACGACGCACTTGCCGCAGGCAGTACAGGCCACCTCGCAGCTCGCTTCGGCGGTATCGCCGTCGGCGAGGTTTTTGCAGGCCACCCACAGCTTGCGCGAGACGGGTTCCAAGGTGAAAAGCGCTTTCGGGCACACCTCGATGCAGTCGTTGCAGGCCGTGCACTTGTCGGCATCCACCACCGGCAGGCCGTGGGCATCCATGTGGATGGCGTCGGAGCCGCACACGGTGGCGCAATCGGCCAGGCCGAGGCAGCCCCAGGCGCAATCCTTGCCGCCGCCGCTGACGACTGCCGCGGCGCGGCAGGTGGACAGGCCGGCATAGCGGGCACGCATGAAAGCCACATGCTTGCCGCCGGCGCAAGCCAGGCGCGCCACGCGTTTTTCCACCGTGCCGGCGTCCACGCCGAGCAGGTCGGCGATCACGCCGTTCTGCGCCGGCGCATTCACGGTGCATTGGGCGGGCATGATCTCGCCGGCGACGACCTTCTCGGCAAAGTTGCGGCAGCCGGCCATGCCGCAGGCGCCGCAATTCGATTTCGGCAGCAGGTCCTCGACCTGCTCGATGCGCGGGTCCTCGAAGACGTACAGGCGCCGGTTGGCGAATGCGATCACGCCCGCCAGGACGACGCCCAGCAACGCCATGAACATCCCGGCGTAAGCGAGTTCCGTCATCGATCCGATGCTGCCCATCACAATCCTTCAAGGTTAAAATAACCATGTCAAGACCAGGGTCTGAATGCCGAGCGAACGCACCTGGCGCAGGCAGGGCAAAAAAAACTCTGGAACCTGATGGCGCCGAGCCACAGCCTTGCGGGCCATGGGGACGACAGCCATTCACGGAGCAGCCGGAGATCGAATCCGGCTAACGGGACGGCCTGGCGGGTGTGCCAGGCCGGGTGAGACGCAAGCAACGTTGTTACGTCATTTGCGCTTGTGCGGAGTGAAGTATAGGAACTGTGCCGCGATGCAACAAGCAAGTCTTATATATAACCATCCTAAGTTTTCCTTATACATGACCAAAGGTTAGCCTGATATCTCGTATCGCAAAATGCTGTTTCCCATCATGGAAGAAAAACGGTTCTGCGCCGCAGCATTCTTGCGCGGCATTCGAGGGCGCTACCTATAATCAAAGTAGAAGCTTGATTCCGTCGGCATTCGCCCAACCTAACGACTATATGAACGCATCCATGCATATCCGCCCCCCTGCCGTCGCCGGCATGTTCTACCCGGACGACGAAGCCGTGCTTGCACGGGAGATCCGCGGCTACCTTGCCGCCGTCCCGGCCAGACAGGCCCCTGCACCCAAGGTGCTCATCGTGCCGCACGCCGGCTACGTCTATTCCGGCGCGGTCGCCGCACACGCCTATGCCCTGCTGGCGCCAGCGCGCGCGACGATCCGCCGCGTCGTGCTGCTCGGCCCGGCGCATCGCGTGCCGATCCGCGGCCTCGCCCTGCCCGTCGCCGAGGCCTTCGCCACGCCGCTCGGCAGCGTGCGCATCGACGCCGAAGGCGCCGCCGCCGCGCTGAAACTGCCGCAGGTCTCCGCCAGCGACGTGGCGCACAACCTGGAGCACTCGCTCGAAGTGCAGGTGCCCTTCCTGCAGAGCGTGCTCGACGACTTCACCCTGCTGCCCTTCGTCGTCGGCGCGGCCACGCCCGTCCAGGTGGCCGAGGTGCTCGATCTCCTCTGGGGCGGGGCGGAAACGCTCATCCTCATCAGTTCCGACCTTTCGCATTTCCACAAGTATGCCGCGGCGCAGGGCATCGACAGAGGCACGGTCGACACGATCCTCGCCTTCGAACCGACTCTCGACCACGAACAGGCCTGCGGCGCCACGCCGATCAACGGCCTCCTGCTCAGCGCAAAGCGGCGCGGCATGAAGATCGAGCTGCTCGACCTGCGCAACTCCGGCGACACCGCCGGCGACCGCGCCCGCGTCGTCGGCTATGCCGCCTTCGCCCTGTCGGAATCCGCCCATGAGCAGCACTGACTTGGGCAACACGCTTCTCCAACTGGCGCGCGCCGCCATCGGCGAGCGGCTCGGCCAGCCCCCGCCGGCCGCCGCGAGCCACGATCTGCTGCACCAGCCCGGCGCCACCTTCGTCACGCTGATGCAGCGCGGCCAACTACGCGGCTGCATCGGCTCGCTCGAAGCGCACCGCCCGCTCGCCCTGGACGTGCGCGAGAACGCCCTCGCCGCCGCCTTCCGCGACCCGCGCTTCCAGCCGCTGGCGCTCGAGGAATTCGCGTTCACCTCGGTCGAAGTCTCGCTGCTCACGCCGCCCGCGCCGATGGACTTCCGCGACGAGGCCGACTTCATGGCCCAGCTGCGGCCCGGCGAGGACGGCATCGTCTTCCAGTACGGCCGCCACCGCAGCACCTTCCTGCCGCAGGTGTGGGAGAGCCTGCCCGACCCGTTGCTGTTCATGCAGCAACTGAAGCGCAAGGCCGGCCTGCCGCCCGACTTCTGGGCCGCCGAGGTAACGGTTTCGCGCTACACGGTGTCGAAGTGGAAGGAAGCCGAAATCAAGGACGCGGCATGAGCGACACCTATCCCGGCCGCTGGTGGCATGTCATCGACGACGGCCGCATCCAGTGCGACCTGTGCCCGCGCGACTGCAAGCTGCGCGACGGCCAGCGCGGCGCCTGCTTCGTGCGCCAGCGCGTCGGCGAAGGGATGGTGCTCACCACCTACGGGCGCAGTTCCGGCTTCTGCATCGACCCCATCGAGAAGAAGCCGCTCAACCACTTCTATCCCGGCAGCAGCGTCTTCTCCTTCGGCACCGCCGGCTGCAACCTCGCCTGCAAGTTCTGCCAGAACTGGGACATCTCCAAGTCACAGGACATGGACCGCCTGATGGACGAAGCCTCGCCTGAGGAGATCGCCCGCGTCGCCGCCGAGAACGGCTGCCGTAGCGTCGCTTTCACCTACAACGACCCGGTCATCTTTGCCGAATACGCCATGGATGTCGCCGATGCCTGCCACGAACGCGGCGTGCAGACCGTCGCCGTCACCGCCGGCTACATTGGCGCCGAGGCGCGGCGTGCGTTCTACGCAAAAATGGACGCCGCCAACGTCGATCTGAAGGCCTTCACCGAGGATTTCTACTACAAGCTCACCGGCGCCCACCTGCAGCCGGTGCTCGACACGCTGATCTACCTCAAGCACGAGACCGACTGCTGGTTCGAGATCACCACCCTGCTGATTCCCGGCAAGAACGACTCCGCCGCCGAGATCGAGGCCATGTCGAAGTGGATCGTCAAGGAACTCGGCCGCGACGTGCCCATCCATTTCACCGCCTTCCATCCCGACTACAAGCTCGACGACCTGCCCGCCACCCCCGCCGCCACGCTGCAGCGGGCGCGCAGGATCGCGCTCGCCGAAGGCATCCGCCACGTCTACACCGGCAACGTGCACGACACCGAAGGCGGCACCACCTTCTGCCCCGGCTGCAGCAAGCCGCTGATCGTGCGCGACTGGCACCAGATCCTCGCCTACGACCTCACTGGGGAGGGGCACTGCGAGCACTGCGGCGCGCCCGTTGCCGGCCGCTTCGGGAAATACGAAGGCCAGTTCGGCCGCCGCCGCATCCCCGTGCGCGTGCGCATGGGCGCGTAGTCGTCGTTGTCGTCATTCTCGCGGAAGCGGGAATCCACGATCTTGACCCCTATATGCCCGCCCGCCAACTGGAAGTCTCCATCCCCGTCGCAAAAGTCAGCCTCCCCGGCACGCTGACCCTTCCCGAACAAACCCTCGGCGTCGTCGCCTTCGCTCACGGCAGCGGCAGCAGCCGCCACAGCCCGCGCAACCGCTACGTCGCCGGAGTCCTGCACGAGCACCGCATCGCCACCCTGCTCTTCGACCTGCTCACCCCGCGGGAAGACCAGACGTACGAAACGCGCTTCGACATCAGTCTCCTCACCGAGCGGCTGCGCGCCGCGCTCGAATGGCTGGAAGGCACTGAGGAAACGAAAGGGATGAAGATCGGCTGCTTCGGCGCCAGCACCGGCGCCGCCGCGGCCCTGCAGGCGGCCGCGACGCACGCAAGCGTCGCCGCAGTCGTCTCCCGCGGTGGCCGCCCCGACCTCGCCGGTCCCCAGGCACTGACTTTGGTCTGCGCCCCGACCCTGCTCATCGTCGGCGGCCGCGACGACGTCGTGATCGACCTCAACCGGCAGGCATATGATTTACTGCGCTGCGAGAAGAAACTGGAAATCGTGCCGGGCGCGACCCATCTCTTCGAGGAGCCCGGCACGCTGGAACGGGCGGCGGAGCTTGCCTCGAAGTGGTTTCAGCTCCATCTGGCCGGGTCGAGCACGCTGGAGGAAATGCAGTAAAGGCCCTGCAACAAAGCGCCGGCGGATAAAAACGAGGGACTTGGCGCTATCCCAGCGGAATGAAAATAGGATCTCAATCACGCCTTAGCGGCGAGCCGTGCCTGTTCCGTCGCCGATGCAGCAAATGGCCGGCGGCGGCGATCAGGACGATCGCCACCAGCAGCGCCCACGGCGCCAGGCGGTTGAAGGTCGCCGCCCAGGCGCTCAGTTCATTGAGCAGCAGTGCCCACAAGCTGATGGCGACGTAGGTCGATAGCAGCACGACGGTGAGGTTCACCCAGGGGCGCAGGCCGATCAGGAAGCCGATGATGGAGCCGACCACCGGGCCGGTCATCCAGAACGGCACGAAAACAAAAACGATCAGGCCTGCGATGCCGAACTTGCGCACCATGCCGCCGCGCAACTCGGCCGCCTCATGCATGCGGGCGACGAAGGACTTCAGGGCAGGCAGGTCGAACAGATGTTGCCAGCTCAGTGCGAACAGCGGGTAGAAGATGAGCACATGCAAGGTCTCGACCAGCATGTTGAGCGGCACGACCTGCAGGTGGGTCATGCCGCTGGCGTAGCCGAAGGTCATGCCGGCGCCCGGTCCGATCAGCAGGTTCAGCCCCGTCATGGCGGCATACTGAAGGATGCTTTCCGGGAACAGGGTCCAGCCGATGCCGAAGCCGAGCAGCATCAGGCCAGTCAGGGCCAGTCCGGCCAGCAGCATGCGGCCTTCCGCGCTGCGGAGCAGCGTCGGCAGGAGAGTTACGGCTATTCCACGCAATTGGGATCACCTTGTTTGAGGAGGCGACATCATGCCTTGATATTGATTTGATGCACAGTGGAGTAGCATATTGCGTGATTGATCTATCAGGAGTCCAGCCATGGGATTGCGCGAAAGCCTTTTCGGACCGAAATCGAAATACGACAAAAGTCTGCCGTATACCTACGAGGCAAGGATCCGCATTTTCGAAGACGGCACGGAGCACAAGTCGTATATCTCCGACACCATTTGCGGCCTGATCGAGCACCTGCACCGGAACCGCATCAGCCCCGAGGAAACGGAGATCTTCGAGATCTATGAGGAGCGGGAAACACCCATCGAGGCGCAGCTTTTCACCACTGCAGACGGCCAGTGGCTGTTCAAGCCTGACATCTGCCGGGCCTTCGAGCAGCATTACGCCGGGCACATCCATGAGTCGAGTTGTTCCTTCATGGACCGCGGGCGCGGTTGCCTGGGGCCCTGACCGGCTCGCCGTCTTCCAGCGGCTGACTTTCACGCGCAAACACAGGCCGCTGACGGCCGCCTCGCAAAAGGATTATGATGAACGACGATCCGCACGTCGCCGGATCGTCACTACATCGTCAAATCAGGAGACTTGAAATGGCCAAGAAAGCATCGAAGAAATCCACGGAAACCGTCTACAAGATCACCGAGGTTGTCGGCTCCAGCCCGAAATCCTGGGAGGATGCCGCCAGTTCCGCCGTCGCGGCAGCCGCCAAGACGCTGCGCGACTTGCGCGTCGCCGAGGTCACCAAGCTGGACATGAAAATCGAGAACGGCAAGGTGACTGCCTACCGCGCGCGCGTGTCGATGTCGTTCAAGTACGAGGCCTGAGCGCGGCTGGCCCGGGCATCGCCAGAACATCTCTTAACTATTTGATTTGATGGTGCCCGGAGCCGGAATCGAACCGGCATGACCGTTTCCGGTCGAGGGATTTTAAGTCCCTTGCGTCTACCAATTTCGCCATCCGGGCGAGGATGCGGCTTGAAACGAAAAAGGGTTGGAGGCGGGGGTCGGAATCGAACCGGCGTAGACGGCTTTGCAGGCCGCTGCATAACCACTTTGCTACCCCGCCGCGGGTGTCCGGGCGCTTGAAACTAAAAGGGGAAAACGCAGTGCTCTACGCTTTCCCCAGGAATCTGGAGCGGGAAAGGAGTCTCGAACTCCCGACCTCAACCTTGGCAAGGTTGCGCTCTACCAACTGAGCTATTCCCGCGGAACAGGCGTGCATTATAGCGGCGCCGCCCTGAGTGTCAAGTTTCTACGCCCCTTTGCAAGCCCTGTGCCCGCCTCTGTCTTCACGTCTTTTCCGCGATGTGCGGCCATGCCATTCGCAAGTAGTAACCCATCGACCAAAGCGTAAGCAACGCGGCCACATAAATCAGCCAGGTGCCGACCCATTGCGGATCAAAAAACGAGAACAGCGGGTCGTGATAGAGCAGCATCGGAATGGCGATCATCTGGCTGGTGGTCTTCACCTTGCCCAGGAAAGAGACGGCCACGCTGCGCGCGGCGCCGATCTTGGCCATCCACTCGCGCAGGGCGGAAATGGTGATCTCCCGTCCGATGATGATGAAGGCGACGATGGTGTCGGTCCGGTCGAGTTGCACCAGGATGATCAGTGCCGCGGCCACCATCAATTTATCCGCCACCGGATCGAGGAAGGCGCCGAAGGCGGTGGACTGCTGCAGAACGCGCGCGAGATAGCCGTCAAGCCAGTCGGTGAGTGCGGCGGCGACGAAAATGACGGTCGCCAACAGGTTCTGCTCGCGCGGGGTCAGCCAGTCGTGGGGCACGTAGAAGACGCCAACGAAGAGCGGAATGAGGAGGATGCGACCCCAGGTCAACAGGTTGGGTATGTTCAGCGGCATCTTTGTTGTTGTGCGTTCAATGCAGTTGATTGTAAATCTGTTCGGCCAATTTGCGGCTGATACCTTCGACGCGGCACAGATCGTCCACGGTGGCGGCGCGTACGCCCTGCAGGCCGCCGAACTGTGCCAGGAGTCGCTTGCGCCTGGCCGGCCCGACGCCGGGAACATCCTCCAGGGTGGAACGGTTGCGGGCCTTGGCGCGACGGGCACGATGCCCGGCAATGGCGAAGCGGTGGGCTTCGTCGCGGATCTGCTGGATGAGATGCAGGGCAGGATCGTTGGCCGGCAAATGCAGCGGTTCTTCGGTATCGGGCAATAGCAGGGTCTCCAGGCCGGGCTTGCGTTCCTCGCCTTTGGCCACGCCGACCGCGGGCAGATCGGACAGACCCAGTTCGGCGAGCACTTCGCGGGCTGCGCCGACCTGCCCCTTGCCGCCGTCGATGAGAATCAGGTCGGGGCGAACACCCTCACCGGCGGCGACCTTCTCGTAGCGGCGCGTCAACGCCTGACGCATGGCGGCATAGTCGTCTCCGGGCGTGATGCCGGCGATGTTGTAGCGCCGATACTCGCCTTTCTTCATGGCGCCATCGACGCAGATCACGCACGAGGCGACCGTGGCCTCCCCCATGGTGTGGCTGATGTCGAAACACTCGATGCGATGCAACGTCTCGCTGGCGCCGAGCGCCTCGCACAGCCGTTCCAGCCGCCCTTCTGCATTGGATTTCTGCATGACCTGCGCCTCGATGGCATGTCGGGCATTGCGCTCCGCCATCTCCAGCCAGGCGCGTTCCATCTCGTTGCGCGGCGGCTGCAGGGACACCGCATGCCCAGCCGCCAGGGCCAGCGTCGCTTCACAGTCGCCCTGCACCGCGCGGTTGAGCAGGATGCGCGACGGTGCCGGATGATCGGCGTAATGCTGCTCGAGGAAGGCCTGCAGGGCATCTTCTGGCGCGCATTCCTGGGCGTTCTGCGGGAAGTGCGCCTTGTCACCGAGGTGTCGCCCGCTGCGCACCATGGCGTGGTTGATGACCAGCAGGCCGCGCTCCGCCACGGCAGCGACGATGTCGACGTCGTCTTCGCGCGCGCTTTCGACATATTGCCGGTGCAGCACGTTCTGCAGCGAGCGGATCTGGTCGCGCAGCGCCGCCGCCTTCTCGAACTGCAGGCGGTCGGCTTCGGCCTGCATGGCCTCGGTGAGGCGGTCGATGACTTCGCCGTGCCGACCCTTGAGGAACAGCTCGGCCAGGCGCACATCGGCTACGTAGTCGTCAGCGGAGATCAACCCGACGCAGGGCGCGCTGCAGCGGCGGATCTGGTGCAGCAAGCAGGGACGCGAGCGGTTCTGGTACACCGGGTTCTCGCAAGTGCGCAGGAGGAAGACGCGCTGCAGGAGGTGGATGCTCTCGCGCACCGCATGGGCATTGGGAAACGGGCCGAAATAGCGCGCGCCCTTGCCAAAGCTGCCGCGGTGAAAGGCGATGCGCGGGGCTGCGTCGGCCGACAGTTCGATGTAGGGATAGGACTTGTCGTCACGAAAGAGGATGTTGAACTTCGGCGTCAGGCGCTTGATGAGGTTGTTCTCGAGGATCAGCGCCTCGGCCTCCGAGCGGGTGGCGGTCACCTCGACGCTGGCCACCTGCCCCACCATGAGGCGGATGCGCGGGCTCAGGCTGGTTTTCTGGAAGTAAGAGGCGACGCGCTTCTTCAGGGCCTTGGCCTTGCCAATGTAGAGCACCTGGCCGTCGGCATCGAGCATGCGGTACACCCCGGGTTCCTCGGGCAGGGAACGGATCAGGGCCTTGCTGTCGAACATGTCAATGCTTCAGGTCGGCGCGGATGGCGTCGAAGACGGCGTGGAAGGCCGGTTCGGTCAGCCGCTTGGTCTGCGTGTTGTAGCGGCTGCAGTGATAGCTGTCGTGGAGGATGCGCCCGTCCGGCAGGATATGGCGGGCATTGTGGGCGAACTTGCAGGCGCTGCGCTGCAAAGTCAGCGCCTGGAGCACGGCGTTGTGCGCAACGAGGCCGAGCGCAAGGAGGATGCGCGCCTCGGGCGCCGCCACCAGCTCGTTCGCCAGATAACGGTTGCAGGTCCTGATCTCGCCCGTTTCCGGCTTGTTCTCCGGCGGTACGCATTTAACGGCGTTGGTGATGCGGCAATCGATCAATTGCAGACCGTCGCCGGCCGACACGGATTGCGGCCGGCTGGCGAAGCCGTAGCGGTGCAGCGTGGAATACAGCAGCACGCCGGCGTAATCGCCGGTGAAGGGTCGTCCCGTGCGGTTGGCGCCATGATAGCCGGGCGCCAGCCCGACGATGAGCAGCGTCGCCTTGGGATCGCCGAAAGGTTCCACCGGCCGGGCGTGATAGGCCGGCTTCGCGCGGCGGCAATCGTCAAGGAAGTCCGCCAGGCGCGGACAGTCGCGGCATTCGAGCAACGGCGTCTGCGGCGCCCGCATTGTTTACACCGCCACCGCTTCGAGCATTTTGAGGGCGGCCTGGTAGGCAGGTTGCGCTTGCAAGGCATCCATTTCCAGCGCGCACGCTGTCGGCAGCAGCGCCTCCAGGCGGCGCGCGGAATCGGCGTCGAATTTCGGCTGCCATTCCCGCAGCAACTGCCGCGCGGCGTCGGGGTTGTTGCACACCAGCACCATGTCGCAGCCGGCATTGAGTGCAGCATTCGCCCGTTCGACGAAGCCGCCGGCGAAGCTGGCGCCCTCCATCGACAGGTCGTCGCTGAAGATCACGCCGTCGAAGCCGAGCTCGCCGCGCAGCACGTAACGCAGCCAGTAGGACGAGAAGCCAGCCGGGTTGGGATCGAGGTGTTCGTAGATGACATGCGCCGGCATGACGGCGGCCAGATCCATCTTGCGGTGGGCGCGGTAGGGCGAGAAATCCGCATACAGCGCCGTGACCGGCCGGTCATCAACCGGAATCGCCAGGTGCGAGTCGGCGACGACGAAGCCGTGGCCGGGGAAATGCTTGCCGACATTGGCCATGCCGGCGCGGCGCAGGCCGGCGTTCAAGGCGCCGGCGAGCGCCGTCACCACTTCTGGATCGTGATGGAAGGCGCGGTTGCCGATGATAGCGCTGGTGCCGTAATCGAGGTCGAGCACCGGCGTGAAGCTGAGGTCGATGCCGCAGGCGCGCAGTTCGGCGGCCAGCACATAGCCCGCGGCGGAGGCCGTTTCCAGGGCGCGGGCGGCATTGCCATCCCACTGCGCGCCGATCGCGCCCATCGGCGGCAGCACGGTGAACCCATGGCGGAAGCGCTGCACGCGGCCGCCTTCGTGGTCGATGGCGATCAAGAGCGGCGGCTGGCGCAGGGCGTGAATCTCGAAAGTCAGCTCCCGCAACACGGCGAGCGACTCGAAATTGCGCTTGAACAGGATGATGCCGCCGACCAGGGGGTGCTGCAGGAGATCACGTTCCTCCGCACTCAGTCGCGGCCCTTCGACGTCGAGCATGAGCGGACCGAGGGGGAGAGAAGCCGTCATGGCCGACCCTCCGTTTCCGCCACCACCTCCACCACGACAAAGGCCATGGCGGTGTCGGTTTCGTCGCTCAGGCTGAGGTGAGCCCGCAACCCCCGCGCCTTCAGCCATTCTTCCAACGGCGGCGCATACTCGAAGCTCGGCCGACCGATGCCGTCGCTGACCACCGCGATGTTGTGCAGCGTGGCGGGATCGCGCAGGCCGAGGCCGAGGGCCTTGCCGAGAGCCTCCTTTGCGGCGAAGCGCTTGGCGAGGTGGGCGGCGGGCCTGGGTGCCTCTCGATAACCGCCCATCTCGGCGGGTGCCAGCAGTTTTTCGGCGGTGCGCTCGCCGTGATCGTCCAGCATCCGCTCGATGCGTGCGATGGTCACGATGTCGGTGCCGACGCCATGGATCACCGTCGCCCCTCCAGCATCAGCTGCTTCATGCGGCGCACGGCTTCCTGCCAGCCGCAAAAGACGGATTCGGCGACAATGGCGTGGCCGATGTTCAGCTCGACGATCTCGCGGATGGCGGCCATCGGCTTGACGTTCCCGTAGTGCAGGCCGTGGCCGGCATTCACCTTGAAACCCAGTTTGTGCGCATAGCGCGCAGCCGTGGCGACGCGTTCGAGTTCTTCCAGTTGCGCAGGACCTTCGGCTTCGGCATAGCGGCCGGTGTGGATCTCGATCGCCGGCACACCGCAGGCCTTGGCAGCGTCGATCTGAGCCGTGTCGGCGTCGATGAAGAGTGACACCCGGATGCCGGCCGCGGCCGCCGCCAGGCAGGCAGCCTTGACGCGTTCGAAGCCCCCCGCCACGTCGAGGCCGCCCTCGGTGGTCAGTTCCTGCCGCCGTTCCGGCACGAAGCAGACGTCCTGCGGACATATGCGCAGCGCGAAGGCCACCATCTCATCGGTGACTGCGGCTTCGAGGTTCATGCGCGTGCGCAGCTTGCCGCGCAGGATCTCGACATCGCGGTCCTGGATGTGGCGGCGGTCTTCCCGCAGGTGCAGGGTGATCAGGTCCGCCCCGTTCTCCTCGGCCAGCAGGGCCGCGCGGACGGGATCAGGATAGATTGTGCCGCGCGCCTGGCGCAGGGTCGCCACGTGGTCGATATTGACGCCGAGTTCGATCGATCCGCCGTCAGTTCTGTTGTTCACAGTTCCTGCAACTCCATGAAAACGCGGCGCGAGCTCAGGCGCTGGCCGCCGAGGTAATGGTGGATCAGGGTGCGCATCAGCTGCTTGGCCTGCGCGAGTGTTTCGGCATCCGTGAAATCATCCTGCGCCATAGCCAGCAAGGCCCGCCCCGTAAAGGATTCCGTATCGCGCTCGTCCCCGCTCAGCGGGACCGGACCCCTCTCGACAATGTAAGCATATCGCTTGTGCGGGTCTACCGGCCGGCCGCCTTCCGCTTCGCGATCCAGCGTCAGGCCGTAGCCCAACTCCTTGAGCAGCGTTTTTTCGAAGCGCCGCAGCGAGGCCTGGCTGTCCTCGCCGATTGCCAGGGCGTGAACGGCTTCGGCATAGGCCTTGTACAGGGCCGGGTGCGCATCGTCACGCGGCATCAGCTTGAGCAGCAGCTCGTTCATGTAGTAGCCGAGGATGAGGGCCTGCGCCTTCAGCAGCGGCTGGCCGCCGCCCCATTCGACCTTGGCCAGGGTACGCATTTCCCCATGGCCGAACCAGCCAAGCTCGATCGGTTGGAAGGCCATCAGCAGGCCGCGCATGGCGGAACGCGGCCGGCGCGCGCCGCGCGCAACCAGCGCCACCCGGCCATGATCCCGGCTGAAGGCTTCGACGATCAGGCTGGTCTCGCGAAAGGGGTAGGTGTGCAGGACAAAGGCCGCCTCCCCGTCCACCCTGCCTTTCGCCGTGCTATTCATTCATAGCCGAGGCTCTTCAGCGCCCGCTCGTCGTCCGCCCAGCCGCCCTTCACCTTGACCCAGACCTCGAGGAACACCTTGCCGCCGAAGAGGGATTCCATGTCGCGCCGCGCATCGCTGGCGATGGCTTTCAACTGCTCGCCGCCCTTTCCGATGACGATGGCCTTGTGGGCGGGACGATCCACGATGATCGCGGCATTGATCCGCCGCAAGGAACTTTCCGTCTCGAAACGTTCGATCTCGACTGTCATGCCATAGGGCAGTTCTTCGCCGAGGCGACGAAACAGCTTTTCACGCAGAAACTCGGCAGCCAGAAAGCGTTCGCTGCGATCCGTCAGGTCATCCTCGCCGAAAAGCGGCGCGGATTCGGGCAAGTAGCGGCCGGCCGCATCGATCAGCGCATCTCCGCCCGCGCCGCTTGCGGCACTGACCGGGACGATCTCGGCAAAGGCGAATTCCTTGGACACTTCTGCCATGAATGGCAACAGGCGTTTCTTGTCGGCGAGTCGGTCAATCTTGTTGATGACCAGAAGCACCTTCTTGTCCTCAGGAATCAGCGAAAGTACACGCCTGTCCTCATCGGTGAAACGCCCCGCTTCGATCACCAGGAGGATGACGTTAACGTCGTTCAGCGCCTGGGTGACGCCCCGATTCATCATGCGATTCAGCGCATTCTTGTGCCTGGTCTGGAATCCCGGCGTATCGACGAAGATGAACTGCTGCCCGGACCGGGTGAGCACACCAGTGATGCGATGGCGCGTGGTCTGCGCCTTGCGCGAGACGATGCTGATCTTCTGGCCGATCAGCCGGTTGAGCAAGGTCGACTTGCCCACGTTGGGCCTGCCGACAATGGCCAGATGGCCGCAGCGAAATCGGTCCGTGGCGTTCATTTCGCGCCTGTCTGCTCGAGCGCGCGCCTGGCGGCTTCCTGTTCTGCCGCACGCCGGCTCGGACCGCGGCCGGTCGTGCTGATGTCGAGTTCGGGAATCAGGCACTCGACTTCGAACTCCTGGGCGTGAGCCTCGCCCCGCGTGGCGCTCAACTGGTACTGCGGCAGCGCCAGGCGGCGGCCTTGCAGGAATTCCTGCAAACTCGTCTTGGCGTCCTTGCCGGAATGCCGTGGATCCAGGTTGGCGAGATGGGGCTCGAAAAGGCGCAGCACGGTGTCACGAGCGCGCTCGAATCCGCCATCGACGAACACCGCACCAAACAACGCCTCCAGCCCATCCGCCAGGATGGAAGGGCGGCGGAAGCCGCCGCTTTTCAGTTCTCCCTCGCCCAGGCGCAACTGGTCGCCGAGGCCAATCCCTTGCGCAATCTCTGCGAGGGTTTCCTGGCGTACCAGATTGGCGCGGAGACGGGACAAATCCCCTTCCCGGACATCCAGGAAGCGCTCGTACAAGGCTTGGGCAATGACGCAGTTGAGTATGCTATCGCCGAGAAACTCGAGACGTTCGTTATGGGTAGCCCCATAGCTGCGATGCGTCAGCGCCTGCTTCAGCAGATCCCGGCTATTGAAAGCGTAACCGATGGCGCGCTCGAATCCGGGCACATCACTCACCAGAGGCGCTCACTCGATAGGACGTTTGCTGCCGGAACTGCTTCCCGAATAATCGATGAGAATACTGACGTTACCGGCAATATGGATTTTCTTCGGGTACTCGAACGAGATGACGATCTGGTTGCCCTCCTTGGTGATGTCCAAGTCTGCACCAGAAATGCTAGGAGTTTCATCCACAACCGCATAGTCGATCATAAGCATTCCGCACCTCCGCAACCAGTGCTGGCACCGCTGTTGGCTATCGCCTTGATGTGCTTGACGATTGTGTAGTATTCAATCACGGAAGGAACAACCTTCATGCCGACAACCGCCAGACCTATCACGACGGCACTGACCAGAATCATCCCTATTAGGCTCAAACCTTGTTGTTTTTTCATTCCGCGCTCCTTCAGTGGAAGCTGCCGATGCGTTTCAAATCGCCGAAATTGAACCAGATCAGGAAGGCCTTGCCAACGATGTTCTGATCTGGCACGAAGCCCCAAACCCGGCTGTCGCTGCTCGCATCCCGATTATCCCCCATGACGAAGTAATGCCCTGCTGGTACTTCGCATATCACGCCAGAGCTATTGTAGATGCATTTGTCGCGGCCTGGAAACTGCATGACCTGCGAGACAAAGGCCGGCGCATCCTTGTCGATAAGGATGCTGTGCTCGGCATTGCCCAGCTTTTCCTGGAAACGCGAGGAGTAATAAAGCCGGTCGGGGTGTAGATAGTCGCTCTGCCTGGCCACCGGAACCTCTTCCCCATTGATGAACAATCGCTTGTCCTGCCAGGCCACCTTGTCGCCAGGCAGGCCTACCACGCGCTTGATGTAGTCCAGCGACGGATCCTCCGGCCAGCGGAATACCATGACGTCGCCTCGTTGGGGTGTGTTCAGTTCCAGCACCTTCTTGTTGATGACGGGCAGCCGGATGCCGTAGGTATATTTGTTCACCAGAATGAAGTCGCCGACCAGCAGGGTCGGAATCATCGATCCGGATGGAATCTTGAACGGTTCGACCAGGAAGGATCTAAGGAAAAACACCGCGAGTATGACGGGAAAGAAGCTGGCGCCATATTCCACCCACCACGGCTCCTTCGCCTCCGCGCTGCGACGTTTCCTCATCACCAATGCATCGAACAGCCAGATGGCGCCCGTGGCGACCGTTAGCAGGAAAAGAATCAGGGCAAAGTTCAATTTGAATGTCCTATTTCGAATCGACGCGCAGTACGGCCAGGAATGCCTCCTGCGGAATCTCGACGCTGCCGACCTGTTTCATGCGCTTCTTGCCGGCCTTTTGCTTTTCCAGCAGCTTGCGCTTGCGCGTGATGTCACCGCCATAACACTTTGCCAGGACGTTCTTGCGCAGGGCCTTGATGTTCTCGCGCGAGATGATGGTTGAACCGATGGCCGCCTGAATCGCCACGTCGTACATCTGGCGCGGAATCAGTTCTCGCATTTTGGAGGCAAGTTCGCGTCCGCGATACTGGGCATTGGCGCGATGCGCAATGACGGACAGGGCATCGACCCGGTCGCTGTTGATGAGGATGTCGAGCTTGACGACATCCGCCGTACGGTATTCCTTGAAATCGTAATCGAGCGAGGCGTAGCCGCGCGAAACGGACTTCAGCTTATCGAAAAAATCCATCACCACCTCGGCCATCGGCATATCGTAAGTGAGCATGACCTGCCGGCCGTGGTACTGCATGTTCACCTGGGTGCCGCGTTTCTGTTCGCACAGCGTGATCACCGCGCCAAGATAATCCTGCGGGACGAAAATCTTGGTCGTAATGATCGGTTCGCGAATTTCATCAATTCTGGAAGGATCCGGCAACTTGGACGGGTTCTCCACCGACAATAACGACCCATCGCGCATCAGCACCTCATAGACAACCGTCGGCGCGGTGGTGATGAGATCCATGTCGTATTCGCGCTCAAGGCGCTCCTGCACGATTTCCATGTGCAACAACCCCAGGAAACCGCAGCGGAAACCGAATCCCAGGGCCTGCGAGACTTCCGGTTCGTACTGGAGCGAGGCATCGTTCAGCTTGAGTTTTTCCAGCGCCTCGCGCAGGGCATCGTACTGATTGGCCTCGACGGGATACAGGCCGGCGAAGACCTGTGGCTTGATTTCCTTGAAACCGGGAAGCGCTTCGATTGCGCGGCGATCGGCCAGCGTCACGGTATCGCCGACCTTGGCGGCTTTGAGTTCTTTGATTCCGGCGATGATAAAGCCGACCTCTCCGGCCGCCAGCACACTGCGCGGCTGGGATTTCGGCGTGAACACACCGACCTGCTCGCACAGGTGCTGCGTGCCGGTCGACATCAGGAGAATTCTGTCCTTCGGGCGCAGCGTACCCTCCATGACTCGAACCAGCATGACCACGCCGACGTAGTTGTCGAACCAGGAATCGATGATGAGCGCCTTCAGAGGTGCCGAGGGATCCCCCTTGGGCGCCGGAATCCGGACAATGATCGACTCGATGATGTCTTCCACCCCCAGCCCGGTCTTGGCGCTGGCCAGTATGGCATCGGTGGCATCGATCCCGATAACGTCCTCGATTTCCTCACGCGCCCGCTCAGGGTCCGCAGCCGGCAAGTCGACCTTGTTGAGGACAGGCACGACCTCGACACCCTGCTCGATGGCCGTGTAGCAGTTGGCGACAGTCTGCGCCTCGACCCCCTGGGATGCATCGACCACCAGCAGGGCCCCCTCGCATGCGGAAAGCGAACGAGACACTTCGTACGAGAAGTCGACATGCCCGGGGGTGTCGATCAGATTGAGGTTGTAGGTGCTCCCATCGCGTGCCTTGTATTGCAGCGCAACAGTCTGTGCCTTGATGGTAATGCCACGCTCGCGCTCGATGTCCATCGAATCGAGCACCTGCTCTTCCATCTCGCGTTCGGACAGTCCCCCGCAGAGCTGAATGATGCGGTCGGCAAGCGTCGACTTGCCATGGTCAATATGGGCGATGATCGAAAAGTTGCGGATTTGCTCCATCATAGACAAAAGGGTGCGGCAAGGCACCCTTTCGGAGGCATACGAAAGCGCGGAATTTTACCGGAAATTCAGTAAATAAGCACGAACTGCGGCGGTATCGAGAAAGTAATGGCAAAGCTCGGTTCCGCCGCCCACCACCACCGGAACCCTCTCGCCATGCGCCTCCTCGAATTCCGGATGGACATCGATATCAACCACCTCGATATCGGCGCCGTGCTCCTCGCAGATAGGCCTCAGCGCGCTCAGCAGATCGTCGCAGAGGTGGCACCAGGCGCGGCTGTAGACGGTCAGACGCGCCCGTCCCCTACTTGCCGTCACCGCTTCCCTTTATGGTGATGTAGGTCTGCTGCTCGCCTCGTTTGACGAGAAGGGTGATGGTTGCCGATTTGTCTATTTGAGACAATAGCTTATTGAACTGATCTACTGTCTTCGCCTCCGCATTCGAGCCCTTGACGACCGCGGCCAGGATGATGTCGCCAGGGCGCAAATCTGTTCGGCCGTTGTTGCCGCGAACGTCTTCCACCAGCAGACCGTTGCCAATCTTCAACTCGCGCATCTGCTCGGGCGACAACTCGCTCAACACCAAACCCAGCCGATTGGCCACCGCTTCCGCCGGCTTGGCACGCTTGGCGCCGCGTTGGGCCAGCTTCTCCTCGGGGATTTCCCCGACCGTCACTGTCAGATCCTTCGCACCGCTCTTGCGCCAGACCTGCATGACGACCTTGCTGCCGGGGCGGGTAGCACCGACAATCCGGGGAAGGTCGGCGGAGGCATTGACCGCCTTGCCATCGAACTTGAGAATGATGTCTCCGTCTTCGATACCGGCCTTGTCGGCCGGACCGCCTTTCTCGACGGCGTTGACCAAGGCACCGGCAGGTTTTGCCAATCCGAAGGATTCGGCCAGTTCCTTGGTCACTTCCTGGATCACCACGCCGATGCGGCCCCGACTGACGCGGCCACTGGCCCGCAACTGGCCTTGCACTTCCATCGCCACATCGATGGGAATGGCAAAGGCCAGACCCATATAGCCGCCGGTGCGGCTGTAAATCTGCGAATTGATGCCCACGACCTCTCCCTTCATGTTGAAGAGCGGTCCCCCCGAATTGCCCGGATTGATCGCAACGTCGGTCTGTATGAAGGGAACGAAATTCTCCTGCGGTAGCGAACGTCCTTTTGCGCTGACGATGCCTGCCGTCACGGAACTCTCGAATCCGAAGGGCGAGCCGATGGCCACAACCCATTCACCGACGCGAAGCTTGGCGGGATCGCCCAGTTTTACCGACGGCAGTCCGCTTGCCTCGATTTTGATCAATGCCACGTCGGTTCGCTTGTCGGCACCGATCACCCTGGCCTTGAACTCACGCTTGTCCGTAAGCTTGACCAGTATTTCATCGGCAGAATCGACGACATGGGCATTGGTCAGGACGTACCCGTCCGGGCTGATGATGAAGCCCGAACCCAGTGACTTGTTCTGGAACTCCCTCGGCATGCCGGGCTGACGCGGAATGAAGCGCTTGAAGAACTCATACATCGGATCGTCTTCGTCGAGATCCGGAAATTGCGGGAAGGCACGATTGCCGCGAATAGTCTGGGTTGTGCTTACATTGACGACGGCCGGTCCGTGTTTTTCTGCCAAATCGGTAAAGTCAGGCAATTCCCTGCCTTGCGCCGCTGCGTTCAGGGCGAATAGCGACAGCAGCGTCACAATAAAATATCTAATGCTCATTATCTAATTTCCTTAGCAATACAGTAACTTGAATTTCGACGAACGAGAATGGGATCCTGCACTTTGCCGACCTGGCGTACTCGCAGAATGAACCCTGACAGAATGCCAACCACGAGTCCCAGCAGTGCCCCCAGGGCCGCCATGGCATCGCCGTCTCCGTCCCCGCCCAATGCGGTTCCCGCGACGGCGCCAAGGAGAAGGCCGAGCACTGGCAAGGCGTAAATCAGCAGCGCAGCACGCAGTGTGGAACCGCTGGCAACGCGCACGATGACCGGGTCTCCGGGCGCGGCGCCGATGGGATTGGCAATGCGGTATTGCCGTGGCCTGGTGCGGAACATTTGGCCAAGGATGCTGCTCTGGCACCCCCCCGTCTCGTGGCAGCGACCACAGCCCGCGCCAGCGCCCCCCACTTCGACGTAAGCCTGATTACCTTCGACGCGGGCGACAATAGCTTCCTGATCCATCACTTTTTCTTGAGCTCCATTCCGTCGCCCAAAAGCATCAGGGTAGTTGCGGGCACCTCGCCCAGGATCGTAAGAAGGTGCTTGCCTACGACACGCTTGTAAATATTGATGGAACCGACCGTATAGGTGGTCTTCTCCGCCGTTCTGTTCCCCAGCGGTTCAATGAATACCGATATCGAAGCCAAACCATCGGTAAAGATGAAATGGGTCGTTTCAGGGCCGTTTGCACGAATGGCTTGCCGCTTCATCCCTGCACTCTTCCTGAACCCAGGTAGTTGTGTCTTGAACACCCAATCGCTTCCGGCAGACAAGCTTTGCGAGGCCCGCGCATTGTGTATCCGCCATGCCTTGCCCTCCTTGCTGAACCTTGGTTTCAGCATTTCCCGGTCGATGGGGCCACTAATCTGTAGTTGATTGAAAGCGAACTGTTCTATGGTTTCGCTGCGTTCATCGACGATGCGCGCCTTCAGGATCAAACCCGAATTCACTTCCGCCCAGAGGTGATGGCCGTAACGAAGAGCGTCCTTCGGCTCCAGCACTATCAACTGACTATCGAGGCCTGCCACTCTTGAGACGTCCCCTTTCCGGATCAGGTAATGATCGCTTAGGCTGCTGACGGATGCCGGCAGAAGTGCAGGAAACGCTTTGATCTGGCCACGCTTTTCGACGATAACGAGCTTATCTTCGGGCAGGAAACACCTGACCTCGTCATTGTTGCGCACAACCTCGCGCGGACTACCATCCAGCACTTCAAGCTTCTCATGTTCCCCCCCCGCATCCACCAGATGGGTGATGCGAGAGGTTTCGGAACTGCCACCGCTTTGATATGTAAAGGTCCCCGTGTAATTGAGCTTTTGCGCTGCAGATGCCATTTTCTGCAGCCATGCCAATGCATCGCCATGTTGGTCGCCATGGGCGGGCGCAACTAGCGCGCCGCCCATGGCAAGCAGCATGAGCGCCCTCTTCATCACCGATTGCTCTGACGAATTTCCGAAACTGTTCGAACGTAAGTAGGCACGCCTTGTATGCCGCGGTGCGGAGAATGTGCCTGGTGCGCAACAAGGTAATCCTTGAGAGCGCTGGAAGGTGATTTGTCGGTGACAGGAACCGCCGCCTCATTCGCCTGGTGCGATTTGGCGGCTAGTTCGACCTTCTGGGGAGCATTCAGGGACAAGGCGACCCAGCCTACCGTGGCCATGCCCATGACCGCCGCGGCAAGGGGAAATGCCAAGTGAATGGGAGACCGGTTCTTCTGGGCAGAAGGGATGAACTGAACCGGTTCCTTCTCCAGCAGCGCCATTACCCGATCGGCGATATTCGGTGAATATTCCGGGGAATTACGCAATATGTCACCGATCAAATGATAGGTATTCCATGCCTCAAGCAAATCATGGTCGCGTCGCAGGGCATCAATCGCCCTGCTGGTTTCGGCATGTTCCAACTCACCATCCAGTAAAGCAGAAATATCCGTCTTCATTCCTACCACCTCTTGTCTGGTGCCGTTTCAAGCAACGGCCTGATTTTTTCTGCAACCGCCTCGCGCGCCCGGAATATCCTCGACCGAACCGTGCCGATAGGGCAATCCATCATCTTCGCAATATCCTCGTAGCTCATTCCCTCTATCTCGCGCAACATGATGGCCATGCGCAACTCCTCTGGCAATGCCTCCATCGCCGCGTTTACTGTCTCTCCAATCTGCTTGGAGAGAAGAATCCGCTCCGGCGTATTGTTGTCGCGCAGCAATTCGCCGCCTTCGAAATTTTCCGCCTCCTCGGAGTCGTAATCCGTCCGGGTCGGTGCTCGCCTGCCTTGCGAGACCAGGTAATTCTTCGCGGTATTGATACCGATACGGTACAGCCAAGTGTAGAAGGCGCTATCGCCCCGAAAGCTCCCCAAGGCACGGTAAGCCTTGATGAATGTTTCCTGTGCCACATCCTCTACTTCGGCTGGATCCCGGATCAGCCGCGACAGCAGCCGTGCCAGCTTGCGCTGGTATTTCGATACTAGCAGTCCGAATGCCTTCTGGTCGCCATGCTGCGCGCGGACGACCAGCTGCTGGTCTACTTCACGTTCTCCCATTTGAGTGGCTGTGTTATTGGAAGTTCATTCAGCCCGTATAACCGGACCGGGAGCCACAAGTATAGCCGACACCCTGATGACCCCGAGCGTCAGAAATAGTTCAGAAGGACGCGGGGCCGTATCCATCGCCATATGCTGCAATGGTATAGTTTCGAGCCCCAACCCACCTTGATTCCCGCGTGCAGGCTTTCGACGTCCTCATCATCGGTAGCGGCTTGGCCGGCCAGTCACTTGCACTCCAACTGGCTCCGCATAGAAAGGTCGCTCTCGTCACCAAGCGTTCGCTTGAGGACAGCGCCAGCAATTACGCCCAGGGCGGCATCGCCGCGGCACTAGATGACGCCGACTCGATTGAGGCACATATCAAGGACACCCTGATTGCCGGTGCCGGTCTGTGCAGCCCCCGCACGACTCGCTATGTCGTGGAAAGAGGCAAGACGGCTATAGACTGGCTCATCGGCCAAGGCGTACCGTTTACGCGTGACGCCACCGGATCCGGCTACCATCTCACTCGCGAGGGAGGACATAGCCATCGTCGCGTCATACACGTGGCGGATGCCACGGGTTCGGCAGTTCAGGACACCCTGACGCAAAGGCTGAGGGCCCATCCAAACATATCGGTTTTCGAGTATCACATCGCCATCGACCTCATCACTGGGGCAAAATTTGGCCCCCCTGACAGTGGCTGCCACGGAGCCTATGTACTCGACAAGCAGTCGGACCACGTGAAGACTTTCGCAGCGCCGCATACCGTGCTGGCTACCGGAGGTCCCGGCAAGGTCTATCTCTATACAACCAATCCCGATACGGCGACGGGGGACGGCATCGCAATGGCCTGGCGCGCCGGGTGCAGTGTCGCCAACATGGAGTTCATCCAGTTCCATCCGACCTGCCTCTACCACCCCTACGCGAAAACGTTTCTCATTACGGAGGCCATGCGCGGCGAAGGGGGCATCTTGCGCCTGCCTG
Organism: uncultured beta proteobacterium; assembly: GCA_963704195.1. GTDB lineage: Bacteria > Pseudomonadota > Gammaproteobacteria > Burkholderiales > Rhodocyclaceae > Desulfobacillus. The sequence continues at coordinate 72,739 of CAVPHH010000006.1, read as the reverse complement.
ACGGCGAACGCTTCATGCCGGAGCACGACCCGCGCGCGGAACTAGCACCCCGCGATATCGTCGCGCGTGCCATAGACCTTGAGATGAAAAAACGTGGTCTCGACTGCGTCTATCTGGACATGACGCACAAGCCATCCGCCTTTCTGATAGAGCATTTCCCGAACATCCATGCCCGTTGCCTGGAGTTGGGCGTCGATATTACCCGCCAGCCCATCCCCGTCGTACCAGCAGCGCACTATGCCTGTGGCGGCATAGTCACCGATCTTTCCGCCCGGACTGCTCTGCCTGGCCTCTATGCCGTGGGTGAAACCGCCTTCACCGGTCTGCACGGGGCCAACCGGCTGGCGAGCAATTCCCTGCTCGAATGCCTGGTGTTTTCCACCTCGGCCGCAGAGGACATCCTCAAATCGGGAAGGCAGCCACTGTCGGTTCTGCCACAATGGGACGAAAGCCGCGTCACGGATGCCGACGAGGAAATCGTCATCTCGCACAACTGGGACGAACTGCGCCGCTTCATGTGGGACTACGTCGGCATTGTGCGAACCACCAAGCGCCTTGAGCGGGCTCGACACCGCATCCGCCTGCTGGAGCGCGAAATCGACGATTATTACGCCAACTTCCGCGTCACGAACGACCTGATTGAATTGCGCAACCTCGTGCTGACTGCCGACCTCATAGTGCGCTGCGCCCAAAGGCGGCGAGAAAGCCGCGGCCTGCATTCCAGCCGGGATTACCCGGTAACTCTCGCCTCGGCGCGCAACACCATGCTCCGCAATCGCCTCAGGTAAGCTTCCAGCGTAGCCAGATTCGCAAGGCCCGCCTATCTTCGAGGGACAGTGAATCCGGCAAGATCAACAGTGGATAGAAACCTCGCGACCCAGGAATTTCAAACAGCATCACGATCAGGCAGGGCAGAATCGTCGATTGGCCTGACACCCTTGCACCGTATCGCCCTCCGTCATTACACAGCACCTCGACAGTGCCATCGGTTTTCAGAATCAGTTCGCGTATTGATGTTGCTGCGAAGAATAATGCATGGCGGCGGATTGAAATGCAAGCAGACAGTGCGAGAAGCGCGGCCAGTGCCAGTTGTAGCCAGGGGGCGAACCGTAGCGGATACAGGCTGACCAGCGCAGCCAGATGCATCACTGCAAGCGTGCTTGCAAGATAGCGGGAGGAACGCAGTTCAAGCCGGTGCGGAAGGTGCATCCGGCAGACAGATTATCGTGGTCAGACCCGCCGGAATGCTAGCGTGCCGTTGGTGCCGCCGAATCCGAAGTTGTTCTTCAAAGCAACATCGATCTTGAGCTGACGTGCGGTATTCGCACAGTAGTCAAGATCGCACTCCGGATCCTGATCGAAGATATTGATGGTAGGCGGCGAAATCTGGTGATGCACCGCCAGCACTGTCAGAGCCGATTCGAGCCCGCCAGCGCCACCGAGTAAGTGACCCGTCATGGATTTGGTCGAATTCACCACCAAATTGCGGGAAACGTCGCCAAACGCCAGCTTGATGGCATCTGTTTCGTTCTTGTCGCCCAGCGGCGTCGATGTGCCATGCGCATTCAGGTACTGGACCTGATCAGGGTTGATCCCCGCATCGTTGAGCGCATTCACCATGCTACGGCGCGGCCCATCGGTGTCCGGTGCAGTCATGTGAAAGGCGTCCCCGCTCATGCCGAAACCAACCACTTCGGCGTAGATTCTGGCGTCGCGGTTTTTCGCATGCTCATATTCTTCAAGCACCAGCACGCCCGCACCCTCGCCGAGAACAAACCCATCGCGCCCCTTGTCCCAGGGACGGCTGGCCGTCGCCGGGTCTTCGTTGCGGGTGGATAAAGCTTGCGCCGAGGCAAATCCACCAATAGCCAGCGGGGTTACTGTGGATTCCGCTCCGCCGCAAACCATTACGTCTGCATCGCCGTACTGGATCATGCGGAAGCCCGTGCCAATGGCATGTAGCCCAGTGGTACAGGCCGTCACCACTGCCAGATTCGGCCCTTTCAACCCGAACATGATCGAGAGATTTCCCGAAATCATGTTGATGATGGTGCCGGGAATGAAAAAAGGCGATATCTTGCGCGGTCCTCCCCCGAGGAAATCATTGTGGGTTTCCTCGATCATCGGCAGACCGCCGATGCCTGAGCCAATATTGACTCCGATGCGGACCGCATTCTCCGGCGTCACCGCCAAGCCAGAATCCTTGATTGCCTGAATCCCCGCCGCCATGCCGTAATGGATGAAGACATCCATGCGTCGCGCCTCCTTGGGAGGGAGGTAGGCCGTCACGTCGAATGCCTTGACCTCACCGGCAAAGCGCGACTTGAACGTGGATGCATCGAAACGGGTAATCGGGCCAATACCGTTCTTGCCTGCAACAATGTTGTTCCAGGATTCCTGGACCGTGTTGCCGACTGGCGAAATGACGCCCAAGCCGGTGACTACTACCCTGCGGCGTGCCACTTCGCTTTACTCCTGCAAGGGGGGAATTGAATTGTCTTACTTCTTGAGATGGGCGTTGATGTAGTCGATTGCTTGCTGCACGGTGGTGATCTTCTCAGCCTCCTCATCGGGAATTTCGCACTCGAATTCCTCTTCAAGGGCCATCACCAACTCGACTGTATCCAGGGAGTCGGCACCGAGATCGTCAACAAACGAAGACTCAATCTTGATCTCGGATTCGTTGACGCCAAGCTGCTCGGCAACGATTTTCTTGACGCGTTGTTCGATGTTCTCCATTTTTTTGCTCCTTCCCCTATTAGCGGGTATGACCAGAATAAAACCGCGATATTTTAACAGAAACTACTAGCCCGGCTGATCCCAAGATCAATTCATGTACATGCCGCCGTTGACATGTATGGTAGTGCCAGTGATATAAGCCGCTCGCGGCGAAGCAAGGAATGTAACCGCGGCGGCGACTTCATCAGCCTGACCGAGACGGCCGAGGGCAATCTGGCCAAGAAGGGCATCCCGTTGTGCATCCGGCAAAGCCTTGGTCATGTCCGTATCGATGAAACCGGGGGCAACACAATTCACCGTAATGCTACGGCTGCCCAGTTCGCGAGCGAGCGCACGACTCATGCCGGACACGCCGGCCTTGGCGGATGCGTAGTTCGCCTGGCCGGGATTCCCTGTATTTCCCACCACCGAGGTAATGTTGATGATGCGCCCATAGCGAGCCTTCATCATGCCCCGCAATACTGCTTTTGAGAGGCGAAATACAGCATTTAGATTGGTGTCAATCACTGCGCTCCACTCATCGTCCTTCATGCGAATGGCGAGATTGTCGCACGTGATGCCCGCGTTGTTCACCAGAATCGAGATATTGCCGTACCGCTTTTCGATCTCGCTCATTACCATCTCGCATGCAGCGGCATCCGTAACGTTGAGTTTGGCACCCCACCCCGCGATATGGGCGTCGTCCAGCGCCTTCTGAATATCTTCCGCGCCCCCCTCGGATGTTGCGGTGCCAATAACCACGGCCCCCTCCTTGCCCAGATCAAGCGCGATGGCACGCCCGATGCCGCGTGAGGCGCCTGTTACCAGAGCAATTTGACCTTTAAGCATGTTTTCTCCTACGTATTCGTCACAGCAAGAGCGGCTTCCATGCCTGCCAAATCAGCCATGGCGCCGCCGACCAGGCCTTCAGCACAGCGTTTGGCCAAACCTGCCAGCACCTTCCCTGGACCGCATTCATAGATATGCGTGACGCCTTGGGCCGCCATGGATTGCATGGTTTCGACCCATCTAACAGGGGACGCGGCCTGGCGCACCAGTGCTTCCATGATCAATACAGGATCAGTGAGGCAGGCCACATCAGCGTTGTTCATCACCGGGATCTTCGGTGAGAACAGGGGCAACTCGGCCAGTCTCTGGCGCAAGCGCTCTGCTGCCGGTTTCATCAGCGAACAATGAAACGGAGCCGACACTGGCAACAAGACGGCGCGCTTGGCACCCATTGCCTTCGCCGCATCAGCGGCACGCTGTACGGCCGCGGCATGGCCGGCGATAACAATCTGTTCTGGCGTATTGAAATTGACGGCTTCCACCACTTGACCCTTGGCGCTGTCGTTGCAGGCAGCCACGACGGCGGCTGGATCAAGTCCGAGAATGGCGGCCATGGCTCCTTCCCCAGTAGGCACGGCCTCCTGCATGGCCTTTGCGCGCAACTCGACCAGGCGTACTGCGTCATCAAAGCGCAGTACGCTGGCCGCAACGAGCGCCGAATACTCACCCAGGCTATGGCCGGCAACCATGTCTGGCACCCTGCCACCCTTTTCGCGCCATAAGCGATATGCGGCAATACCCGATGTCAGCATCAGGGGCTGCGTATTCACTGTTTGGCCAAGCGCATCGGCTGGTCCCTCGCTCACCAGGTTCCAGAGGTCGCGGCCAAGTGCCGCTGATGCTTCGTCGAATGTGCCGCGAATTACGGGACTGTCACCGTAGGCTGCCATCATCCCTAGTGACTGGGAACCTTGTCCAGGAAACACAAGAGCAAATTTCATGTCGGATTTCTGGTTTTCAGAATTTGAGGATGACTGCTCCCCATGTGAAACCGCCACCGACACCTTCCAGCATGAGCAAATCGCCACGCTTGATACGTCCATCCCGAACTGCGGCGTCCAATGCCAGAGGGATCGAGGCAGCCGAAGTGTTGCCGTGGCGGTCCACAGTAGTAATAACCTTTCCCATCGGCAGCCCAAGTTTCTTTGCCGTCAACTGGATAATGCGGATATTCGCTTGATGCGGAATCAGCCAATCGAGGGCGCCGGCCTCTATGCCCGCCAAGTCAAGCACTTCTAGGGCGACCTCAGCAAGCACCTTGACGGCAAATTTGTACACTGCCGGACCGTCCATTTTCACGAAGGGCTGACCAACCACCTTGCCGCCGCAGACATTTCCCGGTACCTCGAGGATGCTGTGCTGTGATCCGTCGGCATGCAGCGCTGAAGCTAGGATCCCCGGCTCTTCACTGGCCTCAAGAATAACCGCGCCGGCGCCATCCCCGAAAAGCACGCATGTCCCACGGTCATCCCAGTCAAGGATGCGCGAGAAAACCTCGGCACCTACTACCAGGGCGCAACAATGGCTGCCTGAACTAATGAATTTCTCAGCTATAGTCAGAGCATATGCAAAACCGCTGCAGACTGCCTGTACGTCGAGGGCGGCAGCGCCCCTGACGCCCAGTTTTTCCTGAAGCAGGCACGCCGTGCTTGGAAAGATGAAATCCGGAGTTGATGTGGCAAGGATAATGAGATCAATCTTCTCTGCAGATATGCCTGCAGAGGCAATGGCATTCAGGCTTGCCTCAAAAGCCAGGTCGCTTGCCATCTGGCCATCTTCGGCAATGTGTCGGCTGCGAATGCCTGTTCGTTCGACGATCCATTCATCCGACGTATCGACACCGCGCTGCACCAGATCGGTATTGGACAACGCCAATGAGGGCAGGTAGCTGCCCGTGCCGGTTATACGCGCATGCATTTACTGAACCAATTGTGGCGAATTCCGCATCATGCGTTCGCTGATGCGCTCTACAAGCCGATTACGTGCCGCTTCCGCCGCCCTTTCAATGGCTTTTGTAAAAGCCATTTCGTCGGCCGAGCCATGGCTCTTGACGACGATGCCACGCAATCCGAGCAGGCTGGCACCGTTGTAACGGCGCGGGTCGACGCGTTTTTTGAAACCGTTGAGCGCAGGCAAAGCGAATAGTGCAGCCAGTTTCCTTAATGGATTGCGGCTGAACTCTTCGCGCAGGAAAGTGGCGACCATAAGGGCCAGTCCCTCTGATGTTTTCAGCAGGACATTGCCGACGAAGCCATCGCAGACCACAATATCCGTCGTACCCTTATAGATATCGTTGCCTTCGACATTACCGTAAAAATTCAAGCCGCTCACCTTGAGCAATTCACCGGCCTGTTTTACCACTTCGTTGCCCTTGATATCCTCTTCGCCGATGTTGAGCAAACCGATAGTAGGTCGCTCCTTGTGCTCCACAGCAGAGACCAGCAAGTCGGCCATGATGCCGAATTGCAGAAGATGTTGCGCTTCGCAATCCACATTGGCCCCCAGGTCGAGGACATAGGTATAGCCCCGCATAGTCGGCAGAATGCTGGCAATGGCAGGTCGATCGATGCCCGGCAGGGTCTTGAGGACAAAACGGGATATCGCCATCAACGCGCCCGTGTTTCCTGCGGAGACAGCAGCCTGCGCTTCGCCGGACTTGACCAGGTCGACTGCCACCCGCATCGAGGAATCCTTCTTGATGCGCAGCGCGGCGGCTATTGGATCATTCATGCCGACCATCTCAGTGGCGGCACGATAACGCAGCCTGTCGCCGAAACGCGGTTTTTCCTTAGCCACGACCCCCTCCACCTCAGCAGGCAAGCCTACCAGGATGACCCTGGCCTGATGGTCATGTTGCAGAAAACGGATAACCGCTGGCAGCGTAACGGTAGGTCCGAAATCGCCGCCCATGCAATCGATCGCGATGGTAACGTCCATCGACGCGTTATGAGTTCAAGTGGAAATAGGCGACGGCATTGCCACGCAGTGGGTGCCCCCGGCCAGGAATTACTCGTCCTTGGTCTTGACGACCTTCTTGCCGCGATAATAGCCGCTCTGGCTTATGTGGTGGCGCAGATGGGTTTCCCCGGTGGTCGGCTCTACGGCCAGCGGCGGATTGGTGAGGAAGTCGTGAGCGCGACGCATGCCACGCTTCGAAGGCGACTTCTTGTTCTGTTGGACAGCCATAATGTGCTCCTCTAAAACTTTATCAAATAACTAGATGCGCTTTAGCCTTGCCAGCCGCGCAAATGGCGAAGCCTCTGCTGTCGCCGCCACGGCCTCCGGTAGCTCACAATGCTCATGCTTCGGTGAGATCGGCAAGGCAAGTAGAATCTCTTCCTCGATCAGTGGGATAAGATCCATTTCGCGCGATGTCTCAATCGCATCGCAGACTTCATCCTCCAGTCCACCAACTTGACCAGCATCGGGCCAAGGCAAACCCGCCTCGATCAACATCAACCGGCTGTTTGCGCTTAAAGCAAACTCAAGCGCTCCCAAACAACGCTGGCAAGTCAGTCGCATCTGCCCATCAAGCTGCAGGGCCAGGAAAGCTTCGCTACCCACCGTTTCGCCAACTACCTCGAAATTCAGACTGCCGGAAGCATCAAATAGCACTTCACCGAGACGTGACAGCGAGCCGAGCTGGAGTCGGCCGGCCATCGTCCCATGCCGGCGTGCAAACTCAAGGCTGTCTATAACCATGCCTCGTTGCGACATAAGCGTGGGATGATATCATTTCAAGACTTTTCCTGTCAAAAGAATAACATCCGGAATACGGAAGAATCCAATGCCCACCCTTGTACTAGCTTCCACTTCCGTCTATCGCAGAGAATTGCTGGCTCGCCTGCTGGTCCAATTCGATATTGCCGATCCGCAGACCGACGAATCCGTAATGCCGGATGAAACCCCATCGGCCACGGCCGAAAGGCTTGCGGCCGCCAAGGCCATGGCCGTTGCCAGCCGCTTCCCGGATGCCCTTATCATCGGTAGCGACCAGGTTGCTTTCGTGGACAACCAGCGCTTCGGGAAGCCACTGATGAGGGAACGGGCCATCGAGCAGTTGCGTTTGATGAGCGGGCGTACAGTGACGTTCCATACCGGACTGTGCCTCCTGAATAGTGCTACCGGCCGAAGCCAGGTCTGCGGCGTGCCTACCGAGGTGGCGTTTCGACAATTGAGCGATGGGGAGATTGAACGCTATCTGAGTAAAGAGCAGCCTTATCACTGTGCAGGCAGTGCTAAGTCCGAGGGGTTGGGCATCGCCCTGCTTTCCAGCATCCGGGGCGATGATCCCAACGCACTCATTGGCCTGCCGTTGATTGCCCTATGCAGGATGCTGCGTGCCGAAGGCATGCAAGTCCCCTAATGCCTGCGGGAACGCTATACCTCGTTCCCGCCTCGCTTGGCGAGAGCAGATACGATACCGTATTCCCAGCCGAGGTGCTGCTCATCGCACGAAGCTTGCGCTATTTCATCGTCGAAAACGCCAAATCCGCGCGGGCCGAGCTCAAACACATAGTAGTCGAACAACCTATCCAGGACATCGACATACGGGTGTTGCCACGAGAGCCGTTACAGGCCGACTTCCATGCCCTGCTCGCTCCTCTTGTCGAAGGACGCTCGGCTGGCCTTATGTCCGAAGCAGGCGTACCGGCAGTAGCTGACCCCGGTGCCTTGCTGGTACGCGCGGCGCACGCAACAGGTATCCGCGTGGCACCCCTGGTGGGGCCCTCCAGCCTCTTGCTGGCACTAATGGCCTCAGGCCTTAATGGGCAGTGCTTCGCATTTCATGGGTATCTGCCCGTGCGCGAACCGGAACGCGGCAGACGCATCGCAGAACTGGAACGGGAATCCCACAGGGAAAGCAGGACGCAGATATTCATCGAGACGCCCTACCGCAACGCTGCACTGTTCAGCGCCCTCCTGCAGAACTGCCAGCCCGGCACGCTGCTCTGTTTGGCGTCTGGATTGACTACAGCAATGGAAAGCATCGAGACAATGCCGATCGATGCCTGGCGCAGAAGCCTGGCCCCCGCAATCGAGAAGAAACCCACCGTCTTCCTGCTGCTGGCACGCTGATTACTTAAGCCAGTTTCTGCCTAGGAGATTCATGATGCCCTCGGCCATGTCCGCCCCGAACTGCCTGGCAAAACGTTCAGTCAGACTGGCTCGCATCGTGTAGTCGAGAATATCCTCGGCCTTGATCACTTCCCGCGCAACATATTCCACATTGCCAAGCTCGTCAGTGAGTCCAAGCTCGATGCTCTTGGCGCCAGTCCACATCAATCCGCTGAACAACTCAGGCGACTCCTTCAGGCGTTTGCCACGACCTTTGCGCACAACGTCGATAAACTGCTTGTGGATGTCGTCAAGCAGGATCTGAGCATGTTGCTTGTGCTGATCGTCCTGCGGCGAGAAGGGGTCAAGAAAACCCTTGTTTTGTCCTGCCGTCAGCAAGCGACGCTCTACTCCCAGCTTGTCCATTGTTCCGGTAAACCCGAAACCGTCCATCAGTACGCCAATCGAACCGACCACGCTTGCCTTGTCCACGAATATCCTGTCGGCCGCCGCCGCAACGTAATAGCCGCCAGATGCACAGACGTCCTCCACCACGGCATAAAGAGGAATGGCCGGATATTTCGCGCGCAGGCGACGAATTTCATCGTTGATAATGCCAGACTGCACCGGGCTGCCACCAGGGCTATTGATGCGCAGGATAACTCCTTGCGTACCCCGGTCCTTGAAGGCCGCCTGTAATGCTTCGGTGATCTTTTCAGCGCTGGCCTCGCCAGTCGGCTTGATGACACCATTCAACTGAATCAGAGCCGTATGCTTCTTGCCATCGCCCAACTTGTCGGCGGCCCCCCCCCACTCCCCTAGTGCCACAATCAGGAAGGTCAGATATCCGAAGCCAAGAAGTTTGAAGAAAATACCCCAACGGCGGCGACGCTTTTGTTCCGCAAGCGTTTCCAGCGCCAGTTTCTCGATTATCTTGCGCTCCCATGCGGGATCGTTATCAGCGGGTGCGTCTGGCATGTGGATTCAGTCTCTCTTCAGGTAAACGCCGCCATCCTGCTCGCAGACTGCCAATTGGGTCAGACGGGCGCCACGGCAGGGACCAGCTATGCACGCGCCCGTGTCAGGCTGGTAGGCCGCGCCATGCGTAGTACATACCAAGTATAGCCCGGAATCGTCGAAGAATTCCCCGGGCTGCCAGTCTAGTTCGATGCCGAGATGCTCGCAACGATTGAGGTAGGCGTAGACCTTCCCGTCATGACGTACGACAAACGCGGATTGCAGTCCGGATGCCGTAGTTACCTCGAAGCGAATGCCCTTGCCGCCATTGGACAGCGAGGTACTTGCGCATATCATCCGTGTCGTCTCAGCCATTCCGTCAATTGCTCGAACTCATCAAACAAGCCTAGCGGTCGTTGCGCCTGCAGCACTTCGCGGGAGTGCGCACCATAGCCAACTGCAAGCGCACCGACTCCGGCATTTTTCGCCATCAGCAAGTCATGTGTCGTGTCGCCGATCATCAAAGTCTGCTCTGGTGCCGTGTCCAGCTCATCCATGAGCTCCCACAGCATGTCGGGCGCGGGTTTCGAACTGCATTCGTCAGCGCAACGTGTGGCATGGAAATATCGCTTGAGGCCGGAGGTTTCCAGTGCTCTATTCAATCCAAGACGGCTTTTCCCGGTGGCGACCCCCAGCAGGCATCCCGTTTTGGATAGTTCCTCCACCAGTTCCCTGGCACCGGCAAACAAGGATAGCTCATGGTCCTGGGCAAGATAGTGGTACCGATACCGCTCGGCAACACGCTGGTATTCACTGGAAGGTACGCCCGGCATTGCCTGCGACAAAGCATCGTGCAAGCCCAGGCCTATGACGTGACGCGCGGTTTTCTCGTCAGGTGGAGGCAGGTCAAGATCGATTGCCGCTGCCCGCATGCAGGCAACGATCGCTCCCGCCGAATCCAGCAGAGTGCCATCCCAGTCAAAAACCACTAGGCGGTAATTCCGATCCATACTCCCGATTCTCGCTTTCTTCAAGTCGCCTCAAAAACACCAGCAGATCCTCCGGCAGCACTGAAACCAATTCAAGCCGCTCACCGGATGCCGGATGGTCGAACCCCAACTTGGCTGCATGCAAAAACATGCGGTGGAGCCCCTGCTTTTGCAAGATCTTGTTCAGAGAATAATCTCCATATTTGTCGTCGCCGCAGAGTGGGAATCCCAGATGAGCCAGATGCACACGGATCTGATGCGTTCGCCCGGTTTCAAGTTCAACCTCGACCAGGCTGAAATTTTCCCAGCGGGCAACCAGGCGCACAATGCTATGCGCCGCCTTGCCTTCCCGGGACACGCTGACCCGACGCTCGCCTTCATTTGTCATATGCCTGAGCAGGGCGAGCCTGACGTGGCGCAACGGCTCATGCCAGCGGCCCTTGACAAGGGCCAAGTAGCGTTTTTGAATGCGCCCCGAGCGAAACATGTCGTGCAACCCCGTCAATGCCGAGCGTTTCTTCGCGACCAGCAGCAGGCCTGAAGTTTCACGATCAAGACGATGGGCAAGTTCGAGAAAGCGCGCCTGCGGCCTTTGCCTGCGCAGCTGCTCGATGACCCCATAGCTCACCCCGCTACCGCCATGCACCGCCATACCGGCCGGCTTATCGACAACCAACAGTCCGTCGTCCTCGTAAGCTATCCGATACTCTCGCCCGACCGGCACGGCAGGTTTCCTGTCAGCTTCCAGTTGCAGGGGCGGAATGCGCACCTCGTCGCCAGGCTGCAGCCGATACTCAGGGCCGATTCGCTTGCTATTGACCCGGACTTCTCCGCTCCTGAGGATTCGATAGACGTGGCTTTTCGGCACGCCCTTGCAGACACGCAACAAGTAATTGTCAATGCGCTGCCCATCCGCCTCATCGCCGATCCGCCGGCGGGTAACGGATGCTTTGCTTAACCCCTTCATTTTGAATATACTGCCGGCTGGTTTGCCCATTCTGAGGGACCCGCCATGAAGAATAATTCAGGTTGGTTCCGGATGCGCGCCCCATGACCCGAAGTGGCACTGGATGGCGCGACTGGATGCAGCCGCTTTGAACCGGCTCAAGCTAGCCGCACAAAGGTTAATTCGCTCACCGGAAGCAGCGATACTACTTGAATTGCGCGCACTTAGCACAACACGATCACGAAACATGCCGTCCTGAAAGCACCTCAGGACGATAAGACAAACCAATAGTTAGTTTGCCCTTGACGCCTTTGATGATTTCAAACCAGCCAAACTAATACAATCCGACAGAACCGGATGCGGTTTGTCTTCCCGTGTTTGCGCGCGGGAGAACGAAATAATGAAACGCATGCTGTTCAATGCGACGCAGGCCGAAGAACTCCGCGTCGCGATCGTCGATGGCCAGAAACTCATTGACCTCGACATCGAATCGGCCGCCAAGGAACAACGCAAGAGCAACATCTACAAGGCCGTAATCACCCGCATCGAGCCAAGTCTCGAAGCGGCCTTCGTCGATTACGGCGCGGAAAGGCACGGCTTTCTCCCCTTCAAGGAAGTCTCGCGCGCCTATTTCCGTGAAGGCGTCGAACCAAACCGCGCGACCATCAAGGAAGCCCTCAAGGAAGGCCAGGACCTCATCGTCCAGGTGGATAAGGACGAGCGCGGCAACAAGGGCGCAGCGCTGACGACCTTCATTTCACTGGCTGGGCGCTATCTGGTCCTGATGCCGAACAACCCCCGTGGTGGCGGTGTATCGCGTCGCATTGAGGGCGAAGATCGCAACGAACTGCGCGAGGCCATGGATCAGCTCGACGTGCCGCAGGGCATGAGCCTGATCGCCCGTACAGCCGGAATCGGCCGTAGCGCCGAAGAACTTCAGTGGGACCTCAATTACCTGATGCAACTGTGGCGTGCCATCGAGGGCGCTGCAGGCGGTCAAAAGGGACCTTTCCTCATCTATCAGGAAGGCAGTCTGGTCATTCGCGCCATACGCGACTATTTCCAGCCCGACATCGGCGAAATCCTCATCGACACCGACGACATCTACGAGCAGGCGCAGCAGTTCATGAGCCATGTCATGCCGGGAAATGTGGCACGCGTGAAACGCTACAGCGATGACGTGCCGCTTTTCTCGCGCTTCCAGATCGAGCACCAGATCGAAACGGCCTTCGGTCGCCAGGTTACGCTACCCTCGGGCGGCGCTATCGTCGTTGACCACACTGAGGCACTGGTCTCCGTTAACGTCAACTCCGGCCGCGCAACACGGGGGGCCGATATCGAGGAAACTGCGCTGCGCACCAACCTTGAGGCGGCCGACGAAATCGCGCGCCAGTTGCGACTGCGCGACCTGGGCGGCCTCATCGTCATCGACTTCATCGACATGGAAAGTCCGCGCGCCCAGCGCGAAGTTGAAAACCGCCTGCGCGATGCGTTGCACTTCGACCGTGCCCGCGTCCAGACGGGCAAGATCTCACGCTTCGGCCTGCTCGAACTGTCTCGACAGCGGCTGCGTCCTGCGCTGGCGGAAATGACCTATATCCCCTGCCCGCGCTGCACCGGCACGGGCCACATACGCAGCACCGAGTCGGCCGCCCTGCACATCCTGCGCATCCTCGAAGAAGAAGCGATGAAAGAGAACACCGGCGCCGTTCATGTGCAGATTCCGGTTGATGTCGCCACTTTCCTTCTTAACGAGAAACGCGACGACATCCGCACTATCGAATTGCGCCACAAGGTAAACATCGTCCTGATCCCGAATATCCATCTTGAGACGCCGGCCCACGAAATTGTCCGCCTGCGCCACGATCAGCTGAATATCGATGATCAAGTCTTGCCGAGCTACAAGATGGTCGAGGCGCCCCCGACAGAAGCCTATCAGCCGCCCTCAACACAGGCCGAGACGCGTGCCAGCCGTCCCGAGGCGGCAGTCAGGGGTATTACGCCGTCCCAGCCGGCTCCTGTGGTCGAGCCCAAGGCCTCAGTAAAACCGCTCAGGACCGCACCATCAGGTGCAATGGAGCAGTTCGGCATCATAGATAAGATTTTCGGCTGGTTCCGTGGTAATCGAAAATCCGAGCCTGAGACCGTTGCCAAAGTCGAACCTCCGACCCGCCGCGAGCAGCCGCGTGAAGGCCGTAGCCAGCGCGCTCGCGGCCGGGATCGTGGTGAACGCGGTCGCCAAGAGCCGCGCAGTCAGCAAACGCCACGGCCAGAACAGGAAGCGCGGGGTGAGCGCCGCCCGCGTCAGGAGCGCCCTGACCGGCAGGAGCGCGGCGAACGTGCGGAACGACAGGGACAGGAACCCCGCCAGCCCAGGCAACCCCGCCAGCCTAGGCCGCAGGAACAACGGCCGCCTCAGACTACCGAATCAACCACTCCACCCATCTCGGGTGCATTGGAGTCGCCCGCCCCAGGCGCATCTCCTGAGCAACAAGAAGAACGTCGCGGTCGTCGCGGTCGTCGCGGTCGTGGGCGGGACCGTGCTGAACGCCGTCCTGTAGGGCAGGAAGTAGAGGCAGTACAAATCGATGTCGCCAACGGGGAAGAAGTCACGGCATCTGAAACTGCTCCGCAGGCAGCCGATCAGTTCCCCTTGTCTTTCGAACCGGTGGATGCGGAAGTGCCAGCCCTCGAGTCGGCACCGGCACCTGTTGCCCTTCCTATCGAGGACAAGGCCACCGAAGAAGACGTTGTCGGCACGCCTGTCGAGCCGGCATTGGCGCCTGTCCCAGTTACGGAAATTCAGGAAAGGACTGAGGAGGTCACCGCCCCCGCGCCTGCACCGATTTCGGAACCAGAGCCAGCCACTGCTAGCATGCCGGCTCCGGTCAAGCCGCAGATGGATATATCTGTCTCCCTTGAGGAAAGCGGCTTGGTGATGGTGGAAACCAGTAGGGACAAGGTCCCAATGTCTCCCCCGTCTGAAATGGAAGTCCGCCTGGGTCGCAAACCCAAGGCGCCCGTCCAACTCAGCAGCGAACCCCTGATGCAGGTGGAAACCCACAAATAACAGCAGACGTTTCAACACAATAAGGCCGGCAAATGCTGGCCTTATTCATTTTCTGAGACTCAAGGATTCGATCAGCCCGCGTGCCGCATCTTCGGCCATGTCCAGCACGAGTTCGAATCCCTCCTCCCCGCCATAATAGGGATCGGGCATTTCATCGCTATCAAATCGTGACGAGTAATTCATGAACAGGGCCAGTTTCTTGTGCTGCTCAGGACGAGCACCACGCTTCAGTATGGCCAGGTTGGCGTGATCCATCGCCAGCAGCAGGTCGAACCGTTCGAAATCTTCAGGTACCACCTTGCGTGCCCGCATGCCGGAAAGGTCAATGCCGCGCTTCAGGGCAACTGCGCATGCGCGTGAATCCGGCGGTTCGCCAATGTGATAGCCATGCGTGCCTGCAGAATCCACATTAATTAGTGATTCTATCTTATTGTTATTAATTAATTTATAAGCAACGCCTTCTGCGGTTGGAGAACGGCAGATATTGCCCATGCAGACAAAGAGGATGCGCTTCATTCACTCCTCGCTGCTATTGACTACATCGTGTTCCACAAAGCCGAAAGCGAGTTTCTTGAGGCGAAACAGTTCGTTGCGGGCGGTGGCGGCTTCCTCGAACTCCAGGTTCCTGGCGTGCTCCTGCATGCGCTTTTCAAGCCGACGGATTTCCCTCGCCAGAGACTTCTCGTCCATTGCTTCGTAGCGCGCACGTTCTTCTGACACCTCCAGGGCTTCTGCGGCGATCTCATGGTCATACACGCCGTCTATGATGTCTTTGATTCGCTTGGAGATGCTCTTAGGGGTAATTCCGTTAGCTTCATTGAAGAGCAACTGCTTGGCGCGCCGCCGCTCGGTCTCGGCCATGGCACGCCTCATGGAATCAGTCACCTTATCTGCATACAGAATCGCCGTGCCATGCAGGTGGCGCGCCGCACGCCCCATGGTCTGGATCAGGGAGCGTTCGGAACGCAGGAATCCTTCCTTGTCCGCATCCAGGATGGCGACCAATGATACCTCGGGGATATCCAGCCCTTCCCGCAGCAGATTGATTCCAACCAGCACATCGAACTCCCCCAAGCGCAGGTCGCGGATGATTTCCACGCGTTCCACGGTTTCAATGTCCGAGTGCAGGTAGCGCACCCTGATGCCGTTCTCGCCCAGATAATCGGTCAGGTCCTCGGACAAACGCTTGGTCAGGGTGGTCACCAGCACGCGTTCATTTTGGGCAGTGCGCAGCTTGATCTCGCCAAGCAGGTCATCCACCTGAGTTGAAGCGGGCCGCACGATCACCTGTGGGTCGACCAGCCCGGTCGGCCTCACTACCTGCTCCACGACCTGAGACTGGTGCGTCCGCTCGTATTCAGCCGGCGTGGCCGAAACAAAAACGGTCTGAGGCATCAAATTCTCGAACTCATCAAAGCGCAGTGGCCGGTTGTCGAGTGCTGAAGGCAGACGGAATCCATACTCCACGAGATTTTCTTTGCGCGAGCGGTCTCCTTTGTACATGCCACCAATCTGCGGCACGGTAACATGGGATTCGTCGATGAACATGATCGAGGCCGGCGGCAGATAGTCGATCAGGGTCGGCGGCGGCTCGCCGGGCCGGCGCCCGGACAAGTGGCGCGAGTAGTTTTCAATGCCTTTGCAGAAACCCAGTTCATTGAGCATTTCCAGATCGAAGCGGGTGCGCTGTTCGATGCGCTGGCATTCCACTAGTTTCTGATTCTTCTGATACTCCTCGATCCGTTCGCGCAATTCGAGTTTGATGGCCTCGACGGCCCGCAGCACAGTCTCGCGCGGCGTGACATAGTGGCTGGAGGGATACACCGTGAAACGCCCCAACTTCTGTCGCAGGTGTCCGGTCAGCGGATCGAATAACTGCAGCGCTTCGATCAGGTCGTCGAATAGGGACAAACGCAAGGCGTATTCCGCATTCTCGGCCGGGAATATGTCGATCACGTCGCCACGCACGCGGAAGGTGCCGCGATGAAAATCCACCTCGTTCCGCTCGTACTGCATCTCAGCCAGGCGCTTGATGACGTCACGTTGTCCAATCCGCTCGCCTTCCCGCAGATGCAGAATCATGCCGTGGTAGTCGACCGGATCGCCAATGCCGTAAATGGCCGAGACGGTGCCTACGATCACCACATCGCGCCGCTCCAGCAGGGACTTGGTGGCGGAAAGCCGCATCTGTTCGATGTGTTCGTTGATCGAGGAATCCTTCTCGATGAACAAGTCACGAGATGGGACATAGGCCTCGGGCTGGTAATAGTCGTAATACGAGACGAAATACTCGACAGCGTTCTCCGGGAAGAACTCGCGGAACTCCGAGTAAAGCTGAGCCGCCAACGTCTTGTTTGGCGCCAGTACCATCGCCGGCCGGCCGAGCCTGGCGATGACGTTGGCCATGGTGTAGGTTTTACCGGAGCCGGTGACCCCGAGCAGCGTCTGGTACATCAAGCCGTCCTGGATGCCTTCGACCAATTTTTCGATGGCTTCTGGCTGATCACCGGCGGGCGGAAACGGCTGGTGCAGGGAAAACGGGCTGTTTGGGAAGGTGACGGCCACTGGGTCGATAGCGTAAAGAGAACTGGAATTCTAGCAAGTCGGCTGGGACTCGCCCGGGTCCAGTTTCCCGGAAAACAGGCTAGCCGCCACAATCATCGCGCCTCCGATCCATTCTTTCGGGGTCATTGCTTCCCCTGCCAGCCACCAGGAAGCCAGAGCGGCAACCACCAGTTCGAAGAGAAAGATGACGATGGCCTGGTTGGCTGGCGTGTGCATCAAGCCGTACTGGACGAAAAGATTCGTCGCCAGCAGGACCAGGCCGATCAAGCCGATGAGCCACCAGCCCGTCAAGGGTGGCAGCGCAATGGGGCTCGGCTCGAAAGGCAATACGCAGAGGCCTACCAACACCACGCCGGCAAATACCGCCATCGACTTGACCTCGATGGACAAGTCATGCGCCTTGCGGATGAGCACATTGGCAAATGCGAACAGGAAACCGGCCGCCAAACCCAGCCATTCGGCTCCATTCCTGGGCAGAGGCAATCCCAGACGCGGTTGCCACAACATGACGACGGCACCGGCCAGCGACAGCGTGATCACCGCCGTGCCGTAGGGGCTGACTTTCTCCTTCAGCAGCAGTCGGGCCAGCAGCACGGTCCACAGGGGCGCCAGATAGAACATCAGCAGTACCCGCATCACCTCGCCATGCACAGTCGCCAGAACGTAGCCCAAGTTGCAACCGCCTGCGGCCAGCGCAATGGTCGCCAGCATCCAGGTCGGTTTAAATTCAGTCAGTTGGCGTCGAAATACAGGTACGCCCAGCACTAGCGCGACAAAATAGGTCAGCGTAGCTGCCAGTACGGCGGGTACTGCCATGCCTTCGAGTTCGCGGTAGGGATGCCATATGAGACCCCAGACCGTCGCGCCGGTCAGCAGGGAAAACAGCGCAACAGTGTTTTTCTTGGCCGGCATAGTAGGGCCTGCTTATAATTCGTGCTTTACCGAGAATAAGCGGCAGACCAATCATGCCGCATACCAAGACGTGAATCCCAACCTCGACAAACTCCATCCCTACCCGTTCGAGAAACTGCGCCTGCTGTTCCAGGGCCTCCAGCCTCCATCGGGGCTGCGCGAGATCCGGCTGTCCATCGGCGAACCACAGCATGAAACGCCGGCTTTCATCAAGGAAGCGCTTGCCGGCAATCTCAAGGGGCTGGCGAATTATCCCACGACATCCGGCAGCGAAGCCTTGCGTGGCGCCATCGCCGACTGGCTGGGCCGCCGTTACGGCATCCCCACGCCCGATGCGCAGGAACAGGTCCTGCCAGTGAACGGCTCACGCGAAGCGCTGTTTGCCATCGCCCAATGCGTCGTCGATCCCATGCGCGGCGACGCCCTCGTACTCAGTCCGAACCCTTTCTATCAGATATACGAAGGTGCCGCCCTGCTCGCCGGCGCACAGCCGGCATTCCTCAATCACTTGCCCTATAACGGGTTTCTTTCCGATTTCGATTCCATTCCCGCATCGACCTGGAAAAACATCCAACTTGTCTATGTTTGTTCTCCGGGTAATCCAACCGGTAAGGTGCTCAGTCTCGATGAATGGAAAGCCCTGTTCGCGCTAGCCGACCGACACGATTTCGTCATCGCCAGCGATGAATGCTATTCGGAGATATATTTCGACGAGGCCGCACCGCCGCTCGGTGTGCTGCAGGCGGCGCGCGCATCGGGCCGCGACGATTATCGCGGCATCATCATGTTCTCCAGCCTGTCCAAGCGCAGCAACGTACCCGGCCTGCGTTCAGGATTCGTGGCGGGCGATGCCGGTCTGCTGAAGCGGTTCTGGCTCTACCGCACCTACCAGGGCTGCGCCATGAGCCCTCCCGTGCAGCATGCGAGCGCCGTCGCATGGGGCGATGAAGAGCATGTTCGCGCAAATCGCCGGCTGTATCGGGAGAAATTCGATGCTGTCACGCCGCTCATTGCCGCGCATCTGGAGACGGCCAGGCCGGACGCGGGGTTTTACCTGTGGGCGCGCACGCCGATAACCGACACCGAGTTCGCTCTTGGCCTGCAGCGTGAATATAATGTGACCGTTCTGCCCGGCAGCTACCTCGCGCGCGCGTCGGGCGGCATCAATCCGGGCGAGAATTTCGTTCGCATCGCATTGGTCGCGCCCCTCGAAGATTGCCTGGAGGCGGCGCGACGAATCGAAGAATTTTGCAGGAAACTTTAAAAGGGAATCTCAATGCAGGACTATCAGAAGATCATCGACCAGGCTTGGGAAGAGCGTGCCGGAATTCAACCTGGCAAGGCGCCGGCGAAAGTAGGCGAGGCGGTCGAATATGTCCTCGCCCAGCTCGACCAGGGCAAGCTTCGCGTGGCCGAGAAGATCGACGGCGAATGGGCCACGCACCAGTGGATCAAGAAGGCAGTCCTGCTCTCCTTCCGCCTCGAGGACAACCGCATCATGGATGGCGGCCCCCTGCGTTATTGGGACAAGGTGCCCACCAAGTTCCAGAAGTTCGACCAGGAGCAGTTTGAGCGCGGCGGCTACCGCGTCGTGCCCGGTGCCGTGGTGCGCCGCGGCTCCTACATCGGCCGCAACGTGGTGCTGATGCCCTCCTTCGTGAATATCGGCGCCTATGTCGACGAAGGCACCATGGTCGACACTTGGGCAACGGTCGGCTCCTGCGCGCAGATCGGCAAGAACGTGCATCTCTCGGGCGGCGTTGGCATCGGCGGCGTGCTCGAGCCCTTGCAGGCCAATCCGACCATCATCGGCGACAATTGCTTCGTCGGTGCCCGCTCCGAGGTGGTCGAGGGCGTCATCCTCGAGGACGACTGCGTCATCTCGATGGGCGTGTTCATTGGCCAAAGCACACGCATCTACAACCGCGACACGGGCGAAATCACCTATGGTCGCGTACCAGCCGGCTCCGTCGTCGTATCCGGCAGTCTGCCCTCTGCTGACGGCAAGTACAGCCTATACTGTGCCGTCATCGTCAAGCAGGTGGACGCCAAGACGCGCGCCAAGGTAGGCATCAACGAGTTGCTGCGCGGCATCTGACCCGATTTCCCTTACGGGAGGCAAACCATGATCTTCGACAAGCTGTTTCACCTGATGGCCGAGAAAAAGGCCTCGGACATCTTCGTTTCCGCCGGAGCGCCCATCCATATCAAGATCCAGGGGAGCACCATCCCCATCAATCAGCAGATCATGGATCCAGATACGATCCAGCGCATGGCCTACGAGATGCTCAAGCCCGAACAAATACAGCATTTCGAGGAGGAGAAGGAAATCAACCTTTCCTTCGGCATCCGCGATGTCGGCAATTTCCGCGTGAACATGTTCTGGCAGCGCGGCACCATCGCCATCGTCGTGCGCTTCATCCAGGGCGAGATACCCAAGCTCGACGAACTCGGCATGCCCAAGGTCCTGGAAGAAGTCATCATGGAAAAGCGCGGCCTGGTGCTGGTCGTCGGTTCGACTGGCTCGGGCAAATCCACCACCCTGGCCGCCATGCTCGACCACCGGAACACCAATCGCTCGGGTCACATCCTGACAGTGGAAGACCCGATCGAATACCTCTTCAAGCACAAGAAGTCGGTGGTCAACCAGCGCGAGATCGGACTCGACACCAAAGTGTGGGAGAACGCCCTGAAGAATGCCATGCGGCAGGCGCCGGACTGCATCCTCATAGGCGAAATCCGCGACAAGGAAGCCATGGCTGCATCGCTCGCCTATGCTCAGACGGGCCACCTGTGCCTTGCCACGCTGCATGCCAACAACAGCTACCACGCGCTCAACCGCATCATCAACTTCTATCCCCTGGAAAACCGGCCGGCGCTCTTCCTCGATCTCTCTGTCAGCCTGAAAGGAATTATTTCGCAGAGACTTGTGCGAAGGCCCGACGGTACGCGCCTACCCGCCGTGGAAATACTGCTCAACACGCGGCATATCCAGGAACTGATCGAAAAAGGGGAAATGAACGGCATCAAGGAGGCCATGGAGCAGAGCCTGGCCCCGGGCTCGCAGACCTTTGAGCAGGATCTGTTCCGGCTGTACAAGGAAAACATCATCACCCTGGAAGAGGCGCTGGCAAACTCCGACTCGCCTACCAACCTGTCGTGGCTCATCAATAATTCGCAACTGGGTTCACCTTCGCCGAACGACAAGAAGAGCAGTTCGCCCGCCCCGGCGCTCGACTTCGACCCGGCGAATGCCGGCGCCTCCTTTACTGAATTCTCGCTCAACGTTGACACCGACGCAGGATAATGCCCGCTTCAACCCTTGAGCTTGCCAGCGAGTTGATCAGCTGCCGTTCCGTCACGCCCGCGGACGGCGGCTGCATGGACATCGTCGCCCGACATCTTGCTCCACTCGGATTCAGCCTTGAACGCATGGACCGGGGTTCTGTCTCGAACCTGTGGGCGCGCCGCGGCAGCGAGGGGCAGATTTTGTGCTTCGCCGGCCATACCGATGTCGTGCCGCCCGGCCCGCTCGACCAATGGAGCTCCGATCCCTTCAAGCCAACAGTCCGTGATGGTTTCCTCCATGGCCGCGGTGCGGCAGACATGAAGACAAGCATCGCTGCTTTCGTCACGGCAACGGAACGCTTCATCGCAGATCGCCCCGATCACCCTGGCGCCATCGCCCTGCTGCTGACCTCAGACGAAGAGGGGCCCGCCATTGATGGCACCGTGCGCGTCGTCGAGGCCCTCAAGTTGCGGGGAGAAAAGCTGGACTATTGCATCGTCGGCGAACCGACATCCGCTGTGCGCCTGGCCGACACCATCAAGAACGGCCGGCGGGGTTCTCTGGCCGGCAGGCTTGTCGTCAGGGGCGTGCAGGGGCATATTGCCTATCCCCATCTCGTCAAGAATCCTGTGCACTTAGTGGCGCCCGCTCTCGCCGAACTCGCTGCGGCGGAATGGGATGCCGGCAACGAGTTTTTTCCGCCCACGTCCTGGCAGGTGTCCAACTTCCATGCCGGCACCGGGGCGGACAATGTCGTGCCGGGCACCGCGGAAATCCTCTTCAACTTCCGCTTTTCCACCGCCAGCACGCCGGATGGCCTGAAGGCACGGGTGCATGAGATCCTCGACCGTCACGGCGTCGAATACGCGCTGGACTGGACTCTCTCGGGCAAGCCCTATCTCACGCCGCGCGGCAAGCTTGTCGAAGTGGTGTCACAGTCTGTCCGCGACATCACCGGCATCGAAACTGAACTCTCCACCAGCGGCGGCACCTCGGATGGCCGTTTTATCGCGGATATCTGCCCGCAGATCATAGAACTTGGGCCACTCAACGCCACCATTCACAAAATCGACGAACGCATCGAGGTCGCCGACATCGAGCTGCTCTCACGCATCTACGGGCGCATCCTCGAATTGCTTCTGAAATGATTCCGCCAGAACTGGTCACGCTGCGCGATTATCTGCGCTGGGCAGTCAGCCGCTTCAACGAGGCCGGGCTGCATTTCGGCCACGGCATGCAGAATGCCTACGACGAAGCGGCTTATCTCCTGTTGCACGCGTTGCACCTTCCGCTCGACCGCATGGAACCATTCCTTGATGCGGCCCTCACAGAAAGCGAACGGGAGGCCGTTTTCGCGCTGCTGAATCGACGCATCGATGAGCGCATCCCTGCCGCCTATCTGACGCATGAAGCCTGGCTGGGAGACTTCCCCTTTTACGTAGACGAGCGCGTGATCGTGCCACGATCGCACATTGCCGAGCTCTTGCTGGATAATCCCCTGGCCCCCTGGGTCAGCGATCCCGATGCAGTCGACTCGGCGCTCGATCTGTGCACCGGCTCGGGTTGCCTGGCCATCCTCCTGGCGCATGCCTTTCCGAACGCCCGCATCGATGCTGCGGATATCTCAACGGATGCCCTCGAGGTTGCCGCTCGAAACGTGGCCGAGTATCAATTGGGCAACCGCATCGAACTGATCCGTTCGGATCTCTTCGCCAGCCTGTCCGGTCGCAGTTACGACCTCATCATCTCCAACCCGCCCTATGTCACGGGGGCATCCATGCGCATCCTGCCAGCCGAATACCGCCATGAGCCGGTGCTGGCCCTGGCTTCCGGCGAGGACGGGCTGGACGCAGTACACGCCATCATTGCCCGCTCTCGTGCCCACCTCAAGCCGGGCGGCATTCTTGCCGTAGAAGTGGGCGGGAACCGCGCTATCGTCGAAGAGGCCTTTCCGCGCCTGGATTTCACCTGGCTCGAATCGGAATACGGCGAAGGCATGGTTTTCCTGCTATCGCGGGAACAACTGCCCGAATAACCCGCAGCTTCAGGGCTGCGCTCATCCGGAGTCGCCATTGATGCGTATTCTGCGCATAGTGCTGATCGTCTTCTGCACCGGCCTGAACCAGACCGCGGCGGCAGCCGAGCCCAGACCCTTTGAACTGGGCATCGTGCCCTATCTGCCGACCACGACCCTAGTCACTGCCTATCAGCCTCTGCGCACCCAACTGGAAGTGACTCTGAAGCGCCCTGTCGTACTGACCACGGCACCGGACTTCGTAACTTTTCTCGAACGCTGCCTGCGCAAGGAATACGACGCCATCATTCTCGGCCCCGGTCTGGGCCGTTTCGTTCAGCTCGAAGCAGGCTACCAGCCCGTCGCCGTGACAAAACGCAACATCAAGGCGCTCGTCATTGTCGATCGCAATGCCCCTTACGAGAGCATCAAGGACCTTGGCGGCAAACGCGTGGCGATGCTGGAGCCGATACTCATCCTGTCCCAACTCGGCAAGGAAGTCTTTCGCAAGGCGGGCATGCAGCCCGAGCGCGACTATCGCATACTGGTCGTCAAAACGCCGAGTAACGCCGTCCATACGGTGCTGCAAGGCGAAGCCGAAGCCGGCATTACGACCGTCAATCTTATCCCCCAGCTTGCGGACGAGATTAAGCATCGTCTGCGCATCCTCGCAGAATCGCGGGATATCCCCGGCCTGATGTTCATGCTGCTGCCCGCCAACCAAGGCCAGCACCTGCGATTGCAGGAGGCCCTGTTGCACTTCGAGCATACTGAGGCCGGCAGGAAATTCGTCCAAACATTGGACATGGATGGGCTGCGCATTCCGGGCAGGGATGAGATGAAAGCCATGGACAGCTTTCTGCCTGAATACAGGAAGCGTTCAACACGCTAAGCCGTCTCTATGCGACGAATACTCGATTGGTTCTCGCAGCGATCCTTCCGCCTCCAGCTGATCGGCGCAGCGGTGGTATCCGAAGTAGTATTGATCGCCGCGCTGACCTACCTGGGCATCCAGCAGATGGACAAGGCTCTGACCGAGCAGATCAAGGCGCGCATCGACCAGGGCACCATCCTCTTCAATGCCGCCCTCGCGCCCCACTTGGTGGAGCGAAACTATTCCGCACTGGAATTGGCCCTGCAGCTTGCACGCAGGGACGGTGTCATCGATTATGCGGTACTCCGCGACGAGAGAAACATTCTCGTCGTTTCCACAGGTTGGGACATGGCGCGACCCCTCCCGGCCGTCGATAGCGATATTCGCAAGGCCGCGGATTCCGGCATGGTCGCACCTGCAGCATGCCATCCTGCTGGCTGACCGCGGGGTTGGTGTGCTGCGCTATGGGCTGCCCACAGGCTTTCTTCAAGATGCCCGTCGGAACTTGCTGAGCCAGGTCATTCTTGTCGCCTCGGCCGGTATTGTGATTTCGCTTATCGGTCTCGTGCTTCTCGGCTTCAGAATGATGCGGCGGCTGGGCAACCTGACCGCCGTCGCCAGCCGCTTGGCCGAAGGTGATCTTGCTGTCCGCGTTGGCAATGGCAGCCATGACGAAATCGGGCGCCTTGGCGCTGCATTCGACAACATGGCCCAAATGCTCGATGAACGCATCCGGGCGCTCCATGCCAGCGAAGATCGGCTGGCACTGGTCATGCGCGGTACATCCGACGGCGTCTGGGACTGGGACCTGCGGCGCAACACGACGTACTTCTCACCACGCTACCGGGAACTGCTCGACTACAGCGATGAGCAAGAATTTCGCCTGATGTTCCAGTTCAGGACGTCACTGCACCCGGAGGACCGCGACCGAACCCTGGCCGCCCTCGACGCCGCCCAGCAGCAGCACGCGGATGGGCGCTTTGACGAAACCTACCGCCTGCGCTGCCGTGACGGCAGCTATCGCTGGTTCCGCGGCCGCGGCCAGATACAGCGGGACGAAGGCGGAGACGCCTATCGATTCGCCGGTTCGCTCTCGGACATATCTTCACAAAGAGCCGTGGAGAAGGCCCTGCGAGAGAGCGAAGAAACTTTTTACTATGCTGTGCGCGGCTCGTCAGACGGCATCTGGGACTGGAATGTCTTGGAGAACTCCTACTACATATCCCCGCGTTACAGAGAGTTGCTCGGCTATACAGAGGAGGAGTTGCCTAACGAGCGCAAGAGCTTCCTCGGCATCGTACATCCGGAGGATCTTCCGCATGTCGAAAATGCAGTGCGCAGGCATTTTCGGGAACGCACGCCATATGACGTCGAGTATCGCATGCACCACAAGGATGGAAGCTGGCGCTGGTTTCGCGGCCGTGGCCAAGCTGTATGGAATGCAGAGGGGCGTGTCATCCGCTTTGCCGGGGCAAGTTCGGACATCGAAGCAAGAAAAAATGCTGAAGACAACATCAACTCCCTGCTTGCCGAACAGCAGGCCTTGCTCGACAACGCACTCGTCGGCATCGTCTACCTGAAGAACCGCGTCATACAACGATGCAACCATCGATTCGAAGAGCTATTCGGCTACGAAACCGGCGAACTGACCGGACAATCCACAGAGATACTCTATCCCTATCCGACCCGGGAAGAATACGAAGCCAAGGGCGCCGAAACGTATCAGGCTCTCAGCGGCTGCGGTTCAGTGAACGAAGAAATACAACTTCGGCGCAAGGACGGACAACTATTCTGGGGTTACCTTACCGGTCGCGCCCTCGATGTAAACCAGCCGCAAACAGGCAGCGTCTGGATATATCTTGACATCAGCGAGCGAAGACTTGCGATGGCAGCACTGCAGGATGAAAAGAACCTAACAGATGCTCTGCTCGCTGGCCTACCTGGCATTTTCGCCCTTTTCGATCAGGACATGAATCTGCTGCGCTGGAACCACAATCTGGAAACAGTAAGCGGGTATTCCGCAGACAACCTGCATGCCATCAAAGCAGACCAGCTCTACTACACCGACGAGGCCGTGCACAAAGCAAGTCGTATAGCCTTGCATCGCGACATCGTTACGCACGGCGAGGCCGCACTCAGAACCGCCGACGGCAGGTCAATTCCATATTATCTGTATGGCGCACCGATCCAACGAGGGGAACGCAAGCTAATAGCCGGCCTGGGCTTCGACATCAGCGAACGCAAGCATGCTGAAGCCGAGATAGCCATATTGAACGCCGAACTGGAACAGCGTGTACGCGAACGCACCGCGGAACTGACGGCCGCCAACAAGGAACTGGAGTCATTCAGCTACTCCGTTTCACATGATCTGGTCTCGCCGTTGCGCGCCATCGACGGATTCTCACGCATGATCGAGGAGGACTACGGGCCGTTGCTCGACGCACGCGGCAAGGAATACATCGGACGCATCCGCAACGGCACGCAGCGCATGCATCAGCTGATCGACGACATGCTTGCGCTCTCGAGGGTGACGCGAAATGAAATGAAGCGGGTGAGTGTCAATCTTTCTGGCATTACCTCAATAATCCTGAGCGATATGAAGCAGATGCAACCCGAGCGGGATGTGACAACACGTATCGCATTGGATATAGGCGTTATCGGCGACCCCAATCTCCTGCGCATTGCACTGGAAAACCTCCTGCGCAATGCCTGGAAATTCACGGCTAAAAAGGCCGCTAATATTGAATTCGGAACCTTGCACGAGGACGACGAAACGGTGTATTTTGTCAGTGACAACGGTGCCGGCTTCGACATGAAATATGCCGGCAAGCTGTTCGGCGCTTTCCAGCGCATGCACGGGCCGCAGGAGTTCGAAGGCACGGGCATCGGGCTGGCGATCGTTCAGCGCATCATCCAGCGCCACGGCGGACGCATCTGGGCCGAGGCTGCGCCAGATAAGGGTGCAACTTTCTTTTTCACTTTGTCGTAACAGGAACAAGAATCGAATGACGACCGACCGACCGATACTGCTGGTGGAGGACAACCCCGACGACGAGGCGCTGACCCTGCGTGCCTTCAACAAGAACCGCATCGGCAATGCTGTCATCGTAGCCCGGGACGGAGTCGAGGCACTCGACTACCTTTTCGGCAACGGCCATCACGCCGGCCGTGACATCTCAATCATGCCCGCCGTGGTTCTGCTCGACCTGAAACTGCCCCGCATCGACGGATTGGAGGTATTGCGCCGCATTCGCGCCAATGAACGTACCAGCCTGCTGCCGGTAGTCATCCTCACGACATCCAAGGAACAGCAGGATATATACGAAGGCTACAGCCTCGGCGCCAACAGCTATATTCGCAAGCCGGTGGACTTCGAGAAGTTCATCCAGGCAGTCGGGCAACTCGGCCTCTATTGGCTGGTGCTGAACGAGCCGGTCGATATTGCAATTGCGGCCTGAGACGGCAAAAGTCAGCCGCCAGAATACGGCGGCTAGGCGGAAAAACCTTTGAAGTAGTCCCCGCGGCAGTCGCCAGCGCGCACTGCGGCGACAAAGTCCGAAATATCCCTGACCGGCCGCATGATTTCTGTCGCGCAGCGGCCGACTGCGGCAACCTTGTGGCAATCGCTGCCCCCCAGGCTGGGCAAGGCCATATGGCGCGTGGCGATGACGGCGAGGTCGTTGTCCGAGTCGATGTTGCCGCCGTTGTGCGTTTCCACTGCCGTGATGCCCTGCAAGTCAAGCAACCCGTCAAGCAGGCTGCACACGCCGAATTCGCGGTAAGGGTGTGCCGGCACGCAGATGCCGCCCAGGTCGAGAATGCTTTCGATCACCTCGTCAAGGGGCAGCCAGGTATCCCGGCCCCAGGTATTCCACGAATCATCCTCGATGCCATACGCCAGCAGGTGCCCGCGATCGGTGGAGATTTCCACGCCGCGCAGCACTAGCACACCCTCATCGCGACCGATAGGCTCAGCCGGTGCCGAGGCATCGTAGGAATGGTGCTCGGTGATGACGACACCATCCAGGCCGATCGCCCTGGCGCGACGGATCAGGTCGAGCGGCTCCAGCCAATTGTCGTAGGAGTGCTTGGTGTGGCAGTGGCAGTCTATCCACATGGCAGAAAAAACGGCGCGCACTCGATTGAATGCGCGCCGTGCTGTTCCCTCACCCGGTCAGAATCAGGGAAGCTGAAGTTCTAGGCTGATGCGCTTGGACGGCTGGAACTTGTGCCGAGAGAAGAAACCCTCAAGGGCGAAATCGTTCCAGTTCACCAGTGTATAGATCTTCTTCACGCTGGCCGCCTTCATGTTCATGAGGAACTGGTCCATCAGGTCAGATGCAACGCCATGTTTCTGGAAATCCGGATGCACGCCCAGCGTATCGACCGTCGCGGATGAGTCCGCGATGCCATATTCGCCGAAGAGCACGTCGCCCATCATGAAACCGATCACCTTGCCATCAACCTCTGCCACGAGCGAGGCGTTGACGTTATGCGCGTCATCCAGTGCCATGGCCAGCTTGCGCTGGTAGTATTCGCGCCGCTCCTGCCCGGTGATGAGCATGTCGATCGCCACCACTGCGTCAAGATCGTTCTTGCGGATCATCCGCACGGTAACCTGTACTGCCATCGTATTCTCCTTGCGCCGTATTGTTAAAACAGCTCGTCGTCGGCGGAACTCCTGCCGCCGCTCCCCTTGCGGATATAAACGTCCCCGTATACCTGCCCCATCTCCGCGCCCGCCGTGAAGCAGGTGTTGCACCCGTCGCCGGATTCCTCGCGATGCTCGACGACATGCACTTCGTAGCCGAGCTGGCGATAGTTCTCGACGATTTCGGTCAGCCGCGGTTCGCCGATGGTGGTTTTCTTGATCCATCCCTCGGCGAACAGGTCAGCCTCCTTGCCGCCCTTCACCAGTTTCAGCGGTATCCTCACGGGCAGTCCCGCCCTACCATGAATGCTTGATCGCCCCGGGCGTGCAGGCCGTGCTGCATGGAAGGCTGGTATAGCCTCCAGCGGGCTTGCAGTCGGTGCAATCGAACGCCAGCGTGCGGCGGAACGACTGCTTCACCGCCGCCACTTCATCGTCGTAATCGTCGGTAATGATCTCAAACATCTCTTTCGGGCACGCTGTCAGGCAGGCGCGTCCGGCGGAACACGAGGTGCACTTGTCGGTGTCGATGCTGATGTAGTACTCGCCCGAGCCATCCTTGTAGCCGTAGTTCGCGATCATGTCGGTTCCTCTTGCCCCATTTCGGGGGGTAGAATCGTGAATCCCTCGGCTCCGGCCCGCTCAGTGGGAGAGGGGTACTTCGCGGGCCGGAGCGTCGGGACCTGTCAAGCCGTCGTCCTGTTATCAGGCGGCTTTAGCCGATGCGCCCTGCTTCAGCATCAGTGTGTGACCAAACAGCGCGGCACCGAGGGCGCCGGCAATCTGGCTGTCGTATTTCGTCTCCGCTGCCTTGGTACCCAGCAGCTTCTCGATGCGCTTCACCACCCCAGGATTCTTGGCGATGCCACCGGTAATGAAAAAATCATTCTCCACGCCGATGCGTTCGATCAGCGACACGACGCGCTCGGCCATGGCCTGGCAATAGGCCGCAATTACCTTGTTCTTGGAATAGCCTGCCTTCAGTAGTCCCAAGGCCTCCGACTTGGCAAACACGACGCAAGTCGAGGACACGGCTTCCGGCTCCTCGTTGACATCGAAGGAACGCGGGCCCAATTCGGCGATCGGGATCTGCATCAGGTCCGCAATAACTTCCATGCCACGACCGGTGCCGGCGGCGCACTTGTCGTTCATGAGGAAGTTGGTGACCTTGCCCTTCTCGTCACAATGGATCGCCTTGCAGTCCTGGCCGCCCATGTCGAGAATGGTGCGGATGGTGTTGCCGCCCATGTAGTTGGCGCCGCGCGCATGGCAGGCGATCTCCGTGATGGCCTTGTTCGCAAACGGAACGTTGACGCGGCCGTAGCCCGTGCCGACGATATAGGTGATGTCTTCCTGCTTCAGGCCGGACTTCTCCAGCACGCCAGCGAGGGCGTTGGTTGCGGAATCCGGGCTGTTGTTGCCCGTGCGCATGCTGTTGAAGCCGTACAGTTCCCCGTCAACGCAAACCACTGCCTGCGAGCTGACCGAACCGACATCAATACCGGCGGTGATGATCTTCGCTGCACGCCAGTCCTTCGACTCGTCGATCCAGCAGCTTTCCTTCCAGCGCCAGTATTCCTTTTTCTCTCCAGATGACATGATGATCTCCTTTACGATTTATCGGCTGCTGAGGCTCAAGCGTCGCTATCGGCCGCAATGAGCGCGGCACCCAGGGCACTGATGTATTCCGGCATGTCCGGCAAGAGCACATTGTCGACACCCAAGGCGCCCTTCAGCGACTGGACGAAGCCGGGGTTATGCACCATGCCGCCGATGAGGATCACATCGTTCTCGATGCCGACGCGGCGCACCATGGCGCAGACACGGCTCGCCACGGCATCCAGCACGGCCTTGGCGATGTCTTCCTTCGGCGTCGAGGAGTGGATCAGGGAAACCACTTCGGATTCGGCGAACACCGTGCATTGCGCGTTCATCGGAATGGTCTTGTCGGAGCGCAGGCTGGCTTCGCCGAAATCCTTCAGGCTCAGCTGCAGCGCACGCGACATGGACTCGGCAAAGGCACCCGCTCCAGCGGCGCATTTCTCGTTGCCGGCGAAGTCCACCACCTTGCCTTCTGCATTGGCCTTGACGCCACGCCCCTCTTCGGCGCCAACGTCCACCACGGTCTTGGCCGTCGGGCACATGAATACTGCGCCCCGAGCCCCCGCGCCGACTTCGGTCACATCGGAGGTGGCGAACCTGACCTGCTTGCGGCCGGAGCCAGTCGCCACCACTTTCTTCACCTGGTCGCGCGTGATGCCTGCGCCCTTCAGCGCATCCTCGAAGGCCTTGTCGGCTGCCTCGTCGGCATCCAGATCATCCGGGAACATGATGTGCTTGCCCTTGACGCCCCATTTCAGCTGGGGCGCACCGTCCACCTTCAGTTCCTCGAGAAACACCACCTTGACGGTGCGGGAACCCATGTCGATACCTGCGGTAATCATCTTAATATCCTCCTAGGATCAGGCGTGAGCTACGTCGCGCTTCAGGTTGAGGGTTTCCATGAACGAGTCGACCCGGCTCTGGGTGCGGCCCAGATCGAATTCGCGCTCGTCGCCCATATTGCCCTCGAATGTCATCACCGGGACGCCAGAAGCGGCCAGGCCCAGGCGGTTCTCCATGATGCCGATCGACAGGCCTTCGCAGCCGCGGTTCAGGTGCAGCATGACGCCGTCGACACCCCATTCCTTGACGATGGTCTTCATCATCTCGGTCTTGATGCGCGGATCATAGAAATGCTGCCATTGCGGCTTGGACAGGTTCCAGTCGCAGTACAGGCGCATGGCTTCTTCGCGGGTATTCATCTCGATGCCCTTCTCCCACGGCAGGGTACGCGGACCCCAGGTGCCGTCCGGCTTGGTTTCCCAGATGCCTTCCAGGCCGAAGGTGTACAACGAGCCGATGGAGACGGCGCCGTATTCCTCGAGATAGCGGAAGACCTTGAGGAAGCCCCAGGGCGGCTGCGTATCGGACATGACGCGGCAGCGCTCGTTGGGCACGGCGGCAATGCCGCGGGCGACGCGATCCTTCACTTCGTCCAGGCACTCCTGATAAAAGTCGGCGCACCACTTGGATGACTTGGAGAGTGTCGCCAGCACGTAGAGCGAATACATGGTCTTCTCGTCGAGCGGCGCAGGCTTGGCCTTGTTCTCGGCGCAGATGGCGGCCCACAGCGAGGTGGAACGCATCTCGTTTTTCACCGCCTCGATGAACAACTCGTCATTGAACTTGCGGCCGGTGGTCTTCTCCAGCCACTCGCAGGCCTCCAGGCCCTGGTTGGTGACGTAGTCCAGCCGCTCCGTCGTCAGATCCTTGTAGGCGCCGACCGAGACGTCGATGAAGAAGGTCGGCGTATTGTCCTCCAGCGTGGAAGCCGCCTGGTACCATTTGGCGTGCGAGCAGCAGATCTGCGTCTGGAAGTTGAAGTCGGGCTTGGGGAACTCGCCGCCGAACGGATACTTGTTCAGGATGATCGAACCCCAGTAGGTGCGCATGTAGGCGCACAGGTCGCGGGCGAAACCGTAGGATTCGGCCGCGTCCTGGCATTCCTTGTTGAACTTTTTGTCCACCGCGATGGTGGCGCCGTACGGTTCACCGGTAAGGGAATAAACGTCATTTCCCAGGCCCGCGGGGATGGCGTCCAGCGCCCAGGCGGAACCGGACCAGCGCAGGCCGCCCTTCTCCTTGGCCTTGGCGAAATTGATGTAATACTGCTCGCGCAGCTCCTTGGCCTTCTTCCAGCACTTGAGCTGCTCTGTCGGGTATTTTGCCATGTTGTTGCTCCTCTAGTCTCGGTCCGGTTAGAACAGTTCTTCTTCGCCCAGCGTCTCGAGGAAGGCCTCGATGCGGATGCGGAACGGCCCAAGCGGGTTGGTGATGTCGAACTCGAGGAACAGCGTCGGGATGCCGTTGGCCTCCAGGTGGCGCTTCAGATCCGGGTAATCGCCCTCGTGCGGGTCGCAGAATTTCTGCTGCAGGAACACCGCCGCCTTGGCGTTGTAATCCTGCGCAAGCTTCAGCACGTGGTCGAAGCGGGTGTGCGCCGGGTAGTCCTTGGTTGGGCAGGCGGGACGCTCGCAGTAGCGGTCGGCAATGGTGGCGATCACGTCGTCCTGGATGCGCGCCTCGTTCCAGAAGTAGCGGGTGCCGGAACACTGGTCGTCAATGACGATGGTGGAACCTACCGACTCGACCATGGCCATGAAGGAGACGTCATCGTTCTCCGAGCCGATGGTCATGAAGCGGATGCCCTCCTCGCGGTTGTTCGCCAGCTTGGGCAGTTCGGCCAGCACCCGCTTGAGTTCCTTGTTGTGCTCTTCCTTGTCGATGAACTGGGCGGTGATAGAGGCATACAGGGCATCGACGCCGGTCACGCGCGGGTTGGTCTCCTTACGGTACTCGAAGAGCTCGCGCAGCAGGCGGCGGTTCTCGTTGACGATCTCGACGCCGCGCTTCAGGTCGGCATCGGAGAGTTTCTTGCCGATGACGCCTTCCATGTATTCGCGGAACTTCTTGATCTCGGCATAGTGCTGCGCCTTGGCGAAGCGCGACTGCACTTCATTGGGCATGGGCAGGTAGTAGTCCCATTTCACGGTCGGCACGTGCATGCGCCAGGAGTTGAAGGCCTGGCGGTACTGGATGCAAGACTGGGTAAGGGTAACGCCCTCGCAGTAGTCGTAGCGGCCGAGCAGGCCCTGCGCCAGGGAATCGCGGCAAAACGGGCAGAACATGCCGAAGATGTGCGGCTCGGTGACGTTCTGCGGTTCATGGGCGCCAAGCACGCGCACCGGCAACATGCCGGCGGCGATGAGGATTTCCTCGGGCGTATAGGTGCACATGGTCGCAACGACCTGGCCACCGGTGCGGGCCTTCCAGGCCTTGGCATAGTCGTGCCGCTTTTCATACCACTCTTTGAACTGATCAAATAAACCACTCATCGTCGATCCCCCGGTTATGGCCTGTCGAGCTATGCCCTAGAGCCGTTTTCCTCTGAATATGCATTATTATGCGTATTTCCAAATTACAATGCACGATAAAGCATTTGTAGCGATTCTAAAAACCATTTCTGCCTCGAGGTTTGACTTGCATCAAGAAAATAGCATTATCAAGTGAAAATCCAAGCAATATAGTGAAAAAGCCTCCAGTTGAATAAGCGTTTACGAATATTAGAGGACCCATGTTGAGGATGTTGCGGATATGCCAGCAACCCAAGCCCAGGGCGCAGCGGAACAACTGCCTGGATCCGCCCGGGTCCAGCTTCAAGAGGATAGCGCAAAATATGAAAATCGTTTTTTGTCAATGGGATCGGTATTATTCGCGGCTTCAATTTGCCAAAGATTATTAGGGTTTTTATGCTCCATCTTGATGTAGATCAAATATCATGGAGTGGCACCTCTCCTAAAATCAGATAGATGCATTCTAATACCTTTCTATTTATTGATATGCGCTATTTTGCATACATCGAAAGGAAGGGTTTTACGGAGAATCAGGTATGAATACAAGCGCGCAAGCTGTCATATGGTGGAAGGCTTCTTCGCCAGA
Source organism: uncultured beta proteobacterium (assembly GCA_963704195.1). Lineage (GTDB taxonomy): Bacteria > Pseudomonadota > Gammaproteobacteria > Burkholderiales > Rhodocyclaceae > Desulfobacillus. The sequence goes on along the minus strand of CAVPHH010000006.1, from coordinate 38,306 downwards.
TGCGGCAAAGGTCGGCCCGCTGGTGTCGCTCACCATCGATGGCAAGCAGATCGAGGCCCCTGAAGGGACATCGCTGCTGTCCGCAGCCACTGCCGCGGGCATCTATATTCCTTCGCTGTGCGCCCATCCCGATCTGCCACCCTCCTGCCAGCGCGGCGCAGGCGATTCCGGTTGCAATCTTTGCGTAGTGGAAATCGCAGGCACCTCGGGCATGCGCACCTCCTGCTCGGTCGCGGTCGAGGCCGACATGGACGTCACGACTCAATCGCCCGCCGTAGAAAAATTGCGCAAGGAACGCATCGCCAAGATTCTCGGCACGCACCCACACGTCTGCCTCACCTGTCCTCAGCGCGAGGGCTGCAGCCGCACCACCTGCTCCTTCGGCAATCCCGTGGAGACGCGCTGCTGCTCCATCTTCAGCAACTGCGAACTGAGGAAAGTTTCCGACTACATCGGCATCCCGGCGACCACGCCGCCCTACAAGTCGATCCAATTGCCGGTCATCAAGAACGAGCCGTTCTACGACCGCGACTACAACCTGTGCATCGACTGCCGCCGCTGTCTGGTGGCCTGCAACGAGGTTCGCGGCGTAGGCTGTCTGGAAGTGAAGAACACCGACGGCCGCACCTGGGTCGGCACCATCGCGCCGACGCTGATCGAGTCCGGTTGCAAGTTCTGCTCCGCCTGCGTCACCGTCTGCCCGACTGGCGCCCTGATGGACCGCACACTCGACGTGGCGCGCAAGGAAGCATCACAGGTGCCATGCAAGCACACCTGCCCGGCCGGCATCGACGTGCCACGCTACGTACAACTGGTCGGCCTCGGCAAGTATTCGGAGGCCGTCGCCGTGGTGCGCGAAAAACTGCCCTTCCCCGGCATCCTCGGCCGCGCCTGCTTCTCGCCTTGCGAGTCGGCCTGTCGCCGCAAGCACCTCGACGAGCCGATATCCATCCGCAGCCTGAAGCGCATCGCCGCCGACAACGACACCGGCCTGTGGCGCCAGTATTCGAAGCAGCTGCCGCCGACGGGCAAGAAGGCCGCCATCATCGGCGCCGGCCCGGCCGGGCTGACGGCAGCCTACTATCTCGCCAAGAAGGGCCACAGCGTCACGGTATTCGACGCCCTGCCCGCCGCCGGCGGCATGGCGCGCTATGGCATCCCCTCCTACCGCGTGCCGCTCGACGTCATCGACAGCGAAGTTGCCGAGGTGACCAAACTCGGCGTTGAGATTTGCTACAACACCCGCGTCGAGAAGATCGACGAGCTGTTCGCGCAGGGTCATGAGGCCGTCTTCATCGGCATCGGCGCCCAGGGCGGCGACAAGCTCGGCCTGCCCGGCGACGGCCTGCCCAACGTGGTCGACAGCCCGACCTTCCTGCGCGCCGCCACGCTCGGCCTGATCGGCACGCCGGACACCGACATCGTCATCGGCAAGCGCGTCGCCGTCATCGGCGGCGGCAACGTCGCCACCGACAACGCGCGCTCCGCGCGCCGCCTCGGCGCCGAGGTGGTCGACATGATCTATCGCCGCACGCGCGAGGAAATGCCGGCGCGCGACGACGAGGTGCAGGGCTGCGAGGAGGAAGGCGTCAACTTGCGCTTCCTGCTGGCGCCGAAGAAGATCGAGCTGAACGAGTCCGGCAGCTCGCGCCTGAAGATCACCTATGCCAAGATGCAGCTGGGCGAGCCAGATGCCTCCGGCCGCCGCCGCCCGGTGGAAATCCCCGGCAGCGAGTTCACCGAGGACGTCGATCTGGTCATCGCCGCCATCGGCCAGTACCCGAACAAGTACGAGGGCTTCGGCGTGCAGACCAACGACAAGGGACGGGTCACGGTGCGCGCCGACTCCATGCTGACCTCCAAGCCGGGCGTGTATGCCGGCGGCGACTGCGTGCTCGGCCCCTCGACGCTGATCGAATCCGTCGCCCAGGGTCGCATTGCGGCGGCGGCCATCGATAGTCAGCTTGGAGGAGACGGCGATATCGAGGAAAAACTGCTCCCCGACTGGGACACCGACCCGCACATCGGCCGCGACGAGGGGTTCAACCAGGTCAAGCGCTTCCACCCGACCTTTATCGATCCGGCCAGCCGCAACAACTGGAACGAGGTGGAACTCGGCTTCGACGCCGAGACCGCCCAGGCGGAGGCGCTGCGCTGCCTGAAGTGCAATCTGGCGGCGAAGATCGAGGACATGGTGCTGCCGCCGGAATCCTGGCTCGATCTGAACGAGGCCAACGTCGCCGGCGTGACCGAGGAATCCGGCGTCTATCAGCTGCTCGACGCCGAAAAGAAGGTGCTGGTAATCAAGGGAGTGGAGAACCTGCGCGAAGGACTCTCGGCCATGCTCGACAAAACCGACATCGCCAAGTATTTCGTTGTCGACGTTGCGCAGTTCTTCAGCCAGCGCGAAAACCAGCTGGTACAGGCCTACATGGAGCAGTACGGCGCAATGCCTCCTGGCGTCGGCGCCGACGAGATGGACGACCTGTTCTGACGCCAGCGCCTGGGCGCAGGATACCGAACGAAGGGAAATAGGGGAAATAATGGAAGACTTCAAGTTCCTGAACTACGCGGTCGCCGATGCCCTGGCGACCATCACCATCAACCGCCCGCCGCACAACGTCCTCGACATCGCCTTGATGGAGGAGTTGAACCGCGCCCTCGACATCGCCGCACAGGAGGAATCGGCCAAGCTGCTGATGATCACCGCCGCCGGCGAAAAGGTGTTCTCCGCCGGCGTCGACGTCATGGACCATACGCCTGACAAGGTCGTGCAGATGATCGACGTCTTCCACGGCATTCTCAAGCGGCTGATGGTGTTCCCGCTGCCCACGGTGGCGGCACTCAACGGTTCGGCCATGGGCGGCGGCTGCGAACTGGCGCTGGCCTGCGACATGGCGGTGGCCACCGAAGAGACGAAGATCGGCCAGCCGGAGATCAAGCTGGGCGTGTTCCCGCCCATCGCGGCCATCCTCATGCCGCGCATCATCTCCCTGCCCAAGGTGATGGAACTGCTGCTTGGCGGCGGCCTCATCAGCGCGCAGGAAGCCCTGAATCTCGGCCTGCTCAACCGCGTCTTCCCGCGCGCCAGCTTCGCGCAGGACACGCGCGCCTTCCTCGACCAGTTCCTCGGCCTGTCGCGCGTGGCGCTGATGTACACCAAGAAGGCGGTGCGCGAAGCGGCCGGCAAACCCTTCTTCGAAGCCTTGTTCACCGTCGAGCAGATCTACCTGAAGGACCTGATGGCCACGGCGGATGCCGTCGAGGGCCTGAACTCCTTCATGGAGAAGCGCAAACCGGTGTGGAAGAACAAGTGAGGCGGAACCGATTCCCGCGAAAGCGGGAATCCATGGTTCTTCAATCGCGTGAACCGCAGCACAATACTGGAGAAGCAATGATCCCGAAAACCATCCACACCTGGCAGATGACCGAGCCGGGCAAGCTCGTCCGCACGGAAATCCCGACGCCTGAACTCAAGCCCGGCGAAGCGCTGGTCGAGATCCATGGCTGCGGCGTCTGCCACACCGACCTGTCCTACTTCTACATGGGCGTGCCCACCGTGCAGAAGCCGCCACTTTCGCTCGGCCACGAGATTTCCGGCGTGGTCATCGCCAGCGACGAGCCGCTCATGGTCGGCAAGGAAGTCATCATCCCGGCGGTGCTCCCCTGCAATGCCTGCGAGATCTGCAAGTCCGGCCGCGGCAACCGCTGCCTGAGCCAGAAGATGCCGGGCAACTCGATGGGCATCTACGGCGGCTATTCCAGCCATATCCCGGTGCCCGCCAAGGACCTGTGCGTGGTGCACGACCGCAAGGACATACCTCTGGAACACCTCTCGGTGGTGGCGGACGCCGTCACCACGCCCTACCAGGCGGCCATCCGTGCCGACCTCAAGGCCGACGACCTGGTCATCGTCATCGGCGCGGCCGGCGGCGTCGGCAGCTTCATGACGCAGACCGCCAAGGGATTCGGCGCCAAGGTGGTGATCGGCATCGACATCAACGACGAGAAGCTCGAGTTCATGAAGGGCTACGGCGCCGACGCCGTGATCAACCCGAAGGGCAAGAGCGCCAAGGAAGTGAAGGAGCTCTTCAAGGCCATCTGCAAGGAAAAGGGCGTGCCCTCCGCCTACGGCTGGAAGATCTTCGAAGTCACCGGCACCAAGCCCGGCCAGGAGCTGGCGCTGTCCCTGCTCTCCTTCGTCGGCACGCTGGTCATCGTCGGCTACGGCACGGACGAGACTTCCTACATGCTGTCGAAGCTGATGGCCTTCGATGCGCAGCTGATCGGCACCTGGGGCTGCCTGCCTTCCTACTATCCGCTGGTGCTCGACATGTGCGTTAACGGCCGCATCGCCCTCGGGCCCTTCGTCGAGACGCGCCCGATGAGCCAGATCGAACAGGTCTTCGATGAAGCCCACCATGGCAAGCTGAAGAAGCGCGTCATCCTCACCCCCGATTTCTGAACCCACACACATCAGGAGAAACAACATGGCATTGGAATGGCTGCGCAGGGACAACGAGCTGAAGGATCACCAGCTCTTCGACAACTCCCATTTCGGCAAGGATGCGCCGACTGTCGTCTATGAAGAACGGCCGGTGACCGACGACAAGGGCCAGGCGGTAGCAGGTCTTTTCTCGGCCTGGATCTGGCTCAACAACCCTTCTCAATACAACTCCTACACCACCGAGATGGTGAAGGGCGTCATCGCCGGCTTCCAGAAGGCCTCGAGCGACCGCCGCATCGTCGCCGTGGTGTTCACCGCGGTGGGCGACAAGGCCTTCTGCACAGGCGGCAACACCGCCGAGTACTCTGCCTACTACTCGAAGCGGCCGAACGAGTATGGCGAGTACATGGACCTCTTCAACGCCATGGTCGACGGCATCCTCAACTGCAAGAAGCCGGTCATCTGCCGCGTCAACGGCATGCGCGTCGCCGGCGGCCAGGAAATCGGCATGGCCACCGACCTCACCATCTCCTCCGACCTCGCCATCTACGGCCAGGCCGGCCCCAAGCACGGCTCCGCGCCGGACGGCGGCTCGACCGACTTCCTGCCCTGGTTCCTCAACATGGAGGACGCCATGTACAACTGCGTCTCCTGCGAGACTTGGAGCGCCTACAAGATGAAGGCCAAGAACCTCCTCACCAAGGTCGTCCCGGTGCTGAAGAAGGACGGCCAGTGGGTGCGCAACCCGCTCGTGCGCACCGATACCTATGTCGATGACGGCGAGATCGTCTACGGCGAACCGGTATCGAAGGAGCAGGTCGCCAAGGCGAAGGAACTGATGGCCCAGTGCACCACCGACTTCGAACTGCTGGACAAGGCGGTCAACGACATCATCTGGAAGTTCAGCAACCTCTTCCCGCATTGCCTGATCAAGTCGATCGAGGGCATCCGCGCCAAGAAGAAATTCTTCTGGGACCAGGCCAAGCTGCCCAACCGCCACTGGCTGGCGGCCAACATGAACCACGAGGCCTGGCTGGGCTTCAACGCCTTCGACGCGAAGAAGGTCACCGGCAAGGACGTCATCGACTTCATCAAGTATCGCCAGCTGGTCGCGGAAGGCGCGGTATTCGATGAGAAGTTCGCCGAGCAGGTGCTGGCCAAACCAAAAGGCTGACCCAGCGCAAGGAGCCCGCCTGGCGGGCTCTTTTTTGAATTTCCGGATGCCGGCGCATTGACTCGCCCGGTGCCAATGTATACAGTATCCACAGGATTCCGGGCACCCCAGTCTAGTGCCCCACGCACAGGAGAACCGCAATGACCCGACCCGGCGAACTCAAGCTCAAGCACCTCTTCCAGCCCGGCCAGATCGGCAAGTTCAAGACCAAGAACATGGTCAAGTACGGCGCCTGCTGCGTATCCAACTACAACACCCGTGATGGTTTCATCACTCCGCGCGAGCTGGCGCGCATGCGCGTCATCGCCGCGACCGGCTGCGGCATCATCACCAACCAGGGCGCCTACCCTGACCCGCTCGGCGAGGGCAAGTCCTATTTCCGCCAGGTGGCGATCTTCGACGACAAGTTCCTGCCGCAGTTCGAGACCATCGCCCAGTACATCCACGACGGCGGCGCGGTGGCAATCCAGCAAATCCTCCACGCAGGCCGCTACGGCGGCATCGACCTGGGCTACTGCGTGCAGCCTTCCGTGGTGCCGCAGACCCTGCCGCACTTCCGCCCGCCGCGCGAACTGACCAAGGAGCAGATCAAGGCCGTCGTGCAGCAGCATGCCGACGCCGCCAAGCGCTCCATCCGCGCCGGCTTCGACGGCACCGAAGTCACCAGCTTCATGGGCTACCTGCTGGCCAACTTCAACTCGCGCTTCACCAACCAGCGCAGCGACGAGTACGGCGGTTCGATCGAGAACCGCGGCCGCTTCATGCGCGAACTGATCGATGCCATCAAGCAGGCCACGCCGGAGCATCCGCTGGTGATCCGCCTCAACGGGGCCGAACTGATGGACCGCTGGGGCGGCAACAGCGAGGACGACTGCTTCGAACTCATGCAGCAGGCCGTGGATACCGGCGTAGACATGATCTCCGTCACGGTGGGCTGGCAGGAGGCGCCGGAATCCTCCATCGGCCGTGACGTGCCGCCCGGCCACTGGAACTACCTCTCGGCCAAGGCCAAGAAACTCTTCCCCGACACCCTCATCACCTTCGGCAACCGCCTGCCCGATCCGATCATGGCCGACCAGTGCATCAAGGACGGCGTGTTTGACTTCTGGGAAGTCTGCCGGCCGATGCTGGCCGATCCGGAACTCATCCACAAGGCCGCCGAAGACCGCCTCGACGAGGTGCGCCGCTGCATCGGTTCATTGAACTGTTTGTCGCGCCTGTTCCGCGACCTGCCCTACACCTGCGCCATGAACCCGGCGCTGGGCCATGAGGTCGAGCCGGAGTACGCCATCACCGAAGCGGCGGTAAAGAAGAAGATCATGATCATCGGCGCCGGCCCGGCCGGTCTGGAAGCGGCCATCACCGCCAAGAAGCGCGGCCACGACGTCACCATTTTCGAGAAAGGCGACAAGATCGGCGGCAATCTGCTCGGCTATGCCGGCAACGACCTGGCCCGGCCCGACGATCTATTCAGCGTGATCAGCTACTACGACACCATGATCAAGAAGATGGGCATCGAGATCCGCTTCAACACCGAGGCCAACGCCAAGTTCATGCGCAGCGTGCTGCACCAGTACGATGTCTGCCTCGTCGCGGCGGGCGCGCGCACCGACATGGCGGCCTACCGACACATCGAGGGCCACGACACGCTGGTCGACGCGCTGGATGTCGCCAAGGGCAAGGTCAAGCCGGGCAAGCGCATCGTCATGATCGGCGGCGGCAAGATCGGCCTGACGCTGGCCGAGTCCCTCAAGAAACAGGGCCACGATGTGGTCATCGTGGAAGAAGAGAAGCGCATCGCCGGCGACGTCATGCCTTCCTTCAAGTGGCGCCATACCGCCTGGATCGAGGAACTCGAGATCCGCACCCTGACGTCTTCCCAACTCATCGCGATCACCGGAGACGGCGCGCGGGTACGAAATTCCAAGGGTGAAGAGACCTTCCTGCCGGCCGATACGATCATCGTGTCCGGGCCGCGCAAGCCCAACCACGACCTCTTCAACGAGTTCCAGTGGATGGTGGATGAACTGCACGGCGCCGGCGACACGGTGATTGCCCGCGGCCTCGACGCCGCGATCCACGAAGGCTATCGCCTCGGTTGCCGGATCTAGTCAGGCAGCCCGGCATGTTGCGCCATCGGCACTTTGCTTCATCTTTACACGTCCGGCAGGCGTGTATACAGTATCCACCGAACAGGCTCGATCTCGAGGTCCCATTCTGTCGCGGAGGTACGCCCTTGGTGTCCACAATCAAGCCGTTGCAACGCCCCCTTGCCCTGGGCGATCAGGTATACCAGACGCTGCGCGCGCACTTGCGCGACGGCACCATCGTCACGGGGCAGCCCCTGCAGGAAGTTCAACTGGCGGAAAAACTCGGCGTCTCGCGCACGCCCGTGCGCGAAGCGCTGACGCGCCTCGCCAGCGAAGGGCTGCTCGCCTCCGACGGCCGCAGCTTCGTCGTGCCCTCCCTGACGCTGAGCGATGTCGATGACATTTACGAAGTGCGCTTTCTCATCGAGCCGGCAGCGCTGCGCCGCGTCGCCGAACTCACGACCGATCCGCGCGTGCGCGCTCCGATCGACGAGGCCCTGGCCGCGGCAGAAGCCGCCTTCAAGGCCGCCGATGCCGACGCCTTCCGCGAGGCCAATATCCGTTTCCGCAATGCCTGGAAGGACCTGGTGCCCAACCGCCGCCTGGTGCGCGCCATCGAGCAATATGCCGACCACATGATGCGCATCCGCGCCCTGACCCTCGGCGACGCGATGATCCGCGGCATCGTCATCAAGGGCCTGCGGCGCATCGCCGGCGCGCTGGCCGCCGGTGACGGCGAGGCGGCTGCAGCCGCCATGCGCGACCACCTCGGCGAGGCGAAGCGCGCCTTCATCATCGCCACCGGGCTGGATCAGCCTGAAACCGAACCCGTATAGAAGACAGGAAACCGACATGAGCTACAAGGCCGAGATCCCCTACGGCGCCTACTGGAGCACTCCCTTCGCGCGCTGGCAGGGCAGCTTCGCCAACCTCCACAGCATCGAGTTCGCCGCCCATGTGGCGAAGATCGAACTGGCGAAGCGAAAGATCGACCCGAAGGTGTTCGACTACGGCGCGCTCGGCTTCTCCGTGCCGCAAAAGCATTCCTTCTACGGCCTGCCCTGGCTTACCGGCCTCATTGGCGCCGGCCAGGCGGGCGGCCCCACGCTGATGCAGGCCTGCGCCACCGGAGTGCGCACCCTGCTCGCGGCAGTGCAGGAAATAGAAGTCAGCCTCTGCAGCACGGCGCTGGTGATCAACTGCGACCGCACGTCCAACGGCCCCCATCTCTACTACCCGAATCCGAAGGGCCCGGGCGGCACCGGCGGCGCCGAGGACTGGGTGATGGACAACTTCGGCTGCGATCCGCTCGGGCGCCATTCCATGCTGCAGACGGCGGAAAACGTGGCGAAGAAGCACGGCATCGGCACCGCCGAGCAGCACGAGGTCGTGCTGCGCCGCGAGGCGCAGTATCGCGAGGCGCTGGCTAACGATGCAGCCTTCCTCAAGCGCTTCATGACCCTGCCCTTCGATGTGCCTGCGCCCAACTACAGGAAAACCATCGGCGCACTGGACGGCGACGAAGGCATCAATCAGTCCACCGCGGAGGGGCTGGCCAAGCTCAAGCCGGTCATGGAAGGCGGCACAGTCACCTTCGGCGGCCAGACGCACCCGGCCGACGGCAACGCCGCCCTGGTCGTCACCACTCCCGAAATGGCGCGCGAGCTGTCCGCCGACCCGAAGATCGCCGTGCGCCTGCACGGCTTCGGCCTCGCCCGCGCCGCCCTCGCCCACATGCCCGAGGCTACCGTGCCGGCAGCGCAGCAGGCGCTCGGCCAGGCCGGCAAGACGGTCAAGGACATGGCGGCGATCAAGACGCACAACCCCTTCGCCATCAACGACATCTTCTTCTCCCGCCAGACCGGCGCCGACCTGATGTCGATGAATAATTTCGGCTGCTCACTCGTATGGGGCCACCCGCAGGCGCCGATGGGCACGCGCGCGATCATCGAACTGATCGAGGAACTGGTCTTGCGCGGCGGCGGCTTCGGCCTGTTCACCGGCTGCGCGGCGGGCGATACGGCAATGGCCGTCGTGCTTGAAGTGAGCGGCGCCTGAATCGCATAGGGAGCGGCAGATGAACCTGGCCGAATGGATCGACCACAATGCCGGGCTGACGCCCGACAAGGCGGCCATTCGCTTTCCCGGACGCGAGACCTCCTATGCCGGCCTGGCGGCGCTGATCGACAGGTTCGCCGCAGCGTTGACGGCCGCCGGCGTGAAGCGCGGCAGCTGCGCCGCCTACCTCGGCTACAACAGCCCGGAAATGCTGGCACTGCTCTTCGCCTGCGCACGGCTCGGTGCCCTTTTCATGCCGCTCAATTGGCGCCTGGCCGCGCCCGAACACCGGCAGATGCTGGAAGACTGCCCGCCCGCCGTGCTGTTCGTCGAAGCTCCCTTCATCCCCCAAACGGAGACACTCAGGCCGGAGCTCGGCGGCGTCACGCTGGTCAGCGTGGGCGGGGAGCAGGCAGGCTGGATCGGCTTTGACGATTTCCTGGCGCGCGCCACCACGCCCGCGCTGCGCGATACCGGCGTCGATGCGCAGGCACCCCTGCTCATCTGCTACACCTCCGGTTCGACCGGCAAGCCCAAGGGCGTGCTGCTGGCGCAGGATGCCCTGCTCTGGAATGCCGCCAACAGCGCCGACATGCACGACCTGACGGCGGACGACAGGATCCTCACGACGCTGCCGCTGTTCCACGTCGGCGGCCTCAACAACCAGACCACGCCGGCGCTGGCCGCCGGCTGCACGGTGGTGCTGCATCCGAAATTCGATGTCGACGCGACCTTCGACGCCATCGAACGCGAGCGCATCACGCTCACCGTGCTGGTGCCGGCGCAGCTCGACATGATGATGGCACATCCGCGCTGGCAGAGCGCGGACCTGTCCAGCCTGCGCGCGATCACCACCGGCTCGACCATCGTGCCGGAGCGGCTGATCCACGCCGTGCATGCCCGTGGCGTGCCGCTGATTCAAGTCTATGGTTCGACCGAGACCTGCCCCATCGCGGTCTACCTCAAGGTCAAGGACGCCGTACGCAAGGCCGGTTCGACGGGCAAACCCGCCAGGCACTGCCGCCTGCGCATCCTCGACGATCTCGGCAAGGACGTTCCGCAGGGTGTCACCGGAGAAATCCTCATCCAGGGCCACAACGTCATGGCCGGCTACTGGAATGCGCCCGAGGCGACCGCCGCGGTGCTGCAAAACGGCTGGTTTCACACCGGCGACATGGGGCACCTGGACGCCGAAGGCTTCCTATACGTCGATGGCCGCAGGAAGGAAATGATCATCTCCGGCGGCGAGAACATCTACCCGGCGGAGATCGAAAACGTCCTGCTCGAATGCCCGGACATTGCCGAAGCCTCCGTCGTCGGCCGGCCCGACGCGCGCTGGGGCGAGGTCGTCGTCGCTGTGGTGGCACTGAAGGATGGTCGCAGCCTCGGCGCGGATCAGGTCCTGAAGCAGCTCGAGGGACGCATTGCCCGCTTTAAGCATCCCAAGGAAGTCGTTTTCGTCGGCCAGCTGCCGAAGACCGCCCTGGGCAAGATTCGCAAGGATGACGTGCGGCGCATGGTCGCCCACGAAGAAACAGCCTGAAAGTAACCATATGCAAATGCACACGGAGCGCACTTCATGGCTTTAAAAATAGGAATCGACGTCGGCGGCACCTTCACCGACTTCGTCGTCACGCGCGACGATGCCGAACCGGCGATCTTCAAGACCCTGTTCGACACCCTCGGACCCCTCCATCGCCGTGGTGAACGGGCTGACCGCCATCGCGGCCAGCATGAACCCGCCGCAATCCCTGGAGGCCTTCGCGCCCACTATCGACACCATCGTGCACGGCACCACGGTGACCACCAACGCCACGCTGACCGGCACCGGCGCCAAGTGCGGACTGCTTACCACCGAAGGCGTGCGCGACGCGCTGGAGATGCGCCGCGGCATCCGCGAAGAGCAATACAACAACCGCTACACCAACGTGAAGCCGCTGGTGCCGCGCTACCTGCGCGCCGGCATCAAGGGCCGCCTCGACCGCAACGGACGCGAAACTGCGCCGCTCGTTCTCGAGGAAATCGGGCGGGCCATCGACCTGTTCAAGCAGGAAGGCGTGCAGGCAGTCTCCATCTGCTTCATGAATTCCTTTGCCAATCCCGCGCACGAGCAGGCGGCGGGTGATCTCGTCAGACAGGAAATGCCCGGTGCCTACCTCTCCGTGTCCACCGACCTGCTGCCTTCGATCCGCTTCTACGAACGCGTCAGCACCACGGCGCTCAACTCCTACGTCGGTCCGAAGCTCAACCACTATCTCGACCAACTGGTCGGGCGCCTGAAAGGCATTGGCTTCAAGGGCCTCCTGCTGATCATGCAGTCGAACGGCGGCGTCATCACGCCGCAGCTGGCGCGCGAGAAGGCGGCGCTGACCCTGCTCTCCGGCCCGGCCGGCGGCCCCGGTGCCGGCCTCTTCTATGTGCGCCCCCACGGCCAGAACAAGTGCATCACCACCGACATGGGCGGCACCAGCTTCGAAGCCTCGGTGGCGGTGGATGCGCCGATGATCAAGAACGACGGCGAGATCGCCCGTCACAAGATCGCCCTGCCCATGCTCGACATCCACACCATCGGCGCGGGCGGCGGCTCCATCGGCTGGCTCGACGAGGGCGGCATGCTGCGCATGGGACCGCAAAGCGCCGGCGCCGACCCCGGCCCGGCCTGCTACAGCAAGGGCGGCACCCTGCCCGCGACCACCGACGCCAACGTCGTGCTCGGCTATCTCGATCCCGGCTTCTTTGCCGGCGGCAAGATGCAGCTCGACGTCGCCGCGGCACGCCAGGCCATCGAGGAGCATATCGCCAAGCCGATGGGACTCTCCATCGAGGAAGCCGCCGCCGGCATGTACCGCGTCGCCTGCAACAACATGGCCCAGGGTGTGCGCGAGGTGACCATCAAGCGCGGCTTCGACCCGCGCGAGTTCCCCTTCATCCCGGCCGGCGGCGCCGGCCCGATCCATTCCTGCCTCATCTGCCAGGAACTGGAGATCCCGCTGCAGATCGTGCCGCGCGAGTCCTCCGTGCTGTGCGCCTTCGGCATGCTCATGAGTGAGCTGAAACACGACTTCGTGCGCACCTTCGTCGCCCGCTTCGAGTCGATCGACTGGCCGCAACTGGCGACGATCATCGACGAGATGGCCGCCGATGGCGCCCGCCAGCTCGTCGAGGAGCGTATCCCCGAGGCGCGGCGGCGCTACGACGTGAAACTCGACTGCCGCTACATCAAGCAGTACCACGAGGTGTCCTTCCTCGTGCCGCGCGAGCTGATCGCACAGCGCGACACGGCGGCCATCGCGCGCGCCTTCCATGCCGAGCACAACCGCCTCTACGGCTACTCGCTGGAGCAGGAGAACACGCCGATCGAGATCATCAACGTGCGCGTGCAGGCCATCGGCGTCACCGACAAGCCCGCCTATCGCGAGGAAGCCTGGGCCGGCGCCGACGCCGCCCACGCGTTGAAGGTCAAGCGCTCCGTCTATATCCCGGAGTCGAAGACGTTCAGCGAAATCCCGGTCTACGACGGCCACGCCATGCGCTTCGGCAACCGCGTCGACGGCCCGGCCATGATCGAGCAGGAAACCACCGCCATCTTCGTCAGCGCGTCCTTCGACTGTGCGGTGGATGCGCTGGGTTCTTTCGTCCTCTTCCAGAAGGGGCGCGAAGACCTCTGCAGGTCGGGCTTCAGCCCGACAGCGGCGACGGAACCTTCAACGGTGTCGGGCTGAAGCCCGACCTACGGAAAGGCTAAGCATGAGCACCAAGATCGATCCCATCCTGCTGTCCGTCTACGCGCGGACCTTCAAGTCCATCACGGACGAGATGAGCATCTCCATGGAGCAGACCACCCGCTCACCCATCCTGTGCGAGGCCAAGGACTACGTCACCGGCCTCTACGACGCCGAAGGGCACATGCTCGAGCAGACCGAGAACCTGCCCATCCTGGCCTTTTCTCTGGCGCCGGTGTGCAAGCACATCCGCAAGCTGTTCGACGGCGAGATCTACCCCGGCGACGTCTTCTTCCACAACGACGTCTTCAGTCTCGGCAACCAGAACAACGACGTAGCCGTCTTCAAGCCGGTCTTCGTCGGCGAACAGCTGGTCGGCTGGACCGCCGTCAAGGGCCACCAGGCCGACATCGGCGGCAACGTCGCGGGCGGCTACAACCCGAACGCGGTCGAGGTCTGGCAGGAGGCGCTGCGCATCCCGGCGGTCAAGATCGTCGAGCGCGGCAAGCTGCGCAAGGACGTGTGGAACCTGATCTTCGCCAACGTCCGCCTGGACATCGTGCAGCACGACATGAAGGCCGAGATGGGCGCCTGCACGGTGGGCGAGCGGCGCCTGCTCGAACTGCTGAAAAAGTACGGCGTCGGCAGCTACGAAGCGCACAAGCAGGCGCTGTTCGATGCCACGCGCAAGATGATGGAAGCCGAAATCGCCAAGATCCCCAACGGCAGCTACTCGGGCGAGGGCTTCGTCTATTTCGACGGCCGCCATGTCGGCTCGAAGTTCACCATCCGCGTGGACATCGAGGTGCAGGACAGGCACATCAAGTTCGACTATTCGCGCACCGACGCCCAGACCAACGGCTTCGTGAACGGCACCTTCACTTCCAGCGCCTCGGCCACCATCCTCACGCTGCTGCAGATGGTCAATCCGGACATTCCGCACAACGAGGGCATGGTGCAGCCGATCGAGATCGTGATCCCCGAGGGCACCATCCTCAACGCGGCCTATCCGAAGGCCACCACCTTCGGCAACCACCTTTGCCCGCCCAACGCCGACGCCATCCAGCGCGCGCTGGCGCCGGTCATGCCGGACCGCGTCACGGCCGGCTGGAACAACCTGCTCGCCTCGCTCACGACGGGCATCGACCCGGGCAACAACGAGAAGTATGTGGACATCGGTTTCATGGGCCTGAAGGGCGGTTCCGGCGGCATGCGCGGCACCGACGGCTACGACCACATCGGCATGATCGACGCCTCGGGCGGCGTCCTCGACCAGGACTACGAGATGTTCGAGCAGCAGACACCGCACACGCTGATCCGCCATGAGTTGCTCACCGATTCCGCCGGCGCCGGCGAGTGGCGTGGCGGCCTCGGCGTGGAAACAATCTTCGAGATCGGCTCGGACGACACACAACTGGTCACCTTCGGCGACGGCGACTTCGAGCCCGCCTTCGGCCTGTTCGGCGGCGGCGAAGGCGGCCTCAACTTCATCCGCCTGAAATACCCGGACGGCCAGAACGTGGTGCCGAAGAACAAGGACCTCATCACCGGCGTGCCCAAGGGCACCGTGTACCACCAGGTGGCGAGCGGCGGCGGCGGCTACGGCAACCCGAAGAAGCGCGACCGCAAGCTGCTGCGCGAGGAAGTGCGCAACGGCGTGATCTCGAAAGAGGCGGCCATGCGCGACTACGGCATGACGGAAGCTGAATTGAACACATGAACTTCGAACTGAGCGACGAACAGCGCCAGATCCGCGACACCTTCGCGCGCTTCAGCAACGAGCGCATCGCGCCGCAGGCGGCCGCGCTGGACGAGGCGCGCGTCTTCCCGCGCGCCCTCTTCCAGGAACTCGCGGACCTCGGCTTCTTCGGCATGCGCTACCCGGAGGACGTCGGCGGCTCCGGCCTCGCCCTCACAGAATTCGCCCTGGCGCTGGCCGAAATCGCGCGCGGTTCGATGTCGCTCGCCGGCGCGGTCGCCATGCAGTCCCTGATGGGCAGCAAGTTCCTGCACATGCTCGGCAACGAAGACATCCTCGAGCGCCTCTTCAAGCCGGCGCTGAAAGGCGAAAAAATCGGCGCCATCTGCATGACCGAGCCGAACGCCGGTTCAGACCTCGATTCCATCGCCACCACCGCGAAGAAGGTCGACGGCGGCTACGTCATCAACGGCCAGAAGACCTGGATCACCTCGGCGCCCGTGGCCGACTTCTTCACCGTCTTTGCCAAGGCGGGCGAGGAGAAAAAGCTCACCATCTTCCTCGTCGAGAAGGACTTCAAGGGTCTCATCGTCGGCCGCGAGATCCACAAGATGGGCGTGTGGGCCTTGCCCACTTCCGAGGTCGCCTTCGACGAGTGCTTCGTGCCGGACAGCCATCGCCTGTCGCAGGAGGAAGGCGACGGCGAGGGCCATTTGAGGAAAACGCTCGCCGAGATCCGCATCATCACCGGCGCCATGGCCCTCGGCGTGGCGCAGGCCGCGCTTGACGAAGCCGTACGCTATGCCGCCGAGCGCAAGCAGTTCGGCAAGCCGATCAACCGCTACCAGGCCATCCAGTTCAAGCTGGCCGAAATGGCCACCGACCTGGAGGCGGCCACGCACCTTGTCTATTACGCCGCCTGGCTGCGCGACGCCGGCCGGCCGCACCACAAGGAAGCCGCCATGGCCAAGCTCAACGCCACCGAAGCGGCAGCGCGCATCTGCGACCAGGCGGCGCGCGTGCTCGCCTCCTACGGCTACGCCATGGAATACCCGGTGCAGCGCTACCTGCGCGACGTGCGCTTCACGCTGATTGGCGGCGGCACCAGCGAGATTCTGAAACTCATCATTGCAAAGGAAGTTTCTTCATGAACGCCGGAAAGTCAGCCGCCACAGCACGGCGAATAAAAGTGCTGCTGGCCAAGCCCGGCCTGGACGGCCACGACCAGGGCGCCAAGGTCGTCGTGCGCGCCCTCATGGATGCCGGCATGGAGGTCATCTACACCGGATTGCGGCAGACGCCGGAAGCCATCGCCCGCATGGCGCTGGACGAGGACGTTGACGTCATCGCCCTGTCCAGCCTGGCCGGCTCGCACATCCCTTTCTGCACCAAATTGAAGCCGCTGCTGGAAGCCAACCACCTGCAGGACAAACTGTGGGTGATCGGCGGCAACCTGCCGGCGCAGGATCACGACGCCCTGCGCCAGCTCGGCTTCAAGGGCATTTTCCCGACGGGCAGCAAGTTCGACGCCATCGTCGACTACATTCGGGAGCAAGTGAAATGAACCAGAGGGCAAAGGAAGAACTGAAGCCCGTCTTCAACGAATCGGGCATCGAGGTCAAGCCGCTGTACACCCCGGTGGATGTGCAGGCCAGCGGCGGCCTGGACATGCTCGGCCAGCCGGGCGAGTATCCCTTCACCCGCGGCATCCACCGCCTGATGTACCGCAAGCAGCCGTGGACCATGCGCCAGTACGCCGGCTTCGGCAATCCGGCGGAAACCAACAAGCGCTTCAAGTACCTCATCGCCAACGGCCAGACCGGGCTCAACGTCGCCTTCGACCTGCCCACGCAGATCGGCCTTGACTCCGACGACCCGCTCGCCGAGGGCGAGATCGGACGCGTCGGCATGTCGATCGATACGCTGCGCGATTTCGAGGTGGCCTTCGACGGCATCGACCTCAACAAGATCACCGTCTCGCTCACCATCAACGGCGCGGCGGCCATCCTCATCGCCATGTACCTGGCGATGGCGGAAAAGCGCGGCTACGACGTGAAGCAATTGCGCGGCACGGCGCAGAACGACATCCTCAAGGAATTCATCGGCCGCGGCACCTGGATCTTCCCGGTCGAGCCCTCCATCCGCCTGGTCGGCGACACCATCGAGTACTGCGCCGAGCACGCGCCGAAGTACAGCCCCGTCTCGGTGTGCGGCTACCATATCCGCGAATCCGGCGCCAACCCTGCGCAGGAAATGGCCTACGCCTTCTGCATCGCCAAGGCCTACGCCGACGAGGTCATCAAGCGCGGGCTGCATGTTGACGAGTTCGCCGGCCGGCTGTCGTACAACTTCAACATCTTCGGCAACCTTTTCGAGCAGGTGTGCAAGTTCCGCGCCGGCCGCGGCCTGTGGGCGAAGATCATGAAGGAGCAGTACGGCGCCGAGAAGCCCGGCTCGATGTGGCTGCGCATGATCGCCGCCGGCGGCGGCGGCGGGCTGACCTTCGAGCAGCCGGAAATCAACATCGTGCGCGGCGCCTATTACGCCCTGATCTCGGCGCTGTCCGGCACGCAGACCATGGCGCTGTGCTCCTACGACGAGGCCTACACCATTCCCACCGAGTACTCGGCGCGCATCTCGCTGCGCACCATGCAGCTGCTCATCGAGGAAATGGGCCTCACCGAAACGGTCGACCCGCTCGCCGGCTCGTACTATGTCGAGACCATGACCAACGAGATGCGCGCCAAGATGGAGGAGATCATGGCCGAGACGGACGCCCAGGGCGGCATCGTCAAGCTGGTCTCCGAGGGCGCCGTCCAGTCGAAAGTCTCCGCCCAGGCCTACCAGATGCAGCGCGACATCGAATCCGGCAGTTTCCCCAAGGTCGGCGTCAACTGCTATCGCAATGAGCAGGAAGAGGAACATCCGGTGCAGTTCCACCCCTACAACGAGGAAGACACGCGGGTGCAGATCGACGGCCTCAACAGGATCCGCGCCGAGCGTGACGCGGAGCGGGTCAAGCAGGCGCTGGCGCGCGTCGGCGCCGATGCCGCCGCCGGCCGCAACGTCATGCCGGCCCTGGTCGAGGCCGTCAAGGCCTATGCCAGCGTGGGCGAGATGACGAAAGAGCTCGTGAACGTCTTTGGCCGATATCAGGAACCGATACGCTTTTGATTGAAATCCCCTCTCCCCCGCGAGCGGGGGAGAGGGCCGGGGTGAGGGGGTAGATAGATGGACGATGCCCTCACCCCAACCCTCTCCCGCAGGCGGGAGAGGGAGTAAAACCGAAAGGAAAATGATGACCGCACTCGACAACTACGTGGCGCCCACCAGCCTGGAAGAAGCAGTGGAGCAGCTGCAGGAACTCGGCGAGGTGACCATCCTCGCCGGCGGCACCGACCTGATGCCGCAGGCCAACGCCGGCCGCGTCAAGTTCAAGCGCACGCTGATGAACATCCGCCGCATCCCGGAACTGCGCGGCATCGCCCGCGAGGGCGACGAGATCCGCATCGGCGCACTCGCCACCATCAGCGAGATCATGGCGCACCCGCTGGTGCGCGAGCACCTGCCCCTGCTCGTCACCACCGGCGACCATTTCGCCAGCAACCAGATCCGCAACGCCGGTACGCTCGGCGGCAACGTCTGCAACGCCTCGCCCGCCGGCGACACCCTGGTGCCGCTGCTGGTGCTCGGCGCCAGCGTCGAACTCGCCTCCATGCTCGACGACAAGCTGTTCCGCCGCACCATGCCGCTGCCGGAGTTCTTCGTCGGTCCCGGCAAGACCCGGCTCGCCCCGGCCGAGTTGCTCACCGCACTGCGCATTCCCGTGCCGCCGAAGGGTTTTGTCGCCCGCTTCCACAAGTTCGGCACGCGACCTGCGCTCGACATCTCGGCCATCTCCATCGGCGTCAGCGGCGTCCTCAAAGGAGGCGCGCTGTCGCAGGTGCGCGTCGCCTTCGGCGCGGTGGCGCCGACGCCGGTGTGCGGCGCCGCCACCGAGGAAGCACTGGAAGGCAAAAAGCTCGACGCCGCCACCATCGCCGCCGCCGCCGTCGCGGCCCGCGACGAAGTGCATCCCATCTCCGACGTGCGCGCCAGCGACTGGTACCGCAAGGAGATGATCCACAACATGACGAAAAGGATCCTCGAAGATGTCTCAACAAGTCATTAACTTCACTCTCAACGGCGTGCCGACCAAAGTGTCGGTGCCCATGGAGATGAGCGCGCTGGAGATGATCCGCAACGTCACCGGCCTGACCGGCACCAAATACGGCTGTGGCGAGGGCGAATGCGGCGCCTGCACCATACTGCTCGACGGCGTCTCGCTCAACTCCTGCCTGCTTTTCGCCGTCGAGTGCGATGGCAGACAGGTCACTACCATCGAGGGTCTTGCCAGCGACCCGCTCGGCCTGCGCATCGAAAAAGCCTTTGTCGAGGCCGGCGCGGTGCAGTGCGGCTTCTGCACGCCCGGCATGGTGGTGCAGGCGAAACAGCTGCTGCAGGACAACCCGCACCCGACACGCGAGGAAATCCAGCGCGGCATCGAGGGCAATCTGTGTCGCTGCACCGGCTACGTCAAGATCGTCGACGCGATCGAGTCGGCCAGCAAGGAGTAAGCCATGCCCGAAACCATCCAACGTGATTCACTCATCGGCAAGCGCATCACCAAACTCGATGCGCCGGAAAAGGCCAGCGGCAAGACGCGCTACATCCAGGACCTGGACGTGCAGGGTCAGCTCTACGGCAAGATCCTGCGCTCCGGCCGGGTGCATGCGAAGATCAAGCGCATCGACACCTCGAAGGCAAAGGCGCTGTCCGGCGTGCATGCGGTCATCACCGCAGCCGACGTGCCGTACCAGCGCCCGATCGGCGTCGCCAAGGACCACTTCCCGCTGAAGACCGACCGCGTGCGCAGCACGCGCGACGAGATCGCCGCCGTGGCGGCCGAGACCGAGGCCATCGCCGAGGCCGCATTGAAGCTGATCGAGGTCGAGTACGAGGACCTGCCGATCCTTGCCGATCCGAACGACTCGCTCAAGCCGGGCGCGCCGCTGATCCATCCCGAACCGCACGGCGCCGACGGCAGCCACGAGCACCTCAAGCAGGGCATGCCCATCGCCTACGCCGGCAAGCCCGACAACGTCGCCATGACCTTCGACTACGAACAGGGCGACGTGGCGGCGGGCGAGCGCGAATCCGACGTGGTGTTCGAAAACACCTTCTTCCTGCACTACGTCACGCATTGCTGCATGGGCGTCTCGGGCATCATCGCCGAGTTCGATTCCTCCGGGAACCTGCTGCTGTACTCCAACACCCAGGTGCCCTTCCTGCACAAGCGCGAGTTCGCCGAGATCCTCAGCATGGATCCGGCGCGCATCCGCATCATCCAGCCGCCCATTGGCGGTGGCTTCGGCTCCAAGCTGGACATCTATCCCTTCGAGCCGATCACGGTGTTCCTCGCCAAGGCCACCGGCCGGCCGGTCAAGCTGGTGTTCACGCGCGAGGAGGAGTTCCTCGCCTCGCCGACGCGCCAGCCGGTCATCCTGACGTTGCGCTCGGGCTGCAGGAAGGACGGCACGCTGACCTTCCGCACCGTCAACACCCTGCACGACAACGGCGCCTACACCTCGTGGGGCGCGACCACGCCCTTCGTCATGATGCAGACGATTTCCTCGCTGTATCGCGTACCGCACTGCCTCTACCACACCAAGGCGGTGTACACGAACAACCCCTACGCCGGCTCCTTCCGCGGCTACGGCAACCTGCAGGCCACCTTCGCCGTCGAGCAGCACATGGACATGATGGCCGAGGCGATCGGCATGGATCCGCTCGATTTCCGCCTGAAGAACGCGCAGGACCCCGGCGAAGTGACGCCGCAGGGCATGCACTTCAAGAGCTGCGGCCTGAAGGAGTGCCTGACGACCGCTGCCACGGCAAGCGGCTACAAGGAGAAATTCAAGGCCAACATCGCCAACCGCGACAAGCCGGGCAGGATCAAGCGCGGCGTCGGCATTGCCTCCATGCTGCACGTCGGCGGCGGCGCCAAGATCTACCCGTCCGACGGCTGCGGCACCATCCTCAAGATGGACGACTTCGGCTCGGTCACGCTGATCACCGGCGCCTCCGAGATTGGCCAGGGCTCCGAGACCGTGCTGGCGCAGCTCGTCTGCGAAGAACTGGGACTTCCGCTGTCTGCCGTACGCGTCGTCAACAACGACACCGAAATCACGCCCTGGGACGTCGGCGTGCATGCCTCGCGCACCACCTTCATCGCCGGCAACTCCGCCATCGGCGCGGCGAAGAAGGCGCGCGGCAAGATCCTCGCCGCCGCCGCCACGCAGGCTGGCCTGAATGCCGAGGAACTCGACTTGCGCGGCGGCCACATCGTCGAAACGCAAGGCGGCAAGGTGGTGATGACCCTGTCGAAGCTGCTGCGCCAGCTGCACTTCAACGACAAGGCCGAGCTGGTGATGACCTCCTTCTACTACGAGCCGCCCTCCAAGCACCAGGACAAACAATTCAAGGGCGACGTTTCCGCCGCCTACGCCTGGGCCACGCAGGTGGTCGAGGTGGAGGTGGACACCGACACCGGCATCGTCAAACTGCTCAAGGTCACCGGCGCCCACGATGTCGGCCGCGTGCTCAACCGCCTCGGCATCGAGGGGCAGATCGAGGGCGGCATCGTCATGGGCCAGGGTTACGCGCTGACCGAGGAACTCATGGTCGAGAACGGCGTGGTGCGCAACCCCGGCTTCCGCGACTACAAGCTGGTCACCGCGCCGGAGATCCCCGAGATGGACGTGCGCTTCATCGAGACCATGGATGGCGAAGGCCCGCAAGGTGCCAAGGGCGTCGGCGAGGCGCCGGCCATCTGCATCGCCGCCGCCACCGCCAACGCCATCCACAACGCCACCGGCGTGCGCATCATGGCCCTGCCGTTCACGCCGGAAAAGGTCTATAGGGCGCTGCACGCGGTGCGGAAGGAAGCGGCGTGATGGCGATGCATGCGCAAATTCCCCCCTTTGCAAAAGGGGGGCCAGGGGGGATTTCTTCGGCCGCTACGCCCGCGCTGACCGCTGCTAAATCCCCCCCACCCCCCCTTTTCCAAAGGGGGAGACGGCCCCCCATCCCCCACCCCCCCTTTTCCAAAGAGGGGAGAAGGCATGAAACGAAGGACCGTCCTCTCGATGGAGCAGGCGCTGTCCCTGCCCTATGCCACGCTGCGCTTCGCCCAGCTCGGCTGGCGCGTCATCCGCATCGAGTCGACGCCCACCGGCAGCGGCCTGCCGGGCGACCCCAACCGCTACATCGGCGGCAAGGTGGTGGACGACGACCGCCGCAGCTACTTCATCGCGCCCAACGTCGGCAAGGAAGCCATCGCCCTCAACCTGAAGGAGCCGCAGGGGCAGGCGCTGCTGCGCCGCCTGCTGGTCGAGCTCGACGTCGACGTCTTCTGCTGCAACACCGTGCCGCGCCGCTACCAGCAGCTCGGCATCGACTACGAGACGCTGTCCGCCGCCAAGCCGGACCTTATCTGGGCCGGCATCTCCGCCATGGGGCCGGACTATCCCGACGCGCCCGGCTACGATCCGGTGATCCAGGCCATGGCCGGCTACATGGAACTGACCGGCCCGGCCGACGGCCCGCCGACGCTCTCCGGCGTGCCGCTCGTCGACCTCAAGGCCGGCGATGAAGTTTACGCCAACGTCATGCTGGCGCTGGCCGAACGCGCCGAGACCGGCAAGGGCATGCGCATCGACGTCTCCATGCTGCAGGCGGCCGCCTCCTGGCTGATTACCACCCTGCCGCTGCTCGACTTCGATTGCCAGCCCAACGAGATCACCCGCTGCGGCAACGAGCACCGCAAGTTCATCCCGACCAACGTCTATCCGACCGCGGACGGCTTCATCTACATGGCCATCGGCAGCGACGTGCAATGGAAGCGGCTGACCGAGATGCCGAAATTCGCCGCGGTCGGCAATGTCACGCGCGTCACCAACGAAGGGCGCCACCAGGAACGCGAAGCCATCCACCGTGACATGGCAACGCAGACGCGCAAGTACACCACGGCGGAGATCGCCGCGGATTTCCGCCAGGCCACCATCCCGCACGCGCCGATCCACGATATTCCGGCAGTACGCAAGCTCGACGCCGTGTCGCGCAAGCTGACTTTGACGCGCATGCCCAACGGCAAGGCGGTACACATGCAGCCGCTGGCGGTCGACCTGCCCGCCGTATCCCAGGAGCTGACTTTCCCGCCGAAATACGGCGAGCACACCCGCACCGTGCTGCAGGAAGCCGGCTGCACGGCCGACGAGATTTCACTGCTCGAAAACGAACGCATCATCGCCTAAACGAACATGACTACAGCCAACCCCCTCCTGCAAACGCCCGCGCGCGCCCTGCCGAAGCACGTCGCCATCATCGGCGCCGGCACCATCGGCCCCGACATCGGCTACTACCTGAAGAGCGCCCTGCCCGACATCCGCCTGACGCTCGTCGACGTCAGCCAGGCTGCCATCGACAAGGCCCTGCAGCGCTGCCAGGACTACGCGAAGAAGGCCGTCGCCAAGGGCAAGATGAGCGAGCAGCACGCCGCCGCCGTCGTTGCCAACATCGGCGGCACGACGGACTACGCCCAGCTCGCCGACTGCGACTGGGTCATCGAAGCGGCCACCGAGAACCTGCCGCTGAAGCGCCGCATCTTCGCGCAGGTGGAGGCCATCGTGCGGCCGGACGCCCTCATCACTTCCAACACCAGCTCGCTGCCGGCTGCGCGCATCTTTGCCGAACTGAAGCACAAGGGCCGCGCCACCGTTACCCACTTCTTCGCGCCGGCCTGGCGCAACCCGGCGGTGGAAGTCATCGCCTGGGAGCAGACCGACCCGGCGGTGGTCGACTACCTGCGCTGGCTGTTCTGCGCCACCGGCAAGGTGCCGCTGGTCACGGCGGATGCCGTCTGCTTCATGCTCGACCGCATCTTCGACAACTGGTGCAACGAGGCGGCGCTGCTGCTCGAGCGCGCCACCGCGGCAGAGATCGACAGCGTCGCGGCGGAGTTCGTGCACGCCGGCCCCTTCTTCGTGCTGAATCTCGCGCGCGGCAACCCGATCATCACCGAGACCAACACGCTGCAGGCCGAGGAGGAAGGCGCGCACTACACGCCGGCCCCGGTCTTCCGCTCCGTGGACACCTGGGTCACCGTGCCGCCCGGCAAGAAGGTCGACGTCGCGACGGAGACGAAGGCGGCGATCCGCGACCGGCTGCTCGGCATCCTCTTCTCGCAGTCGGTGGACATCCTCGACCGCGCCATCGGCGAGCCGGCCGATCTCGACCTCGGCTGCCGCACCGCGCTGGGATTCAGGAAAGGCCCGCTGGAACTGATGCGCGACCTGGGCGTCGCCGAGACGCAACGCATCCTCGACCGCCTCAAGGCCGAGCGCCCCGGCATGCCCATGCCGAAAAAGCCGCTCGCCGCTTATCAGGACTTCTGGCGCCACGTGCTGGTAGATGAGGCCGATGGCGTCAAGGTCATCACCCTGCGTCGCCCCGAGGCGATGAACGCCCTGCACGACGAACTCACCGACGAGGTGCTGGCCGTCATCCGCAAGCATGAAGCCGACGCGGCCATAAAAGGTTTCGTCCTAATCGGCTATGGCGCACGCGCCTTCTGTGCCGGCGCCGACATCGGCCGCTTCCCTTCCATGCTCGGCGACGCCGCCGCCGCCACCCAGTACGCGCGCGACTGCTCGCGCCTGCTGGTGCACTTGGATGCCATGAAGAAGCCGGTCGTCGCCGCGTTGAACGGCATGGCGCTGGGCGGAGGCCTGGAACTGGCCATGCGCTGCCACGGCATCGTCGCGCTGAAGAACGCCTGGATGCAGTTGCCCGAGATCACGCTCGGCATCGTGCCGGGCATCGGCGCCATGGTGGTGCCCTATCGCCGCTGGCCGCAGGCCGCAGCGGCTTTCCACGCCATGCTGCGCCGCGCCGAGCGCCTGAAGGGGCAACAGGCACACGAACTGGGCGTCGTCGACAGCCTCGCCGAAGACATCCCCGGCCTCATCACGCAGTCCGTGGCGCGGGTCAAGGCGCTGGCCGGCAAACCGTCGGGTATCACCCAAGGTGCCGTGGCGCTTGAACCGTTGATTGCGATCGAACCGGTCGCTACCGGCGGGCAGGCTCTGAGTCGGGAAGTAACGGGCATCCTCGAGCAAGCCGTGCGGGATGCCGCGTCTGCGAGTACACTGGCCGAAGCCCTCGAAATCGGCTATCGCGCCTTCGGCGCCAGCGCCTGCACCGCCGCCGCGCGTGAGGGTATCGGCGCCTTCCAGCAAGGCCGCAAGCCGGATTTCAGCGGTACTCCATGACCATAAGGCTTGACAGGGTTTATATCTGTTACACAATAGAGCCTATGAATAGCAGAATATGTAACACTTAAAACACAGAGAGACAATAAATACCTGATGTAATAACCAGTTGTCTGCCAAACCAAAGGAGGATCACATGAAGAAGCTCGCTACTCTCGCCGCAACACTACTGGCCGGCGCACTAATTTCCGCCCCAGCGCAATCAGAAACCACGCTGACCATGTCTTCTTGGCTGCCGCCCAGCCATATCATCACCAAGGACATGATGATGGGTTGGGCCAAGCAGGTCGAGTCGGCCACCCAGGGGCGCGTCAAGGTCAGGCTGCTGCCGAAGGCCGTGGCCAGCCCCCCGGGCACCTTCGACGCCGTGCGCGACGGCCTCGCCGATGTGTCGGTCTCCGTACACGGCTACACGCCGGGCCGCTTCCCCATGACCAAGATGGCCGAGTTCCCCTTCCTCGGCGATTCCGCCGAAGCGATCTCGGTGGCCTACTACCGCACCTACATGAAGCACATGGCCAAACTGGACGAGCACAAAGGCCTCGTCCTGCTCAGCCTGATGACCCACGGCCCCGGCCAGATCTACATGACCAAGCAGAAGGTCACCAGTCTGTCCGAACTCGCCAACCAGAAGATCCGTGTCGGCGGTGGCGTGGTGGTCAACATCACCAAGGCGATCGGCGCCGTGCCGCTGCTGAAGCCCGCCTCGGAGACCTATGAGATCCTGAAAAGCGGCATCGCCGACGGCATCTTCTTCCCGAAAGACTCGGTGCCGGCCTTCAAGCTGGTGCCGCTGATCAATCACATGACGGTGGTGCCCGGCGGCCTCTATAACGTCAGTTTCGGTCTGTGGATGAACGAAGCCAAGTTCAAGAGCCTGCCCAAGGCCGACCAGGACGCCATCATGAAGGTTTCCGGCGAGAACTACGCGCGCATGGCCGGCAAGGTCTGGGACGGCGCCGACGACGCCGGCCTGAAGTCGATGCAAGCCGGCGCGATCATCGTGCGCACGGCCGGCCCGGAACTGGTGGCCGAGATCAAGGCCAAGACGGATCCCCTGGAGAAGGCCTGGTACGACCAAGCCAAGGCCAAGGGCATCGATGGCGCCGCGGTGATGGCCGAGTTCCGCGCCGAGATCCAGAAGCTGTCCGGCAAGTAAGCTGTGGCCGGTGTATCAGTCAACCCCAACGGCCCGATCATGGGCCGTTGGGAACGGCCTTTCGTGAGGATACTGGGCGGCCTGGCCGCCCTCACCCTCTTTTTCATCATGCTGCTCACCTGCATCGATGTCGCCGGGCGCTATCTTTTCGGCGAGCCGGTGCCGGGGGCGCTCGAGGTCACAGAGTTCGTCATGGGCGCGCTGATCTTCACTTCACTGCCCCTGGTGACCTTGCGGCAGGAACAGGTGACGGTCGACCTCTTCGAGCAATTCATACCGCGCTTCGTCAAGCCGCTGCTGCACATAGCGCTGAATGCCTTGGGCTGTGTCTGTCTCGCGGTCATTTCCTGGCGCCTCTGGATAAAGGCAGGGGAAATGTTCGAAAACGGCGAGTTCACCGCCGTGCTGAAGATCAAGATATGGCCCCTGGTGTATTACATGAGCTTTCAGGCCGCCGTCACGGCGTTCGTGCTCCTGCTCATCATGCTCAGCCAGGCGCGAGCAGAATCATCCGTTGAATCCTAGGTAACACTCCATGCTTGAAGCACTGATCGCCTTCGCCGTCATGCTGGGCCTGACTTTCCTGCGACTGCCCATCGCCTTTTCCATGGGCCTCGTCGGGTTTGCCGGCTTCGCCTACATCGTCAACACGCACGCCGCCCTTTCGATGATCGGCTCGGTGGCCTACGAGACAGGGATGTCCTACACCCTGTCGATCGTCCCGCTCTTCATCCTGATGGGCAACCTGGTGACCCGGGCCGGCCTGTCCAATGAACTCTATCGGGCGTCCTATGCCTTCCTGGGCCATCGCAAAGGCGGATTGGCGATGGCCACCATCCTCGCCTGCGGCGGCTTTTCCTCCATCTGCGGCTCGAGCCTCGCCACCGCAGCCACCATGTCCAAGGTGGCCATGCCGTCGATGCGCAAGTACGGCTATTCCGATGCGCTCGCCACCGGATCCATTGCCGCTGGCGGCACGCTGGGCATCCTCATCCCGCCGAGCGTCGTGCTGGTCATCTACGGCATCCTGGCAGAGCAGAACATCGGCAAGCTGTTCATCGCCGGCATCCTGCCGGGGATTCTTGCTGTCGCCTGCTACCTGGGCGCCGTGTCGTTGTCGGTGCGGCTCGACCCCAAGGCCGGCCCACCCGGCGATCCCATGCCCTGGCACGAGCGCTTCACCGCCCTGGGCCAGGTGTGGGCCGTTCTGACGCTCTTCCTGATTGTCATCGGCGGCATCTACGGCGGCATTTTCACGCCGACGGAAGCGGCCGGCATCGGCGCCGGCGGCTCGCTGGTCTTCCTGGTGATGCGCAAGGGCCTGGACTGGCGCCTGCTGCGCCACATCCTGGTAAACAGCGCCGTCACCACCGGCATGATCTTCACCATCCTCATCGGCGCGCTGATCTTCGCCAACTTCATCAACATGACCGGCATGCCCGGCGAACTGACGACCTATGCCGAACAATTCCGTGAAACGCCGATCCTGGTCATCCTCGCCATCCTGGTCATCTACGTCGCGCTGGGCTGCGTGCTGGAGAGCATGTCGATGATCCTGCTGACGGTGCCGATGTTCTACCCGCTCGTCGCGCACCTCGGCTACGACCTGATCTGGTTCGGTATCATCGTCGTCGTCGTCACCGAGATCAGCATGATCACGCCGCCGGTCGGCCTCAACGTCTTCGTGCTGCGCAGCGTGCTGCCGGACGTGCCGACCAAGACTGTTTACCGCGGTGTGATGCCGTTTATCGCCGCCGACATCGTGCGACTAGGTATCCTAGTCTCCTTCCCGATGATATCGCTCTACCTGACGCAGTTCGTGAAGTGACAGATACGCCGCCTGCGGTTATTTCGCGGGCGGCCTTGTACTCAACTGAAATGATTCAGTACGCAGAAACTGACACGCACACATGACACCGGCCCTGCTCAATGCCATCATCGGATCCGTCTGCGCTTGCGAGTCGCCCTTCCGTGCGCATGGCAAGGCCGTAAATGCAGAGCCGAAGCGGGCAAGCCGGCATGCTGTCCATGCTTCCGAGGGGGTCGCGCAGGGCCGGCCACTCACGTCTCTATCTCATAAAATATCCACCTTGCATCGAACCTGGTGGTGTACCACCACCCATAGTTCGCGAAGTCACTTCCCCCGCCTAGCTGGTTGAGGGAGCGATTTCGGCCAGGCACCATCGCCGCACTTCCGCCCCTACCCCTCCTGAATAGCAGTTTCGGCACCGAAGCTGCGTAATTCGTGTCGTCACGAAAGGGAATGGCATGGACATGCAAACGAAAGATTTTCGCGTTCTGCTGGGTAATGAAGCAATCTCCAGAGGACTGGTGGAAGCCGGCTGCCAGTTCATCAGTGCCTATCCCGGTACGCCAAGTTCGGAAATCCTGCCGGCGGTAGTCCAGTTCAAGGAGGAACTCGGGCTCGAACTCTACGCCGAATGGTCAACCAATGAAAAGGTCGCGCTGGAGACCGCGCTTGCCGTCGCCTATGCCGGCAAGCGCGCCGCCGTCGCGATGAAACAGGTTGGCCTCAACGTCGCAGCCGACCCGGCGCTTTCCTCGGCATACATCGGAGTCGTCGGCGGATTGCTGCTCATCGTCGCGGACGACCCAGGCCTGCATTCCTCCCAGACGGAGCAGGACTCGCGACTGTTCGCCCTGTTCGCCAAGATACCAGCGCTCGATCCGTCCGACCCGCGGGAAGCCCGGGACATGGTGGCGCACGCCTTCGCGCTGTCGGAACGGCATCAGATTCCGGTCCTGCTGCGCCCGACCGTTCGCGTCTGCCACTCCGAGCAGGCGATCGAATGCCGCCAGGTCAACGCGCCGCTGCGTCCGGCCGATTTCATGAAGAACCCGCAGCGCTGGGCGGCAACGCCGAGGGCGCGCATGCAGTTGCACCAGCAACTCAACGACAAACTGGCTGCAATAGAAGGCGAGTTCGCCGACTGGCCGGGCAACCGCGCCAGCTACCCCGATCCTGACGATCAAGCGACCTATCCGCTCGGCATCGTGGCCTCCGGCGTCTGCTACGCCCACCTGATGGACCGGCTAGAGCCCCTCGGGTTGTCGAACCGGCTGCCGATCCTGAAGATTGTCACCCCCTACCCGTTGCCGCAAGCGCTCGTCGAGCCCTTTGCAGAGCGCTGCGAGCGGCTCCTCGTCCTCGAGGAAACCGACGCCGCGGTCGAGTTGCAGATGCGCCTGCAAAAACCGGTCTGGGGGCGCCTCAGCGGGCATGTGCCGGCGCACGGCGAACTCACTCCGGCCACGCTCGAAAAGCTGCTCGCGTCGGCCGCCGCCGAAGCGGGTCTGCACATCCCTGAACGCGGCGCCAACCGCATGCAGGCGGAGGTTGCGAAACTGGGTCTGCCGGTTCGCCGCCCCACGCTGTGTCCCGGCTGCGGCCATCGCGCGGTTTTCTACCAACTGCGCCGCGCCTTTCCCGATGCGCTGTTCCCCGGCGATATCGGCTGCTACACGCTTGGCCTGAACCTGGGCGCGGTCGATACCGTGCATGACATGGGTGCCTCGATCTCGATGGCTTCCGGCTTCTACCATGCCTATGCGCAGGACGGAAAAACGCCGCCCATCTTCGCCACCATCGGCGACGGTACGTTCTACCATTCCGGCGCCGCAGGGCTCGAAAACGCCGTATACAACGGCGCGCGCTTCGTCCTGCTGGTGCTGGACAACGCCACGACCGGCATGACCGGCATGCAGCCCACGCCGGAATCCGGTGCCACGGCAGACGGCCGTGCCGGCAACGTCATTGACCTGGAAAAACTCATCAGCGGCTGTGGCATCCGCTATCTGAAACGCGCCGATCCGCACGACTTGGCGGCCTTCCAGCGCATCCTCCTCGACGCGCTCGACCATACACGGCAGGAGGATGGCGGAATCGCGGTGGTGGTCGCGCGCTATGTGTGCGTCACCGAGAAAAAGGGGCTTGGTCCGAACCGTACGCCGATCCCTGTCGAAGTGCATCACGGCCCCCGCCCACGCTCGCCGGAGAATCACGCGGCGCTGGCGCCAGACTGGTTGCCGCGCCATGTTAACCGGCTGTCCCCCTGCTCGGAAGCATGTCCGGCGGGCAACGACATCGAACGGTTGATGAAACTGGGCGCCGCCGGAAAGTGGTCCGAGGCCGCCGCGATGCTCTACGAGGAGCACCCCTTTCCCTCCACGCTCGGCCGCGTTTGCCCCCACCCCTGCGAAAACGGGTGCAACCGCGCCGCCCATGATGGCGCGCTGTCCATCAACGCGCTCGAACGCGTCGCCGGCGATCGCGGCGGCAGCGCTGCGCAATACGTGCGCCCGGGTCCGGCCAGCGGCAAGAGGGTGGCGGTGGTGGGCGGCGGCCCGTCTGGCCTTGTCGCCGCCTATCATCTGGCGCGGCTTGGCCACGCAGTCGAGATTTACGAGGCTCAGCCCGAAATCGGCGGCATGCTTCGCTGGGCCATTACCGAATATCGCCTGCCGACCAAGGTGCTGGAACGGGAGCTTGAGGTTTTCGCCTCGCTTGGGGTCAAGGTAAATACCGGCGTGCGCCTCGGCAAGGAACTCCGCTGGTCCGATCTCGATCACTTTGACGCCGTGTTCATCGCCACCGGTGCGTGGAAACCTCGCCGGCTGAACATCCCCGGCGAAACGCTCGAAGGCGTTCACAACGGCCTCGACTATCTGTGCCAGGTGAGATCAGGCAGCGCCCCTGCGCTGGGCGCCCGGGTGGCCATCATCGGCGGGGGAAACACCGCGATCGATGCGGCCCGCACGGCGCGACGCAAAGGAGCAACGGTCGAGGTGTACTACGACCAGTTGCTGGCAATCCCGGAAGAAGTGACGGCGGCACGCAGCGAAGGCATCACGCTCCATCACGCCATGGTTCCCGTTGCCTTCGAGGCGGGCGCCGGCGGCAGGCTGAATCTGTTCCTGCGCGACCTCGCCGCGGCCCCGCCACAGGCCGATGACCCCGTCGTCCCCTTCCACACGCGGACGGATACTGCGGACTGCGTCCTGGTTTGCATCGGCGGCGATGCAGACCTCGATTACCTCGAATCCGGCGATCTGGCGGAAAGCGGCCGGATTCGCATCGACGCCTGGGGCCGCAGCCGGCAGGCACGTGTCTTCGCCGGCGGCGATGCCTCGAGTGCCGGCGTCGGCACGGTCGTCGGTGCGATCAATGCCGGCAAGCGCGCAGCCCTGGCGATCGACGCGCAACTCGGCGGCCGCCCGCTCGATGCGCCGGCGTTGCAACTGGCCAGCGGCCCGGGCATCGCTGCGGGCATCGCGTATGGCGAGGCGGCGTCCACTCCATCGCCACGGGCTGGCCAGGTGAAATCCGCTCCGGGGCCGAATGAGGTACGCCTGCCGTTCTTCCGCAAGGTGACGCGAGCAGCCGCACCGCACCGCGCGCCCGAGGATGCAATCTGGAATTTCGAGGAGGTCAATCTCGGTCTCGGCTCGCAGGCGGCGAGCACGGAGGCGGGCGAGCGCTGCTTCCATTGCGGCGTCTGCACGCACTGCGACATTTGCCTCGCAGTCTGTCCCAGCGCGGCGATCTCGAAGGTCGATGGCGCCTACCGCGTTGACCCGGCGAAGTGCACCGGCTGCCGCCTTTGCGCAGCCGAATGCCCGCGCAGTGCAATCAGCATGCCGCAGACGGGTGTTTGCATCGCCTGCGGCTATTGCACGACGTCATTCGAGTGCCCCGCGCTGCTGCGCGGGCCCGACGGAATGGTGAGCATCGACCGTCGCACCTGCATCGACTGCGGCGTTTGCGTGCAGGTATGCGCACAAGGCGCGATACGTCCGCGGCAAGCCGAATCGACGGAGGTGCGTTTATGAAATGCCAGACAGTCATCGCCGGTGTCGGCGGGCAGGGCGTACTCTTCGCCGCGAAGATACTCACTGAAATCGCGCGCTGTCGAAACCTGCCGGTTCTGGGATCCCAGACATTCGGCATGGCGCAGCGTGGCGGTTCGGTGATGACTCACCTGAAAATAGGCCCGTTCGAGAGCCCGCTTGTCTGTGAGGGAGAGGCCGACCTGCTCCTCGCCCTCGACGGCACAGAGGCGCATCGGACCCTGCCTTTCCTGCGCGCCGTCCGCGACGGCAAGTCCGCCCTGTGCGTCGTCAATGCCTCAGGGACGCAGGCCTTTCCGCATGCGGGTGTTGCACCGCTGCTCGCCGAAATGGGCGTGCACGTGCACAGCTGCAATGCCGACGCCGTTGCGCTGGAATTGAAACAGCCGCTGGTCGCCAATCTCGTGTTGCTCGGCTTCGGCGCCAGCCGCGAGGAATTCCCCTTCGGCTACGATGAGGTCGTAGCGGCGACTGAAGCCCTCAGTGCGCCAAAGCACCGGAGCGTCAATCTGGAAGCCCTTGAGCGCGGACGCGTGCTCTGACAATACCTGGCGGCAAGTAACCCGGCGGACGCCATGGGTTTCGTACATGGGCGGCCTGCGCGTACTATATTCGCGACGATGGAAACCGCTTCGGAACCGTTCCAACCCGCGAATAGCGCTTCCGCTAAAGACCGGCATAGACAAGGACTGCAATGATCGCGAACGTCTCACTCGATGACAAATTCAAACTGGAACGTGGGCGCGTCTTCCTCACCGGCGTACAGGCGCTTGCGCGCCTGACCATGCTGCAGCACAGCCGCGACCAGGCCGCCGGGCTGAACACCGCCGGCTATGTATCCGGCTACCGCGGTTCGCCGCTGGGCGGCCTCGATCAAGCCCTGCAGGCCGCCGAGCCGTACCTCAAGCCGCATAACATCACCTTCCAGCCCGGCGTCAACGAGGACATCGCCGCAACCGCTGTCTGGGGCACCCAGCAACTGGATTTTTTCCCAGCGCCGAAGTATGACGGCGTCTTCGCCATGTGGTACGGCAAGGGCCCCGGCGTTGACCGCTGCGGCGACGTCTTCAAGCACGGCAACCATGCCGGCAGCGCGATGCACGGCGGCGTGCTGCTCATCGCCGGCGACGACCATTCCGCCCGCTCCTCCGCGATCGCGCACCAGAGCGAACACATGTTCTCCGCCTGCGCCATTCCCGTGCTCGCCCCGTCCGGACTGCAGGAGTATCTCGATTTCGGCCTGCACGGCTGGGCCATGTCGCGCTACTCCGGCTGCTGGGTGGCGATGAAGGTCACTTCCGACACCGTGGAGAGCTCGGCCACGGTGGAGATCGATCCCGAGCGAGTGCGCATCGTGCTGCCCGAGGATTTCGCCCTGCCGCCGGACGGCGTCAGCATCCGCTGGCCCGACCCGCCGCTGGCGCAGGAACGGCGCATGCAGGAGTTCAAGGTTTACGCCGCCATCGCCTACGCTCGCGCCAACGGCCTCAACCGCATGATCATCGACAGCCCGCGGCCGCGCCTCGGCATCATCGCCTGCGGCAAGGCCTACCTCGACGTGCGCCAGGCGCTCGACGACCTCGGCATCGACGATAACGCACGCCGCCGAGATCGGCCTGCGCCTGTTCAAGGTCGGCATGCCCTGGCCGCTGGAAGCCGATTCCGTGCGCCATTTCGCCGAAGGCCTGGAGGAGATCCTCGTCGTCGAGGAAAAGCGCCAGATCATCGAATACCAACTGAAGGAAATGCTCTACAACTGGCGCGAGGACGTGCGCCCGCGCGTCGTCGGCAAGTTCGACGAATCCGGCGAATGGCCGGTGCCGCACAGCCAGTGGCTGCTGCCGCCCACCGCCGAACTGACCCCCGCCCTCGTCGCCCGCGCCATCGCCGCCCGCATCGGCCGCTTCCACACCTCGGAAAAGATCCGCGAGCGGCTGGCTTTCCTCGAAGCCAAGGAAAAGGCCATGGCCAAGCCGCGCCTGGCGCTGCTGCGCACGCCCTACTTCTGCCCCGGCTGCCCGCACAACCAGTCCACCAAGGTGCCGGAAGGCAGCTGCGCCCTCGGCGGCGTCGGCTGCCACCTCATGGCGGTATGGATGGGACGCAACACCGTCACCATCTCGCAGATGGGCGGCGAAGGCGCCTCCTGGCTCGGCACCGCGCCGCACAGCGGCACGCAGCACATCTTCGCCAACATGGGCGACGGCACCTACTACCACTCCGGCATCGTCGCCATCCGCGCGGCCATTGCGGCCGGAGTGAACATCACCTACAAGCTGCTCTACAACGACGCCGTCGCCATGACCGGCGGCCAGCCCGTCGACGGCCCGCTCACCGTGCCGCAGGTGACGCGCCAGCTCGCCGCCGAGGGCGTGGCGCGCATCGTCGTCATGTCCGACGAGCCGGAGAAATACCAGGGCGTGCGCGACTTCGCGCCGGGCATCGACATCCGCCACCGCGAGGCGCTCGAGGCCACCCAGCGCGAACTGCGCGAGATCCCCGGCGTCACCGTCCTCATCTACGACCAGACCTGCGCCGCCGAGAAGCGCCGCCGGCGCAAGCGCGGCACCTATCCCGATCCCGACCTGCGCGTCTTCATCAACGAACTGGTCTGCGAAGGCTGCGGCGACTGCAGCGTGAAATCGAACTGCCTCGCCGTGGTGCCGGTCGAGACGGAGTTCGGCCGCAAGCGCGCCATCGACCAGTTCAGCTGCAACAAGGACTACTCCTGCCTCGACGGCTTCTGTCCGAGCCTGATCACCGTCGCGCGGCGGAAAAGTCAGGCGCGGCAGGACGGTGGCAACGCGCCGCCGATGCCTTCGCCGGCCTGCCCGAGCCGACGCTGCCCGCGCTGGCCAAGCCCTACGGCATCCTCGTCGCCGGCGTCGGCGGCACCGGTGTCGTCACCATCGGCGCCCTCGTCGGCATGGCCGCCCACCTCGAAGGCAAGGGCGCCACCGTGCTCGACATGACCGGCCTCGCGCAGAAAGGCGGCGCCGTCATGTCCCACATTCGCATCGCCCAGCGCCAGGACCATCTCCACTCGGCGCGCATCACCACCGGCGACGCCGACCTCGTGCTCGGCTGCGACATCATCGTCACCGTCAGCGATGACGCCCTCTCCAAGACCGCCACGGGCACACCCGCGCCATCGTCAACAGCGGGCGCGCCATCACCGGCGACTTCCTGCGCAACCCCGACCACGCCTTTCCCCTGTCCGCCATGGAGCAGTCGGTGATCGATTCGGTCGGCCCCGAGCAGGCCGAGTTCCTCGACGCCGGGCGGCTCGCCACCCTGCTCCTCGGCCACTCCATCGCCACCAACATCTTCATGCTCGGCTACGCCTGGCAGAAGGGCCTGGTGCCGCTTTCCGCCGAAGCCCTGCTGCGCGCCATCGAACTCAACGGCGCCGCCGTCGAGGAAAACCGCCGCGCCTTCAACTGGGGCCGCCGCGCCGCGCACGACCCGGCCGGCGTCGAGGCCATCGCCCACGGCGGCGAAGCAAAACTGCCGACGCACCGCTTCTCGACCTCGCTCGACGAAACCGTCGCCCGCCGCGTCGCCTTCCTCACGGACTACCAGAACGCCGCCTATGCCGAGCGCTACGCCTCGCTGCTCCGGCGCGTGCGCGGCAGCAAGGCCGCGCCGCTGGCCGAGGCGGTGGCGCGCAACTACTTCAAGCTGCTCGCCTACAAGGACGAATACGAAGTGGCGCGATTGTTCGCCGATGCCGAGTTCGGCCAGTCGCTGGATGCCGCCTTCGAGGGCGACTACCGCCTCGAATTCCACGTCACCCTGCCCTGGCAGCGCCCGGCGC
Organism: uncultured beta proteobacterium; assembly: GCA_963704195.1. GTDB lineage: Bacteria > Pseudomonadota > Gammaproteobacteria > Burkholderiales > Rhodocyclaceae > Desulfobacillus. The sequence goes on along the minus strand of CAVPHH010000006.1, from coordinate 1,902 downwards.
AGGACGGCACCGAACCGAAGAAGCGCAGCTTCGGGCCGTGGCTGCTGCCGGCCATGCGGCTGCTGGCGAAATTCAAGTTCCTGCGCGGCAGCGCCTTCGACCCCTTCGCCCGCATTCCCGAGCGCCAGGAAGAGCGCCGTCTCATCGCCGACTACGAACGCCTGGTCGACGACCTCCTCGCCCGCTACGAATTGATCGATCCGGAGATTGCCCTCGCCCTTGCCCGCCTGCCCGAATCCATCCGCGGCTACGGCCCGGTGAAGGAACGCGCCATCGCCCAGGCCCGCGCCACACAGGCCGAACTCGAAGGAAAGCTCCTCCGCCGCACGACCGAAGCCCCCGCACGGGCGGCATAGACCCTGACTGCGGGAGCAAGCAAGAGCAAGCGGATCAGGAATCGTTCCTGATCCGCACCGCTGGCTGCTCAGCCCGTGCCGTGCTTGCCGGCCGTCCCAGCCCGATTCCCCCAGCGTGCGCTCGGCAACCTTGGCCGGATGCGTTTCGAGATCGGTTGCCATGGTGTCGTTCCAGCGGTTGAGGTAGCCGAACAGCGCGATGGTGGCGACGATCTCGACGATCTGGCCTTCGTCGAAATGGCGCTTCAGCGCCTGCGAAATCGGCGTCGCTGGCTTCGTTGGGCAGCAGCGAGCGTGCAGGGCCAGTCGCAGCGCAGCGCGCTCGGCCTCGCTGAACAACTCGCTGGTCTCGAATTCCCACACCGCAGCGATCTTTTTGTCGGCGGCCTTGTAGATGCTCGACAGATTGGCCATGTGCGCCTGGCAGTAGCGGCAGCCGGCGGCCTGGCTGGCGATGAGGCTGACCAGCATCTTCAGTTCCTCCGCCACGGTGCCCTCGTAGAGCACCGCCTTGTTGAGGTCCATGAAGGCGCGGGCGATGGCGGGCCGGCGCGACATGGTGAGGATGCTGTTGGGCACGAAACCGCGCGTGGCGGCGTAATGGTCGAAGCGCTCCCTGAACTCGGGAACGGATTCGCGGGGCAGCGGGGGCAGATGGGCCATGGATGACTCCGGAGATTGAACGGATGCGTGCTTTCTACCTTATCATGCGGCCAGGAATCGCTGGAAACACAACCATTCAATTCGCCCCGATGCGATACCCCGACTGACTGCCGCCATGGCTCATTCCACAGGCCACCCGATCTGGTCAAGCGCCTTCCGGCCCTTCTATTTCCTCGGCGCGCTCTACGCGCCGCTGCTGGCGGCCGTGTGGCTGGGCGCCTGGCTTGGCATATGGGAAGTGCCCTCGGTCGGCACGCCGCTGCGCCTGTGGCACGGCCACGAGATGCTCTTCGGCTTTGCCGCGGCCATCATCACCGGCATCGTCCTGACGGCCCTGCCGAGCTGGGCCGGCACCGAGGAAATCCAGGGCGGGCGACTCGCCCTGCTTGTCGTCCTCTGGCTCGCCGGACGCATCGCCTACTGGGCGGCGCCCTGGCTGCCGCCGCTGGCGCCGGCGGTCGTCAACCTCCTGCTCTTCCCCGCGGTCTTCCTCATGGTTGCGCCGCAGCTCATGCGCGCCGCCAACCGCCTCTACCTGCTGCTGCTGCCCATCCTGCTGGCGCTGGCGGCGGCGAACGCCGCCTACCATTACGGCATCCTCGCCGCGCACACCGCCCTCGCCGGCCAGGGCCTGCGCGGCGCGATCTACGCCATCATCGTGCTCTACGTCCTGAAGGGCGGCGTGCTGACGCCGATCTTCACCGGCAACGCCCTGCGCGAGAAGGGGCGCGGCGAGCAGGCGCCGTTCAACCTTAAACTGGAAATGCTTGCCGTCGGCGTGGTGCTGCTGCTCGCCGCGCTCGACCTCGCCGGCGCGCCGCCGCCCTGGATCGGCCTGGCGGCCCTGGCCTGCGCCATCGTGCATGGCGCGCGCACGGCGCGC
>CAVPHH010000005.1:0-137840 GCA_963704195.1 uncultured beta proteobacterium | reverse complement strand
GCTGGGCTTGCCACTTGTGCAACTGGTTGCGTCGTATTCCTGGTTTCCAGCGCCAACTGCGTCGCGGGTCCTCTGCCCAACTCCAGCAGGCGAACGGCCCACTCAGCCTTGAATTCCTTGCTGTGGCAGAAAGTGTACAGCTCCACTCCGAATTCACCTCTCGATCAGCTTCCATCGACTTCCACCAGACGTGCCTACTTTCAAATCTGTCCGTGAAAGTACAGTTGACTCAGGTATGTCCCCATTTTCCCGCTTCGCGTCTCATCATCTGTACCTGCAGAACCCTGACCCTAGAGTTCTTCGCTACTCGTAACGCACGATGACCCAAGCGATAACCAGAAACACGGAACACTTGATGTTCTCGTTCACACAATGTCCCACTGAATCCCTCCTGGGGGCGCCCAAGACTGTCCGCCACTAGAACAAGGCCCGCAGCCGCACCAATACCACAGGTCACAGCCGGTACTCAACCCTATTTTATTTTCTGTTGAGGGTCTCGGTACCAGTCCGCGATTGTGCTGACAACCATGACGGTACCAGCGACCGTGAATGTCGTTGCCAAGAAAGTATGAGAACGGGAAAGTATTCCCAATAGAGCTGCAAACCCCAGTAGAGCCCGCAAGCACTCGCGGTGTGACGTATAGAAGACGAGTTTTCGTCTCACGCTGCAGTTGCATTTTCTTTGCGCCTCCATTGAAGGGAGCTTCACCAAAATAGCGAACCGAGACTTTCGAATACATCCAGTTTAAGCCTGTATCAAACATAAACTGGAGATCACATTGCAACTGCGTAACTCCGCATGTCTCATAGCACTTGTCGTGTTGCTCGCAAGCCTCTTTCCAAGGACCATGGGGACCCATTGAGCGTTTTTTTCCTGAACCACATGCAGGGCCAAATGGCCCCTCCCATGTCCCGCGGGGACCAAATGGTATCAGAACGTTTAACAGGTGGTATGAAAGGTCCGGGGGCTTAATACATACGGGTGGGGCATATACCGTAGGTGCCGCATTAGCGTACTGATAGAGATTAATGCCGCCAGCGAGCCCAATCGGATCACTCTGAATATACCTGCCGGTACTCGGATCGTAATCCCTGAAGTAGTTGTAGTTGAGATTTGTTTCCCGGTCGAAACCATCCGAGTCCGACCCCTTTAGGTTCCTCTATTTCTGACTTTGTTTCTCGTCTATCGATTGGCTTTTCTCGACGACCCGAAAGCTGATTAACAGTACCCGCAAAAGCCGATAACAAATACAGCAAGTGCAAATACACCACTTATCAGAACCTTCGTACCTACAGAAATACCGCCGGCAAAGAGCAGTGTACCCAATTTCGAGCGATGACAAAGGCTTGGAGCACATACCAACCCTTCAGTATTTGCTTTTGTTGAACGATAAGATGATCAAGAAGGGACACAGACATCTCCTTATGGCTGCCCATTGGGAGGAGTGACTGGTGCGTGTCCCTCGGATGACATTGCCAGTCGCAAAGCTGGCAGCGTTCACGGCCCTGGGATGGCGCTTCCAACTGGGCCAATTGTTCCGGTAAATGTAAGGTCCATTCGGGAGCAGGATAATTCCCAGCACGATTCGCGTACTGCTGAGCAGCGGCACCTGCGACGGAGGCAACGCCCGCAATGCGCGCGCCAAGATATCCCTCCGGCTTCTCCCCAGAACGCCGATTGATAGGCGGTAACGCCAATACTGTTGACCCGTCGCTGGCCCTGCTGACGTTCTCGCCATTTGAATCGGCACGTTGAGCGCGACATTGACCGCCGAGTTTCCGGCGGCATTAATAACAGACTCCTTGCAGAGCTGAGCCCCAGCCTTGCTACTCCGGTGTATATGTATGCTCCCGATGCTCCCGAAATACTTCCTGCCAACGTGTTCAGCAGGAGGCCGCTTGCCGATATCTGACTGCCACTTTGGACTTGCCCTACTATGTAAGCTCCCGCCAATAATCTGCGCTGCCAATCAGGCCAATAATCCGCCTTCGCCAGTGGAGTCTACAGTCAAGAGCGGAGAAGAGTGAACGTAGGTGTACATATTAATTCCTCCGGCGAGCCCAATCGGATCACTCTGCACGTACCGTCCGGTGTTGGGGTCGTAATCCCTGAAGTAGTTGTAGTGGGTATTGGTTTCCTTGTCGAAGTACTGGCCGGGCAGTAGCGTTTGAGACCTGTCCCTGCAGAAAGCTCACTTTGAAATTGGGCTTTCGTTCTTTTCCCCTTCTATCTCGCTGTGCCGAGATACACAAACATTTCCGACGAGTGCTGCGCCAAGCCACGCCTTGAACAGCTGACCCTCGCTGCCGTCGCCGACGCTGAGCGCCCGCATCCATACGAGACCGAGTCCCAAGTAGACATGAGCAGAACGGATGAAAACACACACTCAACCGATGTGTCTGGGCAACCAATGTGGCTCGAGTGGAAGAGAATATCCGGACAATAGGGTCTATCAATCCAACCACCCAGGGAATAAAGACAAAGCCTTCGGGCAGCTCCGAGAAGTCCCATCACTGCTATCTCTACGCTCATCGGCATCCGGCCCGTCCGGAAGACGTCGTGAACCCGGATGGGCCACCCGAAAACGGCACCGCCTCCGACGGCTGCCGATGATGCTACCAACGGCACGATTGCGCTTCTGTTGACGCCTGCCCGAAAAGTAGTCGGAACCAAATACTGAGCCTGCCTTATAGTTGTGACATCGCAGATGCTGAGATGAATCCCCCGCGGACTGCCCGCCACCCACGCCTGCCCACAGCGCCGCATTCGTCGGGACTTGATGCATTCTCTGGATCGATGCAATTTGCTGCGACCTATTTCACACGTAACCACCCGCAGCGGAGAACGCGGCGCTTTCGGGGTGGTGGGCCGCAAGTCCGCTCGTGGCTCGCGCACCAATCGCGCGCGCAATGGTCCACGCAGGGGTCCTGCAGGAGGGCGCTATACGCGCCTGCAATCGCTCCACTCGCGGCTGCGGCTCCAACCTGTTGCCAGGTCGTCGATGTCCTGAGAGGCGTTGCTCGCTACAAGCGTCTCATCTCGACGTTTAGGTTGACGGCGAGACCACCTATGAGCAGCTCCGGCGACAACCCAAGGCACCTCTCCGGTCGGGTCCTCATAGCTCAGCGGATTCCCCCCGACATAGGCGTAGGTATTGATGCCCCCATCAGCCCAATCGGATCACTTTGCACATACCGTCCGGTGCTCGGATCGTAATCCCTGAAGTAGTTGTAGTTGAGATTTGTTTCCCGGTCGAAACCAATCTTAAGTGCGTCATAGCTGCATGCGCGCTTTTCCAAGCGGCGGCTATCCGTATCGTAGGCGTATTGCGTCGCAAGAAAACGGCGCAAGGACCCGCCGGATCGTTCTCACCGTATTGCAGGGGCTGACTTTTCGGGGAAACACGAGGCAGTCCAATCCGGAACGCGCTGTAGAGGAAGGGCTCGCGCGCATCGGGCCGCCGTCCCGTGGGCGCTGACTTCTACTTCAGCCCTGCGACTCCGGTACCTTTAAAGTTAGCATCGTTTTTTTTCATCTCTCTCATTGAGTTAATCGATGCTGACCTTTTTGGTTCTACGCTTCGCAATACTGGGGCGCGGGAACCCACACGATCTTGCGCGCCGTCCTGCAGAGGCTGACTTTCGGGGTGGCACGATGGATTCCGGTCCGGCGGCTTGCCTCAGCCCGGCAACCCGAAGAACATCCGCATCTTGCCGAGGATGCTGGCGTGCTGGCGCCGTTTCTCCATGGCCTCGGCTTCTGCGCCGAGCGCCTCCTGCGCGTTCGGCGAGCTGCATGTTGCGCTCGGTGAGGATGGCCGCCATTTCGTCGGCGATGGCCGGGCGCGAGCGGATGATGTCCTCGAAGCCGGCCTTGTCGAGGCGGTAGCATTCCACCTCGCTCTTCGCCGTGACGGTGGCGCGGCGCGGCTCGCCGGTGAACATGCCCATCTCGCCGAAGACGCTGCCCGCCGGCAGCGTCGTCAGCAGGCGGCGCGTGCCGGCCTGCTCGATCCACACCTCGGCCTCGCCCTCCACCAGGATGTAGAGCCAGTGCGCCACCATGCCCTGGCGCGTGATGACGTCACCGCGCGCGAAGGGCGCATAGACGAGGCGGTCGGCCAATGCCTTGAGCTCTTCCTCGCTGAAGGCGGCGAAGATGCCGACGCCGCGCAGGGCCCTGAGGCGGCGACCGATCTCGCGCGCATGCACCTCCGCCCGGTGCGCCTCATTCTCCTTGATCATGTGCACCGAATACTCCGGCTCGGCAATGCGGATGCCGGCGCGCTGCAGCGCCGCCAGCACGTGCGCGCGCACGGCGGAGTCCGTCGGATCGTCGGGGCGCGGGTCGATCATCCAGTAGCGCAGGGCATAGCGGCCGTAGCTCGGCCCGAATTCCATGAGCACGCAGTTCGGCGCCGGCGTGCGCGCCACGTTGGGGATGTCGGCGCCGGCCACGGCCTGCTCGACGGCCTGGATGACGCGCGCCGGCTGCGCGCTGTAGTTGACGTTGAACCAGATCCAGCGCCGCCAGGTCTGCGTCGCCTGTTCCGGGCTCCAGATGACGGTGAACTTGCTCTTCATGAGCAGGCTGTTGGGCACGACGATGGTCTCGCCGTTGCGCGTCTCGATGGCGGTATGGCGCCAGCGGATGTCCACCACGCGCCCGGAGACGTCGTTGACCTTCACCCAGTCGCCGACCTCGATCGAGCTGTCGAGCTGCAGCGCCAGGCCGCCGAGGATGTTGCCCAGCGTGTCCTGCATGGAGAAGGCGACCACCGCGGTGATCACCGCCGAGGTGGCGACGATGCCGGACAGGTCGACGCCGGCCAGGCGCATGCGCACCAGGGCGAAGCCGACATAGGCGAGGATGACGACGAGGTCTTCGACGATGCGCGGCGGCCGCAAGCCGATGGCGGGCAGCAGCGCGCGGAAGAGGCACAGGCCGGCCAGCCGGATCAGCGCCAGGCCGGAGCCGATCACGAACAGCTCGTGCGCCGCCGCCGCGCCGGCGGAGAGGCCGCGCGCATCGAGCACGCCGGCGGCGAACTGGCCCGCGAGGCAAATCGCGAACAGGCCGAGCATGTAGCCTACGGAACGCCGGTCGGCCGGGCGCAGATGCCAGAGCAGCGCCGCCAGCAGCAGCGCCGCCGACACCACATAGGGCGACTCCTCGCGCCAGAAATAGGCCCAGGCCGGCTGCAGCCATTCGACCATCAGGCCTTTCCCTCGCCGGCGATCACCGCCTTGACGGCGGGCCATTGCCGGCGCGACACCGGCAGCTTCTCCTCCAGGCCGGCCAGCAGCACGGTCCAGTGCGTCTCGCCGTCCTCGGCCGCGCTCTTTTCGAAGCCGGAGATGGCATCGCGCGCCACCAGGCAGTTGCGGTGCACGCGGATGAAGCGGATGGCGAACTCCTGCTCCAGGTGCGTGAGGGATTCGTCGAGCAGGAATTCGCGCTCGCGCGTGCGCGCCGTGACGTATTTCAGTTCCGCCTTGAGATAGAGGATGTCCGCCAGCGGGATCAGCAGGATGCGGCCGCGCTCGGACACGGAAAGATGGCGGCGCGCCTCGGGCGCCAGGCCGGCGAGCGCCTCGCGCGCCGGCGGCGCGGCGCGGCGCGCCTTCTCCAGCGCCGCGGCCAGGCGCTGCGCCCGCACCGGCTTGACCAGGTAGTCGATGGCGTTCAGCTCGAAGGCCTGCACGGCATACTGGTCGTAGGCGGTGGTGAACACCACCGCCGGCGGATGCTCGGCGCCGGCGAGGTGGCGCGCGAGCTCGATGCCGTCCATCTTCGGCATGCGGATGTCCACCAGCGCAACGTCGGCGGGCGACGCCTCCAGCCGTTCCAGCGCCTCGATGCCGTTGGCTGCCTCGCCGACGAGTTCGTTGGGCAGTTCGGCGGCAATGTCCGCCAGCAGGGCCTTCATGCGCGCCCGCGCCGGCGCCTCGTCGTCGACGATGAAAACGCGCAGTGACTCGTGACTCATGCTTTTCCTCCCGAAGGACGATAAGGCAGCCGGATGGCGACGCGGAAGAGACCGTCCTTGCGCCTCCGTTTCCAGCCGCGCCTCGAGATCGTAGAACAGCATCAACCGCTCGCGGATGTTGTCCAGCGCCATGCGGTTGCCCGCGTGGTTGGCATTTTCGCCGTGATAGGGGTTCGACAGTTCGATGCGGATCTCCTCGCCCTCGCGCGCGGCGCGCAGCGTTACCGTCGCCGGCTGCGGCGAGGGCTCGATGCCGTGGTAGACGGCGTTCTCCAGCAGCGGCTGCAGCATGAGGGGCGGCACCTGCGCGTCCGTCGGGCAGGCGTCGATGTCCCATGCCACCCGCAGCCGCTCGCCGAGGCGCAGGTGCTCGAGTTCGAGATACTGCTTGCACAGCGCGAACTCCTCCTTCAGCGTCACCAGTTCCTTGTTCTCGCCCATGAGCACACGGAACAGATCCGAAAGCTCCTCCAGCGCCTGTTCGGCACGGCGCGGATCGGAGCGGATGACGCCCAGCACGGCATTCAGGCTGTTGAAGAGGAAATGGGGGCGGATGCGCGCCGTCAGCGCCATCAGGCGCGCTTCCGCCACCGCCGGCGAAAAGGCGCGATTGCGCAAGTCGAAATACAGCAGGACCGCCAGTGCCGCGCCCGCGCCCCACACCGCGGCGCGCGGCAAGGCCGGCAACGGCAGACCGGGCGGGTTGAGCAGGATCTGGAACAGCACGGTCACCAAGGCAGAGGCCGCCGCCACGATGGCCAGCGCCGCGCCATACGGCAAGCGGACAAGGTGCCTGCCCGCCGCATACAGCAACACCACGCAGGCAATCAGCGGCGGCTCGACCACGGCGGCGAGCTCGACCAGTTCCAGCGGCAATCGGGTGAACTCCGCGTTACGCGCCAGTGCCGCACACAGGGCCAGCAGGTTCACTGCCAGCAGGCTGCGCAGCATGACGCCCAGGTTGCCGAAGTCCGGCAGGCGTGTCGGCCGGGGGTTTTGCCGTATACTCATTCGCTGCCCTGAAACACGTGGTATCCGAGACGATTATGACAGATCACAGCAGCGATTCCAGTGACAAGGCCTGGTCGGGAAGGTTCGGCGAACCGGTGGCGGAACTCGTCAAGCGGTATACGGCCTCGGTGACGTTCGACCGACGCCTGGCCTTTCACGACATCCGCGGTTCGCTCGCCCACGCACGCATGCTGGCGCAACAAGGCATCATCGGCAAGGACGACCTCGCCGCCATCGAGCGCGGCATGGCGGCGGTCAAGCTGGAAATCGATAACGAGGAATTCAACTGGTCGCTCGACGACGAGGACGTGCACCTCAACATCGAGAAACGCCTCACCGCCCTTGTCGGCGACGCCGGCAAGCGCCTGCACACCGGCCGCTCGCGCAACGACCAGGTGGCCACCGACATCCGCCTGTGGCTGCGCGAGGAGATCGACGGCCTCGACGGCCTGCTGTGCGCCTACCAGGGGGCCTTGCTCGACCTGGCCGAACAGCATGCCGCCACGCCGATGCCGGGCTTCACGCACCTGCAGGTGGCGCAGCCGGTCACCTTCGGCCACCACCTGATGGCGTATTTCGAGATGGCGGCGCGCGACCGCGAGCGCCTCGCCGACTGCCGCCGGCGGGTCAACAGGCTGCCGCTCGGCAGCGCCGCCTTGGCCGGCACCTCCTATCCGATCGACCGCGCATTCGTCGCCCGCGAACTGGGCTTCGACGGCGTTTGCGCGAATTCGCTCGACGCGGTCAGCGACCGCGATTTCGCCATCGAGTTCTCCGCGGCGGCGGCGCTGATCATGACCCATGTCTCGCGCTTCTCCGAGGAACTGATCCTGTGGATGAGCCCGCGCGTGGGCTTCATCGACCTTGCCGACCGCTTCTGCACCGGCTCCTCGATCATGCCGCAGAAGAAAAATCCCGACGTGCCCGAGCTGGCGCGCGGCAAGACCGGCCGCGTCTTCGGCCACCTGATGAGCCTGCTGACGCTCATGAAAGGCCAGCCGCTGGCCTACAACAAGGACAACCAGGAAGACAAGGAGCCGCTCTTCGATACGGTCGACACCGTGCGCGACACGCTGGCCATCTTCGCCGATCTCGTCGGCGGCATTCGCGTGCGCCCCGAAGCCATGCGTGCCGCGCTGCGGCAGGGGTTCGCCACCGCCACCGACCTGGCCGACTACCTGGTGAAGAAGGGCCTGCCCTTCCGCGACGCCCACGAAGCGGTGGCCCTCGCCGTGCGCGCCGCCGAGGAGAAAGGCTGCGACCTGGCCGAACTCGGCCTCGAGGCGCTGCGCCGCTTCTCGCCACTGATCGGCGAAGACGTCCTCGCCGTGCTGAGCGTGGAAGGCTCGCTCGCCTCGCGCGACCATGTCGGCGGCACCGCGCCGGAACAGGTGCGCGCCGCAATCGCCGCAGCGCGCAAAACCCTGTAGGTCGACTTTCACCCCGTAAACACCTGCAAGCCAACATGTCGGGATGAAGCCCGACCTACATGACATGGACAAGATCGGCAAATACCAGATCCTCACGAAGCTCGGCGAGGGCGCAACCTCCGTCGTCTACCTGGCGAACGACCCGTTCGCCGAGCGCGACGTGGCCATCAAGGTGATGGCCAGCAACGTATTCTCGGAGGGTGAGCGCGGCAACCTGGCGCGCAAGCTCTTCGTCACGGAGGCTTCGCTGGCGGGCAAGCTGAACCATCCGCACATCGTGCAGATCTACGACGCGGCAGCCGACGCCGATCCAAGCTACATCGTCATGGAGTACGTGGCGGGCGGCACGCTGGAGCCCTATTGCACGCCCGACAAGCTGCTGCCGCTGGTGGATGTCGTCGAGATGATTTTCAAGTGCTCGCGCGCGCTGGATTTCGCCTACCGGCTGGGCGTGATCCACCGCGACCTCAAGCCGGCCAACATCCTGCGCGGCGGCGACAGCGGCACCGACGTGAAAATTTCCGACTTCGGCGCGGCCATCACCACGTCGAGCGACCAGACGGCCATTGCCGGCATCGGTTCGCCCGCCTACATGTCGCCGCAACAGGTGCAGGAGTGGCCGCTCGACCACCGCACCGACATCTTTTCGCTCGGCGTGGTCATGTACCAGCTGCTCACCGGCCAGCTGCCCTTCCAGGGCAGCAACAACGGCAGCATCGTGCACCAGATCCTCAACATCGAGCCGCCGCCGCCCTCGGCCATGCGTGCGGGCATTCCGGACGTGGTGGACGGCGTCGTCATGAAGGCCCTGGAGAAATCCCTCGAGGATCGCTATGCCTCATGGGACGACTTCTCCTTCGACCTCGCCGAGGCCTTCCGCAACGAGCACCTGGCGCAGACGCGCACGGAGATCGCCGACAGCGAGAAGTTCAACACTCTGCGCGGCCTGTCCTTCTTCCGCAACTTCAGCGATGTCCAGCTGTGGGAGGTGCTGCGGCTGTCCGACTGGCAGCGCACCAAGCCCGGCACCGTGCTCATGCGCGAGGGAACGACTGGCGACAACTTCTGCATCCTCGCCGGCGGCGAGGTCAAGGTCACCAAGAACGCCAAGCTGCTCAACATCCTCTCCGCCGGCGAGTGCTTCGGCGAGATGGCCTATCTCGGCGAAGAGGCCGGCACGCGCGGCGCGGACGTGTTGACGCTCTCCGAGGCCACCGTCATCACCGTGCCGACGGACGCGCTGCGGCGCGCCTCGGACGCCTGTCGCCACAGCTTCGATCGCGCCTTCCTGCGCATCCTGGTCGAGCGCCTGTCGCTTGCCAATACCCGCTTGACATCGGTATAAAGGCGCGATGGAAACCCCTGAGAAGATCGGCAAGTACGACGTACGCGGCCATCTCGGCGAAGGCGCCACCAGCACCGTCTGGCTGGGCTGGGATCCGTTCGCCCAGCGCGAGGTGGCGATCAAGGTCATTGCCCAGGAAGTGCTGCGCGACAAGGAGCGCGGGCGCCTCTACCGCCACCTGCTGGTGAACGAGGCCTCGCTTGCCGGCAAGCTGGTGCACCCGCATATCGTGCAGATCTTCGACGCCGTGGTCGACGACGCACAAAGCTACATTGTCATGGAATACGTGGCGGGCGGCACGCTCGAGCCCTTCTGCACGCCGGACAACCTGCTGCCGCTCGACCGGCTGGTGGAGATCGTCTTCAAGTGCACGCGGGCGCTGGACTACGCCTACCACCTCGGCATCACCCACCGCGACATCAAGCCGGCCAACATCCTGCTGGCCTCATCCGACAATCTGGGGGGCGACATCAAGATCTCGGATTTCGGCGCAGCGTTGTTCACCAGCGAGGATCAGACGCGCACCCAGGTCTCCGGCATCGGCTCGCCCGCCTACATGTCGCCGCAGCAGGTGCGCGAGATGCCGCTCAACCACCAGACCGACATCTATTCCCTCGGCGTCGTCATGTACCAGCTGCTCACCGGGCGCCTGCCCTTCCAGGCGAGCAACAACTACAGCATGGTGTACCAGATCACCCATGATGCCCCGCCGCCGCCCTCGGACTTCCGCCGCGAGATCCCGGAAAACCTCGACGCTGTCGTCGCACGTGCCATGCAGAAGGACCTCGGCGCGCGCTACGCCAACTGGGAGGAGTTCTCGCACGACCTGGCGCAGGCCTTCCGCAACAAGCAGCTGAAGGCACGCGAACGCGATTTTGCCGACACGGAGAAATACGAGACCCTGCGCGGCCTGCCCTTCTTCGCCGACTTCAGCGACGTCGAGATCTGGGAGGTGGTGCGCTTCTCCGACTGGAACCAGGTTTCGCCCGACACCGTCATCATGAAGGACGGCGAACCGGGCGACTATTTCTGCTTCCTCGCAGAGGGCGAGGTGAGGATCAACAAGCGCGGCCGCATCCTCAGCATCCTCACCCCCGGCGACTGCTTCGGCGAGATGGCCGTCATCAGCCAGACCAGCAGCAGCCGCAACGCCGACGTCGTCGCCCAGACGCCTGCCAAGATCATCACCATCCGCGGCGACGCGCTCAGGCAGGCCTCGGAAGTCTGCCGCATGCATTTCTACGCCGCCTTCCTCGAAGTGCTGGCCAATCGTCTGGCGCTGGCCAACGCGCGACTCGCTTCGGTCTGATGTCTTTTGCGGAATTGATCTCGGCCGAGATCAGTCGGGCCTCGGGGCGGCCTTTCATGGTCCGTTCCAGCCGCGGGGCGGGCGGCGGCTGCATCCATCGCGCGCGGGTGCTCGAGGGTGAGGACGCGATGTGGTTCGTCAAGCTGAACGATCCGGATGTCCTGCCGATGTTCGAAGCGGAAAGCGATGGCCTGAAGGCGCTGGCCGAGACTGAAGCGTTCCGCGTGCCGCGACCGCTGTGCTCGGGCGCAATCGGGGAACAGGCGTATCTCGTCCTGGAGCATCTCGACCTGCGGCCCGTCGCCGGGCGCGCAGACGCCATCGCTTTCGGTCGCGCGCTGGCGGAGCTGCATCACAGGCACGGCGCGCGCTACGGCTGGTGCCGCGACAACTTCATCGGCGCCACGCCACAGATGAACACCGAGAACGACACCTGGCCGCGCTTCTTCGCAACGGCGCGCCTGCTGCCGCAGGTGAAGCGAGCCGCTGAGCACGGCCGCGCCCTGCAGGAGAAGGGGACGTTATTGGCGGAAAAACTGCCGGCCTTATTCCTCGACTACCGTCCGCAGCCGAGCCTGCTGCACGGCGACTTGTGGCACGGCAATGCGGCGATGTGCGGCCGCACGCCGGCCGTCTTCGATCCGGCCGTGTATTGCGGCGACCGCGAGACGGACCTGGCGATGACGGAATTGTTCGGCGGATTCCCGCAGGCGTTCTATGCCGCCTACCGCGAGGCGTGGCCGCTCGACGAAGGCTACGAGTCGCGCAAGACGCTCTACAACCTGTATCACGTCCTCAACCACCTCAACCTGTTCGGTTCAGGCTACCTGCGCCAGGCGGAACGGATGATCGACAAATTGCTCGCCGAGCTGAGGGGCTAATCCGTAGGTCGGGCTTCAGCCCGACGACAGCGGTCGATCAATCGCCCAAGTCGGGCTGAAGCCCGACCTACGCCGCGATGCCTTCCAGCTTCTTCTGCAGTTCGCCGGCCTGGTACATCTCACTCACGATGTCCGAGCCACCGATGAATTCGCCGTTGATGTAGAGCTGCGGAATGGTCGGCCAGCTGGAGAAGTCCTTGATGCCGGCGCGTATGCCGGGATGCTCCAGCACGTTTACCGCAAAGTAGTTCTTCACGCCGCACTGCTTGAGTATCTGTGCCGCCTTGGCGGAAAAGCCGCACTGCGGAAACGTCGGCGTGCCCTTCATGTAGAGCACCACGGGGTGGGTGGAAACCTGTTCCTTGAGGAGGTTCTGTACGTCGTCCATTGCTGTTCCCTTCAAAATAACCCTACTAATTTTGTCAAGTTTAACGTTTGCTGCCCTAGCTCGTCAAGTTTTCACCCCGCCTGTGACGCGCACAATCCCGGCCAGGTCCCGCAGATGCCCTATGCCGGCGAAGCCCTTTCCGACGAGCAGGGCTTCGACCGCCTTTGCCTGGTCATAGCCGTGCTCGAACCAGAGCGCTCCGCCCGCCTCGAGATGGGCGCCGGCAGCCACAACAATGCGGCGGATGTCATCCAGCCCATCCGGCCCCGCTGCCAGCGCGCTGCGCGGCTCGAAGCGCACGTCGCCCTGCGACAGGTGCGCATCGCCCTCGGCCACGTAGGGCGGATTCGCCAGGATCAGATCGAAGCGCTCGCCGGCGACCGGGGCGAACCAGTCTCCCTGCAGGAAGCGCACGGCTACGCCATGGCGCACGGCGTTTTCCCGCGCCACCCCCAGCGCCGCCACCGAAGCATCGACGGCCGTCACCACGGCCTGCGGCAAATGCTTCGCCACCGCGATCGCCAGGCAGCCGCTGCCGGTGCCCAGGTCGAGGATGCTGCGGGCCGGCGCTTCGCGGGCGACGTCAACCAACAGTTCCGTCTCCTCGCGCGGAATCAGCACAGCCGGCGTCACCTGGAAATCCAGCCCGTAGAACTCGCGATGGCCGGTGAGATAGGCCAACGGCTCGCCGGCGGCGCGGCGCACGACCCTGTCCCTGAAGGCCGCCGTATCGTGGAGGCTGACTTTCGCTTCCGCGTGCGCCTCCAGTTCGGCATGCGACACACCAAGGACATGGCACAGCAGCAGCCGCGCCTCGCGCAGCGGGATCGCCGCGCGCGCTTCCTGCAGCGCCTCCGCCCGGTTCACGCCGCTTCTTCGGCAAGCGCCGCCAACTGCTCGGCCTGGTGCTCGGCGGACAGCGCGCCGAGTAGCTCGTCCAGATCGCCGTCCATGATGGCGTCGATCTTGTACAGCGTCAGGTTGATGCGGTGGTCGGTGATGCGCCCCTGCGGGAAGTTGTAGGTGCGGATGCGTTCGGAGCGGTCGCCGCTGCCCACCAGCGATTTCCGTGTCGAGGCGATCTGCGCCTGCTGCTCGCGCGTCTGTTTGTCCTTGATGCGCGCCGCCAGCACCGACAGCGCCTGCGCCTTGTTCTTGTGCTGCGAGCGGTCGTCCTGGCACTCGACGACGATGCCGGTGGGCAGGTGCGTCACGCGCACGGCGGAATCGGTCTTGTTCACGTGCTGGCCGCCAGCCCCGCTGGCGCGGTAGGTGTCGATGCGGATCTCGGCCGGATTGATGACGACGTCGGCCAACTCGTCCGCCTCGGGCAGCACCGCCACCGTGCACGCCGAAGTATGGATGCGTCCCTGCGTCTCGGTGGCCGGCACGCGCTGCACGCGATGGCCGCCGGATTCGAACTTCAGCTTCGAATAGGCGCCCTGGCCGACGATGCGCAAGATCACCTCCCGGTAGCCGCCCAGGTCGGACGGGTTCTGCGAGATGACCTCGACCTTCCAGCGCCGGCGCTCGGCGTAGCGCGCATACATGCGGAAGAGGTCGCCGGCGAACAGCGCCGACTCGTCGCCGCCGGTGCCGGCGCGGATTTCCAGGAAGAGGTTGCGATCGTCGTTGGGATCAGCCGGCAGCAGGGCGCGCTGCAACTCCTCCTCGAGGCGCGCCATTTCATCGCGGCAGGTGCGGATCTCCTCCTCGGCCAGATCCTTCATCTCGGGGTCCGCCAGCATGGCCTGCGCCGAGTGCACGCCCGCCTCTGCCTCGCGGTACTCGGCGAACAGCGCCGCCACCGGCGCAATCTCGGCATGCTCGCGCGTCAGCTTGCGATAGGCGTCCATGTCCTGCGTCGCCGTCTCGCTCGCCAGCAGCAGGTCGAGCTCGGCGAGGCGGCGGCTCAGGTGGGCAAGCTTGTCGTGGATGGTGGTTTTCATAGGAAGTGTGAACGACCCAGTCCCGCGCGCAGCACGGGACGCCGTCCTGTCAGCTACTCTTCGGGATGCAGGTGGTAGATGCGGGCGATGAGCTCGGCCAGCTCGCTGCGGCTCGGCCCGTCGCTCTGGTTCAGCGCGGCGGTCGGGCCATGCATCAGCTTGTTGGTGAGGCCGTGCGACAGCGCCTCCAGCACGCGCTGCGGGTCCTCCCCCTTGCCCAGCAGTTTCAGGGCGTGCTCCACTTCATGGCGGCGCGTGCGCTCGGCGCTATCGCGCAGCGCGCGGATGGTCGGCACCGTCTCGCGCGACTCCAGCCAGTGCAGGAAGCCGTCCACGCGCGAGGTGATGATCGCCTCGGCCTCCACCACCGCCTTCTCGCGCGATTCCAGCCCCGATTCGACAATGACGCCGAGGTCGTCCAGCGTATAGAGAAATATGTCGTCAAGTTCGGCGATTTCAGGCTCGATGTCGCGCGGCACGGCCAGGTCCACCATCACCACCGGGCGATGACGTCGCGCCTTGACTGCGCGCTCGGCCATGCCCAGCCCGATGATCGGCAGGGGGCTGGCCGTGCAGGAAACGATCACGTCGTACTCGGGAAGCCGCTCGCCGATCTCGTCGAGCTGGATGGCGTCTCCCGAGAAACGCGACGCCAGGGCCTCGCCGCGTTCCAGCGTGCGGTTGGCGACGGTGATCCGTTTCGGTTTGCGCGCGGCAAAGTGCGCGGCGCACAGCTCTACCATTTCACCCGCGCCGATGAACAGCACCTTTTGTTCGGCAATATCCTCGAAAATGCGCTCGGCCAGGTGCACGGTTGCCGCCGCCATCGATACGATGTTGGCGCCGATGGCGGTAGTGGAGCGCACCTCCTTCGCCACGGCGAAGGTCTTCTGGAACAGCTTGTGCAGCAAGGTGCCCATCGTGCCGGCATTCTCCGCCACGCGTGCCGCATGCTTCATCTGGCCGAGGATCTGCGGCTCGCCCAGCACCATCGAATCGAGGCCGCTGGCTACGCGGAACATGTGCCGCACGGCATCGCGGCTGGGTAGCGTGTAGAGGTACGGGGAAATTTTCTGCGGCAATAATTGATGATATTCGGCCAGCCACTCCGCCGCCGATTCAGGCGCCTCTGCGGCGCAATACAACTCGGTGCGATTGCAGGTCGACAGGATCGCCGCCTCGCGCACCTCGCGGCCATGCGTCAACTCGGCCAGCGCCTGCGGCAGGCGCACCGGATCGAACGCCACCTGTTCGCGTACGGCAAGCGGCGCGGTATGGTGGTTGAGTCCGAGGGCATAAAGCTGCATTGGAGGCAGTAGGGTCGAAATTATCCAAGGAAATTATAGCATTAGGCTACCGGAACAAAGGGATGATGCAGATCAACGCCTTGCCAAAAAGTAACGGCCCGCACAATCGCGAGCCGTTATCATGACTTGGTGGCCAGGGGCGGGGGATCAACCCCTGAATGATTTTGCCCCGCATGCGCGGGGCAAATCCTTGGTGCCAAGGGAGGGGGATCAACCCCTGAATGATTTTGCCCCGCATGCGCGGGGCAAATCCTTGGTGGCCAGGGGCGGAATCGAACCGCCGACACGCGGATTTTCAGTCCGCTGCTCTACCAACTGAGCTACCTGGCCAAATTCTTTCTGCTACTACCTCTGCCAACGCGGATTTTGGCTGCGGCCGCTGCGCTTAACCCGTGCTGCGCCCGGGTTAGCCTTCGCCGCAACAAGCCGCTGCGCGGCATGTTGTCAGTCCGCTGCTCTACCAACTGAGCTGCCTGGCCAAATTCTTCGCCTTTTGCCTTGGGTTCTGGCAAATTACGCGCCGCCCTGGCGAAAGAGGCGGAATTATACTGGTTTGGGTCAGCTTGGCAAATCGACAGGTTTCGTCTGGCGCTGCGGAAAGTCAGCTGCCGCAGGACGGTGCCGATGGCGCGAAAGGCGATTTGCGTGCGTACTTCGCTGCAGCGAAGCATTCCAAAACAACACCCACTCTTATCGTAGATAGAAACCCTAAGTAATCAATCCACCGGACCTCACCGCACGGAATGTTGCTGCGCAGCATCCGGGTGCCTGAGGATATATCGCTTTTGGCAGATTGCCGCGCTGTAAGCTTTCTGTCAGTTTCGGGCCGTGATAATGCAGAGTAACCGGAGGATTTGTCATTGCGACATCCGGGGTTTGAAGTGGGGCGGCGCGCAAGAAGAGGGGAATCCGCTGCGCGCCGGGGGCAAACCGCGAATGGCGACATCCAAGGGAGGCCTCATGTGATAAACGCAGTAAAAAAAGACATGGGCGGCACGCGATCCAGCGCTGCAGGTGTGCCGGTTCAGCAAAGGCAACAGGCAACAACGATTGGTGTTTCAGCAGAACCACTAACCTTGAGGAGGAATAATAAGTGACCACAGACAATGCTCTGCGGGAGTCCCACTGGCCGCGTACGCGAAACCTGATGATCGGTCACCTGATCGTCTGGTTCATCTTCTCGTACGTTGTTCACTGGTTCGCGCCCGAACTCAACAAGATGAGCTTCAACCACTTTCCGCTAGGCTACTACTTTGCGGCCCAGGGATCGCTGGCCATCTTCGTGATCCAGCTGTTCATCTTCGTCAAGCAGCAAGACAAGATCGACCGCGAATGCGGCGTTGCCGAAGAAGACTAAGGGGAGATGACAGATGAGTCTATTTAGAATGCAGGGGAGTTTCATCGACAACCTCCCCAAAATCTACGGCCTCTATACCGGAGGCTTCCTGGTGTTCTTCGCCGCCATGGCGATCCTGGAGCAGATGGGCATGGGCGCCGATACCATCGGCATCCTGTTCCTGTCCTTCACGGTGGTGATCTACGCCGTAATCGGCTGGCTGTCTCGCACCATGCAGGTGGATGCCTACTACGTCGCCGGACGCCAGGTTCCCCCGGTGTTCAACGGCATGGCAACCGCGGCCGACTGGATGTCCGGCGCCTCGTTCGTCGCGATGGCCGGCGGCATCTACCTCGGCGGTCACGGCTACCTCGCCTTCGTGGTGGGCTGGACCGGCGGCTACGTGCTGGTGGCGACGCTGATGGCGCCGTACCTGCGCAAGTTCGGCTGCTACACCGTGCCGGACTTCATCGGCACGCGTTACGGCGGCAAGCTGGCGCGCTTCTGCGCGGTCATCGTGCTGGTGGTCGCGTCCTTCACCTATGTGACGGCGCAGATCAACGCCACGGGCACCATCGCCTCCCGCGCGCTGGCCATCCCGTTCGAAGTCGGCGTCTGGTTCGGCCTGCTGGGCATCCTGCTGTGCTCGATGCTGGGCGGCATGCGCGCGGTGACCTGGACCCAGGTGGCACAGTACATCGTGCTGATCATCGCCTACCTGATTCCGGTGTTCTGGATGTCGATCAAGCAGGGCTTCGGTCCCCTCCCGCACCTCGTCTATGGCGAAGCAGTGGCGAAGATCGCCGAGCTCGAGCCGGTGCTGGGCGTGGGCACGCTGAAGGCCGCCGAGGGCGTCGCCAAGACCTTCCCCGGCCTGATCCTCGCTGACCGTCCTGCATTCGAACCCGGCCGAAGGCGGCATCGCCGCCTGGCGCTTCGTCACGCTGGTGGCCTGCATGATGATCGGCACCGCTTCCCTGCCGCACATCCTGATGCGCTACTTCACGACCCCGTCGGTTCGTGCGGCGCGCAGCTCGGTGGCCTGGTCGCTGCTGTTCATCTTCATCCTCTACTTCACGGCGCCGGCGCTTGCCACCTTCACCAAGCTCTCGCTGCTCGATCCGAGTCTGTCGACCCACATCATCGGCACGGTCGTTCGATGAGGTTCTGGCGATGACCTGGATCCAGAAGTGGAGCGCTGTCGGGATGATTGCGCTGAAGGACGCCAACGCGGACGGCATCGTGCAGATCAACGAGTTCTTCCTGCGCGGCGACATCGTGGTGCTGGCGACGCCTGAAATGGCCGGCCTGCCCTACGTGATCTCCGGCCTGGTTGCCGCAGGCGGCATGGCGGCTGCCATGTCCACCGCCGACGGCCTGCTGCTGGCCATCGCCAACGCGCTCTCGCACGATCTGTACTACAAGATCATCGATCCGAAGGCGGAGACTCGCAAGCGGCTGATCGTCGCCCGCGTGCTCCTCGTCATCATCGGCTGCGCCGGTGCGCTGGTAGCCAGTATGAAGCTGACCGGGATTCTCGGCGCGGTGGCCTGGGCCTTCTGCTTCGCCATGTCCGGCCTGTTCTTCCCGCTGGTGCTCGGCGTCTGGTGGAAGCGTGCAAACCGTGCCGGCGCCATCGCCGGCATGGTGCTCGGCCTGGGTTCTGGCTGGTGGTACCTGTACATGGTGAAATGGGGCGGCATGAAGCCCTGGTACGGCATGGACGACCTGCGCTTCGGCATGGTCGGCGCTGCCGTCAGCCTGGTTGCCATGGTGGTCGTCTCGCTGGTGACCGCACCGCCCGACAAGGAGACGCAGGACATGGTCGACGAAATCCGCATCCCGCGCGGTGAGACCTACCTGAGCTCCACGCACTAAGGGCAATTCGGTATCATCTCATCCGGGGCGAGATTATCGCCCCGGATTTTTTTTACCTGTTTTTGACTGACGCTGGAGTGACTGAATGACTGAAACGATACCCATCTGGGCGATTGTCGTCGATTACCTGATGGGCACGGTGATGTGGACGCTGATCGGGCGCTTCGGAATGCGGCTGTTCCTGCCCGAGGAGAGCAACTTCTTCTTCATGCGCTTTTTCGTGCGCGTGACCAACCCGTTGCTGAAGCTGTTCGCCCCCATCACGCCGGAATTCCTGATCGGCCCCTTCATTCCGCTCTACGTAGCCTGGTTTTTCTTCATCTTCCGCTTCTACCTGATGCCCTGGCTGCTCGGCTATTCGGTGATGGGCATGCTGTCGTTCCCGCTCGAGAGCGAGATCGCGGTGGGGGTGAACCACCTGCTTGGCCTGATTCTGAAATAGGAGCGCGGGACGCGCCCCGCGTGACGGGAGGAGGACTCGGGTATTGGCCCAGCGCCGCCCGAGTCTGGGCGGATGAGGGCAGAAACCTGCTACGGGCGGTGTCCGGTGCTGTCGGCCAGCACGCCCTCGGCATCGAGAAACTGACGCAGATGGCGGCGCACTTCCTGCCAGCGGAAGCGCACCGAATTCAGCACGATCGGTTCATCCAGCGTCTTCAACTCGTCGACGATGGGGGCCCAGCGCACCAGTGCCGCGGGGCTTTCCGAGAAGCAATCCTCGCCGTCGGCAATTCGATTCCATTCGCACAGCGCCAGGCGTGCCTGGACGCGCGCCGCATGGGCGGCAAATTCATCATCGGCGCCCTCCGGCTGTCCTGCAGCGGCAATAATCTCCGCCACCAGTTCCCGCACCAGGTCGCCGGCCGCGCTCGCCGATCCCGGCATGCGACGGGCCAGCATCCCGCCGGAGTAAACGGCAAGATCCGACAGGCAGGCCAGCCAGATGTGCCACTTGGCGATGTTGATGGACTTCACGAAGACATCATCCTCGAAGAGCTCCGGATAGCGCTGGCCCGCCCGCGTGCGCAGATAGCCGTACAGCGAGAACTGCGCCACATAACTGGCGCGCGTCTCGAGAAACCGATGCAGTTCGGCACGGCTGCCGACGGGTTCGGCCCGGCGCTTGCCGAAGCCGAAGTAATCCCGCAGATTCCTGAGCATGACCGAGGGGTGGGCCAGTTTGCCAAAGCGTTGTGTGAAATATTCGCCGATCACGGATTTAGGTCTCCCTGCCGCCATTCTGTTTCGCGGGTTCATTGTGAATGAGGGATTGTGAACCATTCCCTCCCTGCAGTCACTCGATTCGACATGCTCGAGTCTGGCCCGCCAGGCGTAACCGAACATGGGGGGTGTTTGAAGATGCCTGCTGGTCTATCGGCCGCCCAGTAAGCATTCTGTCAGTTTACCGTGGCGATAATGCAGCGTAAGAGGGGGAAGATTGCCCGACAGGTGCCGGGTGCTGTGTCCGCCCACACGAAAAGGAAGAAAAACTTCCATGCCACTTACCGAACAGCATCGGGCGTACTGGCGACGGACCCTGAGAGTCACCAGCATTCTGCTCGCCATCTGGTTCGTCGCCACCTTCGTAGTGGCTTTCTTCGCTCGCGAACTCAACCAGCTCGACTTTATCGGACCGCTCGGTTTCTACATGGGGGCGCAGGGCTCGCTGATCATCTACGTCCTGATCATTATTTATTACGCACACCACCAGAACAAGCTTGACGACGAACTGGGCGCCCAGGAAGCACGGGAATAGGCATGTCTTCGAGGCAGTCCAGCTTCTACGCCCAACTAAAAAAATACTACGGTTTCTACACGGGCGGTTTTCTCGTGTTCATCCTCCTGGTCGGTGGCCTCGAGTGGCTCGGCGTACAACCGCGCATCCTCGGCTACGTCTTCCTCTTTGCCACCATCCTGCTGTATGCCGGCATCGGCTTCATGTCGAAGACGGCGGAAGTATCCGAATACTACGTCGCAGGGCGGCGCGTGCCGGCCGTCTTCAACGGCATGGCAACGGGCGCCGACTGGATGTCGGCGGCGAGTTTCATCGGCATGGCCGGCACGCTCTACCACGCCGGCTTCGACGGCCTGGCTTTCGTCATGGGCTGGACCGGCGGCTACTGCCTGGTGGCGCTGTTTCTCGCGCCCTACCTGCGCAAGTTCGGCCAGTTCACCATTCCGGATTTCCTCGGCGCCCGCTACGGCGGCAATCTGCCGCGTTTCGTCGGCATCATTGTCACGATTACCTGCTCCTTCACCTACGTGGTGGCACAGATTTACGGCGTCGGCATCATCACCAGCCGCCTCACCGGCCTCGAGTTCGGCATTGGCGTATTCGTCGGCCTTGCCGGCATCCTCGTGTGCTCATTCCTCGGCGGCATGCGGGCCGTAACCTGGACGCAAGTGGCCCAGTACATCATCCTGATCGTGGCCTACATGATCCCGGTGGTGTGGCTGTCCATCAAGCACACTGGCACCCCCGTGCCGCAGATTTTCGCCTACACCTCGGCCCTGCCGAGAGTGACGGCGCTGGAGATGGAGTTCAACGACAAGACGACGCCGAAGGGTGCGGCGGAGGACTCGGTGCGCCGCATCCTGAGCGAACGCGTCGCCGCCACCGACGCCAGGCTGAAACGCCTGGAAACAGGCGGCGCGCGCTATCTCGCCGAGGAGAAAAGAAAGATGGTGGCCGAGGCCGAGGCGCTGAAGGTCGTCGATACGCCGGACGTACGCGCCATCGTGACCGCGGAAAGAGCCATCAGGCGATTCCCGGCCGACCCGGATGCCGCCAGAGAGGCGTGGGCCAAGGAGAGGGCGGGCGCCGCCGCCCAGGCCGAACCGGTCAAGCCGCATGCCGAGCCCTTTGCGGGGAAGGACGAGGCCGAGCGCGCGCGGAAACGCAAGAATTTCCTCGCGCTGGTGCTCTGCCTGATGGTGGGCACAGCCGCCCTGCCGCACATCCTCATGCGCTACTACACGACGCCATCCGTGAGAGCAGCCCGCATCTCGGTGGGCTGGTCGCTGTTCTTCATCTTCCTGCTCTATTTCACGGCACCCGCCCTGGCGATCCTGGTGAAGGCCGAGGTGTACGGCAACGTGGTCGGGTCGAGCTTCGCCCAGCTGCCGGCCTGGGTCAGCAGCTGGGCAGCGGTGGACAAGACGCTGATGGCGATCACGGACATCAACAGGGACGGCATCGTGCAACTTGCCGAAATCTCCATCGACGGCGACCTCATCGTGCTGATCACGCCGGAGATTGCCGGACTGCCCTATGTGATCTCCGGCCTCGTCGCGGCCGGCGGCCTGGCGGCTGCGTTGTCTACGGCCGACGGTCTGCTGCTGACCATCGCCAACGCGCTATCGCATGACCTCTACTACAAGATGATCGACCCCCAAGCGCCGACGACCCGGCGCATCGCCGTATCGAAGGGCCTGCTGCTGGCCGCCGCCCTCATCGCCGCCTACGTCACCATGCTGAAGCCGGGCAACATCCTGTTCCTGGTCGGCGCAGCGTTTTCGCTGGCGGCCTCGGGCTTCTTCCCGGCGCTGGTGCTGGGCGTGTTCTGGAAGCGCGCCAACCAGCTCGGCGCCATACTGGGCATGGCGGCCGGGTTGTCCGTCTGCAGCTATTACATGATCCGAACCTATCCGTTCTTCGGCGTCAATGACACTCTATGGTATGACATCGATCCGATTTCGGCGGGCATATTCGGCATTCCCGCGGGGTTCATCGGCGTCATCTTCGGCTCCCTCATCTCGCCGCCGCCGCCCCAGGACATGCAGGAACTGGTCGATCATGTCCGCTATCCGAAGTTGGCCAGCGATATTGAAGCGTTTAGCCGGCGCTAGGCATACGGCGCATCAAAGCGTCTCACCTCGATTCGGGCCTGCATGAGTCAGCTTTACCTGTTCCTCCTCTCAGCCCTGCGCGCACTCGTTGAAGTGGCGCTGCTGGCGCTTCTCGGGCAGGGCGTGCTCGCCTTCCTGGCGGGTTCCCGCAGGCACGACAATTTCGTCTTCCGCCTGCTTCAGGTCATCACGCGGCCGGCATTGGTGATCACGCGCAAGATCACACCAAGTGTCATCATCGACAAACACCTGCCCTTTGTCGCCTTCTTCCTAATGCTTTGGCTGTGGTTCCTGCTCGCCTGGGTCAAGCGCTCACTGTGCTTGAGCGCGAGCCTCGCCTGCTGATCAGAGCGATGGCTGGAACTTCTCCGGCGACTGCGCGAGCAGCGCGGATATGGTGAAGCGACGTCGCGGAAAAACCGCCTGAGCGAGCGTGCCGCGGCCATCGGGTCCGGCTTTCAGCTGGACGCTGCCCCGGTGCAGTTCGGCAATTTCGCGGGCGATGGCCAGTCCCAGGCCGCTGCCCTGCGCCTCGTTGCCCAGTACGCGATAAAAGCGCTCAAAGATCAGGTCGCGCTCGTCCTCCGGAATTCCCGGTCCGTCATCCTCGACTTCGAGCACGGCGAATTCCGACGCCCGCGTGCGTACCGTGACACGCCCGCCAGCCGGCGTGTATTTCACCGCGTTATCGATGAGGTTCACGATCAGTTCTCGCAGCAGCAGGGGGTTGCCGCTCACCTGCAGCGGCCAACCGGTTCCTTCAAAGCCTAGGTCGATCCGCTTTTCCATTGCGGCCGGCAACCATTCCAGGGTTGCCTCGCGCGCGAGCGCCTCGAGGTCAACCAGCTCGATGGCGTGCGTCTTTTCATGGCTGGCTTCGGCGCGTGCCAGGGTCAGCAACTGGTTGATGAGACGCGCGGCACGATCAGCGCTCTCTGCAATATTGCGCAGGGAGGCCCGAATGAGTTCGGGATCAGTCTCCTGCAGCGCCAGCTCGGTCTGCATCTTCAACCCGGTGAGCGGGGTGCGCATCTGGTGGGCCGCATCGCCGATGAATCGCTGCTGGCCTTGCAGGTTCTGCTCGAGCCGCGCCATCATGTCATTGAAGGCGTGAATGACGGGCTTGACCTCCTCCGGCACGCCGGAAGTCGGTATCGGCGACAGGTCCGTCGGCAGCCGGCGGCGGATCGCCTTGCCGAAGCGATTGAGCGGTGCGATACCGCGGCTCAGCCCGATCCAGACCAGCAGCACCGCCAGCGGAATGATGGCGAACTGCGGCAGTGTGACGCCGGAAATAATGCGACTGGCCAAGGCATTTCGCTTGTTGCGCGTCTCGGCCATTTGCACCAGGACTGGACCTCGATCCGGCAGGGGTTTGAGGTAAACATAGGCGATGCGCACTTCCTCTCCCCTGATCTCGCCGTCGCGGAAATAGGGTTTCTCGTACTCCAGTTTCAGCGGCGGGTCGACCCAGTGGATGGCGATCTCTCCGGCCACCAGTTCATTGTTGAATCCCAGCACCTGATAGAACAGCGTGTCCGCCTCGTCACGGTACAGAATGCTGCGCACCTGTGGCGTGATATCCACCTTGATGCGATCCCCCCTTGCGCTCACCAGCCGGGCAATCGCCAGGGTATTCTCTGCAAGGGCCTTATCGTAGGGATCGTCGGAAATGCTGCTGGCCACCCCCTGGATGAGAATCACGCTGAGTGGCCAGATCAGCAGCAGCGGCATCAGCATCCAATCGAGAATTTCGCCGAAAACCGACTGACTCTCGGCCTCCTCCTGTTTGCGCCTGAGCAGCCTGTCGCTAAGCGCCATCCGGCCGGTCCAGACTGTAGCCGAGTCCGCGCACGGTGTTGATGTGTACGCCGCCCGGCTCGAGCTTCTTGCGCAGGCGATGGACATACACCTCGATGGCATTGGTCGACACCTCCTCGCCCCAGCCGCAGAGATGGTCGACCAACTGCTCCTTGCTCACCAGGCGGCCGGCGCGCAGGAGAAGAATCTCCAGCAATCCAAGTTCGCGCGCAGACAGATCAACCACATTTCCGTTGAGCCTGGCCATGCGGTCGGCCTGATCGTATTCAAGGGGGCCAAGCGCCATCTTCGTCGGATTGCCTGTGCCGCGCCGGGTCAGCGCCCGCACGCGCGCCTCAAGCTCAGGCAGGGCAAAAGGCTTGGTCAGATAATCGTCGGCTCCCGCATCGAGCCCGCGCACCCGGTCGCCGATGCCGTCCTGGGCAGTGAGTATGAGCACCGGCAAAGGGGATTTCCGGGCACGAAGGCGCTTGAGCACCTCGATGCCGAGCAGCTTGGGCAAGCCGAGGTCGAGAATCAGCAGATCGAACGGCTGCGTCATCAGCGCGGCGTCGGCATCGCTGCCGGTGGTTACGTGGTCAACGGCGAAACCCGACTTGCGCAGGGTGCGCACCAATCCGTCGGCAATGATGCGGTCGTCTTCGGCTAACAGGATATGCATGAGAAACCGTTGCGGCGTAAGGCAATTGTAAGCCGTGCAGATTAGCCTAGTTCCGCTGTTCTCCTTTTACTCGGTCCAGGGTGCCTGACGGCGCAAGCCGCACAGCGCCGGGGAGCGGTCATGGAAATCATGCCCGCTCCCCACCGTTCTTTTCGCAGCCTGTGGTAATCAGCGGTTGCCCGCACGCCAGCTTCAGCCCTGCGGCAGCAGCGGTTCGACCCCCGCCCAGAATTCTTCCCCTTTTTTCTGCCTTCCGATCTGGCCAAAGGTGTCGCGCGTCTCTTCCAGGCGGGCCCGCAATTCCGGCAGCGACTTGCATTTTTCAAGCGCCACGACCATCGAGTCGGCGTTCGGGCCAAGGCTGTTGTAGAGAAATTCCCGCGCGAAGGCCACCGCCACTTTCATGGACGGTTGCGGGGCGGCGGCGACCGGCTGGGTCGGAACTGCCGGCACATCGACCTTGATAAACTCGCCCTCGATCAGCTTCGTCAGCAATGCCTCGGGGTCGGGCATGTGCTTCGCCCGCGCCAGCAACTCGGCGGTCGTCGTCTTGCCATCCACCATTACCAGCAGCGTGCGTTCGCGCATGCCGAGCACCGTCCGGTGAGCCATTTCCTCCAGACCTTTTTGGGTCTTCTTGTAAACGGCCTTCAGATCCATTTACAGCCCCCTTTAGTTCTACTTTGGTGATAAAACTATATCACGCACCCCGGAAGACAACCACGCAAAAAAACAGACCCCGCCGAAGCGGGGTCTGTCGTGATGCGCCAGTAAGGGGGTAACGGGGGAAATCTCGGTTTCCCCTGTTCCTCAACCGGACATGTAACCAGCAAAGCCGGTTACATGTCCATGCCCATGCCGCCCATGCCGCCCATACCACCCATGCCGCCAGGCATGCCGCCGCCGGCCGGCTTGTCTTCCACCAGCTCGGCAACCATGCAGTCGGTGGTCAGCATCAGGCCGGCCACGGAGGCGGCGTTCTGCAGCGCGGTGCGCGTGACCTTGGTCGGGTCGAGCACGCCCATCGCCACCATGTCGCCGTACTCGCCGGTGGCGGCGTTGTAGCCGAAATTGCCTTTGCCTTCGGCAACCTTGTTCACCACCACGCTCGGCTCGTCGCCGGTGTTGAAGACGATCTCGCGGATCGGCTGCTCGAGGGCGCGCAGCACGATCTTGATGCCGGCATCCTGGTCGTGGTTGTCGCCCTTCACCTTGACGGCGGCGCGGGCGCGCAGTAGTGCCACGCCGCCGCCGGCGACGATGCCCTCTTCCACCGCGGCGCGGGTGGCGTGCAGGGCGTCCTCGACGCGGGCCTTTTTCTCCTTCATCTCGACTTCCGTCGCAGCGCCGACCTTGATCAGCGCCACGCCGCCGGCCAGCTTGGCCACGCGCTCCTGCAGTTTCTCCTTGTCGTAGTCGCTGGTGGCTTCCTCGATCTGGGCGCGGATCTGCTTGACGCGTGCCTCGATGGTCTTGGTGTCGCCGTTGCCGTCGATGATCGTGGTGTTCTCCTTGCCGATCTCGATTCGCTTGGCCTGGCCGAGTTCGTTCAGCGTGGCCTTCTCCAGCGACAGGCCGACTTCCTCGGCGATGACCTGGCCGCCGGTGAGGACGGCGATGTCCTCCAGCATGGCCTTGCGACGATCACCGAAGCCCGGTGCCTTGACGGCGCAGGTCTTGAGGATGCCGCGAATGTTGTTCACCACCAGGGTGGCGAGCGCCTCGCCTTCCACGTCCTCGGCGACGATCAGCAGCGGCCGGCCGGCCTTGGCCACCTGCTCGAGTACGGGCAGCAGATCGCGGATGTTGGAAACCTTCTTGTCGAAGAGCAGGATGAACGGGTTGTCCAGAATGGTGATCTGCTTTTCCGGATTGTTGATGAAGTAGGGGCTGAGGTAGCCGCGGTCGAACTGCATGCCCTCGACCACTTCCAGTTCGTTGTTGAGCGACTTGCCGTCCTCGACGGTGATGACGCCTTCCTTGCCCACCTTGTCCATGGCGTCGGCGATGATCTTGCCGATGTCGTCGTCCGCGTTGGCAGAAATGGAACCGACCTGGGCGATTTCCTTGCTGGTCGAGCAGGGCTTGGAGAGCTTCTTGAGTTCCTCCACGGTGGCGGTGACGGCCTTGTCGATGCCGCGCTTCAGATCCATCGGGTTCATGCCGGCGGCGACAAACTTCATGCCCTCGCGCACGATCGACTGGGCCAGCACGGTGGCGGTGGTGGTGCCGTCGCCGGCGACGTCGGAAGTCTTGGAGGCGACTTCCTTCACCATCTGCGCCCCCATGTTCTGGAACTTGTCCTTGAGTTCGATTTCCTTGGCGACGGAAACGCCGTCCTTGGTCACCGTCGGGGCGCCGAAGGAGCGCTCCAGCACGACGTTGCGGCCCTTCGGGCCGAGCGTGACCTTGACCGCGTCGGCCAGGATATTGACGCCTTCCACCATGCGATGGCGGGCGGAATCACCAAATTTGACCTCTTTAGCAGGCATAGTTACTTCTCCTTAATAGTTCGTGATCAGGCAGGGGGGCCGGGTCAAGCCTCGACAACGCCCATGATGTCTTCTTCGCGCATGACGAGCAGTTCCTCGCCTTCCACCTTGACGGTCTGGCCGGCATACTTGCCGAACAGGACACGGTCGCCCACCTTGACATCGAGGGGACGCAGTTTGCCGTCGTCGCCGACCTTGCCCTTGCCCACGGCCTTGATTTCGCCTTGGTCGGGTTTTTCGGCTGCAGTATCGGGAATCACGATGCCGGAAGCGGTCTTGCGCTCCTCTTCCAGGCGCTTGACGATCACGCGGTCATGCAAAGGACGAATTTTCATAGAGTTATCTCCTCTCTACAGTTTGATTTGACGAATGTGAGCGAGCGCTCACAGATCAAAATTAAGCGGGATGGCCATTAGCACTCATTGCTAACGAGTGCTAATAATAGGGGTGTCCAGGGCTTATTTCAAGTGGTAATTGGCTATTTCGCTGCTAACGGGGTGCGCCAGACGGCATGAGGGGTGCCGAACATGAGCCGCTACAATGGCGGCATGAACGCATTTCCCCTACAGCGTCTGCGATTTGCCGCCCTGCTGGCGACCCTACTGGCGACCCTGCTGCCGGCTGTGCTGCAGGCCCAGGAGCGTCTGCCGGCACCTGTGGCACATGCGCTCAAGAAGGCCAACGTGCCGGAAACGGCGGCTGCCGTGCTGGTGCGGGAAGTCGACGCGCGCATGCCCCGCGTAAGCTTCAATGCCGACAAGCCGATGAACCCGGCTTCGGCCATGAAACTGCTGACCACTTATGCTGCGCTGGAACTGCTCGGCCCGGCCTACGCCTGGAAGACCGAGATCTACGCACTCGGACCCATCGTCAACGGCGTGCTGGAGGGCGACCTTGCCTTCAAGGGCTACGGCGATCCCAAGCTCGGCTTCGAGCAGTTCTGGCTGCTCCTGCGCCAGCTGCGCGACAAGGGCCTGCGAGAGATCCGCGGCGACCTCCTGCTCGATCGCAGCCACTTCGAGGCGACTGCCCACGATCCGGCTCGCTTCGACGGCGAACCCCTGCGGCCCTACAACGTCGGGCCGGACGCGCTGCTGGTGAACTACAAGGCGATCCGTCTTGCCTTCTTTCCCGATGCGGCAAGGAAAACCCTGGCGGTCAGCGCCGAACCGTCACCGCCGCAATTCGACCTGGTCAACCTCGTGAAGCTCACCGACGGCGCTTGCGGCGGCGCCTGGTACGAGGGCATCCGCATGGATCTGGCGGAAACCGGCGCGGTGGCGCGGCTGATTCTCACCGGCAGCTATCCGGCCGTCTGCGGCGAAAAAACCCGCAGCGTTTCCGTGATGAGCCATCCGCAATTCGTCGCGGGCGTTTTCCGGCAGATCTGGGGAGAACTGGGCGGCAAATTCGCCGGCGGCCTGCGTGAGGGCGTCCTGCCCGCCCAGGCCCGCCTGCTGGCGCGCAATGACTCGCCCGCCCTGGCGGAAGTGGTGCGCGACATCAACAAGTTCAGCAACAACGTCATGGCGCGCCAGCTCTATCTCACCCTCGGCGCGGAGGCGTCGAAGCGGCCGGCGCGCGGCGAGGATGCCGAGGCCGCCATCCATGCCTGGCTGGCGCAAAAGGAAATGCGCATGCCAGAACTGGTCATCGAGAACGGCGCCGGTCTCTCGCGCCTGAATCGCATCAGCGCGGACAGCCTGGGGCGGCTGCTCGCCGCCGCCTTCGCCAGCCCGGTGATGCCGGAATTCATCGCCTCGTTGCCGCTGGCTGGCATCGATGGCACCATGAGGAAGCGCCTCAACGGAAACGGCGTTGCCGGCCACGCGCATGTCAAGACGGGCTACCTGGAAGGCGTGCGCGCCATCGCCGGCTACGTGCTGGATAGGCGCGGCAGGCGCACCATCGTGGTCTTCATGGTGAACCATCCCAATGCCGGCGCCAGCAAGGCGGCGCAGGATGCGCTGCTCACCTGCGTTTACGAAAGGTCCTGCTGATGAAAGTGTTTGGGCTGTTCGTCGCCGCCTTCGCCTATACGGCGCTGTTCTTCGTCTCGGTGCGCTCGACGGTTGCCTGGTGGCGGGGGGACACCGGGCTCGGCCTGATCGACTACGTCCTCATCGGCCTGCTGCCGCTGCTGGCCTGGATCTGGTTGCACTACCTCTCGATATTCCGCAAGGGATGCGACAGTGCCAGCTGCGCCCTGCCCGAGGACCGCGAAGACCCGCCGAACTCAGGCGGCTGAGGGCATGCCTTTTTCCGAGACGAGCCTGAGCCAGCCGCGCACAATGCGGTAGAGCACCCACAGGCCGGCCGCGACGGCGATCAGCACGGCCAGCGGCAGTCCCACCAAAGTCAGCCCCGCCAGTACGGCGAGCACGACCCACAGCAGGGCGAACCAGAAGGTGCGGATCTGCCAGCGGAAGTGCGATTCGAGAAACGTGCCCTGCGTCTCGCCGCGCTTGATGTAGTTCATCACCACCGCGATGATCGAAGGCCAGCCGCTGAGGAAGGCGGTGACGATGAAAGTCGTGCCGAGCAGCCCCGTCACCGCGCTGAAGGCATGCAGACCATAGATGACGTGGGTGTAGCCCACCAGCCCCTGGGGCGGCATTGCCTGTCCTGTCGCATGTTCAATATCGGTCATCGTTTCTCCGCAGGTCGACCTTCGGGCCGACGTCCATGTCGGGCTGAAGCCCGACCTACAAACCCAGATCCTGCCACAGTTCGTCCACGCGCCGCTTCACCGATTCATTCATGCCGATGACGCGGCCCCATTCGCGGGCGGTCTCGCCCGGCCACTTGTTCGTCGCATCGATGCCCATCTTGCTGCCCAGTCCCGCCACCGGCGAGGCGAAGTCGAGATAGTCGATCGGCGTGTTCTGCGCGATCAGCGTGTCGCGCGCGGCGTTGACGCGTGTCGTCAGCGCCCACACCACTTCCTTCCAGTCGCGCACGTTCACGTCGTCGTCCGTGACGATGATGAACTTGGTGTACATGAACTGGCGCAGGAAGCTCCAGATGCCGAACATCACGCGCTTGGCGTGGCCGGGGTACTGCTTCTTCATGCTCACCACCGCCATGCGGTAGGAACAGCCCTCGGGCGGCAGGTAGAAATCGACGATCTCGGGAAACTGCTTCTGCAGGAGCGGCACAAACACCTCGTTCAGCGCCACGCCGAGCATGGCCGGCTCGTCGGGCGGCTTGCCGGTGTAGGTGCTATGAAAGATCGGCTCGCGCCGCATGGTCATGCGCTCGATCGTGAACACCGGAAACTCGGCCTGCTCGTTGTAGTAGCCGGTGTGGTCGCCGAAGGGGCCCTCGATTGCCGTCTCGCCGGGACGGATGATGCCTTCGAGCACGATCTCGGCGGAAGCCGGCACCTGCAGGTCGGAGCCGTGGCACTTCACCACTTCCGTCTTGGCGCCGCGCAGCAGCCCGGCAAACTGGTATTCCGAGAGCGAATCCGGCACCGGCGTCACCGCGCCAAGCATGGTGGCCGGATCGGCGCCCAGCGCCACCGCCACGGGAAACGGCGCGCCCGGATGCTTCAGGCAATGGTCGCGATAATCCAGCGCGCCGCCGCGATGCGGCAGCCAGCGCATGATGACCTTGTTGGGCCGAGGTGACGCAACTAAGACCTGCTGGCGGTAGATGCCAAGATTTTGCCGCGCCTTGTGCGGGCCGCGCGTGACGGTGAGGCCCCAGGTGATGAGCGGCGCCACGTCGCCCGGCCAGCAGGTCTGGATGGGCAGGCGTGACAGGTTGACATCCTTGCCCTCCCACACGACGTCCTGGCAGGGCGCGGAGGACACTTCCTTCGGCGCCATGTTGAGCACCTGCTTCAGCACCGGCAGCTTGTCCCAGGCGTCCCGGAGGCCCTTCGGCGGCTCCGGTTCTTTCAGCGAGGCGAGCAGCTTGCCCACCTCGCGCAGCGCCGCGAGGGAATCTTCGCCCATGCCCAGGGCCACACGATGCGGCGTGCCGAACAGGTTGCCGAGCACCGGCATCGAATAGCCCTTCGGCTTCTCGAACAGCAGCGCCGGCCCGCCCGCGCGCAGCACGCGGTCGCACACCTCGGTCATCTCCAGCTTCGGATCGACCTCGGCAGCAATGCGCTTCAGCTCGCCGAGGCCTTCCAGTTGTGTGATGAAGTCACGCAAGTCCCGGTATTTCATTTAATCGTTTGGAAAGCGGAAAGCGCCCATTCTCTGATGCTTCCCCTGCTTTGGCTAGTCATCGCCACCTTGCGCCTGATTCCGAAAGCATCGGAACTTGCCCTCAACGACCAGCAATCGCAATCGTTAAGGACAATTCGAGAACCCCTTGCTGCCCATCATTCGCCACTTACATTGGGGTCTGGCTGATACCCCGTAAATCCACCCGATGCCCCGCTGGAGGTGCTCGTGGCGGTTCCCGTGGAAGTTCCAGTCGATGTACTCGTAGCGGTTCCCGAGGAGGTCCCACTGGAAGTACCCGCGGACGATGTCCCGCTGGCACTCGCTGCCTGCCTGTAACAGTCGCGCAGGCAGCGATCCAGCGCCGCCTGCGCATTTGCGGCTTCCTGCGCGGCACGCTCGCGTGCCGCGGTCGCGCGCCCCGCCGATTCCCGAGCCTGCGACGCCGCCTGCTCATTTATCTCGACGCGTCGACGCGCCAATCTCACATCCTCCTGTCCATCCCTGACGTTTCTACGCGCGCTCGATAAATTCATGTCGCTTGGGCTGCCCTTTGTCACCCCGCCTGCGCGTCTGTTGAACTCCTCAAGCCTGTCAAGATTGGCCCGGGCAGCCGCCAGTCGCGCCTCAGCCCTGGACAGGTTCTCGCGCTCGGCGGCCAGTTCCCGTTCGGCGGAGGACAGGCGCTCACGGGCTTTCTTTTCGTTTTCCTCGGCACGATACTGGTTCCAGTCGGCGCGCTGGTCGGCGGCACTCTCGGCCGCGCACTTGCGGGCGCAAATCTCGTCGGTGATGGTCCAGCCCGGTCGCGGTGTGAAAGGCTGGCCGGCGGGAGGCCCATCGGTTGCTGGCGGGGTCGCAGTTTCCCCCGTCGCCGGAGAAGTCACACTGGTTGCCATGCCAGGCTGGAGCACTTTGGTGCAGGCACGCTCCACGCGGCTAAGCAGCTCACGCGCAGCCTGCTGGATCTTGTGCTCCTCGGCTGTCATGTCCCTTTTAGCTGCAACGCTGGTCAGCCGGTCAACTTCCAGACGAAAGCTGATAATCCACGCGGAACAGATTAATGTGTCGCTGCTATAGACAAGCTGCATCATCGGACCACTTGCGCCGCGAGTGACTTCACCCTTGGTAATTGCGCTCTCGACCGTCGCTTCCAGCGTGTCGGCGGCGTTCTTGATCTGTTCTTGAGCCTGAGGATCCGTTGTTACCTTCTCAGCCAGCTTGTCGGAAAAACCGCTCGCCATCACGGCGCCGGACAAAATCAACATCACAACCGAGAGCAACATACAGCGACACGGGTTCAGGGTATTGCGCATGATCGCCTCCTTTGGTTTATTGTTGGGCGCAGCGTCAGGGCTGGCTGATTGCCACCCCGATATGCATTATAGGCAGCGGCGTCAGCCGCGCCCGTTATTTCAGCGCTGTGCTATGCAATAGGATATAGGCCATGAATAGCCGTTGGCTCGTCGTCCTCAACCCCATCTCCGGCCAGGGCCGGGCGATGCATCATCGTCACGAAATCGAGGCGGTGTTGCGTCGGCACGGCATCGACTTCGCGCTGCAGATCAGCGACTGCCCCGGACATGCAATCGAGATCGTGAGCCGCGCCGTCGAGGGCGGCTGCCGCCACGTTCTTGCCGTGGGCGGCGACGGCACGCTGAATGAATGCGCCAACGGCATCCTGCGCCAGAACGCCGTGCCCGCCACGAACGTCATGCTCGGCGTCATGCCCATCGGCACCGGCAACGACTGGGCGCGCACCCACCGCATCCCGAAAGACTATGCCATGGTCGCCGCGCTGATGGCGGCAGGCACGAGCCGCCTGCACGACGCCGGTCTTGCCGAGTTCGGCGATGGCGGCAAGCGGCATTTCATCAACGTCGCCGGCATCGGCTTCGACGCGCATGTCGTCGAGGCCCTGCCCGACCGCACGCTGGGGCCGATGGCCTATCTGGTCGGCCTGGCGAAGGGACTGTTAACCTATTCCGCCGTCCCGCTGAGACTGACTTTCGCCGAGCGCAAGCTCGAAGCGCGCGCCTTCGTGCTGTTCTTCGCCATCGGCCGCTATTGCGGCAGCGGCATGAACGTGGCGCCGCAGGCCGAGGTCGACGACGGCCTCTTCGACATCACCCTGGTGCAGGAACTCTCGCGCTGGGAAGTACTGAAGAGCCTGCGCCGCCTGTTCGACGGCACGCTGCTGACACACCCGAAGGTGCTGGCAATGCGCGAAGCGGGTGGCGCGGTGGACACGGCTATCGCCCAGCCGGTGGAGGCCGACGGCGAACTGATCGGCCATGCGCCGGTGCGCTTCTCCATCCTGCCGCGCGCGCTGCGCGTAATCACGCCAACGGAATAATCCCCCGCGCGCAACATCAAGGTGCTACACTGCGCGCCGCGTGGCCATCCATCAGTCAGCTTGCCGCGCGCCGCGTCTCTTCCATTCGCGTCTTACCCCCCAACGAGATCCTGCCCAGACTGATCGCCACCCAGGCGAGGCTGATCCAGGAACACCAAAATGAGCTTCACCGAACTCGGCCTGCGCGCCGAAATCCTTCGTGCCATCGCCGAAGAAGGCTACACCGAGCCGACGCCGATCCAGACCAAGGCGATCCCCGTCGTGCTCGCCGGCCGCGACCTGATGGCCGCTGCCCAGACCGGCACCGGCAAGACCGCAGGCTTCACCCTGCCCATCCTGCAACTGATCAGCACGCGCCCCGCCGCCCAGCGCGGCAAGCCGCGCGTGCTGGTGCTCACGCCGACGCGTGAACTCGCCGCCCAGGTCGAGGAGAGCGTGCGCACCTATGGCCATTTCCTGCCGATCAGGTCGACCCTGATTTTCGGCGGCGTCGGCATCGGCCCGCAGATCAAGGCGCTCAAGGCCGGCGTCAACATCCTCGTGGCGACCCCCGGCCGCCTGCTCGACCATGTCGGCCAGCGCACCGTGGATCTTTCCGCCGTCGAGATCCTCGTCCTCGACGAGGCCGACCGCATGCTCGACATGGGCTTCATCCACGACATCAAGAAAGTACTCGCGCTAGTGCCGAAGCAGAAGCAGACGCTGCTCTTCTCCGCCACCTTCTCGGACGAAATCCGCAGCCTGGCCAATGGCCTGCTGCGCGACCCGCAACTGGTCGAGGTCGCGCCGCGCAATGCCACCGTCGACTTGATCAGCCAGCGTGTCTACCACGTCGACAAAGCCAAGAAGCGCGACCTGCTGATCAAGCTGATCGACGACCACCACTGGCACCAGGTGCTGGTGTTCATGCGCACCAAGCACGGTGCCAACACGCTGGCCGAGAAGCTCAACAAGGCCGACATCAGCGCCGCCGCCATCCACGGCAACAAGAGCCAGGGCGCGCGCACGCGCGCGCTGGCCGACTTCAAGAGCATGAAGCTGAACGTGCTGGTAGCCACCGACATTGCCGCACGCGGCCTCGACATCGACCAGTTGCCGCATGTGGTGAACTTCGAGCTGCCCAACGTGCCGGAGGACTACGTGCACCGCATCGGCCGCACCGGCCGCGCCGGCAGCTCGGGCCATGCCGTCTCGCTGGTATGCGTTGACGAGCACGGCCTGCTGCGCGACATCGAGCGTCTGATCAAGCAACCGATCGAGAAGATGGTGCTGCCCGGCTTCGAGCCGGACCCCAGCATCCGCGCGGAGCCGATCGAGAACGGCAAGCGCGGCCAGGGCCGGTCGCAGCAGCGCACGAGCGGCAACCGCCCCGGGAATGCACCCAAGGGCGTGCCACCCCGGCCGGGCCGGTCCTCACGCGGCAACCCTTCGCGCGGCAATGCCGCGCAGCATCACTCGGGTTCGCGGGGGCGCTGAAGGCGCACCGTCATCCCCGCCGAGGCGGGGAACCAGGGTGCCATGTCGGTGTTGTGGATTCCCGCCTGCGCGGGAATGACGGTTTGTTGCTAGATCTTGAGCAGCTTCATCGCCTTGCCCAGGGTGTCCACCGACTCCTGATGCTTGCCGGCCTTGTGCAGTTCCTCGCCCTTGGCGCGCAGCATCTTCACTTCCGCCATCTGCTCGGCGGAAAGCGTCGGGTTCTTCGCCATCGCCTCGTCGATCTTCTTCATGTCTACCGGGCAATGGAAGGCAAAGGCCTGCGCACTCGCCAACGCCAGGCCGCTCAGCAGCACAATCGTTTTCGTTTTCATGTTGTCGTCTCCGTGGGTTCCCGGCCGCGGCCGGTACCTTCCAATCATAGTCAAGAAGCATTAGAGTTCAATTGGAAATGGGGAAAATGGAGACCGGAATGAAGAAGACCCTTCTGATTGGAGTGGCAATCCTGGCGATCGTCCTGGGCGGCGTCGCCTTCTGGGTGATTTCGTCGCTCGACAGCCTTGTCCAGGCTGCCATCGAGAAATACGGCTCGGAGATTACCCAGGTCACCGTCAGCGTCGGCGGCGTGAAGCTGTCGCCCACCGACGGCAAAGGCGCCATCACAGGGCTGCGCGTCGGCAATCCGAAGGGCTTTCGCACGCCCCATGCCATGTCCGTCGGCTCTATCGAACTCGCGGTTGACCCAGCCAGTTTTGCAAGCGAGGTGGTGCTGGTCCGCAGGATCGCCATCGCCTCGCCGCGCATCTCCTACGAGGCCGGCAGCGGCGACAGGAGCAACTTCGACGTCATCCAGCGCAACGTCGATCAGTCGCTCGGCAAGCATCGCAAGGAGAAGGCCTCGCCGGGAAAGAAGATGATCGTCGACCACCTCTCCATCCGCGACATCAAGGTGAACTACTCGCCTATCCTCCTCGAGGGCAAGGGTTTCGAGATATCCCTGCCGGACATCGAGCTGCGCGACATCGGCAAGAACAAGGGCGGTGTCACCTCGGGCGAACTGGCCAAGACCGTCACGGATGCGCTGATGACGCGGATGACGCGCGCCGTCACCGATACGCTCAAGGGCACCGCGGACATCACGAAAAGCGTTACCGACAAAGTGAAGGGCCTGTTCAAATAATGAACCTCGGCTTTCCGCCGGGGTCTGGATATACGTGAGCAAAACGCCAACCGACAATCCCCCGCTGACGCTCCGTCCCCTCCACGCTGGGGACCGGGCAGCCATCGAGCACTTCTTCCTCGCCGAGATGGACGACGTGTCGCTCTACTGGCGCTTCTTCCGCACCATGACGCCGATGACCGTCCACGCCTATGTGGAGCAGATGCGCCTAGAGAATGGCTGCATCGTGCTGGGCGCGTTCTTCGGCGAGCGGCTGGTCGGCGTGGCGGAACTCTCGGCCATCCCGGGCAGCGAGAACTGCGCCGAGAACCGCCCGGGCGACCTCTCCTGCGCGGAGCTGGGCATCGCCGTCTCCAACCACCTGCACCACAAGGGCGTCGGCCGCCAGTTGCTCGGCAACCTGCTCGACACGGCCTGGCAACGCGGCCTGAAGCGCGTGCAGCTCTCCAGCCTGCGCGACAATCGCCCCATGCTGGGACTGGCCGCCCACCTCGGCTTCAAGCCGCTGCGCGAGGAGTCGGGGGAAATCATCATGCAGGCGCTGCGCCCGGCAGACCGGCCCAAGGCAGTCCCATTCAAGACCAAAGCCGCCACGCCAGAACGCGAGATCAACTGCAGCGCGAAAGTCGTTAACGCGCGCTGCCGCTGAGCCTGGCCGCGCAATACTTGAATTCCGGGATCTTGCCGAAGGGATCGAGTGCGGGATTGGTCAGCAGGTTCGCCGCCGCCTCGACGTAGCAGAAAGGCATGAACAGCGTGCCGCGCGCCAGCCCCGCGTCTTCGCGCACCTTGGCCGACACCTTGCCGCGCCGCGTTTCCATCACAACGAAGTCTCCCGCCACGCAATTCAATGCCGCCAGATCCTGCGGGTGCATGTCCACATGCGCCTCGGGTTCCAGCGCATCCAGCACCGCGGAGCGGCGCGTCATGGCGCCGGTGTGCCAATGCTCCAGCACACGCCCGGTGATGAGCACGAAGGGAAAATCCGCGTCAGGCAATTCCGCCGCCGGCTTGAACTGCGCCGGCACGAACCTGCCGCGTCCGCTGGCCGTCGGGAAGCGTTCCGTGAAGATCACCGGCTGCCCCGCATCCGCTGCATCAAGGCAGGGGTAGGTCACCGCATCCTCGCGTTCGAGGCGCTCCCATGAGATGCCGGCGAGCGACGGCATGGCGCCGCGCATTTCCTCGAACACGTCCTGCGGTCCCGCGTAGTTCCAGTCAAGCCCGAGCCGGCGCGCCAGTTCCTGCAGGATCCACAGATCCTGCCGCGCCGCGCCCGGCGGCGCGATGGCGGCGCGCCCGATCTGCACCGTGCGGTCGGTATTGGTAAAGCTGCCGGTCTTCTCGGCGAAGCTGGAGGCCGGCAGCACCACGTCGGCCAGCGCCGCCGTCTCGGTGAGGAAGATGTCCTGCACGACGAGGTGTTCGAGGCCGGCCAGTCCCGCTCGCGCGTGCGCCAGGTCCGGGTCCGACATGGCCGGATTCTCGCCCAGTATGTACATGCCGCGGATCTCGCCGCGATGCGCCGCATCGAGGATCTCCACCACGGTAAGGCCCGGCTTCGGATCAAGCGCCATGCCCCACAGCTTCTCGAAGCGGCTGCGCACCGCATCGTCCGCGACGCGGCCGTAGTCGGGCAGCATCATCGGGATGAGGCCGGCGTCGGATGCCCCCTGCACGTTGTTCTGGCCGCGCAGCGGATGCAGGCCCGTGCCGGGCCGGCCGATCTGGCCGGTCATCAGCGCCAGCGCGATGAGGCAGCGTGCGTTGTCGGTGCCGTGCGTGTGCTGCGATACGCCCATGCCCCAGAAGATCATCGCCGCTTTGCGCCTTCGCGTAAGTGCGCGCCACGGCGCGGATCGTCTCCGCGTCGACGCCGCAGATGGGCGCCATCGCCTCGGGCGTGGCGGCCAGCACGTTCTCACGGAAGGCGGCGAAACCCTCCGTGCGCTCGGCGATGAAGGTC
The DNA here is from genome assembly GCA_963704195.1 of uncultured beta proteobacterium. Taxonomy (GTDB): domain Bacteria; phylum Pseudomonadota; class Gammaproteobacteria; order Burkholderiales; family Rhodocyclaceae; genus Desulfobacillus. The sequence continues at coordinate 99,073 of CAVPHH010000005.1, read as the reverse complement.
TCGTTGGTCAGCCCCTCCGTCACAATCACGTTCGCCATGGCATTGAGTAGCGCGACATCGCTGTCGGGCTTGAACTGCAATGAATAGGCGGCGTGGCGCGCCAGTTCGGTGCGGCGCGGATCCATGACGATCAGCGTGGCGCCGCCCTCGACCGCATTCTTCATGAAGGTCGCCGCCACCGGGTGGTTCACCGTCGGATTGGCGCCGATGACGACGATCACGTCGGCGTATTGCACGTCGGCGACGGGATTCGACACCGCGCCCGAGCCGATGCCTTCGAGCAGCGCCGCCACCGACGAGGCGTGGCACAGCCGCGTGCAGTGGTTGACGTTGTTGCTGCCGAAGCCCGTGCGCACCAGCTTCTGGAACAGATAGGCCTCTTCGTTCGAACCCTTGGCCGAGCCGAAGCCGGCCAGCGCCTGTTTGCCATCACGCTGCAGGATGCGCTTCAGGCCGTCGGCGGCGAAGTCGAGCGCCTCTTCCCAGCTCGCCTCGCGGAAATCCGCCAGGGTGTTGTCCACCGACTTCTTGATCCCCGGCTTGCGTATCAGCGGCTGGGTCAGGCGCTGCGGATGGCGCGCGTAGTCGTAGCCGTAGCGGCCCTTGACGCACAGCCGTCCATGGTTGGCTGGCCCGTCGCGGCCGTCGACGCCGACGATGGCGTTGTCCCGGACACGGTAGCTCACCTGGCAGCCGACACCGCAGTAGGGGCAGAGGGAGGCGACGCACGTTTCCTTCCCCCATTGTTCCTCCCCCCTTTGCAAAAGGGGGGTTAGGGGGGATTTAACAGCCGCAAAACCCCCCGGCGACTGCGTCGCCACCCCTTTTTTCAAAGGAGGTTGTTGGGCGGGGAGCAGCGCGCCCGTCGGACAAGCCGCCACGCACTCGCCGCAGCCGACGCAGGAGCTCGCCCCCATCGGGTCGCCGAAGTCGAAGACGATTTCTGCATGCGCACCGCGCCGCGCGTAGCCGATGACGTCATTCACCTGCACCTCGCGGCAGGCACGCAGGCAGCGCGTGCACTGGATGCAGGCGGCAAGATTCACGGCGATGGCCGGATGCGAGGCATCCCCCGCCGGTTGCGCGCGGCGCGGAAAACGCGGCGCGCCAATGCCCATGCAGCTGGCCCAGTCGTCGAGTTCGGAATCCACGTGCGCCACCTCGGCCGGCATGTCCGACTGCAGCAGCTCCAGCACCATCTTCTGCGCCGCGACGGCGCGCACGCTGTGCGCCTGCACCTGCATGCCTTCTTTCGGCGCGCGGCAGCAGGACGGCGCCAGCGCACGTTCGCCGCCGATCTCCACCACGCAGGCGCGGCAGTTGCCGTCTGCGCGCAGGCCGTCCTTCCAGCAAAGGTGCGGGATGTTGACGCCATGACGCTGCGCCGCCTGCAGGATGCTCTCGCCTGCGCGCGCCTCGATCTCGCGGCCATCGAGGGTGAAGTGCACCGCGTCCAAACCTTCTCCCCCTCTCCCGCCTGGGCGGGAGAGGGTCGGGGTGAGGGTGGGTTGGCGCTTGCCCCTCACCCTGCCCTCTCCCCGGAGGGGCGAGGGGAAAAACCCTCACCCTCCAACTCGTGCGGAAAGAACTTCAGCACCGACAACAACGGATTCGGCGCCGCCTGACCGAGGCCGCAGATCGAGGCGTCCTGCATGGCTTGCGACAGTTCGCGCAGCAGGCCGGTGTCCCATGCCTCGCCCGCCATCAACTCGGCCGCTTTCGCCGTACCGACGCGGCAGGGCGTGCACTTGCCGCAGGATTCGTGGGCGAAGAACTGCATGGCGTTCAGCGCCACGGCGCGCGCGCTGTCGTGCTGCGACAGGACGATGATCGCCGCCGAGCCGATGAAGCAACCGTGTTCCTGCAGGGTGTCGAAATCCAGCGGCACGTCAGCCAGCGAGGCTGGCAGGATGCCGCCCGAAGCGCCACCCGGCAGGTAGCCGTAGAGTTCGTGACCGGGCAGCATGCCCTCGCAGAATTCGTTGACCAGCTCGCGCAGCGTGATGCCCGCCGGCGCCAGATGCACGCCCGGCTTCGCCACCCGCCCGCTCACCGAGAACGCGCGCAGCCCCTTGCGGCCATGCCGTCCCTGCGATGCGAACCAGTCGGCACCGCGCTCGACGATCTCGCGCACCCAGTACAGCGTCTCCATGTTGTGCTCGAGCGTGGGCCGGCCGAACAGGCCGACCTCCGCCACATAGGGCGGACGCAGGCGCGGCTGGCCGCGCTTGCCCTCGATGGATTCGATCATGGCCGATTCCTCGCCGCAGACGTAGGCGCCGGCGCCGCGCCGCAGTTCGAGCTCCGGCGCTTGCGGGAAGGCCGCGCGCAGGGCGTCCAGTTCTTCTGCCAGCATCGCGCGCAGGCCGGCGTATTCGTCGCGCAGGTAAATGTAGATCCTATCGATGCCCACTGCCCAGGCGGCTATGAGCATGCCTTCGAGGAAGCGGTGCGGCTCGCGCTCCAGGAAGTGGCGGTCCTTGAAGGTGCCGGGCTCGCCTTCGTCGATGTTCACCGCCATCAGGCGCGGCGCGGGCATGTCGCGCACAGCGCGCCACTTGCGCCCGGCCGGAAAGCCGGCGCCGCCGAGGCCACGCAGCTTGGCCTGCTCCAGCGCGGTGATGATGTCCTCCGCACTGCGCCGGCCGGCAACGCACGCCTCGTACAGCCGGTAGCCGCCCGCAGCGCGATAGTCCGCCATGCGGTGCGCCGCTTCCGGTAGCGGCGCTTCCGTCGCCCCCGCGTCAATGGCCCAGCGCACGGCGTGCACGTCGGCTTCCTCGATGGGGTTCTGCCCCACCACTGCCACCGGCGCCGCCGCGCAGCGACCGACGCAGGGCACGCGCTGCACGCGCACGCCGTCTCCCAGAGACTGACTTATGGCCGCGATCAGTTCATTCGCACCGGCCATGGCGCAGGCGATCGAATCGCATACGCGCACGCTGAGCGGCGGCGGTGGGGTCTCGCCCGCGCGCACGACGTCGAAGTGGTGATAGAAGGTCGCCACCTCGTACACCTCGGCGCGTGACAGCTTCATCGCCTCGGCCAGCGCGGCGAGATGGTCCGCCGTCAAACAGCCGTGCGCATCCTGCAGGCGGTGCAGGTATTCGATCAGCAGATCGCGGCGCGGCGCGTGTGCGCCGAGAAGGGTTTCGACCGCCTCGCGGGCGGCGGGCGGAACGGGATTCACATGGCGGCGGGACATGGCGGGATTCTGCAGGATTGCTGGAAGTTGAACAATCCCGAGTCGCTCAGGGACAACCATCATGCGACTAGGTATTCATCCTGATTGTCCGCACTGGTCGTGCGGTTTAACTTGTCATGAACCATCTCTTGGCCAACGCAGCCCCTTTGGGGAGGAGGAAACAATTCATGAGCAACGCCGTAGTGATTCACCCCGCGATCGACGCCGGCATCAAGCCGGCCGCAGCTGGCTTCGCCGGGGGCAAGCTGTACTGCAAGTGCCCCTCCGACAAGGTCGAAGTGACCATCGGCGCGCAGACCGCGCATAACCATGCCTGCGGCTGCAGCAAGTGCTGGAAGCCGAAGGGCGCCCTGTTCTCGCAGGTCGCCGTCGTCTCGCGCGACAAGGTCAATGTGACGGCCCATCCGGAAAAGCTGAAGATCGTCGACAGCAGCGCCACCATCCAGCGCCATGCCTGCACCGGCTGCGGCACGCACATGTTCGGCCGCATCGAGAACAAGGCGCATCCGTTCTACGGCCTCGACTTCGTGCACACCGAACTCTCCGACAGCAGCGGCTGGTCGCCCCCCGAGTTCGCCGCCTTCGTCTCCTCCATCATCGAGACCGGCACCGATCCGGCGCAGATGCCCGCCGTGCGCGCGCGCCTGAAGGCGCTCGGCCTGGAGCCGTACGATTGTTTGTCGCCCGCCCTGATGGATGCCATTTCGACGCACGTGGCGAAGAGCAAGGCCGCGTAGTTGCTTCACCAATGAAAAAGCCTGCCATGCGGCAGGCTTTTTTCGTTTCAAGCGGCTACTGCTGCAGCACGCCCTCGCCCGCGGGCTGGCGCGCGGCGAGGTGGCGCGCGTGGAACCTGAGATGGTCTTCGATGAAACTGGCGATGAAGAAATAGCTGTGGTCGTAGCCTTCGCGCAGGCGCAGGTCGAGCGCCACGCCGGCCTTCGCGCAGGCTTCGCGCAGCAATTCCGGCTTGAGCTGGGTATCCAGGAACTGGTCCTTCGTGCCCTGGTCGACCAGCAGCGGCGGACCCTTCCAGCCACGTGACTCGATGAGGGCGGTAGCGTCGTAGTCGCGCCAGGCATTGCGTTCTTCGCCAAGATAGCCGGCCAGCGCCTTCTCGCCCCAGGGGCAGCGCATCGGCGACGAGATGGGCGCAAAAGCAGAAACCGACTTGAAGCGCTGCGGGTTCTTCAGGGCCAGCGTGAGCGCGCCGTGCCCGCCCATGGAATGGCCGAAGATGCCGACCCGCGTCGGGTCGACCGCAAAATTCGACGCGACCAGCCACGGCAGTTCCTGCGTCAGGTACGAGTACATGCGGTAGTGCTTGCGCCACGGCTCCTGCGTCGCGTCCACATAGAAACCCGCGCCCTTGCCGAAATCGTAGCTGTCCTTGTCGTCGGGCACGTCGTCGCCGCGCGGGCTGGTGTCCGGCGCCACGATGGCGACGCCGAGCTCCGCCGCGACGCGCTGCGCGCCCGCCTTGACGATGAAGTTGTCCTCGGTGCACGTCAGGCCGGAGAGCCAGTAGAGCACCGGCACCAGCCCCTGCTGCGCCTGCGGCGGCAGGAACAGCCCGAAGCGCATCGTGCAGCCGGTCTCGGGCGAGGCGTGGCTGTAGACGCCCTGCACGCCGCCGAAGCACAGGTTCTGCGAGACGGTGGTCAGTGCCATGCTCAGAACGTGACCACCGAGCGGATCGACTTGCCTTCGTGCATCAGGTCGAAGGCCTCGTTGATGCGCTCCAGCGGCATGACATGCGTGATCAGGTCGTCGATGTTCACCTTGCCGTCCATGTACCAGTCCACGATCTTCGGCACGTCGGTGCGTCCGCGCGCGCCGCCGAAGGCCGAGCCCTGCCAGACGCGCCCGGTGACGAGCTGGAACGGCCGCGTGGTGATTTCCTGGCCGGCGCCGGCCACGCCGATGATGGTGGAGACGCCCCAGCCCTTGTGGCAGCACTCCAGCGCCTGGCGCATCAGCTTGACGTTGCCGACGCACTCGAAAGTGTAGTCTGCGCCGCCCTTGGTCAGGTTGACAAGGTAGGCGACGAGGTCGCCCTCGACTTCCTTCGGGTTGACGAAGTGCGTCATGCCGAACTTCTCCGCCAGCGCCTTGCGCCCCGGATTGATATCCACGCCGATGATCATCTCGGCGCCGACCATGCGCGCGCCCTGGATCACGTTGAGGCCGATGCCGCCGAGGCCGAACACCACGACTCGGCTGCCGGGCGTCACCTTCGCCGTGTAGATCACCGCGCCGATGCCGGTGGTGACGCCGCAGCCGATGTAGCACACCTTCTCGAAGGGAGCGTCCTCGCGGATCTTCGCCACCGAAATCTCCGGCATCACCGAGTAGTTGGCGAAGGTCGACGTGCCCATGTAATGGAAGACCGGCTTGCCGCCGAGGCTGAAGCGGCTGGTGCCGTCGGGCATCAGGCCCTGGCCCTGGGTAGAGCGGATCGCCTGGCAGAGGTTGGTCTTCTGCGACAGGCAGTACTCGCACTGGCGGCATTCCGGCGTGTACAGCGGAATGACGTGGTCGCCCGGCTTGACGCTGGTGACGCCGGCGCCCACCTCGACGACGACGCCCGCGCCCTCGTGGCCGAGGATCGCCGGAAAGATCCCTTCCGGATCGTCGCCCGAAAGCGTGAAGGCATCGGTGTGGCACACCCCGGTGGCCTTGATCTCCACCAGCACCTCGCCGGCGCGCGGGCCGTCGAGCTGCACCGTTTCAATCGTCAGGGGGGCGCCCGCCTTGTGGGCAACGGCTGCGCGTACGTCCATGGTTCGCTCCTCAGTGGTTTCGATGCCGGATCGCCCGCGATTTCTGTCCGGGCTTTGCCATCGGAATGTATCGGCATCCGCAAGGGCGCGGAATCCGGATCATTCCAGTGGGGGCTAGGGGTTATCCCTTAGAGGTCAAGGCAATTCAGTCCCCTCTCCCCGGCAACGGGGAGAGGGCTTGGGTGAGGGGGAAACTGATTGTCGCCGTGCAACGCAGACTGACTTTAAAACCAAAGGAGCCAACTAAAGAGGTCAAACGGCACATTAAGTCCGTCAATGAGATCGTTTGTTTGCTGCCATCCGTACCAGGACCACCTCGGTAAGAACAAGAACAAGCCACGACCCAATAAGTACCACCACTTCGATTCCTTTGGGTTTATTGCCCATTGGCCAAACCATCATTAATGCAATCAGTACGCCCCACACCAGGACGCCAGCACCGTTGATGAACGCGGCAACCAGGGTGAAGGTTCGATGAATAGCGCCGGACAACCCGAGCAGGTTCATGGCCGGACAGCCAAGAAAAAGCGCCAGCCAGATCCATCCGCGCTCGTTGACCGGGGGGTCATCAACAAATTTGTAGATGATGCCGCCCAGCAATAACGCGTTCAAGGCAATAGTGGCAGCTCTTTCTGGCCTGACCATACCTGATCCTTTTATCGCAAGCCGCTCTAGATTACCAGCTAACGAGTTCAAAAATGGCCGGCGCTGAAGAAGCTAAAGCGAGTACACACCCTCTGCCTGGATATCCGCGCCGAGCATCGGCCGGGCGGCGTTGATCACCACGAGGATGCTGCTCGCGGACATGGCGATGGCGGCGAGCATGGGGTTGAGGACGCCGGCCATGGCGAGCGGGATGGCGACGGCGTTGTAGGCGAGGGCCCAGCCGAGGTTCTGGCGGATGCGGCGGCGGGTGATGGCGATGAGGTCGAAGGCGTCGAGCACGCGCTCGAGGCGCTTGCCGGGGATGACGATGTCGGCGGCTTCGGCGGCCAGCGCGGTGGGGGCGCCGAAGGCGATGCCGAGGTCGGCTTCGGCGAGCGCGGGCGCGTCGTTGCTGCCGTCGCCGATCATGGCGACGCGGCCCTTGGCTTTAAGCCGGCGGATCACCGCTGCCTTGGCTTCGGGCGGCACGCCGGCATGGACTTCGTCGACGTGCGCCTCGTAGCCGTTGGGATGCTCGGCACCGGTGAGCAGCACGACGCGGCTGTGCCGGCGCAAGTGTTCGACGACCTGCTCCCATTGCGGGCGCGAACTGTCGCGGGTGACGATGGCCCCTTCGGCGCGGCCGTCCCAGCCGACGTAGGACACCACGCTCTCGCCGTGGCGGCGCTGTTCCATGTCATCCACCAGCGACGCGGGAATCGTCCAGCCCAGCGTGGCGAACAGGGCGCGGCTGCCGACCGCGACGCGCTTGCCGCCGACGGTGGCCTGCGCGCCGCGGCCGGGGTGGAGGTCGACCTCGCTGGCGCTGCGGCTGGCGTCGATGCGCGCAATGGCGCGGGCGACCGGGTGCGGCGAGTGCCGCTCGACGGCGGCGGCGCGCGCGGCCATGTCGGGCGGGCCGACCATGTCGACGACGGCCATCTCGCCAGTGGACAGCGTGCCGGTCTTGTCGAGGGCGATGACGTCGACGTCGGGCGATTTCTCGAACAGGTCGGCGGCGGTGACGACGATGCCGCGGCGCAGCGCGGCGTTGATGGCAGCGGCGGTGGTGAGCGGGATGGCGAGGCCGAAGGTGCACGGGCAGGAGACGATGAGCGTCGCCAGGCTCGCCAGCAGCGCCTTCTCGAGCGGCGCGCCACCGATGTGGAAGCCGAGTCCGACCAGGCAGGCGAGCACCAGCACGGCCGGCACGAAGGCGCGCGCGAGCCGGTCGATGCGGCCCTGCAGGCCGGAGCCGGCGCTCTGCGTATTCCAGAGGATGCGCGCCAGGTTGGCCATGCGGCTTTCGATGTGCGGCCCGGTTTCGATTTCCAGGTTGCCTTCGAGCAAAACGCTGCCGCCGAGCACTCTCTCGCCGGGAGCGCGCGACACCGGGAAGGGTTCGCCGGTGAGGAGCGATTCGTCCACCGCGCCCTCGCCGCCGACGATGGCGCCGTCGACGGGAATGGTTTCGCCCTGGCGCACGAAGACGCGGTCGCCCGGCAGCAGTTCGGCGAGTTCGCACATGAGGTATTGGCCGTCGCGCAGCACGCAGGCCTGCGGCGACCAGGACTGCATGATGGCGTTGAGCGACTGCGTGGCGCGCGCGCGCATGCCGCGCTCGAGGAAGCGGCCGAGGGTGATCACCGCGACGAGCGTGCCCGCTACTTCGAAATAGAGATCGATCGGATCGTGGAACAGCTGCACCACGCTGTAGCCCCAGGCGGAGAGGATGGACAGGGCGAGCAGGGCGTCCATGTTGAGCAGGCCGACGCGCAGGCCCGTCCACGCCCCGCGCAGGATCGGCCAGCCGACGTAGAAGACGAGGATCGAGGACTGCACGAAGAGGGCGATCGGCGTCAGGCCGAAGGCCAGCCAGTGCAACGCGCCGTAATCCTCCACCGTGAGGAAGCCGCCGTGGATCGGGTAGATGAAGAGCAGGGTCAGCATCATCACGGACGAGGCGAGCGTGGCACCGACGAGGAGCCGCAGCAGGTCCTGCCGGTCGTCGTATTCCGGCACGGGATCGCTGCGCAGCCGGGCGTGGTAGCCGGCGCGGCTGAGGAGCGCCGGCAGCTCGGCTTCGCGCACGATGGCTGGGTCGTAGACGATGCGGGCCGTCTCCGTGGCGTAGTTCGACGCCGCGGCGAGCACGCCGGGGTGCTTCAGGGCGAGCTTCTCGATGAGGAATTCGCAGGAGGCGCAGTGCATGCCGTCGATCCACAGGAAGGCTTCGCTGCCCTGCGGCTCGGGTGCCGTGTGCGCCGTGTTGCGGGGACTGACTTTCGCGGCGGCAAAGACGTCTTCACCGAAGGCGCGGTACACCTCGCGGCAGCCGTAGCAGCAGAAGGCGTGCCCGGCATCCTGGATCGGCGGGTCGGGTGCGGGCAGGCCGCACAGTTGGCAGGGAATGGCGATCGGGGTTCTGTCCATGGAGGAAGCGTACGCCATTGCCAATCGGCGCGGGGCGCCTGCCCCTTACCCCTACCCCTTCTACCCCTCACCCCGGCCCTCTCCCCGCAAGCGGGGAGAGGGGATGGATTGGGGTGGGATGGGAAGGAACAGGTGTCAGGCCGTGGCCAGTTCGCCCATGGGGGCGGAGATCTCGCGGGACTTCATCAGGTTGTACATATAGACGACGAACGAGGCGCCGAGGATGAGGCCGAAGATCACGATGAGGTTGCCGTAGAGCATCCAGCCTTCCTGGTTCCAGGCCGCGAAGCGCCGCGGCATGCCGGCCGCGCCGCCTGCCAGCATCGACAGCGCCGCGCCGATGCCGCCGATGGTGAAGAGGCGGACGAACCAGTTGCCCAGCACGGGATCGAGCTTGCGGCCCGTAAGCACGGGATAGTGGTGGTAGAGCACGCCCATCCACATGATGGACATCGCCACGATCACCGTCATGGTGTGCCCGCTCTGCCACATGGTGCCGTGCAACTGGTAGGACCAGGCCACGTTCGAGGTGACGATGGCGCTGGCGCCGTCGAGGATGTACAGCACCCAGCCGATCAGCGCGGCCATGATGCCGGGCTCGGCGCGCAGGCCATGCTGCCAGATGGTGGCCAGCACGGTAAAGATGCTGATGGCGGCGCCAATGCCGGTGCCCCAGCTCATGATGTTGCCCCAGTAGGACAGCACGGCCGGCTGGTTGGGCGTGAGCGTGATGAAGTGGTGCAGGAACGAGGTGACGGACGTCAGCAGCAGGATCCACAGCGCCAGGTTGGCGAGCTTGTTGCTGAACAGCTTGCGCGTGCCATCGGCCAGGTACAGCGGCAGGGTCGCGTACATCGCGCTCATCACCATCAGCGCCATCGCCTCCATGAGGTTGTGGGCGAAGATGAAGAAGGCGTACTGGAACACCACCGGCTCCGTCGCCCAGGCCGCCATCGACATCGGGATGATGCCGTAGAGCGCGGCCATGACCGTCGTGCCGACAATGACCAGTGGCGTGCCGGCGATCAGCAGCGTGAGGGCGGAGAGGATCATGCCCAGCATGCCGGGATCGTTGAGCGAACGCTCCGAGAGAATGAGATCGGACCGCTTCTTGCCGAAGAACATCATCTTGATGATCAATGTCGGATAGAGCAGGATCATGCAGGCGAGGACGAGGTAGATGCCGCTGAAGCCGACCACGACCGCGTTCATGCTCCACACGCCCATCTGCGCGCCGACCAGCGGCAGCGGGTACATGACGACGAGGCTGACCTTCAAGCCCATGAGGACGGCCACCGTCAGCAGGGCCGCGCCCAGGTTCATGGCGATGAACGCCATGGCGGGCAGCCAGCCCGTGATCGCCTTGCCCACGCAGCCGCCCGAGCGGTGCAGGCCGACGCCCATCATGAGTTGGAACGAGAACGGGAAGGCCAGCGCCGCGCCGTGCAGCGTCAGGGTCGTATAGTAATGGTCCGTGTTGAGATCGAATATCGGCGTCGCCGGCATCACGAAGCCGAGCAGGCCGGCAACCGCCAGCCAGACGAATGAGGCCATGATCATCAGGGCCGGCCAGGCATTGATCTCCTCCAGGCCGGTGCTCTTGTCGACTGCGAACATCTTGCCGAAGATCGGCGTCTTTTGAATGATTGCTGTGGCGATTGTCATGGTGTGTCCTCCTCCGGGCCGGCTGGGCTTAATTGTTCTTGGCAATAATCAGTTCGTCTTGCATCGCATGGTGCGCAATGCCGCAGTACTCGAGGCAGCGCACCTTGTACTTGCCCGGCTCCTTGAACGTATGGACAAGCGTGGTGGGGTTCTTCAGCCCCGGCATCAGCATCATGGTGAACAGCATCCTGCCGTCAGGGTGGTACACCGCGAAGCCGTGCATGGTGTCTTTGCTCCGGCCGGAGAAGCGCACGGTGCTGCCGGCCTCGATCTGCCGGTTCGATATGTCGAAGGCCCAGGAGGTTGCCGAAACGTCGACTTCATGCAGGGGCTGGTTGCTGGCCGCGGCATGCGCGGCCTTGATCGTCGGCATGTACTTGAGGCTGCCGAGGTTCACACCGACGAAGATGACGAACACCGCGGTCAGCCAGATCCCTTCGATGCGCGACATCGTTGCAGGGGGCGTGGTGCCCGGCCCGGAGTCGGTGACGCTTTTCCTGTACACGACATAGAAGAAGATTGCTGCGAAGGGGACCAGCATGAAGAGCGTCATCCAGAATGCGCCCCATCCGGTAAATAGCATGTCCAGCATTGTTGCCTCCTTTGGCGGTACAGGCTGCTCATCGGCAGCCGAACTGATCGGTCGAACAGGTGTGCCGGCGGCGGCGTCCGATGGAACCCCAGAAAGACACACTCCGGCACGCTATCTCTTTTGTAGTAGCAGAAACTTAACCCTGGCAACCGGCTCGGACAATTAGGATGTCTACTTAGTAGGGCAGAGGATGACCCTGATTGATCGCCGGCTCGAGCGTACTAGACTGATACACTCGATAACCTGCGCATACCGGAGCTCCTTATGGCTGAGACGCTTCTCACCCGGCCCCTCGCCCGCCCTGGCCTGAACGACAGGCTGAGGGGTTATCTGCGCCTGACCAAGCCGCGCGTGGTGTCGCTGATCGTGTTCTGCGCGGTAATCGGCATGTTTCTTGCCACACCCGGCATGGTGCCGCCGACGATACTCGTCGCCGCCACGCTCGGCATCGCCTTGGTGGCCGGTGCCGCCGCCGCAGTGAACTGCCTGATCGAACGGCAGATCGACGCCATCATGGCGCGCACCCGCGGCCGGCCGCTGCCGCGCGGGGACGTGAACACGTTCGAGACCTTTCTCGTCTCCGGCGCGCTGGGCGGCTTAGGCCTGTCGCTGCTCTACGTCTACGTGAATCCGCTGACGATGTGGCTGACGCTGGCGACCTTCATCGGCTATGCCGTCATCTACACCGTGATTTTGAAGCCGCTCACGCCGCAGAACATCGTGATCGGCGGCGCCTCGGGCGCCATGCCGCCGGTGCTGGGCTGGGCAGCGGTTACGGGGCAGACGCCGGAGCAGGCGTGGCTGCTGTTCCTCATCATCTTCGTGTGGACGCCGCCGCACTTCTGGTTCCTGGCGCTGTACCGCGCCCAGGAGTACGCCGACGTGAACCTGCCGATGCTGCCCGTGGTGCATGGGCGCGAGTACACCCAGCGCAGCATCTTCGCCTATTCGCTCGGCCTGGCGCTGGTGGCGCTGATGCCCTTCTTCATTGGCATGAGCGGCTGGTTTTATCTCGCAGCGGCGGTGCCGCTGAATGCGCTCTTCATCGCGCATGCCTGGCGCATCTGGCGCCGCTACAGCGACCGCGGCGCGCAGAAGGCCTTCCGCTACTCGATCCTCTATCTGTCCCTGCTCTTCGCAGCGTTGCTGGTGGATCACTACCTGCCCTACTGAGCAGCACAAGCACGGCGGCGCCCAGCTGCCGTGCTGCTCGAGAGGGATTACCCCTAAGCTGAAAGGGGTACTTCCCGAGCCGCTTCGGGAAACGCCCCAATTCATTTGCACACGGTTTTGTCCCACATTCAGTTGCGGGCAAAGGACGGCATGCGCCCGATCATTCCACAACGAGATCCATATGGAGGAGACACATCATGTCGCAGGCAGCCTTGAAGGAAGCACTGAGCAAAACCGTGAAGGGCATTCAGGACAATCCCGTCATGTCGCGCGTGGTCTTTGAAGCGCAGACGGCGCTGGTCGAGGGCGTGCGTTGCAGCGGCAACGTGCGCAACTTTCCGCAGATCGTCGTTGACGAGCCGCCGGAGCTGGGCGGCGGCGACAAGGGCGCGAACCCGGTCGAGCTGCTGCTCGTTTCGCTCGGCACCTGCCAGGAGATCATGTACGCCGCCATGGCATCGATGATGGGCATCCAACTGGACGAGGTGAAGGTCAGCCTGAAGGGTTCGCTCGACCTCAAGGGCCTGTTCGGCATGGACCCCGCCATTCCGCCGGGCTATCAGAAGATCACCTATGACACCCTCCTCAGGAGCCCCGCGCCCGAAGCGGAACTGCGCAAGCTGATCGAAGCGGTGGAAAGCCATTGTCCTGTGCTCGACACGCTGGTGCGGCCCATCGAGGTCTCGGGCAAGGTGACCATCAACGGCGCCCTGATGGCGGCCTGATGCCTGAACGCGTCGGTGCCTCGCAGTACCGACGCGCCCTCGAAGCGGGAGAAACGGATGGCTGAAGTGCATGAAGTGGCCGTGCCCGATGTCGGCAGCGATGAGGCGCTGTCGGTCGCCGAAATCCATGTGAAGCCCGGCGACCAGGTGTGGGCGGACGCGGCGCTGATCACCGTCGAGTCGGGCAAGGCAGCGCTTGATGTGCAGGCGCCGGTGGATGGCACCATCACGGAGATTCGGGTCGCGCCGGGCGACAGCGTGGCCGCGGGCAGCATCGTCATCGTGATGGAAGCCAGCCTGGAGCAGCGGCCCAGGATTCACAAGAGTCAGCCGCCACAGCACGGCGACACGCCTTCGGCGCCGCCGCCCTTTTCCCTTTTCGCCGCATTTACTGCCGCCACGCGGGAAACACAGGCGCCCGAGGAGATCGCCTGCGAGGTGCTGGTGCTCGGCGCCGGCCCGGGCGGCTACTCCGCGGCATTTCGCGCCGCCGACCTTGGCATGGAAACCGTACTGGTCGAGCGCCATCCCGCACTGGGCGGCGTCTGTCTAAATGTCGGTTGCATTCCGTCCAAGGCCCTGCTGCACCTGACGGCGGCGATGGAGGAAGCCGCCGGGCTGGCCGAGGCGGGCATCCGCTTCGCCGCACCCGACATCGACCTTGACCGCCTGCGCGCCCACAAGGAAAAAGTGGTGAGCCGGCTCACCGGCGGCCTGGCCAGCATGGCCAAGGCGCGCAAGGTGCGCCAGGTAATCGGCAGCGGCCGCTTCCGCGACACGCACAGCATCGAGGTCGAGCTCGCCGACAACACGGGCCGGCTGATCATCCGCTTCGAGAAGTGCATCATCGCCGCCGGCTCGCATCCCATCCACCTGCCCTTCCTGCCGAAGGACGCACGCATCGTCGATTCCACCGGCGCGCTGGAACTGCACGCCCGCCCCTCCAGGATGCTCGTGATCGGCGGCGGCATCGTCGGCCTGGAGATGGCGACGGTCTATTCGGCCCTCGGCGCGCGCGTCGACGTGGTGGAAATGCAGGACGTGCTGATGCCCGGACCCGACCGCGACCTGGTGCGCATCTGGGAAGGGCAGAACCGGCATCGCTTCGACAACATCATGCTGCGCACGCGGACCGTGGCGGCGGATGCGCGGGAGGACGGTGTGTGGGTCCGCTTCGAAGGCGACATGGCACCGGCCGAGGCGCAGCGCTACGACATGGTCCTGCAGTCGGTCGGGCGCAAGCCGAACGGCATGCGCATCGATGCGCAGAAGGCGGGCATTGCCGTCGGCGAGACCGGCTTCATCGCCGTCAACAGCCACATGGCCACCAACGTGCCGCACATCTTCGCCGTCGGCGACATCACTGGCATGCCGATGCTGGCCCACAAGGCGGTGCACCAGGCGCACGTGGCGGCCGAATCCGCCGCGGGCCTCGACTGCCACCACGATGCTTCGCTGATTCCAGGCGTGGCCTACACGCATCCAGAGATCGCCTGGGTCGGATTGTCCGAGGACGAGGCGAAGCGGAAGGGCTTGAGTGTCGAGGTGGCGCGTTTTCCCTGGGCTGCCTCGGGGCGGGCCATCGCCAACGGCGCGGATTACGGCATGACCAAGCTGGTGTTCGATCGTGCCGGCGGCGCCATCCTGGGCGGCGCCATCGCCGGTCCCGGCGCCGGTGACATGATCGGCGAGGTCGTGCTGGCGGTCAGCCAGGGATGCGACGCCGCCGCCATCGGCAAGGCCATCCACCACCCCCACCCCACGCTGGGCGAGACGGTCGGAATGGCCGCCAGCGTCGCGCACGGCAGCTGCACCGACCTGCCGCCGATGCTGGCCCGACAGCGCTAGGGGTGACTCAGGACGTCACGGACGAATTCTGCATGGCCATCTTCACCAGGTCGGAGAGCGAGCGCGCGTGCATCTTCTCCATCACCTTGGCGCGATGCACTTCCACGGTTTTTGCGCTCAATCCAAGCGAATTGGCGATGGCCTTGTTCGACAGCCCCTCCACCACCCGATCCAGCACCTCGCGTTCGCGCGGCGTCAGGCTGGAGAACAGCGAACGCAGCTGCGCGCGTTGAACTTCCTTGCCGCGCTGCTCGGCATCGAAGACGATGGCGCGCTGGATGCGATCGAGCAGATCCTGGTCGTTGAACGGCTTCTCGACGAAGTCGAAGGCGCCCGTCTGCACCGCGCGCACCGCCATCTGCACGTCGCCGTGCCCGGTGATGAAAATGATCGGCACATGATAGGCGCGCCGCGCCGCGAGGCGCTCCTGCAGTTCCAGACCGCTCATCCCCGGCATGCGCACGTCGAGCACCAGGCAGCCCGGTTTCGTTTCGTCGTAGCCGTCGAGGAAGGCCTGGGCCGAGGCGAAGGTCTCCACCTTCAGCCGCACTGTCTCGATCAGCCAGCGCAAGCTGCGGGCGACCGCCTGGTCGTCGTCAACTATGAAGACTGTAGCGTCGCTCATCGCGGCTCAATCTGACCGGAATGGCCTGCAGGGTGAAGCGGAAGGTGGCGCCGCCGGCCCGCGATTCGGCGCGGATGTTGCCGCCGTGCGACTCGACGATGGAGCGGCTGATGGACAGTCCCATGCCGACGCCTTCCGCCTTGGTGGTGAAAAACTGGTCGAAGACCTGGTCGATGACCATCTCGTCGATGCCGGGCCCGGTGTCGACGACTTCGACCTCCACCTTGTCCTCGCCGTGCGGCACGGTGCGGATCAGGATCTCGCGGCGCTGCGAGCGCGTCTCGGTCATGGCCTCGATGGCGTTGCGCACCAGGTTGCAGATGACCTGCTCGACCATGATGGAATCGGCCCACACGCGGGGCTGCTGCTGCGCCAGCTGCAGCGTCACCACCGTTTCATGCTGGCGCGCCTCATGTTCGGTGAACTTGGCCACGCTGCGCACGACCTGGTTGATGTTGACCGCGGTCATGCGGGGCTCGCTCTTGCGCACGAAGTCGCGCACGTGGCGCATGATCTCGCCGGCGCGCTCCGCCTGTTCGCACACTTCCTCGAGCGGTTCGATCAGCTCGGCGGAACCAACCTCGCCGGTGCGCAGGCGGCGAATGCAGCCGCGGGCGAAGTTGGCGATCGCCGCGAGTGGCTGGTTGAGTTCGTGGGCCAGGCCGGTGGCCATTTCGCCCATGGTGGACAGGCGCGCCACCCGCGCCAGTTCCGTCTGGTGGCGCCGGCCCTGCTCCTCGGCCCACTTGTGCTCGGTGGTGTCGCGCGTGATGCCGAGCAGCGCGTAGACTTCGCCGCGCGCATCGCGCAGGGGCACGGCATGCGTCTCCATCCAGCACGTCCTGCCCTTGAGGGTGGTCGACCTGAATTCATAGACGACCGATTCGCCGGCGAAGACGCGCCGCATGTTTTCCCGGTAGATGGCCTGGTATTCCGGCGCGACGACGTCGTAGATCTTCCTGCCGATGATGTCCTCCGGACGCTCGGCGTCGACCAGCCTGAGCCCCGCCGGATTGATCTCCAGCACGGTGCCGTCGGCGCCCTGCAGCTTCACGCACTCCGGCTCGGATTCGATGATGGTGCGCAGGCGGTATTCGTTCTCCTGCAGGCGGTCCAGCACGCCCTGCTGCTCGGCCTCCTTGTCGCGCACGCGCTGCTCCGCTTCGCGCAGGCGCAGGAACAAGTAGGCAAGGCCGATCAGCGCGGACGTCAGTCCCCCGCCGAGCGCAACCAGGCCCAGCCACATGATTTCACTTTCCATGAACATTCCGCCGATCGTGTCCCATTGTGCAGCTCAACCTTAACAGTCCCCCATGTCGGATCAATCAGGGACAACCTCCGAGCCGCTAGGTAAACACCCCAATTGCATAGCGTGCGCTTCCTGAAATGAACCAGAATGATATACGCCATGCCCCGCATCAGCGTCCTCGCGTGCCCCCGCATGCTTGCCGGGTAGTCCACTTTACCCCGCATCTGGCAGAATGCGCGAAGGAGGTTGCCATGGCCGCAGACCACCGTTGACCGTTCCCTGCCCAACAAAGGAGACCCTCATGAAAAAACTGATTCTTGCAGCAGTATTGCCGCTGCTCGCCACCCCCGCATTCGCCGCCGACTCCGGCATGAAAGCCGGCTTGTGGGAAGTCAAGACCCTCAAGCAGGTCATGGACGGCCAGGACATGAAGGCACAGATGGCCGCCGCGCAGGCGCAGATGCAACAGCAGATGGCCAGAATGTCGCCCGAGCAGCGCAAGCAGATGGAGGCGATGATCGGCCGCCAGGGGATGAGCATGGGATCGGGAGGCGCGGCGCGCATCTGCATCAGCGAGGAGATGGCCAAACGCGACACACCCGTGGTCGATCCCGAGGGGCGCTGCCAGCCGACCAGGATGAGCCGCAGCGGCAACACCATGCGCTACGAGGTCGACTGTACCGTCGACGGCCGTCGCTCCCAGGGCAAGGGCGAGAGCACCTTCTCCGGCAACACCATCCACTCGCGCATGGACATGACGACCACCGATGCCCGCGGCCGCCACACCATGCAGATGGAATCACAAATGAATTATCTCGGGCGCGACTGCCAGGGCATAGCACCCATGGGGGCTGGGCGCGGCAGATAGCGCCCCGGACTCAGCCCCTCAAAAACCCGGCCAGCGGCCCGAGCGCAGCGCGTAGTCGGCGAACAGGCCGGCGAAGATCGCCGCGCCGACCCAGTTGTTGTCCTTGAAGGCGCGGAAGCACGCCATGCGCTCGCGACCGCGGATCCAGAAAAAGTGCCGCAGCATCATGCCGCCCGCCACCGCCAGCCCGGCGTAAAAATACATGCCGCGCCCCGCCTGCGTGCCCACCCAGGCGAGGATCGCCAGCGTGATGGCGTAGCTGAGCATCACCGCCGCCACGTCGAAGCGGCCGAAGGTGATGGCGGAGGTGCGGATGCCGATCTTAAGGTCGTCGTCGCGATCGACCATGGCGTAGCAGGTGTCGTAGCCGATGGCCCAGAAGATGTTCGCCAGCAGCAGCACCCAGGCCAGCGGCGGCACCGTGAAGAGCTGCGCGGCGAACGCCATGGGAATGCCGAAGCCGAAGGCCACGCCCAGGTACGCCTGCGGGATGGCGAGGAAGCGCTTGGTGAGCGGATAGCTCGCCGCGAGGAACAGCGCCACCACCGAGAGCGCCCACACAAGCTTGTGCAGCGGCAGGATGAGCATGAAGGAGAGCAGCGTCAGCACGCCGGCGAGCAGCAGCGCCTCGGTCTCCGTCACCTGCCTTGCCGCCAGCGGCCGGCCCTTGGTGCGCTCGACATGCAGATCGAAATGCCGGTCGGCATAGTCGTTCATCACCACCCCGGCGGAGCGCATCAGCAGCGTGCCCAGCGCGAAGATCCAGACGATGAAGGCGCTCGGCGCGCCCTCCGCCGCGATCCACACCGCCCACATCGTCGGCCACAGCAGCAGCAGCGTGCCGATCGGCTTGTCGAGCCGCATCAGGCGTTCGTAGGCGTCGAGGCGCTGGCGCAGGGTGAGTTCGGACATGGGGGCGGATTTTACACCTTGAGCAGCGACCTTCTGCCGCCCAGCCAGCGTTCGACATGCCTGTCGGCAGCGTCGGTAAAATCCTTCAGCATGCGTTCCGCCGCCGCGCGCGCGGCGTCGAGTAGATCGGCGTCGGCTTCCAGGTCGGCGTAGCGCAGCAGCGGCACGCCGCTCTGGCGGCTGCCGAGGAATTCGCCGGGGCCACGCAGGTGCAGGTCCTGGCGGGCGATCTCGAAGCCGTCGGCGTTCTCGAAGATGATCTTCAGCCGCGCGCGCGCGGTCTCTCCGAGCGGGTGGGCGTAGAGCAGGATGCACACCGAATCGTCGGCGCCGCGGCCGATGCGCCCGCGCAGCTGGTGCAGTTGCGAGAGGCCGAAGCGCTCGGCGTGCTCGATCACCATGAGCGAGGCATTGGGCACGTTGACGCCGACCTCGATCACCGTGGTGGCGACGAGGAGCTGCACTTTCCCCGCCGTGAACTCGCCCATCACGCGCGCCTTCTCCTCGCCCTTGAGGCGGCCGTGCACCAGGCCGACGCTGAGCCCGGGCAGCTCGGCGCGCAGGCGCTCGAAGGTGTCCACCGCCGTCTGCAACTGCAGCTTCTCGCTCTCCTCTATGAGCGGGCAGACCCAGTAGGCCTGCCTGCCCTGGGCGCAGGCATCGCGGATGCGCGCGATGACTTCGTCGCGGCGCGCTTCCGACGCCAGCTTGGTGAGCACCGGCTGGCGGCCGGGCGGCAGCTCGTCGATCACGGAGACGTCGAGGTCGGCGTAGTAGCTCATGGCCAGGGTGCGCGGAATGGGCGTGGCGGACATCATGAGCTGGTGCGGATTGACGCCCTTCTCGCGCAAAGTCAGCCGCTGGCGCACGCCGAAGCGGTGCTGCTCGTCGATGATGGCGAGGCCGAGCTGCGGAAACGCCACCGCCTCCTCGATCAGCGCGTGGGTGCCGACGGCGAGGCGGGCGCTGCCGCTGGAGACGGCCTCGGCCATGGCAATCTTTTCCTTCTTCTTCAGGCCGCCGGAGAGCCAGGCGATGTCGAGCCCGAGGGGCGACAGCCACTGCGCGAGCTTGCGGTAATGCTGCTCGGCGAGGATTTCGGTGGGCGCCATGAGCGCGGCCTGGTGGCCGTTCTCGACAGCCTGCAGCATGGCGAGCGCGGCAACCACCGTCTTGCCGCTGCCGACGTCGCCCTGCAGCAGGCGCTGCATGGGGTGGGCTTCGCCGAGGTCGCCGGCGATCTCGCGCCAGACGCGCTGCTGCGCGGCGGTGAGTTTGAAGGGCAGCGCGGTGAGCAGTTTTTTTGTCAGCGTGCCTTTCGTGTCTTTTGCCGGCAGCGGCGGCGCGTTCTTGGCGCGGCGCGCCTCGTGGGCGCGGCGCAGGCTGAGCTGCTGGGCGAGCAGTTCGTCGAACTTGATGCGCCGCCAGGCCGGATGCGCGCGGTCGGACAGCTCGGCCAGCGAGATGGCGGGCGACGGATGGTGCAGCAGGCGCACGCTGTCGGCGAAGGCGGCAAGCCTGTGTTGCTTGCGCAGCGGCTCGGGCAGGGTGTCGGCGAGATCGGCCTCGTGCAGCGCGCGCTCGATGAGCTTGCGCAGCGCGAGCTGCGAGACGCCGGCGGTGGTCGGATAGATGGGCGTCAAGGCCTGCGGCAGCGCTTCGTCCTCGCCGACCACGCGATAGCGCGGGTGCACCATCTCGTCACCGAGGAAGCCGCCGCGCGGCTCGCCGAAGATACGCAGGCGGCGACCGGCGGCAAGCTGCTTGACCTGGCTGCCGTAGAAGTTGAGGAAGCGCAGCACCAGCTCGCCGCCAGCATCGTCCTTGACACGCACGACGAGCTGGCGGCGCGGGCGGTACTGCACGGATGATTCGACGATCCCGGCCTCGACCTGGGTCGGCACGCCGGGGCGCAGCTCGGCAATCGGCGTGAGCTGGGTTTCGTCTTCGTAGCGCAGCGGCAGGTGCAGGACGAGATCGGCCTGGGTACGCAGGCCGAGGTGAGCGAGCTTCGCCGCGAGGGCGGGAGGAACAGCTGGCAGGGTTCCCGGCAGGTCGGGCTTCAGCCCGACGACATCGGCCGCTGTCGGGCTGAAGCCCGACCTGCCCGACCGCACGGCAGCCATTACGCAAGCACGAGCACGGCGTCGACTTCGATTAGCGCACCGCGCGGCAGCGCCGCCACCTGCACCGTGGCGCGCGCCGGATACGGTTCCTTGAAATGCTGCGCCATGATTTCGTTCACCCGCGCGAAGTTGCCGAGATCGACGAGATAGATCGTCAGCTTCACGGCGTCGGCCAGTGAACTGCCTGCCGCGGCGGCAACGGCCTCGAGGTTGCTGAAGACGCGCCTGGCCTGCGCATCGAGGCCTTCGGCCAGCTGCATGTTGGCGGGATCGAAGCCGATCTGGCCGGAAAGATAGACTGTGTTGCCGGCCCTCACGCCCTGCGAATAGGGGCCGATGGCGGCGGGGGCGTTCGTCGTGGCGATGACCTTCTTGCTCATGGCGCGTCCTGTAGAATCGACGGAAGTTCTATGTTAATCGACAAGCCCGCCGCATGGACGAGGACACCCGAAAAACCCTGAGCGGCATCATCTTCCCCGCCGGCACAGACGGCCGGCGCAGTTCGCTTGCGGCCGGCCGCGAAGTGTTTGCCTCGGCGATGGCGGCCGTTTCGCCGCACGCGGCGCACGCGGCGCGCGCCGAGCGCGACTGGCGCGGCGGCTATATGTCGCACGTGCGCCGCGCCGTCGAGCTGGGGCTGGCCAATCCGGCCTCGGCCAACGCCATCGCGCAGGCCGGTCTGGCGGCATTGCATGCGAACTTCGAATACCTGCATGGCGGCGAGACACTGCCCCTGCAGGCAGCCATGGCCAGGCCGGGCGGCGTCGCCTTCGAGACGGTGACGATCTCGGGGCGCGGCGATGCGCAGCCGGAACTCGTGGTGCCCTATCGGGGCGCGCGGCTGGCAGGCGATGCCTTGCACCGGCAGCTGGCCGCCTGGGCCGCGGACGGCATCGTCGAACCCTCCTGCGCGGCCGCCCTCGACGAGGTGATCGCCCATCCCGACTGGCTCGACCTTTCCGACTGGCATGTGGCGGTGCTGGGCGCAGGTGCGGAGCTGGGGCCGCTGCCGACGCTGGTGAACTGGCGCGCCAACCTCGCCGTGATCGACCTGCCCGGCACGCCGGCCTGGGGCCGCATCCTCGCCACGGCACGCGCCGGCAACGGCCGCGTGCTGCTGCCCATGCACGAACCGCTCTCCCCCGACGACCCGACGCTGGCCTTCAAGGCAGGCGCCGACCTGCTCCACGAAACTGCCGAGATCCGCGATTGGCTGGCGGCGCTGCCGGGTCCGCTGGTCGTCGGCAGCTATGCGTATCTCGACGGCGAGGCGCACGTGCGCGTTTCGCTGGCGATGGACGCCATCGTCGCCAGCCTGCTGGAGCGGCGCGCGGATGCGCTGCCGGCCTGGCTGCTCAGCCCGACCGACGTCTTCGCCGTGCCCGCGGAGGATGCCGAGCACGCCATGAAGGCCTGGCGCGAGCGCGGCGGAATCCGCCATGTGCAGGCGCCGCTCCGCCTGCTCAGCGGCAAACGCTTCTTCGTGCCGAACGTGGAACGGCTCGTCGACTGCGGCGGTGCGCCGGCCGGCATCGTCGATGCGCTGGTGGCGCAGCAGGGTTCCAACTACGCGCTGGCGAAACGCCTGCAGCAATGGCGGGCGGTGGCGGCGCATGCCGCAGGGCGGCGCGTCAGCGCCAACGTGGCGCCCGCCACGCGCACCCGCTCGGTGGTGAAGAACAAGGCGCTCGCTGCCGCCTATGGCGGCGCCCGCCACTTCGGCGTGGAGGTGTTCGAGCCGGACACCGCCAATGCGCTGATGGCGGCGTTGCTGGTGTACGACCTGCGGCGCAGCAATGATGTCCAGGCTCACCCGGCGCGGCTGTTCATGGACAACGCCGTGCATGGCGGCCTTTGGCGCATTCCCTACCTGCCGCGCTCGGCCCTGCCCTTTGCGGCGGTGCTCGGTTTATTCTGAGCCTTATTTTTTCTGCGGCGGAATCAGCAGACCGGGCCCGAGGCCGAGTTCCTTGAGTTTGCGCCGCGCCGCATCGGCTTCCTGCTGCGTCTTGAAGGGCCCGACATGTACGCGCGACTCGACATAGGAGGGAATGCCTGCCTTCTCGAGTTTGGTGTGCAACTCTTCCGCATTCGTGGCGGCGGTGAACACGCCCATCTGCAAGCGATAGCTGCGTGCTATCACGGTGGCGGGCTCAGCGGGCGGAGCGGGTGTCGCAGGCGTTGCGGCCACCTTGGGCGATGCGTGCTCGATATTCTTTGCCGGTGCTTCCGGGGCGGCCGGTCCTGCCTTGATGACAACACGCGAGGCAGGCTTCGGCTCAGGCGCGGGCGCGAGCGGCATTTCGGTCTTCTCGGGCTCGGCAGGCGTTTCCGCCGTTTTCACTTCGGCCTTCGGCTCCGCCTTCTGCTCTTCGGCGGGTTTTTCATCGGCCTTGTCGGGGACGGGGGGTACCTCAGGCTTCGCTGTGGGCGCAGGCGGCGCGGACTGTTCCACCAGATAATCCTCGACCAGCGTCAGCCCGCCGAGCAGCACGACGACGAGCACGCCGGCAATCGCGATGCGGCGCACCAGCTTCTTCTTCAGGTCGTCCTGGTTTTCCTGTCCCGGTTCCGCCATCTCCCCTCCGCTATTCGGGCCTGGCGCGGCTCAAGGCACACACCATCTCGGCCTCCGCCACAGAAATGCCGCAGCGCTCGGCGATCTGCTGCGCGGCCAGGCCCTTCTGCGCCATGGCCACTGCCTCGCCGTACTGCGGCGAGACGTTGCGCGCCGCCTTGAGCAGCGCCACCTCGTCCTTCAGCGCGGCGACTTCGCCGCGAAGCTCGGCAAGTTCCGCCTCGATGCCGGTTTTCAGCACCTGCTCGCCGAACTGCGTCGGCGCCTGCTTCCATACCGGCTCGGGCGGGCTCACGCGCGACATGCGCGCCAGGCGGATGATGACGAGGCCCGAATAGATGCCAAGCAGGACCGCGGTGCCGATCACCAGTTCGCGCAGGCCGAAATTCTCGAAAAACTCCATGTTCCTTCTTTCTCAGTTTGCGCTCCGCTCGAGCGCCTGGTCGATGTCCCACAAGATGTCGTCGAGGGATTCCAGCCCCACCGAGAGGCGGATCATGTCCGGCGAGACGCCGGCCTTGATCTGCTGCTCCTCGGAAAGCTGCCTGTGCGTGGTCGAAGCCGGGTGGATCACCAGCGTCTTGGCGTCGCCCACATTGGCCAGGTGGGAGAGGAACTGTACGCCCTCTATGAAATGTTCGCCGGCGCGCCTTCCGCCCAACTCGCCGCCCTTGATGCCGAAAGTGAAAATCGATCCGGCGCCCATCGGCAGATATTTCTGCGCCAGCGCATGGTAGCGACTGTCGGGCAAGCCTGCATGATTCACCCAGGCGACGCGCGGGTGGGCGGCGAGGTGTTCCGCCACGGCCTGGGCGTTGGCGACGTGGCGCTCCATGCGCAGGTGCAGCGTCTCCAGCCCCTGCAGCAGCAGCCAGGCGTTGAGCGGCGAGAGCGACGGCCCCAGCGTGCGCAGCGTCTCGAAGCGTGCGCGCATGGTGAAGCCGAAGTCGCCGAAGGTTTCGTAGAAGCGCACGCCGTGGTAGCCCTGCGAGGGCTCGGTCATCTGAGGAAACTTCCCGTTGTCCCAGGGAAATTTGCCCGATTCGACGATGACGCCGCCCATGGTGGTGCCGTGCCCGCCGATAAACTTGGTGGCCGAATGCACGACGATGTCGGCGCCGTGCTCGATGGGACGGCACAGGTACGGCGAGGCAAAGGTGTTGTCGATCACCAGCGGCAGGCCGGCCTCGCGCGCCACCGCCGCCACGGCGGCGATGTCGAGCACGTTGCCGCGCGGGTTGCCGATGGTCTCGGCGTAGAGGCACTTGGTCTTCGGCGTGATGGCGCAGCGGAAGTTCTCCGCATCGTCGGGATCGACGAAGGTGGTGTCGATGCCGAGCTTGCGGAAGTTGAAGTCGAACTGCGAATAGGTGCCGCCGTAGAGGGTGCTGGCCGAAACGATGTGGTCGCCGGCCTCGCACAACGTCAGCAGGGCCACCATCTGCGCCGACTGGCCGGTGGCAGCGGCCAGTGCGGCGCGGCCGCCCTCGAGCGCCGCCATGCGCTCCTCCAGCACCGCCACCGTGGGATTGGAAATGCGCGAGTAAACGTTGCCGAAGGTCTGCAGGTTGAACAGGCTGGCGGCGTGCTCGGCGGAATCGAAGACGAATGAGGTGGTCTGGTAGATGGGCGTGGCGCGCGCGCCCGTGGCGGAGTCGGGCTGGCTGCCCGCGTGAAGGCAAAGGGTCTCGAATCCGAATTTCCTGTCGGGCATGGCGCGCGCCGGTAGCTTGACGCCTCCATTATGCCAGTTGATGCCGGGTTTTGATCCGGCGCGGCGCGCGCGGCGGCCACCGCAAAAAAACGGGCGCCGCAAGGACGCCCGAAATCGGAGGAGAGGAGGATTTTCGTTATTTCTGGAACGCCTGGCGCGAACGGTTGGCGGCGGCGTCGATGCCGATCAGTTCGGCGCGCTTGGCATCGTCGGGCGCAGCCGACGCGGAGGTGGCGGCCTGCTCGGAGGCGAGCGAGCGCACGTCGCCGGAAACTTCGCCGCCCTCCTCGATGACGATCTTGCCGTAGCGGATCTTGCCCGAGACTTGTCCCGTCGAATGCACCACCAGCTTCTTGCGCGCCAGCAGGTCGCCCTCGAAGTGGCCGTGAATCTCCGCCACGTCGATGACCACGCGGCCCGAAAAGGCGCCCTGCTCGGCAATCTGGATGGCCAGGCTGTCGAGCACCGCCTCGACGCGTCCCTCGACGACGAGCGTGCCGCAATCGCTGATTTCGGCGCCCTTGAGCTTGATGTCGGGGCCGACGATGAGCTTGCTGCCCTGCAGGGCTTCCGCCTTGACGGCGGCCTTCGCCTCTGCCGACGAAGGCGCAGGGGTGGGTTCTGGCCGTTGCGGCGCAATCGTGGCCGGCTCGCCGGGCCGGCGCACGGCCGGCGCACCGGGGCGCTGTGAAGGCTGGGGGTCGTTGTGTTTTCCGAAGAGTTGCATCTTGTCGAGCATGGTGACTCCTTGTGATGAGTGAGCAGCAGGCCGCCGAAACAGGGCGGCAACTCTCCTACGCAAGGGCCGTGCCCGCGTACGTTTACGCCTATGGATCAGTCGGATGGCGCTGCGGCACCGCGGCGCCGGAGGAAATCGCCGCAAAATCCGTCGTCCCCCGCCGACGCATATTTCATTCCGCGGCATGAAACCTTGCGCGGCAAGGACTTGGCGTGTCGCCGGATGCCGACGCTTGCGCTATGCTTTCGCCTGCGGGAGCCAATAACAACAATCCGCCTGGCGGCACACCCGCCTGCAAGGAGGCCATCATGCATACCTACAAAAGCGACGTCGTCGTCATCGGCGGCGGCCTGGCGGGCATCTGTGCGGCGCTGGAACTGCTTGACGCCGGCCGCAGCGTCACCCTCCTCGACCGCGACAGCGAGGACAACTTCGGTGGACTGGCGAAGGAGAGTTTCGGCGGCATCTTCGTCGTCGGCAGCCGCGAGCAGAGGCGCGCGGGCTTCGCGGATTCCCCCCGGCAGGCCTACGACGACTGGTGCGCCTTCGCCGAATTCAGCGTCGGCGACCACTGGCCGCGCCGCTGGGCCGAGGCCTATACCGGGCGCTGCCACGACGACGTCTATCTCTGGCTCAAGGCTCGCGGCATCGCGTTCTTCCCGGTGCCGCACTGGGTCGAGCGCGGCCTGCACACGCCGGGTAATTCGGTGCCGCGCTTCCATATCGTCTGGGGCACCGGCCGCGAACTGGCGGTGCAGCTCATCAAGCGGCTGCGCAACCATGCGAACGCGGCAAAGCTGACGGTGCATTTCGGCCACCGTGTCGAGGATCTCACCCGCCTGATGGGCGAAATCAGCGGCTGTTGCGGCAAGCTCGAAGAAAGTGGCGAGCCCTTCGAGGCCTTCGGCGAGGCCATCCTCGTCGCCGCGGGCGGCATCAACGGCAGCCTGGAACGGGTGCGGCAGCACTGGCACGCCGACTGGCGCACGCCGCCGCAGACGATCCTAAATGGTTCGCACCGCTTCGCCGACGGCACGCTGCACGATGCGGTCGGCAAGGCCGGTGGCCGCATCACGCACCTGGACAGGATGTGGGACTACGCCGCCGGCGTGCATCACTGGCAGCCGCGCAAGCCCGACCATGGCCTCTCGCTGGTGCCGCCGCGCACCGCCCTGTGGGTCAACTGGCGCGGGCGGCGCTTCATGCCGCCGCTGGTGACGGGCTTCGACACGCGCGATCTGGTGACGCAGGTATGCGCCACGGAACGGCAGTATTCCTGGCAGATCCTCAACCGCAAGATCGCGCTGAAGGAGCTGGCCGTCTCCGGCGCCGAGTTCAACCCGTCGATCCGCGACAAGAAGAAGCTGTCCTTCCTGCGCGACCTGCTGTTCGGCAACCGCTGGCTGGTGGACCAGCTCACCACGCACTGCGAGGACGTCGTCGTCGCCGGCACGCTGCCGGGGCTGGTGGCGAAAATGAATGCCCTGCAGGGCGATGACGCCGTTGACATCGAAGCGCTGGCCGAAGGGCTGTCCCTGTTCGACGCGCAGGTCGCGCGCGGCCCGGGACGCGCCCAGGACGAGCAGCTGCAGCGCATCGCACACCTGCGGCAATGGAAGGGCGACCGCATCCGTACCTGCAAGTCGCAGCGCATCCTCGACGACAAGGCGCTGCCGCTCATCGCCATCCGCGAGTTCATCATCAGCCGCAAGAGCCTGGGCGGCATCCAGACCGACCTCTGCAGCCGCGTGCTGGACGCCGCCGGCCAGCCGATCCCGCGGCTCTATGCGGCCGGCGAGGCGACCGGCTTCGGCGGCGGCGGCAGCCACGGCCTGCGCGCGCTGGAAGGCACCTTCCTCGGCTGCTGCATCCTCACCGGGCGCATTGCCGGACAATCCATCGCGGGAAGCACTCTGTAGGTCGGGCTTCAGCCCGACAACTGCCGCTGCAGTCGGCCTGAAGGCCGACCTACAATGATCGACCTGCGGAACCATTTGCAGGACAAGGAGGAATAATGAAAAAAACCGCCGCATGGCTCGCCACCCACGCCTTGGAGCAGCTCGGCGTGCGCTTCACCTTCGGCATTCCCGGCGTGCAGAACACCGAGTTCTACGACGAACTGAACAATTCGGAGACGGTCACCCCCATCCTCGTCACCCACGAGGGCAGCGCGTCCTTTATCGCCGACGCGGTGAGCCGCGTCTCCGGTTCGATCGGCACGCTGGCCATCGTGCCGGCGGCCGGCCTCACCCATGCCGCCAGCGGCATCGCCGAAGCCCTGCTCGCCGGCGTGCCGATGCTGGTGATCACCGGCGGCATCCGCACCGACCTGGGCAAGCACTACCAGTTGCACGAGATCGACCAGCACGCCTTCATGAAACCGCTGACCAAGGCGAGCTTCCGCATCGAGCGCCATGCCGACGTGGTGCCGACGATCTTCGAGGCTTACCGCATTGCCACGACCGGCGAGCCGGGGCCGGTATTCGTCGAACTGCCGGTAAATCTTCAGCTGTTTCCGGAAGAGGTGGGCGATCTGCCGGCCTATGTGCCGCCGCCTGCCGCACCGCTGCCGGCACAGGCGGACATCGCCCACGCGGCAGAGCTTCTGCTGGCAGCACAACGGCCTGGCATCTTCGCCGGCTGGGGCGCGGTGGACGCCCTGCCGCAGCTGAAGGAGATCGCGGAGTTCCTGCAGGCACCGGTGGCCACGACCCTGCAGGGCCTGTCGGCGTTCCCCGCCACGCATCCGCTGCATGCCGGCTTCAGCTTCGGGCCGCACGCCGTGCCGGCCGCGCGCAACGCCTTCGACGGCTGCGACGCCCTGCTCGCCGTCGGCACGCGCTTCGGCGAGATCGGCACCGGCAGCTTCGGCGTCACCGTGCCGGAAAGCCTGGTGCACATCGACATCAATCCGCAGGTTTTCAGCAAGAACTATCCGGCCAAGGTTGCGCTCGAGGGCGATGCGGCCGCCGTATTGCAGGGGCTGACTTTCGAATTGAAGGAACGCGGCGCGGCGCGACCGGCCGGAAATGGCCCGCAGGCGCAGATCAGCCGTGACAAGCAGGCCTACCGCAAGGAATGGCATGACCACGACAGCAAGGGGCGCGTGAATCCGGCGCGCTTCTTCGATGAGCTGCGCAGGCAGATGCCGGACAACGCCATCGCCACGGTGGACGACGGCAACCACACCTTCCTCACGGCGGAACTCTTCCCGGTGCATGTCAGCCGGTCGCTGATCCTGCCGACCGACTTCAACTGCATGGGCTACGCCGTGCCCGCGGCAGTCGGCGCCAAGCTGTCGCAGCCGCAGCGCGAGGTGTTCTCCATCGTCGGCGACGGCGCCTTCATGATGACCGCCATGGAAATCCTCACGGCGGCGAAGGAGGAACTGGGCATTGCCTACTTCGTCTTCCACGACGGCGAGCTGTCGCAGATCGCCCAGGCGCAGGAGATCCCCTACAACCGCAAGCCGTGCGCCGTGCTCGGCTCGGTGAACCTGGAAGGCGTCGCGCTGGCGACCGGTGCGGCCTACATCCGCATGGAAAACGATGTCGCCATCGCCGGCGCCATCAGCGAGGCGCGACGCATTACGGCGACCGGCCGGCCGGTGGTGGTGGACGTGAACATCGACTATACGAAACGCACCGCCTTCACCAAGGGTGCGGTGAAGACCAACTTCAAGCGCTTTCCGCTGGCGCAGCGCCTGCGCATGGTGAGCCGGGCGCTGGTGAGAAAAGTCACGGGGTGATGTTTCTTCTCAAGAAAGTCATGGCCACGCTGGTGCTGCCCCCGGCGGGCCCGTTGCTGCTCGCCGTGCTGGGCTTGCTGCTGCTGCGACGCTGGCCGCGCCTTGGCAAGGCACGCTGGCCGGGAGCGGCCTCATCCTGCTGTGGCTGCTGGCCACGCCCGCCGTGACGAAGCCGATGCTCGCCGCGCTCGAGGACATTCCTGCGCTCGATCCCGCGCAGGCGAAAGCCGCGCAAGCCATCGTCGTGCTGGGCGGCGGCAGCTACTGGGCGGCGCCGGAATACGGCGGCGACACGGTGAGCCGCTGGTCGCTGGAGCGCATCCGCTACGCGGCGCGGCTGCACCGCGACACCGGCCTGCCGCTGCTCGTCAGCGGCGGCGCGCCGCTGGGCGGCGTGCCGGAGGGCCGCAGCATGCGCGATGCGCTGGAACGGGATTTCGGCGTGAAGGTGCGCTGGGTCGAGGACCGCTCCGCCAACACGCGCGAGAATGCACTCTTGAGCGCGGCCCTGCTGAAGGAAGCCGGCGTGAAACGCGTGCTGCTGGTCACCCATGCCTGGCACATGCGGCGCGCGCAGGAGGCTTTCGTGAATGCCGGACTGGAAGCCATCGCCGCGCCGACCGGCTACGAAACCACCGGCCCGCTCACGGCGCTGGATTTCCTGCCGCGCCCGGGCGGATTGTGGGCCGGGCACATCGCTCTGAACGAGTGGCTCGGCCGGCTCGTGCAAAAACTGCAGGGCTGAGGCGCGCTTGCAGGCGGCGCGCTGCCCATTCCCTGCGTTGGTACTTAATCCTGAAGCTGCTCGATCTCCACCCGCCGGTTCGGCGCCAGGCAGCGGATCAGTTGCGCCCGCGGTTTTCCGGCATCGCACTTCACCAGCGGCTTCGTTTCGCCCAGCCCGGCAACTTCGACGCGGAAGTTCCCGTCCAGCGCAATGAGATACTTGCGCACTGCCTCGGCGCGACGCTGGGAGAGCTTGCGGTTGTAGTCTTCCTTGCCCATGTTGTCGGTGTGCCCGGAAACCTTGATCCTGCGCATGACCAGCGTCGGGTTGTCCTTGACCACCTTTTCGAGGGCCTTCTTGCCGCCCGGCGTCAGGACATCCTCGGCACTGCCGAACAGCGTGGCGCCATCGAGCCGGATGACGTCGAGATTCCGGCTGCCCTTCACCTGATCCGCCTTCGCGGTGATCTCGGCAGCGGCGGGAAGCGCCAGCACGGCACAGGCAAGCAGTAGCATGGTCGATTGTTTCATGGCGAGATTCTCCCGGGTGGTTGAACTGCGTTGTCAGTGGCCCTTGAAAGCCGGCTTGCGCTTTTCCACGAAGGCCGTCACGCCTTCGGCAAAATCGTCGGTGGCGCTGCAGCGCGCAAAAGACTGGGCTTCGGCGCGCAACTGATCGGTGAGCGGCGTGAACAGCGACTGGCCGAGCAGGCGCTTGGTGCCGGCATGGGCCTGCGCCGGACCCGCGGCAAGGCGCAGCGCAAGCGCGTCACAGGCCGCATCGAGTTCGGCCAGCGGGACAACGCGGTTGACCAGGCCCAGAGTGGCGGCCTGCTGTGCGTCGATGCGTTCGGCCAGCAGCATGAGTTCCGCCGCACGCTTGGCGCCGACCAGGCGCGGCAGGAACCAGGTGCTGCCGCCGTCGGCGCTGGTGCCGAGCAGCGCGTAGCCGGTGGTGAAATAGGCATTTTCGGCGGCCACCGTCAGGTCGCAGCCGGCCATCAGCGAAAAGCCGAAACCGGCGCAGGCGCCGCGGACCTTGGCGATGACCGGTTGCGGCAGGCCGCGCAGGATCTCGATCGCCGGGTGCACGCATTCCGCGATGAGCCTCTCGAATGTCTGCCGGCGCTCTTCCGGCGCCGCCGCAATGAGGGTGCGAAACTCCTTGATGTCGCCGCCGGCCATGAAATGATCGCCGGCGCCGGTGACGATGACGGCCTTCACGCCAGTCGCCTTCTGCAGTTCCTGCGCACGCGCCAGCAGGGCCTGGGCCATCTCCAGCCCGAGCGAATTCATCGCCTGCGGGCGGTTCAGGGTCAGCGTGGCGATGGCGCCGCGGATGTCCAGCAGGACTTGTTCGCTCATTTCGCTTCCTCCCGTTTTTCCGCCGCGTTGCGCAGCAGTCGGTGATAGAAACCGATCAACTCGGCGTGGTTGGCGACCGAAATGCGCTCGTTGGTGCCGTGGAAACGCGGCAAGTCCTCGCTCTTCGCCCGCACCGGCGAGAAGCGGTAGATGTTCTCGGCGATCGGCGCCATGTGGCGCGAATCGGTGGCGCCAATCATCAGGCCGGGCGCGACGACGGTGCCGGGAAACAGCTCGCGCACGGTGCGGGCGATGAGCCGGTACGAGGGCGCGGCCGACGGGGAGATCGGCGTCGGCTCATAGGAGAAGCCGCTCTTCGCCACCATGATTTTGTCATTGGCGACGACGGACTTGACGTGCGCCGTCACGCTATCCGAATTGTCGCCGGGCAGGATGCGGAAATTCACCAGAGCGTCGGCGCGGCCCGGCAGCACGTTTTCCTTGTTGCCGGCCTGCAGCACCGTCAGCGCAGTGGTGGTGCGCATCATGGCGTTGGTGGCGGCGCCCTTCTCCAGCTGGCTTTTCACGACGGGTCCGAACAGCCACAGGTTGGAGAGGAAGATGCGGTTCAGGCCGTTCATCTCCGGCGCAATGGTGTCGAACATCTCGGCTGCGACACCGCGGAAGGCCGCCGGCATCTGCCGATTCTCCAGCCGCGCCAGCGCTGCGCTCAGCATGCCGATGGCGGTGTTCGGTGGCGGCATCGAGGAGTGTCCCGGCACGGCGCTCGCGCCGAGCGAGAGCGTGAGATAGCCCTTTTCGGCGGTGCCAATAAGGGCAACCGGCCGGTCGAGCCCCTTCAGAACGCCTTCGGTGATCAGCAGGCCTTCGTCGAGGGCGAACTCGAGTTTCACGCCACGCGATTGCAACAGGGCGGCGATGGCCTTGGCGCCCCGCTCGCCGCCTATCTCCTCGTCGTGACCGAAGGCAAGGTAGGTCGTCTGGCGCGGCGTATAACCTTCCGCGATGAGCAATTCGACGGCTTCCATGATGGCAAACAGGTTGCCCTTGTCGTCCCACGCGCCGCGGCCCCAAACGAAGCCGTCGCGAATCTCGCCGCCGAAGGGATCGGCCAACCAGTCCTTCTCGGTACCGGCGGCGATGGGCACGACATCCTGGTGTGCCATCAACATGATCGGTTTCGCCGACGGGTCGCTGCCGGGCCAGGTGTAGAGCAGGCTGAATTCGTTCACACGCTCGCGCTTCAGCGCGGCGTGGGCGCGCGGATAGGATTGCCCCAGCAATGCGTGCAGCTTGTGGAATGCCTCCGCGCCGGCGTCAGCCTTGCCGTCAAGGGAAACAGTGCGCAGGCGCACTGCGGCAGACAGCCTTTGCGCCGCGGCGTTCACATCGAGCGCAACCACCTTTACCGGCGGCACTTCCATCTGGCGCGAACCGTGGCGCAGGGTGTTGAAGGCCACCGCGATCAGCAGGATGGTGATGAGTGCAGCAAACGTCAGTGCGATTTTTTTCAGCATGTTCCTCCCATGGCTGCCCGGATTTATACCACGGGGCGGTTTGGCCCACGCGCCCACGGCCGCAGCGGTTACTCCGGAGGAACCGCCCGCTTGCTGCCGTCCGCGGCCAGCGCGACGTAGGTGAGCTGCGCCTCCGTCACCTTGACGACGACGGGGTCGGCCGGGCGGCGCTCGGCATACACCTCGACGTTGATCGTCATCGAGGTGCGGCCGACCTGGATCACCTCGGCGTAGAAGGACAGCACGTCGCCCACCGATACCGGCTGCTTGAAGAGGAACTGGTTGACGGCGATGGTGGCGACGCGGCCGCGCGCGCGGCGGATGGCGACGATGCCGCCAGCCAGGTCGACGTTGGCCATGACGTAGCCGCCGAAGATGTCGCCGGCGTGGTTCACGTCGGCCGGCATCGGCATCAGTCGAAGGGTGGGCTGCTTCTCCGGCAGCCGCGTCGGTTCGTCACTCATCGTGCGTCCTTGTAGGTCGGCCTTCAAGCCGACTGCAGCCGCGACAGTCGGGCTAAAGCCCGACCTACGCATGCTCCTTCATATAGTTCATCGGCCCGCCGGTAAAGGGCGCAAAACCAGTGCCGAAGATCACGCCGGCATCGGCCAGTTCGGCGTCGGTCACAATGCCCTGTTCGACACAGCGCTTCGTCGCGTCGAGCAGAGGCCGAACCAGCCGCTCGGCGAGTCCGGCCGGCACCTGCCCTGCCGCGGCCTTCTGCGGCTTGCCCTGATTGTAAGTGTAAAAGCCGCGGCCGGACTTGCGGCCGATGTGGCCGGCCTCGACCAGCTCGAGCAGCTTCTTCGGCGGCGCGGCACCCTCGCCGGCGAGCTGCTTGCCGGCGGCCACGGCGATGTCGAGGCCGACAGTGTCGGCCAGTTCGATGGGGCCGAGTGGCATGCCGAAGGCCAGCGCCGCCTCGTCCACCACTTCGGGCGCGATGCCTTCGTCCACGCAGCGCATCGCCTCCTGCATGTACGGCGCCAGCACGGCATTCACGAGGAAGCCCGGCGCGCTCTTCACCGGCAGCGGCAGCTTGTCGATCTTGCGCACGAAGGCCATGGCCTGCTTCAGCGCCACTGCATCCGAGGACGCGCCCTCCACCACCTCGACCAGCGGCATCTTCGCCACCGGATTGAAGAAGTGGATGCCGACCAGGCGCGCGGGGTTCTGCAGCGCGGTGGCGATATCCTCCAGCTTCAGGCTGGACGTGTTGGTGGCCAGCACGGCGCCAGGTTTGGCGATGCGCTCGATGTCGGCGAAGAGCTTCTGCTTCGCTTCCAGGTTCTCGAAGATGGCTTCGATCACCACGTCGGCCTGGCGCACGCCCTGGCCGGCGGGATCGGGGATCAGGCGATCGAGCGTGAAGCGCACCTGCGTATCGTCGCGCAGCTTTTTCTTGAACGCCGCGGCGGCGCGCTGGATGGCCGGCGCGATGCGCTCGACGTTCTGGTCCTGCAGGGTCACCGTCAGGCCGCGCAGCGCCCCCCAGGCAGCGATGTCGCCGCCCATGACGCCGGCGCCGATCACGTGCAGGTGCTTCGGCGCGAAGTCGCCGCTTTTTCCATCGCTCTTGCCGAAGCCCTTCAGCCGCTCCTGCAGGTAGTACACGCGGACGAGGTTCTTCGTCGTCGGCGAGGCGGCGATGGCATCCATCGAGGTCGGCTTGTCGGCCGGCACGGCGAGCGCATCGCCGCCGTAGTTGGCCCACATGTCGAGGATGGCGTAGGGCGCCGGATAGTGTTCGGGGCGGGCGCGCTTCATGACCTGTTTCTTCGCCTGCGACGCGACGAAGCCCTTGAGCGGGCCGTTCATCAGCCGCTGCATGAGGGGCAGCGTGCGCGGCGGCCGGCCGGAGGTGGCCAGCATGCGCGCGGCGTTGTCCATGACGCGCGGCGGCACGCATTCGTCGGCGAAGCCGAGCTGCCTGGCCCGCTTGGCATTGAGCGCGCGGCCGGTGAGCATCATGTCGAGCGCGGCGGCGGGGCCGATCACCTGCGGCAGGCGCAGCATGCCGCCCCAGCCCGGCACGATGCCGAGCATGACTTCGGGCAGGGCGATGCGCGTGCCCGGCTCGTCCACCGCGACGCGATAGCGGCAGGCCAGCGCCAGTTCGGTGCCACCGCCCATGCAGTGGCCGCGGATCAGCGCCAGCGTCGGATAGCGCACGGCGGCGAGGCGGTTGTACATGTCCCAGCCGCGCTGCACGAGGGCGCGCGCGCCTTCGGCGGATTCGATTTTGGTGAACTCCTCGATGTCGGCGCCGGCAATGAAGCCGGCGCTCTTGCCGGAACGGATCACCAGCGCCTTGCGGCGGCTCGCGCTCCAGTTCGTCGAGCGCCAGGCCGAGTTCGCGCACCGCCGCCTCGGAGAGCGTGTTGGTCGATTCGCCGGCCTTGTCGAAAGTCAGCCAGGCCAGCCCGGCGGGTTCGCGCTCGAGGCGCCAGTGTTTCAGTTCCTGCATGGGTTCATTCCTTCCTCAGTTCAGCAAGCCGCCATGCGGCGGCGCAGCGGTCAACCGGCCGACGATGGCCGGCCGATGATCTCCGTTGACATGCAGCGCGAAGGCGGTGCCGTCGGACAACGCCTCCATGTGCAGCGATACCGGTTCGCCGTAGAAAACCGGCCCCTTCAGCCACGCTTCCAGTTGCAAGGGCGGCGCCGATGCCGGCTGCGGCAATTTCGCCAGACATTGGCCGAGCACCCGCTGCGGATGGAAGAAGGCGCGCGCGAAGCCATGCTTGCGCGCGTAGCCGTTCCACCAGTGCAGCGGATTGTAGTCACCAGACAAACCGCCATAGCGCAAGCCGCCGCCTGCCAGCATGCGCCACTCCGCCGTATTCCCGGGGCTGACTTTCGGCGCCTCCGACACCGCATCCGCCGTCGGCTTGCCGAAGCGGCCGCGCGCGTAAAAGGTGTTCAGGCTTTCCCAGGCGACGGCACCATCGACCTGCACCGTGGCGTGCAGATCGAACTCGGCGCCCTTGTCGAGGATGCGCTGGCCGGCGAGTCGCACCGTAATGTCCTGCGCCGCGTCGCGCGCCAGCGGCGCGTGCTGCAGGATGCGGTTGCGTACTTGCAGCATGCGCCAGATCGGCAACGGAAAGGCAGGCTGCGTGAGGATGGCCATCTGCAACGGGAAACTGATGGTGTGCGGGTAGAGCAGCGGCAACTCGCGATCCTCGGGCAGGCCGCTCAGGGCATGGAAGCGCTTCAGCTCGGCCGGTTCGACGCGATGGCGCCAGCGCGCCGTGATGGCCGGCATGCCGCGCTTCAGCCCGGGCGAGGGACGCACCGCCCGTGCCATGAAGGCCAGCGCCGAGGGGCGCGCGCGGTAGTCGAGGCGGATGTCCCGCTTCATTGCGATGCAGCGCCCGTCAAACGGTTTCCACCAGCATGGCGCCGCCCTGGCCGCCGCCGATGCAGATCGAGGCAATGCCGCGCTTGCCGTTCGTGCGCTTGAGCACCTGCAGCAAATGCAGCACGATGCGTGCGCCGGAGGCGCCGACCGGATGGCCGAGGGCGACGGCGCCGCCGTCGACGTTGAGCTTGTCGGGATCGAGTTCGCCCAGCGGCGCATCGAGGCCGAGTTCGTCCTTGCAGTAGTCTGCGTCCTGCCAGGCAGCGAGGCAGGCCAGCACCTGGGCGGCGAAGGCCTCGTTGATTTCCCAGGCGTCGAGGTCGTTCAGGCCGAGGCCGTGGCGCTGCAGGATGGGCGTGGCGGCATGCACCGGGCCGAGGCCCATCTGCGCCGGGTCGAGGCCGGCCCATTGCGAATCGACGATGCGGCCGAGCGGCTGCAGGCCGTGGCGCTTCACCGCCTCTTCCGAGGCGAGGACCAGCCACACGCCGCCGTCGGTGATCTGCGAGCTGTTGCCGGGCGTGACATTGCCGTACTTGCGGTCGAAGAAGGGCTTGAGCTTGGCCAGGCCCTCCATCGAGGAATCGCGCCGCACGCCGTCGTCGGCGGCATATACCTTGCCGTCGCGTCCGACCAGCGGCGACACTTCGTTGTCGTAATGGCCGGCGTCCTGGCCGGCGGTGACGCGCTGGTGGCTGCGCACGGAGAATTCATCCATCTGCTCGCGCGTGATGCCGAAGCGGAAGGCGAGGTTCTCCGCCGTCTGGCCCATGAGGAGATTCACCACCGGGTCGGTAAGTCCTTTCATGATGCCGATCACCGGCGAGAGCAGCGCGGAGGGGCTCAGCCTGGCAAACAGCGCGGCCTTCTGCCCGGCCGACCTTGCCTGGGCCATCTTGGCGAACCACAGGACCATGGTCCTGGAATAGAGAAGCGGCGCATGGGACAGCGCGTCGACACCGCCGGCCAGCACCAGTTGCGCGCGGCCGCACTGGATGTTGGCAATGGCCGAATCGAGCGCCTGCATGCCGGAGGCGCAATTGCGCATTACCGTCCAGCCCGGCACCTTGTGGCCGCAGCCCATGCGCAGGGCGACGACGCGGCCGATGTTCACTTCGTCGGGCGAGGGCGAGGCGCAGCCGAGGATGACTTCGTCGAGCTCATCGGCGGCGAAGGGCTGGCGCACCAGCAGGGCGCGGCCGGCGGCGGTGGCGAGGTCGCCCGCGGTAAAGGGGCCGGGGGCGTTGCGCGCCTTGAGGAAAGGCGTGCGCGCGCCGTCGACAACGTAAACTGGTTGGAATGACATGCCGCGCTCCCTCCTCAGGCTGCCGCGCGTTGCGGCGTTGGCTTGGTTTCGCTGCGCTGCAGGCCGAGATCGAAGGGGAAATCGTCCACCTTGATGACTTCCGCCGTCAGCGCATGGGCGCGGGCGAGCAACGCCTGCTCCTCGGCGGTGATGACGCCGTGCGCCAGCGCCTGACTTTCGATCTCCTGCAGGCTGTTGCCGGATAGCGTGCCGGCCTTCTGCGCGGCGCGGATTTTCGCCGCCACGCTTTCCGCCCTGATCGTCGCCTCCAGCGCCAACTCAACCACGCCGACGGGGTCGTGTTCGTCGCGCAGCAGGTACATGCCCGCGGTGAGCCGGTCGCGTGCCGCGGAGGGCGCGATGAGCAGGTTAGCCACCTGACCGCCGAGGCGGTCGGACGGCACTTCGTAGGGACGGCCGAGCGGGAAAATGGTCCGGCGCAGCAGGGTCGAGACGAACCTGCTGGGGAAATTCGAGACCATACCCTCGAAGGCGTTCTGCGCCTTGAACATCGAATCCCACATCGCCCAGTGCATCAGCGGTGCGTCGTCCGCCTGACGCCCTTCGTCCTCGTAGCGCTTGAGCACCGCCGAAGAGAGGTACATCAGGGAGAGGATGTCACCCATGCGCGCCGAGAGCTTCTCCTTGCGCTTCAGGTCACCGCCCATGACGAGCATGGAGATGTCGGCGAGGAAAGCGAAGGCCGAGGAGAAGCGCGTCAGCTGCTGGTAGTAGCGGCGCGTCGCAGGTGCGACATTTTTCGGTACGTCAACAAAGTGCGAGCCGGTGATGCCGGTAAAAAAGGCGCGCCAGCCGTTGGAGAACGTATGCCCGATATGCGCAAAGAGCGCCTTGTCGAAGGCTTTGATGTCGTCGTTCTGCGCCGCCTGCATCTCGGCGAGCACATAGGGATGGCAGCGCACGGCGCCCTGGCCGAAGATGATCAGGCTGCGCGTGAGGATGTTGGCGCCTTCGACGGTGATGCCGATCGGCACCTGCTGGTAGGCGCGGCCGAGGAAGTTCGAGGGACCGAGGCAGATGCCCTTGCCACCGAGGATGTCCATGCCGTCGTTCATCGACTGGCGCGCGCGCTCGGTGACGTGGTATTTCACGATGGCGGAGACGACCGAAGGCTTCTCGCCGAGGTCGATGGCGCCGGCGGTCATTACG
Source organism: uncultured beta proteobacterium (assembly GCA_963704195.1). Taxonomy (GTDB): domain Bacteria; phylum Pseudomonadota; class Gammaproteobacteria; order Burkholderiales; family Rhodocyclaceae; genus Desulfobacillus. Next base: position 60,036 of record CAVPHH010000005.1, on the reverse strand, counting down.
CGCGCGGCGTCGCACAGGTACAGGTTGCCGCCCATGCGCGCCAGTGGTTCCTGGATGCCCTCGAACTTGCCGATGGCAGTCTTGAACTGGTTGCGCACGCGGGCATAGCCGCCGACGGCGCGCACGGCCAGCTTCTGCATGCCGGTGTTGGACCCCGGCAGCGAGATGGAGCGGCCGGCGGCGAGGCTCTCCATCAGCATGCGCCAGCCCTGGCCGGCCATCTGCGGGCCGCCGATGATGAAGTCGAGCGGCATGAAGACATCCTTGCCGCGCGTCGGGCCGTTATGCCAGGCGGCATTGAGCGGGAAGTGGCGGCGGCCGGTTTCCACGCCGGGATGGTTCGCCGGCACCAGCGCGCAGGTGATGCCGATGTCCGTATTGCCGCCGAACTCGTCGCCGAGCAGGCGGTCCGGATCGAGCAGGCGGATGGCCAGGCCGACCACGGTCGCCACCGGCGCCAGGGTGATGTAGCGCTTGTCCCAGGTGACGCGCATGCCGACGACTTCCCTGCCCTGCCACATGCCGCGGCAGACGATGCCCTGATCGGGAATCGAGGCGGCGTCGGAGCCGGCCCACGGACTGGTCAGCGCGAAGCAGGGAATATCGAGACCCTTGGCCAGGCGCGGCAGATAGTGGTTCTTCTGCTCGTCGGTGCCGTAATGCAGCAGCAGCTCGGCCGGCCCGAGCGAATTGGGCACCATCACCGAAACCGCCGTCGCCGAGCAGCGCGTGGACAGCTTGGTCACCACCTCGGAATGGGCGTAGGCGGAAAACTCAAGGCCGCCGTAGCGCTTCGGAATGATCATGCCGAGGAAGCCCTTGTCCTTCATGTACTGCCAGGTCTCGGCCGGCAGGTCATGGTCGAAGTGCGATGAGGTCCAGTCATTGGAGAGGCGGCACAGCTCCGCCGTCTCGTTGTCGAGAAAGGACTGTTCCTCTGGCGTGAGCTTGGGCTGGGGATAGGCCAACAGCTTGTTCCAGTCTGGGCGGCCGTGGAACAGCTCGCCCTCCCACCATACCGAGCCGGCCTCTATCGCGTCCTTTTCCGTCTGCGACATCTGCGGCAGCATCTTGCGGTAGGCCGCAAAGAGCGGCCGCGTCACGGCGGCGCGCCGCAGCGGCTTGATGGCGAAGAGCGCCACGATCGCGGCCAGCGGCAGAAGTATCAGAATCGTCCAGGTCATGTGGTTCTCCTTAGTCTTCCTCCGGCGGTTATCCGCCGTGGTGTTGATCGCAGCTAAGTCAGCGCCGGCTGCACGGCATAAATTCAATCAAGCCACCCTGCGCGCGCCCTTCTCCTTGGGTTTGACCGGCTGGTCGGCCAATGGTGCGCGCAGGCCGCCCAGCAGGAAGGGCATCAGGCGGCGTGCCAGCGCGCCGGGATCCTTCTCGTCCAGTTCGTACTCGGCGACGAGTTGCAGTGCATCGGTGCCGGCAATGGCGTAGGACATGGCGCCGAGCATGAAATGGAAGCGCCAGAGGATTTCCTCGGGCGGCACATCCGGCAGTGAGCGGAACAGCGCCGCCTTGAAGCGGGGCACCACGGCGGCGTACTCCTCGGCGAGAAACTGGCGCACGAATGAACTCGGTTCGGTATAGGTGCGGCCGAGCAGGCGCATGAATGTGTGGCCGCCGTGCTCGGTGTCGGCCGCCATGCGCAAGGACACACCGAAGAAGGCCTCGACGATCTGGTGCGGCTTGAGGGGGGCGCCTTTCGCCTCGGCCTCGGCGCGTTCCAGAGCGCGCAAACGCTCATGGTTCAGCCACGCCAAGCGGCGACGGAAGACTTCCTGGATCAGCGCCTCCTTGCTGCCGAAGTGGTAATTCACCGAAGCCAGGTTGACCGCGGCGCGGCCGGTGATCATGCGCATCGATGTCGCCTCGAAGCCGTGCTCGACAAACAGCGATTCGGCGGCATCGAGGATGCGCTCGCGGGTGTCGGGGTGTTGCTTCGCTACAGCCTGGCTCATAAAAAGGGAACGCTCGTTTCAAACAGTTGTTTTAATCATACGTCAGGCCCAATGAATGTCAAGCCGCGATTAGGCGCCGATACCTAAGATCCGCAGAGCCAAGTCAGAAGTAATTTAGAATTGAATGATGCGCCGCAGCTATACAACACGGGCATTGCCCGCCCCAAACACCGGCAAGCCCCGCGACTGGGAGACCATCCGCAGCCTGGTTCCCTACATCTGGGCCTATCGGGGGCGCGTGCTGTTCGCGCTGGCCTGCCTGGTGGCGGCCAAACTGGCCAACGTCGGCGTGCCCCTGGTCTTCAAGGGGGTCGTCGACGCCTTCACGGCGGAAAGAACGACACAGCAGGCCGTGATCGTCGTGCCCCTGGCGCTGCTCGCCGCCTATGGCCTGCTGCGCTTCTCCATGTCACTGTTCACGGAATTGCGCGAACTGCTTTTCGCCCGCGTCACCCAGCAGGCGGTGCGCAACATCGCCCTGCAGGTGTTCCGCCACCTGCATGCGCTCTCGCTGCGCTTCCACCTGGAGCGCCAGACCGGGGGGCTGACGCGCGACATCGAGCGCGGCACGCGCTCCATCGGCACTCTGATCAGCTACACCATCTACAGCATCCTGCCCACCTTCGTGGAGGTGGGGCTGGTGATCGGCATCCTGGCCTCGCGCTACGAGGCCAGCTTCGCCTGGATCACCGTCGGCGCCCTCGTCATTTACATCACCTTCACCGTGCTGGTGACCAACTGGCGCACTCACCTGCGGCGCGAGGTCAATGAGATCGATTCCGCCGCCAACTCGCACGCCATCGACAGCCTGCTCAACTACGAAACGGTGAAGTACTTCAACAACGAGGACTACGAGGCGCTGCGCTACGACCGGCAGATGCAGAAATGGGCGGCGGCCCAGGTGAAGAGCCAATTGTCGCTGTCTCTCCTCAACATCGGCCAGGCCGGCATTATCGCCGTGACGGTGACGCTGATCATGTGGCGGGCGGCAACCGGCGTGGCGAATGGCTCGATGACGGTGGGCGACATCGTGCTGGTCAATGGCCTGCTCATTCAGCTCTACATTCCGCTCAACTGGCTCGGCGTGCTCTACCGCGAGATCCGCCAGGCGCTCACCGACATCGAGCGCATGTTCGCCCTCAAGGCGGAACACCGCGAGATCGCCGACGCGCCGGACGCAACCCCCCTCGGGCCCGGCCCCTGCGCGGTGCGCTTCGAGCACGTCGGCTTCTCCTACGAGGCGAAGCGGCAGATCCTCTTTGACGTCGATTTCACCATTCCCGCCGGCGGCACGGTGGCGGTGGTGGGCCATTCCGGCTCCGGCAAGTCGACACTCTCGCGCCTGCTGTTCCGCTTCTACGACGTGCAGTCCGGGGCGGTGAAGGTGAACGGAACAGACATCCGCCGGCTGACACAGGCCTCGCTACGCACGGCCATCGGCATCGTGCCGCAGGACACGGTGCTCTTCAACGACTCGATTCTCTACAACATCCAGTATGGCCGGCCCGAGGCAAGCCGCGAGGACGTCATCGCCGCCGCACAGGCGGCCCACATCCATGCCTTCATCGAATCCCTGCCGGACAAGTACGACACCCGCGTGGGCGAGCGCGGCCTCAAGCTCTCCGGCGGCGAAAAGCAGCGCGTGGCGATCGCACGGGCACTGTTGAAGAATCCGCCCATTCTGATCTTCGACGAGGCCACCTCGGCGCTCGATTCAAAATCGGAGAAGGCCATCCAGGCCGAACTGGAGCGCATCGCCGTCGGCCGCACCACCCTGGTCATCGCCCACCGGCTGTCGACTGTGATGAACGCCGACGAGATCCTCGTGCTGGACCAAGGCCGCATCGTCGAACGCGGCACGCATCGCAGCCTGCTCGAGCGGGGCGGTGCCTACGCCCAGATGTGGGCGCTGCAGCAGCAAGAAGCGGAACAGGAAACGGCTTAGACAAACCGTTTAGGCGGGCATAGAATGAAAATTCAGCAATAACCCACACAAGAGGAGACTTCCATGAAACACAGCTTCCCCCTTGCCTTGGCCTTGGCAGGCGCTCTGTCGGTCCTGCCATCCCAGGCCCAGGCGCTCGATGGTACCCTGAAGAAAATCAAGGACAGCGGTGCCGTAACCATGGGCGTGCGCGAATCCTCCGGTGGCCTGTCCTTCACCCTCGGCGACGGCAAGTTCGCCGGTTTCCATGTGGAACTCTGCCAGCGCGCACTGGCCGACATCCAGAAGCAGTTGGGCATGGCCAAGCTGGATATCAAGTACCAGCCGGTCACCTCGCAGAACCGCATTCCCCTCGTGCAGAACGGCACGGTAGATATCGAATGCGGCTCGACCACCAACAACGCCACGCGCCAGAAGGACGTGTCGTTCGCGGCCACCACCTATGTCGAGGAGGTGCGCATCGCCGTCAAGGCCAATGCCGGGATTACTTCCATCGCACAGTTGAACGGCAGGAACGTCGCCACCACCACCGGCACGACCTCCGTGCAGCATTTGCGCAAGCACCAGCGCGCAGCAGGAGTGGATTTCAAGGAAGTCTACGGCAAGGATCACGCCGACAGCTTCCTGCTGCTCGAGTCCGGCCGCGCCGACGCCTTCGTCATGGACGGCCAGATCCTCGCCGGCAACATCGCCAAGTCGAAGCGCCCTGCCGACTTCAAGATCGTCGGCGAGGTGCTCTCCGTCGAGCCGATCGCGATCATGGTGCGCAAGGACGACATGGCCTTCAAGAAAGCAGTCGATGACAGCCTCATGGCGCTGATGAAGTCCGGCGAGATCGCCAAGATCTACGACAAGTGGTTCATGCAGCCGATCCCGCCGACCAACACGCGCATCGGCCTGCCGGCTTCCGAGGCCACCAAGGCCGCCTGGGGCAGTCCCAATGACAAGCCCATGGAGGACTACGCCAAGAAGTAAGGCACCATCAAAACCCGATGATGAAGGCGCGGTGGTAACAGTTCTACCCCCGCGCCTTCTTACATTCCAACCGAAATTGAATCGAAAGGGGCGGGCTTGAGTTCGTGGGACTGGCAGGTCTTCTGCAAGGACACCATCGACGGCAAGATCGTGCCGGGCTGCTTCGGCGGATCCGGGGACATCACCTATCTCGACTGGCTGCTCTCGGCCTGGGGCTGGACGCTCTCGGTGTCGGCACTCGCGCTGCTGGTGGCGCTGGCGCTGGGATCGCTCATGGGCATCCTGCGCACCACGCCGCATCGCGGCCTGGTGCTGCTGGGCAACGCATGGACCGAACTGTTCCGCAATATTCCCCTGCTGGTGCAGATCTTCCTCTGGTACCACGTCGTGCCGGCGCTGATCCCGCCCTTGCGTGGCGTGCCCAGTTTCATTCTGGTGGTGCTGGGCCTGGGACTGTTCACCTCTGCGCGCATTTCCGAGCAGGTGCGCGCCGGCATCCAGTCGCTGGCGGGGGGACAATGCATGGCCGGTCTGGCGATGGGCTTCACCCTGCCGCAAACCTACCGCCACGTGCTGCTGCCGATGGCTTACCGCATCATCATCCCGCCGCTCACCAGCGAGTCGATGAACATCATCAAGAATTCGTCGGTCGCATTCGCAGTGAGCATCTCCGAACTCACCCTCTTCGCCCTGCAGGCGCAGGAGGAAACCTCGCGCGGCATCGAAGTTTACCTGGCAGTCACAGGCCTGTATTTTGTCTCCGCCTTCGCCATCAACCGCGTCATGCTGTTCGTCGAAAACCGCGTGCGCGTACCGGGCATGATCGGGGGAGGCGGCCACTGATGATGCTGGCCCTTGATTTCTCCTTCCTTACGCCGGCGGTCATCTCCGGTTATATCGTCAAGGGCTTCATCTTCTCGCTGCAACTGACGCTCATCGCCATGCTCGGCGGCATCGTTCTCGGCACCCTCCTCGCGCTGATGCGCCTCTCCGGCAAGGCATGGCTGGTCATGCCGGCGGCCGGGTACGTCAACACCATGCGCAGCGTGCCGCTGGTGATGGTGATCCTCTGGTTCTTTCTGCTCATCCCCATGGTGATCGGGCGTCCGCTCGGCGTGGAGATGTCGGCCATCATCACTTTCACGCTATTCGAGGCGGCCTACTACTCGGAGATCATGCGCGCCGGCATCCAGAGCATTTCCCGGGGGCAGGTCGCCGCGGGCTACGCCCTGGGCATGAGCTACCGGCAAACCATGGGCCTGATCGTCCTGCCGCAGGCCTTCCGCAACATGCTGCCGGTGCTGCTCACGCAGACCATCATCCTGTTCCAGGACACCTCGCTGGTATATGCCATCGGCGCCTACGACCTGCTCAAGGGCTTCGAGATCGCCGGCAAGAACTTCAACCGCCCGGTCGAGACCTATCTGGTTGCCGCCGTGCTTTATTTCGTCATCAGCTTCAGCCTGTCCATGCTGGTGAGAAAACTGCAGCAGCGCATCGCCATAGTAAAGTAGGAAACCTGAACATGCCCATGATCGAAATGAAGAACGTCAGCAAATGGTACGGTGCGTTCCAGGTGCTGACCGAATGCACGACGCAGGTGGAAAAGGGCGAGGTCATCGTCGTCTGTGGTCCCTCCGGCTCGGGCAAATCCACGCTCATCAAGTGCGTGAACGGCCTGGAGCCCTTCCAGCAGGGGGCGATTTTCGTTGATGGAATTTCCGTTGGCAACCCGAAGACCAACCTGCCAATGCTGCGCGCCCGCGTCGGCATGGTATTCCAGCACTTCGAACTGTTCCCGCACATGACCATTACGGAAAATCTCTCGATTGCCCAGGTCAAGGTGCTCGGACGCAGCAAGGACGAGGCCACCGAGCGGGGCCTGAAGCTGCTGGAGCGCGTCGGCCTCAAGGAGCAGGCCGCCAAGCATCCTGGCCAGCTTTCCGGCGGCCAGCAGCAGCGTGTCGCCATCGCCCGCGCTTTGTCCATGGACCCGATCTGCATGCTCTTCGACGAGCCCACCTCGGCCCTCGATCCGGAGATGATCAACGAGGTGCTCGACGTCATGGTCGAACTGGCGCAGGAAGGCATGACCATGATGGTGGTGTCGCACGAGATGGGCTTTGCCCGCAAGGTCGCACACCGCGTCATTTTTATGGACGAGGGCCGCATCGTCGAAGACGACGCCAAGGAGGCCTTCTTCGGCAGCCCGCGCTCCGAGCGGGCCCAGCAGTTTCTCTCCAAAATTCTTCATCATTGAAAGGTACAGAGATGGCCACGCAAACCGAAACCCGCAACATGGCGCTGTTCTGCGATTTCGAGAACGTCGCCCTCGGCGTGCAGGAAGCGAAATACGACCGCTTCGACATCCGCAAGGTATTGGAGCGCCTGCTGCTCAAGGGCAGCATCGTCGTCAAGAAAGCCTACTGCGACTGGGCGCGCTACAAGGACTTCAAGGCGCCCATGCACGAGGCCGCCTTCGAGCTGATCGAGATACCCCACGTGCGCCAGTCCGGCAAGAACTCCGCCGACATCCGCATGGTGGTGGATGCGCTGGACCTCTGCTACACCAAGTCGCACGTCGACACCTTCGTCATCATCAGCGGCGACTCGGACTTCTCGCCGCTGGTGTCCAAGCTGCGCGAGAACAACAAGCTGGTGATCGGCGTCGGCGTGAAGAAGTCGACCTCCGACCTCCTCATGGCCAACTGCGACGAGTTCATCTACTACGACGACCTGGTGCGCGAGGAGGAGACGAAAAAGCGCACGGCGAGGAAGCGTGCGGCCAAGCCGGCCACCGCCAAGGGGGCGCCAAAACAGGAGAGCAAGGCGCCGGCCGAGGAAGATGGGCGCAAGCAGGAAGCGCTCGACCTCGTCCTGGAGACCATTGAGGCACTCATCGCCGAGCGCGGCGCCGGCGAACCGATCTGGGGATCCATGGTGAAGCAGGCGCTGAAGCGCCGCCAGCCGGGCTTCAACGAGTCCTATTTCGGCTTCAAATCCTTCAGCGAACTGCTGGAGGAAGCGCAGGCGCGGCGATTGCTGGAACTGCAGAGAGACGAGAAGTCGGGGGGCTACATCGTTCGCGTGGTGACCCCCTAAAGCCCCGGATCGCTCCCCCCTTCTCCTGCAAGGGCCGCCATGACCATCTTCCGCGTCAGGTGCGGCGCAAACAGCTCGATGAAGCCATAGGCGTAGCCGCGCAGCCAGGCGTTCCTGCGGATGCCGATGCGCGTGGTCGCCGACTCGAACAGGTGGGCGGCGTCCACCGCGCGCAAGCCCTTGTCCGCTGGCGGGTCGTAGGCCATGTAGGCGACGATGCCGATGCCCAGTCCCAAACCCACGTAGGTCTTGATGATGTCGGCGTCGATGGCCGTGAGCACGACGTTGGGCGTGAGCCCGCGCGCGGCGAAGGCCTTGTTGATCTGGCTGCGTCCAGTGAAGGCGAAGTCGTAGGTGATGATCGGGTATTGGGCGATCGCCTCCAGCGTCAGCGGCTTCGCCTTGAGGATGGGGTGCTTGGGCGGCGCGATGACGCAGCGGTTCCACTGGTAGCAGGGCAGCATCACCAGGTCGTCCTGCTCGCCGATGGCCTCGGTGGCGATGGCGAGGTCGGCCTCGCCGGCGAGCACATAGTCGCACACCTCGGTCGGGCTGCCCTGGCGCAGGCTGACCCGCACGTTCGGATGGCGCTGCATGAACTCGCCGATGATCGGCGGCAGCACGTAGCGCGCCTGGGTGTGGGTGGTGGCGATGGTCAGGATGCCGACCTCCTCCGCGCCGAACTCCTTGCCGACGCTGCGCATGTTGTCGAGATCGCGCAGCATGCGCCCGGCGATCTTCAGCACTTCCCGCCCGGGATCGGTGACGGCAGTCAGGCGCTTGCCCTGGCGCACGAAGACATCCACGCCGAGTTCTTCTTCCAGTTGGCGGATCTGCTTCGACACGCCCGGCTGCGAAGTGTGCAGGGCGGCGGCGGCCTCGGAGACCTTGAGGCCGCTGCGGGCGACCTCGAAGACATAGCGCAGTTGCTGGAGGTTCATGGATATCCTATATAACCAATGGTTATTTAATACTAACATCAAAGTATTTTTCTATTCTATAGGCCGTCACTACCATCCGTACCTGCTATGGATGCGGCCTACACATTCTCGGGATTCATCGTCGGCGCCATCGTCGGCCTGACCGGCGTCGGCGGCGGCGCACTCATGACGCCGCTGCTGGTGCTGCTGTTCGGCGTGCACCCGGCCACGGCGGTCGGTACCGACCTGCTCTACGCCGCCCTGACCAAGGCCGGCGGCACGGCAGTGCATGCCGGCCACCGCACGGTGGACTGGCGCATCAGCGGCCGCCTCGCTGCGGGCAGCCTGCCGGCCGCGGTGCTGACGCTGGCCTCGGTCTGGTACTTCGAAATCGACCGGGCCCTCTTCTCGCATCTGATATCCGGCGCGCTCGGCGTGGCGCTGCTGCTTACCGCAGCCGCCCTCTACTTCAAAGCGCAAGTGCAGCGCTTCGCCCTCGCCCATCTGTCCGACGCCTGGCACACACGCCGCCTCGGGCCGGCGACCGTCGCCGTCGGCGCGCTCCTCGGCGTGCTGGTCTCGCTCTCCTCGGTCGGTGCGGGCGCCCTCGGCGTCACCGCCCTGCTGTTCCTCTACCCGCAGCTTCCGGCAGTGCGCATGGTCGGCTCGGACCTCGCCCACGCCGTACCGCTCACGCTCGTCGCCGGCCTCGGCCACTGGCTGCTCGGCAACATCGACTGGGGCCTGCTCGGCACTCTGCTGCTCGGCTCGCTGCCCGGCATCTGGCTCGGCAGCCACTTCGCCGTGAAGGTGCCGGAGCGCTGGCTGCGCTCGGGCCTCGCCGCGCTGCTCGTCCTCATCGGAATAAAACTGGTTATTTGAAAGGAAGCATCATGACGACCCCACTCGCCCCACTCGCCCCACTCGCCGACGCCGATGATATCGCCCACTACGAAGAGGCGCTCGCCCGCTACCTCGACCTGGAGCTCGACGCCGAGCGTTTCACCGCCCTGCGCCTGCAACAGGGCGTGTATGGTCAGCGCCAGGCGGGCGTTAACATGGTGCGCATCAAGCTGCCGGGCGGCCGCCTGGATCCGGCGCGGCTAACAGCCATCGCCGAGGTTGCCGGGAAGCACGTGCCGCAGCAGGTGGCGCACATCACGACGCGGCAGGACATCCAGCTGCACCACGTACCGCTGGCGGAGACCGGCGTCGTGCTGCGCCGCTTGGCCTCCGACGGCGTGACCACGCGCGAAGCCTGCGGCAACACCATCCGCAATATCACCGCCTGCCCCTTGGCCGGCGTCTGCCCGCGCGAGCATACCGACGTCACCACGCACGTCGATGGCGCGGTGGCGCATTTCCTGCGCAATCCGCTCAACCAGCAACTGCCACGCAAGGTCAAGATCAGCTTCTCCGGCTGCGAGGCGGATTGCGCCCAAGGCCTGATCCACGATATCGGGCTGGTCGCCGTGCGCCGCGGAGACCGGCAGGGCTTTTCCGTGCTCGCCGGCGGCGGTCTCGGCCACAAGCCGCACGAAGCCATTACCGTCGCCGAGTTCATCGAAGAGCGGGATTTGCTGCCGGCCATGGAAGCCATCATCACCCTGCACAACAAGTACTCGGATCGCAGCAAGCGGGCCAAGTCGCGCATCAAGTTCCTGATCGACCGCTTCGGCGAGGCCGGCTTCGTCGAGCGCTTCAACGAGGAATTCCTCCGCACGCGGGCGGCGCTCGCCGGCAAGCCGGCTCCCAAGGGCGAGTGGCGCACCGCCACGCGCGGCCCGATCCCGGGCCCCGGCGCGCCGCGCATCTTCTTCGCCCAGAAGCAGGCCGGCCTGCATGTAGTGCCCATCGCCGCGCCGCTCGGCCAACTCGCCGCTGTCCAACTCAGTGGCCTCGCCGCGCTACTCGTCGAGTTTGGACTGGACGATGTGCGCACCACGCAGGATCAGAACCTGACGGTGCTCGGCGTGCAATCAGCGCAGATTTCGGCACTGACCGCGCGCCTCGCAACACTCGGCCTGAAGACGCCACAAGCAGGCGACAACGTCGTCGCCTGCCCCGGGAATTCAACATGCCGCCTCGGCATCACCGCCTCGATGCACGTCGCGCCCAGGCTCTCAGGCGGCAAGCACGACCTGCGCATCCGCGTCTCGGGCTGCCACAACGGCTGCGCGCAGCCGGAGTCCGGCGACATCGGCATCTTCGGCGAGGGAAAGCGCCTGCACGGCAAGCTCATTCCACACTACCAGATGTACTTCGGCGGCGACGGCACCAGTGCCTGCGGCGCGATTGCGCTGAAGGGACCCTCTATTCCGGTGGCACGCATCGAGCAGGCGATCGCCCGCGTGCAGAAAACCTACGACGAGGAGCATGTCGAGGGCGAGCGCTTCTTCGGCTGGGCGCAGCGCCAAGGCGCCGAGCGCCTCCAGTCCCTTGTCGCCGACCTGAGCCAGGTGTCTCGCTTCGAGCTGGCGAAGCTTTCCCGCGACCATGGCGACGCGGCGGACTTTCGCGTCGTCTCGCTGGGCGGCGGCGAGTGCGCCTCGGCCACGGATGTGGCCATCGGCCGTGCCTTCTTCGACGCGGCGCACGAGCGCGCCTACCGCGAGGCGTTCACCTTCCAGCGCAAGCTCGGAGACGCGGCGGCCTGCGCCGAAGCGCAACTGAAACTGGTCGGCGAAGGGCTGGCCGGCTTTCTCGGCGGGGCCAAGTCGAAGGAGGTGACCGACATCGCCGCCGTGCTGCAGGGACTGACTTTTGCCGAAGCGCTGGGCGAACGCCTCGGCCGGATTAGCGAAGCGCTGGCGAGCCTCGTCGAGACTGTCGAGGGCGAGGCGAAGCAGGTGTTCGCCGAAATCGACCATTGGATCGTCGACGCCGCCGCCCTGTGCCAGGCGCGCGACCCGCAACTCGACCTGCGCGGCGCCCTGCCCACGGTGCCTGCCGCCGTCCGCAAGACAGAACTGGCCGCAGCCTGAGAAAGGACACGATATGAACCTGGAAAAAATTCCCCAGCAGCGCATCGACGACGCCGTAGCGCTGCTCAATCGCATCGAACGCGAATTCGCGCCGGCCGCCTTCGCCACCAGCCTCGGCGCCGAGGACATGGTGCTGACCGACCTGATCGCGCGCCACGCTCCCGGCATCGAGGTGTTCACCCTCGACACCGGCCGCCTGCACGAGGAAACCTACCGCCTGATGCAGAAGGTGGCGGACCAGTACGACCTGCGACTGCGCGTCTATTTCCCGCAACCCGAAACCGTGCAGCAGTACGCGACTGTGCATGGCGTGAACGGCTTCTACGGGAGCATCGAACTGCGCAAGGCCTGCTGCCGTGCGCGCAAGGTCGAACCGCTCGGGCGCGCACTGAAGGGCAAGGCGGCCTGGATCACCGGACTGCGCCGAGAACAGGCGGTGACACGGCGAGACCTGCCCGAGCGCGAATTCGACGCTGCTCACGGCATCGAGAAGTTCAACCCGCTCGCTGACTGGAGCCAGGCGGAAGTGTGGGCCTACCTGCATGCCTACGGCGTGCCCTACAACGAACTGCACGAGCGCGGTTTCCCCAGCATCGGTTGCACGCCCTGCACGCGTGCCTTGGCAGAGGGCGAAGATCTCCGCGCCGGCCGCTGGTGGTGGGAGGACCCCTTGACCAGGGAATGCGGGCTGCATCCCGACAAACGCAACCAGGAGGCCGCCTGAGGCTCGCCCATGGACACTCGCGCCACGCCCCCTACCACGACAGTCACCGCCCGCATCGATCATCTCGACTGGCTGGAAGCCGAAGCCATCCACATACTGCGCGAGGTCGCCGGCCAGTGCAGCAATCCGGTGCTGTTGTTTTCCGGCGGCAAGGATTCCATCTGCCTGCTGCGCCTGGCCGAAAAAGCCTTTCGGCCGGGCAATTTTCCCTTTCCCCTGCTGCATGTCGATACCGGACACAATTATCCCGAGGTGACCGCTTTCCGCGACAAGCGTGCGTACGAGCTGGGTGAGCGCCTCATCGTGCGCTCCGTCGAGGACTCGATGCGGCGCGGCACGGTGACGCTGAAGTCGCCGGGCGAATCGCGCAACAAGCACCAGTCGGTCACCCTGCTGGAAGCCATCGCAGAATTCGCCTTCGATGCCTGCATTGGCGGCGCCCGCCGCGACGAGGAGAAGGCACGCGCCAAGGAGCGAGTGTTTTCCTTCCGCGACGAATTCGGCCAATGGGACCCGAAGAACCAGCGGCCCGAGTTGTGGGGCCTCTATAACGCGCGCACCCATCCCGGCGAGAACATCCGCGTCTTCCCCATTTCCAACTGGACCGAACTGGATGTCTGGGAGTACATCACCCGCGAGAAACTCGAGCTGCCCTCGATCTACTTCGCCCACAGGCGCCCGATCGTACGCCGCAACGGCAACCTGGTTCCGGTGACAACGCTGACACCACCCCGCAGCGGCGAGTCCGTCGAGGAAATCATGGTGCGCTTCCGCACCGTCGGCGACATCACCTGCACGGCACCCGTGGAATCCACTGCGGGCACGCTGGCGGGGATCATTGCCGAGACCGCCATTTCGACTGTCACCGAACGCGGCGCCACGCGGCTGGACGACCAGACGACCGAGTCCTCGATGGAGCAGCGCAAGAAGGAGGGGTATTTCTGATGTCCGCCCGCCAACCATTGCCTGAAGTGCAAGCCGGGGACAACGGCCTGCTGCGCTTTCTCACCTGCGGCAGCGTCGACGACGGCAAGAGCACACTGATCGGCCGGCTGCTCCACGACAGCAAGTCCATCCTCGCCGATACGCTCGCCGCCATTGAGCGAACGTCGCATAAGCGCGGCCTGGCGGCAGCCGATCTGTCCCTGCTCACCGACGGCCTGCAGGCCGAGCGTGAGCAAGGCATTACTATCGACGTCGCCTACCGCTACTTTTCCACCGGCACGCGCAAGTACATCATCGCCGACGCGCCCGGCCACGAACAGTACACCCGCAACATGGTAACTGCGGCGTCCACCGCCAACCTGACCGTCATCCTGGTGGATGCGCGCAAGGGCGTGCTGACACAGACAAAGCGGCATTCGCATATCGCCCATCTGGTCGGCATTCCGCACCTGGTTGTGGCCGTCAACAAGATGGACCTGGTCGGATACTCTCGCGATACATTCGAACAGATCCGCCAGGCCTATCGCGACTTCAGCGCCAGCCTGGGCATCCCCGATGTCCGCTTCATTCCCCTCTCGGCGCTGGAAGGCGACATGGTGGTGGAGCGCGGCGATCGGCTCGACTGGTATGACGGTCCGACGCTGATGGAAATCCTCGAGGCCGCGCCGGTAGCACACAGCGAGAATATCGAGAAATTCCGCTTCCCGGTGCAATATGTCTGCCGGCCGCGCACGGCGGAGCATCACGACTTCAGGGGCTACATGGGCCGCGTCGAATCCGGCGAGATTGCAGTCGGTGACGCGGTGCAGGTGCTGCCCTCCGGACGAACGACGCGCATCAAGGCGATCCGCCTCCACGAACAGCAGCTTATTTGGACATCAAGCGAGCGCTCGGTCACGCTGCTGCTGGACGACGATGTCGACATCTCGCGCGGCGACATGATAGTCAGTCCCGCTGAGACGCCGACCGAGACGAGGCAGATCGAGTCGATGGTCTGCTGGCTGGCGGAGTCGCCGCTGCAAGCCGGCCGAAAGCTCCTCCTGCGCCACACCACGCGCGAAACCCGGGCCCTGGTGGCGGCAATTGAATATCGACAGGACATCAATGCGCTGAAGCGGGTAGCGGGCGGCGAACTGGCGATGAACGACATCGGCAGCGTGACGTTCAAGCTGGCGCAGCCGCTGTTCGTCGACCGCTACCGCGAGAATCGCTCCACGGGCGCCTTCATCCTCATCGACGAAGCGACGAACAGCACGGTCGGCGCGGGCATGATCGTTTAGACGGACTCCGGATAGCCGAACAGCCCCGGGGCGCCTCCAGTGTGCAGGAATAACAGCGACTGTTCCTTGGTGAAGCGGCCACTGCGAGCGAGTGAGATCAGGCCGGCAAAGGCCTTGCCGGTATAGACCGGATCGAGCACCAGGCCTTCGAAGCGCGCAGCCAACATCAGGGCTTCACGCATTGATTCGGTTGGTCTGGCGTAGCCTGGA
Source organism: uncultured beta proteobacterium (assembly GCA_963704195.1). GTDB lineage: Bacteria > Pseudomonadota > Gammaproteobacteria > Burkholderiales > Rhodocyclaceae > Desulfobacillus. The sequence goes on along the minus strand of CAVPHH010000005.1, from coordinate 44,981 downwards.
CCGGCGAACTCATCCAGCACCGTCACCTGGTTGCAAGGGTCGACGTCGGCTTGTCCAAGCAAACGCAAAGTTTCACTTGCCTGGCGAGCCGCCAATGCTTCCTGCTCGCGGCGGTCGCCCTCGACAGCAATGCCCGTAACAGGAACGCCGCCGAGCATCAGCATGCCAGCCACCAGCCCGCCCTGCGTGCCGCCGCTGCCGGTCGCCACCACGACACAGTCGAACTTCACGCCGGTTTCCGCGGACTGCGCGAGAATTTCCCCGGCACAGGCCGCATAGCCGAGATTACCCAGGCCGCAGCTGCCGCCGACCGGAATGCAATAGGGCCGCCGTCCTTCCTTGCGCAATGCCTCTGCACGCGCTTCCATTGCAGTCTCGCGGATCTCATTCGGCTCGAGTAAGTGAATGCGCGCGCCGAACAGCCGGTCGAGCAGCACGTTGCCACTGTTCAGATAGGATTCGGTGGCGTGGCTGCTGCGGCGCAGGATCAGTTCGCAGTAGATCCCCAGCCGGGCGCAGGCGGCGGCCGTCTGCCGGGCGTGATTCGACTGCAGGGCGCCGACGGTCAGCACCGTATCAGCGCCCTGCGCCACTGCATCGCCAAGGAGGAATTCCAGCTTGCGCAGCTTGTTGCCGCCCAGGCCAAGTCCGGTGCAGTCGTCACGCTTGACATGGAGTTGCGGCCCTCCTAGATGGGCTGACAGGCGCTGCAGCGGCTCGATCGGGGTGGGCAGCCGAGCCAGCGCAATTCGCGGAAAGCGGAACAGGTCCATGCGTCCAGCTTAGCAGTCGTCCCCAGAAACGACAAAGCCCGCTGAAGCGGGCTTTGTTGGGCGGCGTAAGTCTTTACTCAGCGGCAGCAGCTTCCGCCGGCTGTTCCGGCCGATCGAGCAGTTCGACCAGTGCCATCGGCGCATTATCGCCCTGACGGAAGCCGAACTTCAGGATGCGCAAGTAGCCGCCGTTGCGGTTGGCGAAGCGCGGGCCCAACTCGTCGAAAAGCTTGGTCACGATATCGCGGTCGCGCAGGCGGTTGAAGGCTAGGCGGCGGTTTGCGAGCGAGGGCTTCTTGCCCAGCGTGATCATAGGTTCGACGACGCGACGCAATTCCTTCGCCTTGGGCAGCGTGGTCTTGATCGCCTCATGAAGCAGCAGGGAGTTGGTCATGTTGCGCAGCATGGCCAGACGATGGCTGCTGGTGCGGTTGAGTTTGCGAAGGCCGTGACGGTGGCGCATTTGAAATACCTCTTGTTCTGTCCGCTGCCGTGGTTACGACAGTTTTTCCAGGCCCATCGGGGGCCAGTTCTCGAGCTTCATGCCCAATGTGAGGCCGCGGGAGGCCAGCACTTCCTTGATTTCATTGAGTGACTTGCGGCCGAGGTTTGGTGTCTTCAGCAGTTCCGTCTCTGTGCGCTGAATCAAGTCGCCGATGTAGTAGATATTCTCGGCCTTGAGACAATTGGCGGAACGCACCGTCAGTTCGAGGTCGTCCACCGGGCGCAGCAGGATCGGATCGACCTGGCTGGGGCGCGGCGCCTCGACGGCTATAGGCGTGCCTTCAAGATCGGCAAAGACGGAGAGCTGTTCCATCAGAACGCGTGCAGCGTAGCGAATCGCTTCTTCCGGCTCAATGGCACCGTTGGTCTCGATGTCCATGATCAGCTTGTCAAGGTCGGTGCGCTGCTCGACACGGGCAGATTCAACCGTGTATGCAACACGACGGACCGGGCTGAACAAGGCGTCGATCACGATACGGCCGATACCTTTGGTCTCGCTTTCACTGGGGCGCGTATTCGCGGGCACATAGCCTAGGCCGCTCTCGACCTTGATCTGCATCTCCAGCTTGCCGCCGGGGGCGACATGGGCGATGACATGATCCGGATTGATGATCTCGACATCGTGGCCGACTTCGATGTCGCCAGCAGTGACGACGCCCTCGCCCGATTTGGTCAGCGTGAGTACGGCCTCACCACGTCCATGTAACTTGAGCACGACGCCCTTCAGGTTGAGCATCAAGTCTACGACGTCCTCCCGCACGCCATCCAGCGTGGAATACTCGTGCAGCACGCCCTCAATGTTGACCTCGGTCGGCGCCGAGCCGGGCATCGAGGACAGCAGGATGCGGCGCAGGGCGTTGCCGAGCGTGTGGCCGTAGCCTCGCTCGAACGGTTCCATGACGACGCGGGCATGCACCGGGGAGAGGGTTTGCACATCGATGATGCGCGGTTTCAGCAGCGAAGTCGCTTGCATCTTGTTCCCTTCAGATTCCAGATTTGTTGCGTCAGCGAGACGTCGGGTTAGCGCGAATACAATTCGACGACAAGACTTTCATTAATCGTCGCCGGCAGTTCGGTGCGCGCCGGATAAGCCTTGAATACTCCCTTGCCGGCCTTGGCGTCGACCTCGATCCACTCCGGAAAGCCGCGCGACTCAGCGGCATCCAGCGCCGCCTTGACGCGAAGATGCCCGCGCGTCTTTTCGGCAAGCTCAACAGTATCGCCGGGGCGCACGTCGTAGGAGGGGATGTTTACTCGTTTGCCGTTGACCAGTACCCCGTTGTGGCGAACCAACTGGCGCGCCTCAGCACGGGAGGCACCAAATCCCATGCGATAGGCCACGGTGTCCAGACGGCTTTCCAGCAACTGCAGCAGGTTCTCGCCGGTTTGCCCCTTGCGGCGGTCGGCTTCCGCGTAAATCTTGCGAAACTGGCGCTCAAGCACGCCATAAGTTCGACGGATTTTCTGCTTCTCGCGCAGCTGCACGCCGTAACCAGACAGGCGCTGACCGGACTTCTGGCCATGCTGGCCAGGCGCATAAGCCCGGCGCTCTACGGCACATTTGTCAGTAAAGCACTTCTCGCCTTTGAGGAAGAGTTTCTCGCCTTCCCGGCGGCATTGACGGCATTTAGCATCTAGATTGCGGGCCACTGTTCAACTCCTGATATTCGCTGGTTCTCAGACGCGACGTTTTTTCGGCGGGCGGCAGCCGTTATGGGGGATCGGCGTGATGTCCGTGATACTGGTAATCTTCATGCCGATGGCGTTAAGCGCGCGAACCGCTGATTCGCGGCCTGGGCCAGGTCCAGTAATGCGCACTTCCAAATTCTTCACGCCGCACTCCTGAGCGGCCTTGCCAGCATGCTCGGCAGCGACTTGGGCGGCAAATGGCGTGCTCTTGCGCGACCCCTTGAAGCCAGCGCCGCCTGATGTGGCCCAGGATAAGGCATTGCCCTGACGGTCGGTGATCGTGATGATCGTATTGTTGAAGGACGCATGTACGTGGGCAATGCCCTCGGCAACGTTCTTCTTGACCTTCTTGCGCGCCTTGGTAGAGGCGGATTTAGTAACCATCTGTGTCAGTTCCTTACTTCGTCATGCGGATCGCCTTGCGCGGACCTTTGCGCGTGCGGGCGTTTGTGCGGGTGCGTTGGCCACGGCAGGGCAAACCCTTGCGATGACGCACGCCACGGTAGCTGCCGAGATCCATAAGTCGCTTGATGCTCATGGTCACTTCGCGGCGCAAGTCGCCTTCAATCGTGAACCTGCCGACCTCCTCGCGCAACTTGTCCATCTGTGTATCGGTCAGATCCTTGACCTTGGTCGCATGCGCGACGCCGGCGGCGTTGCAGATCTTCTGCGCGCGCGCGCGGCCGATGCCATATATCGCGGTCAACGCGATGGCAGTGTGTTGATGGTTGGGAATGTTTACCCCAGCAATGCGGGCCATAAGCGTAGACCTTTCGTCACCCCGAAAAAGCGAAACCGTTAATTATAGCCGAACCACTCTGCCTGATCAACCTTGGCGCTGCTTATGGCGAGGATCCGTACAGATGATGCGGACCACGCCCTTGCGGCGGATGACCTTGCAATGGCGGCACAATTTCTTGACCGATGCGAGAACTTTCATTTTTTACTCCCGTAATGCTTCTCTTACTTGGCGCGAAAGGTGATGCGGCCCTTGGTTAGATCATACGGCGTAAGCTGCACCGTCACCTTGTCGCCCGGCAGGATGCGTATATAGTGCATTCGCATCTTGCCCGATATAAATGCATGAATCACATGACCGTTTTCGAGTTTCACCTTAAAGGTCGCATTTGGCAGGTTTTCCTCAACCTCACCCTGCATCTCGATGACGTCTTCCTTGGCCATGCGCCCTAAACTACCTGCCGGGGACTCCAGCCCCCTTGAAATTTGCTTTCTTCAGCAGGCTCTCATACTGATGCGACATGATGTAGGCCTGCACCTGCGACATGAAGTCCATTGTCACTACTACAATAATTAGCAGGCTGGTGCCGCCGAAATAAAACGGTACATTCCATTTCAGAATGAGGAATTCCGGCAACAAGCAGACTAGCGTCACGTAAATTGCCCCAGCCAGTGTGAGGCGCATCAGAATCTTGTCAACATAGCGAGCCGTCTGATCTCCAGGTCGGATTCCCGGAACAAAAGCGCCGCTTTTCTTCAGATTGTCCGCCGTCTCCTTCGAATTGAAGACCAGCGCAGTATAGAAAAAACAGAAAAACACGATCGCCCCAGCGTAGAGCATGACGTAGATCGGCTGGCCCGGCGAAAGCGTCGCCGCGATATCCTTCAGCCAGAACATGCCTTCGCCCGAGCCGAACCAGCCGGCCACTGTAGCAGGGAAAAGGATGATCGATGAGGCGAAGATCGGCGGGATCACCCCTGACATATTTAGTTTCAACGGCAGATGCGAACTCTGTCCACCATAAACCTTGTTGCCAACTTGGCGCTTGGCATAATTGACCAGAATTTTTCTCTGGCCACGCTCGACAAATACAACGAAGCCGGTTACCAGAAACACCAACGCGATAATGAAGATCGCAGTCAGTGCATGCATGGCGCCGGTACGAACCAGTTCCAACAATCCGCCGATGGCGCTGGGCAGGCCTGCAATGATGCCGGCGAAAATGATGACAGAGATGCCGTTTCCCAAGCCACGCTCGGTGATTTGCTCACCCATCCACATAAGGAACATGGTGCCCGTCAGCAAGGTCGTTACGCAGGTGACGCGGAACAGAATGCCCGGATCTGGCACGAGACCGGCCTGCGATTCCATGGCGATGGCAATGCCAAGACCCTGAACCAAGGCAAGCGCAACCGTGCCGTAGCGCGTATATTGCGTAATTTTGCGGCGACCGGCTTCACCCTCCTTTTTCAGCGCTTCCAAAGTGGGCACTGCCACTGTCATCAACTGCATGATGATGGATGCCGAGATATAGGGCATTATGCCCAGAGCGAATATCGTGAAGCGCGACAGCGCCCCACCTGAAAACAGGTTGAAGATGCCGAGTATGCCACCCTGCTGTCCCTGGAATAGTTCAGCCAGTCGAACCGGATCGATACCCGGTACGGGAATATGCGCTCCGATACGATAAACGATCAGCGCGCCGAGCAGAAACAATAGCCGGCGCTTCAGATCCCCGAACTTTCCGGTCTTGCCCAGGGTTGCAGTTTCGTTGGCCAAGGGGATTCCCGATTACACCGCCGCGACACTACCACCAGCGGCTTCGATGGCAGCTTTTGCACCCTTTGTGGTACCGACACCCTTCAGGACAATTTTTTTGGTCAGTTTGCCAGACAAGATAACCTTGGCGGAAAGCGCATTTCCCGGTACCACGCCGGCCTGCTGGAGAACCAGGAGATCGACCTCTCCGACCGGTAGCCTCTCCAAGTCGGACAAACGAATCTCAATATTGCGTGCGCGCGTAAGCGATACGAAACCGCGCTTAGGCAGGCGGCGTTGCAATGGCATCTGGCCGCCTTCAAAACCTACCTTATGAAAACCTCCGGCGCGGGAGGCCTGTCCCTTGTGTCCGCGGCCCGCAGTCTTGCCGAGACCGCTGCCGATGCCTCGCCCGACACGACGCTTGGCGTGCTTGGCTCCGGCTGCAGGTTTGAGATTGTTCAGTTCCATTCAGCCCTCACATTTAACGAGGTATGCAACCTTGTTGATCATGCCGCGCACTGCCGGCGTATCCTCAAGTTCGACCGTATGGTTGCGGCGCTTCAGCCCAAGACCACGCACGGTGGCGCGATGATCCTGCTTGGTGCCCATCAGGCCCTTGACTAGGGTAACTTTCACTTTTTTCTCGGCCATGGCTTATCCCAGAACTTCTTCAACCGTCTTGCCGCGCTTTGCCGCAACTTCAGCCGGCGTGTTCATCTTGGTAAGGCCGTTTAGTGTCGCGCGTACCACGTTATAAGGATTGGTTGACCCAAGGCACTTCGCCAGGACGTCGGTTACGCCCATCACTTCGAAGACGGCGCGCATTGGGCCGCCGGCAATGATGCCAGTACCCGCCGAGGCAGGCTGCATCAGCACGCGCGATGCGCCGTGCTCACCGATCACCGCATGCTGCAGCGTACCGCTTTTGAGGGAAATCTTGACCATCTTGCGGCGTGCCTCTTCCATGGCTTTCTGCACGGCCACGGGCACTTCGCGCGACTTGCCCTTGCCCATGCCAATACCGCCATCACCGTCGCCGACTACAGTCAGTGCAGCAAAGCCGAGGATTCGCCCGCCCTTCACCACCTTGGTAACGCGATTAATTGATACCATCTTTTCGCGCAGGCCGTCATCACGCTCTTCCGACGCCTGCGGTTTTCTTGTCTGCGGTTTTGCCATTGCTAACCTCGCTTAAAACTTGAGTCCGCCTTCACGCGCGGCATCCGCCAATGCCTTCACGCGACCGTGGTACATGAAGCCGGAACGGTCGAAAGCTACCGTCTCGACGCCAGCTGCTTTGGCCCGCTCTGCTATCAGTTTGCCTACCAAGGTCGCCGCCTTGACATTGCCACCACTGGGGGCCTGCTTGCGAACACCTTCTTCGATAGTCGAGGCGGATGCCAGAACATTTGCACCTTCGCCATCTATGATCTGTGCGTAGATGTGGCTGTTCGAGCGGTGAACACAAAGCCGCACTACTTTGAGTTCGGCAATCTTGGCCCGGGTTTTGCGAGCCCTGCGCAAACGAGTCTGCTTTTTGTCCATTGCTGTACCCTTACTTCTTCTTCGTTTCTTTCAGAACGATGACCTCGTCCGCGTAACGAACACCCTTGCCCTTATAGGGCTCTGGCGGACGATAGCCGCGCACTACGGCCGCCACTTGGCCCACGACTTGTTTATCAATACCCTTGATGAGAATTTCCGTCTGTGTGGGTGTTTCCACCTTGATCCCGGCCGGCATTTCATGCACCACCGGATGAGAAAAACCAAGGGCTAGATTAAGCTTCGCACCCTGCGCTTGCGCACGGTACCCGACTCCGACCAGCATTAGCTTCTTCTCGAACCCCTTAGTGACACCAGTCACCATGTTGGACAAGAGTGCGCGCATCGTACCGGAATGCGCGCCACCGTTCTCGGCATCCGCAACAGACTTACACTGTAACTTATCGCCTTCGCGTTCAATGCTCACCGACGGATGAACAGCCTGCTTGAGCGTGCCCAAGGGTCCTTTGACGCTGATATCAGAAGCGGTAAGCGTGATATCGACACCCTTGGGTAACTCGACAGGATATTTAGCAATACGTGACATTACGTTCTCCTTACGCCACGATGCACAACACTTCACCACCAACATTGGTGGCACGAGCGCGACGATCCGTCATGACGCCCTTGGGGGTCGAAACAATAGCGATGCCTAGGCCGTTCATCACGCGAGGCAAGTCGCCCGAGCCCTTGTAAACACGTAGCCCTGGACGTGATATCCGCTCGATGCGCTCAATCACAGGGCGGCCGGCATAGTATTTGAGAGCAATGTCCAGATGCGACTTGCCCTCAGAATCACGTACAGCGAAATCGTCGATATAGCCCTCGTCCTTCAGCACGGCGGCAATGGCCACCTTGAGCTTTGAGGACGGCATGACAACAGAGTTTTTCTGGGCCATCTGTGCATTGCGTATGCGCGTCAGCATATCGGCGACCGGATCAGTCATACTCATTCTCGATCTCCTCTTACCAACTGGCCTTGATCATGCCTGGCACTTCGCCGCGCATGGCCACTTCGCGTAGCTTGAGACGGCAAAGACCGAATTTACGAAAGTAGCCGCGCGGGCGGCCGGTAAGCGCACAGCGGTTGCGCTGTCGCACCGGGCTGGCATTGCGCGGCAACTGCTGAAATTTAAGACGCGCATCCATGCGCTCTTCGTCGGAGAGCTTGGAGTTGTTGATGACGGCGAGCAGTTCGACGCGTTTGGCAGCGTATTTAGCCACTGTCTTGGCGCGTTTGGCTTCGCGATTCATAAGAGCAAGTTTCGCCATGGCTCCCTCAGTTCTTGAAGGGGAATTTGAAGGCAGCGAGAAGCGCCTTAGCCTCTTCGTCCGTCTTCGCGGTTGTCGTAATACTGATATTCATGCCGCGCAGCGCATCGATCTTGTCGTATTCAACCTCTGGAAATATGATCTGTTCCTTGACACCCAGGTTGTAGTTGCCTCGACCGTCGAAAGCCTTGCCGGAGATGCCGCGAAAGTCGCGAATGCGCGGCAGAACAATGGTAACAAGGCGATCAAGAAACTCGTACATGCGTCCGCCACGCAGCGTGACCATGCAGCCAATGGGATAGCCTTCACGGATCTTGAAACCAGCGATCGATTTCCTCGATTTGGTCGTGACTGGCTTCTGCCCAGCAATCTTTGTCATATCACTAACCGCATGCTCAAGCACTTTCTTGTCGCCAACCGCTTCACCCACACCCATGTTGAGCGTGATTTTTGTAATGCGGGGCACTTCCATGATCGACTGGTATCCAAACCTCTTGGTCAGATCGGCCATCACGGTTTGTTTGAAATATTCCTGCAGGCGCGCCATAAGTCCTTCCTTACGCTTCAACGGTTTCGCCGTTTGACTTAAACACACGAACCTTGCGGCCGTCGTCAAGCGACTTGAAACCAACGCGATCGGCCTTCTGGGTTGCGGGATTGATCAGCGCGACGTTCGATACATGTATGGGCATTTCCTTCTCCAAAATGCCGCCAGGTTGACCCTTGACCGGGTTCGGCCGCGTGTGCCGCTTGACTTTGTTTACACCCTCTACGAGCACGCGCTCGTTTTCAAGGCGGCGTAGCACAGCGCCACGCTTGCCCTTGTCCTTGCCGGCTAAGACGATGACGTCGTCGCCCTTGCGAATCTTGTTCATGGCCTGAATCCTCAGAGAACTTCGGGCGCCAGCGAGACGATCTTCATGAAGCGCTCGGTACGCAGTTCGCGCGTCACCGGTCCGAAGATGCGTGTGCCGATCGGCTCCAACTTGTTGTTGAGAAGCACTGCCGCGTTGCCATCAAACTTGACGACCGAACCGTCCGGACGGCGAACCCCCTTGGCGGTGCGCACGACCACAGCACTATAAACCTCGCCCTTCTTGACGCGACCGCGTGGTGCCGCATCCTTAATGCTTACCTTGATCACATCGCCAATGCCGGCGTAACGGCGCTTCGAGCCGCCCAGCACCTTGATGCACATGACAGAACGTGCGCCTGTGTTATCGGCGACATTCAGCACCGTCTGCATTTGAATCATTTTAAATCTCCAACTTAATCGCAACTAGCGCTGCGGTCAGTCTTGGAACCCGTTCGGGTTGGACCCGACCAGCGAGCCAGTCGGGCGTTAATCCCATTCGACGCATTAACACGACGAACGATGAAAAGAGCACGCAATTATAATGACAACCTAGAGCTGAGTAAAGAGCCCATGCCGACTATATTACGCGGGCTTTTTCCATTACACGGGTCACTCGCCAAGCTTTAGTCTTGGATACGGGAGCACATTCCTCTATCTGCACTACATCGCCCGCGCTCGCCTCGAGACCCTCAACATGGGCCGCGTACTTGCGCGAGCGTGTCACGATTTTGCCAATAGGGTGTTTGACCCGGCGCTCGACCAAGACCGTTACAGTTTTCTGCATCTTGTCGCTGACGACGCGACCCGTCAGGGTGCGCCGCACTTTCTGGATAGCCTCGCTCATTTTGCTGCCGCCTTTTCACTCAGAAGAGTTTTCACGCGCGCAATATCCTTACGCACCTTACTAAGTTGGCTAGTATTCTGCAATTGCTGGGTCGCCACTTGCATGCGCAGGGAGAATTGGGCCTTGCGCAGTTCCAACAGTTCCTTGTTAAGGTCGACCGCATCCTTAGCTCTTAATTCATTTGCTTTCATGATCACCCCACCTGGCGTACGACGAAGGTCGTCTCAATTGGCAGCTTGGCTGCAGCCAGAGCAAAGGCCTCGCGTGCCAAAGTTTCGTCAACACCGTCCATTTCGTATATCACCTTGCCTGGCTGAATCTCGGCGACATAGTATTCGGGATTTCCCTTGCCGTTACCCATCCTAACCTCAGCCGGTTTATGGGATATCGGCTTGTCCGGGAAGATCCGGATCCAGATACGGCCACCGCGCTTGATGTGGCGCGTCATTGCACGCCTTGCAGCCTCGATCTGCCGTGCCGTAATGCGGCCACGGCCAATGGCCTTAAGGCCGTATTCGCCGAAACTGACCTTCGTCCCGCGCGTGGCTATGCCTTTATTACGGCCCTTCTGTTCCTTGCGATATTTTCTGCGTGATGGTTGCAACATGACTGTTACTCCTTACCTTCCGTCTTGGGCGCGGCCGGTTTACGCACACGTTTGGCAGGCGCCTTGGCTGGTGCAGCTGCCTCAACTGAAGGGGCGGCTTCCGACTTGGCCTCGGCAGACTTGGTAGTCGGCTTTCGGGGCGCACGCGGCTTGGCAACCGGCTTTGCCTCTCCATCACTGGTCTTGGCGGCAGGGCGGGCCGGAGTTTTTCGAGCTTTTTTTGCCGGCTCCTCAGCTGGAACGGCATCCAGCGTGGCTGCCTGTTGTTCATTACGCGTCATCGTTTCACCCTTGAACACCCAAACCTTGATTCCGATGATGCCGTAGGTAGTCTTGGCTTCGGAGGTGCCATAATCGATGTCCGCCCGCAGGGTATGCAAAGGCACGCGGCCCTCACGATACCACTCGCGGCGTGCAATTTCGGCTCCATTTAGGCGACCCGAACTCATGATCTTGATGCCTTGGGCACCGAGACGCATAGCGTTCTGCATGGCGCGCTTCATGGCGCGTCGAAACATGATGCGTTTCTCGAGTTGCTGCGCAATCGAATCTGCAATCAATTGCGCATCCGTCTCCGGCTTGCGGATTTCCTCGATATTGACATGTACCTGAACGCCCAGAATTTTCTGCAGACCGACCTTCAGCTGTTCAATATCCTCACCCTTCTTGCCGATCACCACGCCAGGGCGAGCGGAATATACGGTGATGCGGGCGTTCTTGGCGGGACGCTCTATCACGACGCGGCCGACAGAGGCATGCGCCAGCTTTTTCTTCAGGTAACCACGTACTTCAATGTCTTCATTGAGCATCTGGGGGAATAATTTGCTGTTGGCGTACCAGCGCGAACCCCAGTTGCGTGTGACCGAGAGGCGGAATCCGGTCGGATGTATCTTCTGTCCCATAGTTTTCCCTTACTTCCTTCCGGATTTCTTAGCAGGCGCATCACCGACGGTGACATAGATATGGCAGGTCGGCTTGAGAATTTTGAAGCCACGGCCCTTGGCGCGAGGCATGAACCGTTTGAGCGTCATGCCGCGCTCGACATGGATCGTCCTGACTTGCAGCGTATCGATGTCAGATCCATCATTATGCTCGGCATTGGCTATGGCCGACTCAAGCACTTTCTTGATGATCTTTGCACCTTTCTTCGGTGAGAACGAAAGGACGTTAAGCGCCTTGTCGACCGGCAGGCCGCGAATCTGGTCGGCGACAAGCCGTCCCTTCTGCGCCGAGAGGCGGACTCCACGCAATATCGCATTGGTTTCCATCATCTCTCCTTACTTCTTGACTGCGGCTTTTTTACTGCCGGCGGTATGGCCCTTGAACGTACGCGTCAGGGCAAATTCGCCGAGCTTGTGGCCGACCATATTCTCCGAGATATACACAGGAATATGCTGTTTGCCGTTATGCACGGCAATGGTCAGGCCAACAAAATCCGGCAAGACGGTAGAACGTCGCGACCAGGTCTTGATCGGGCGCTTGTCATTGGTTGCGCGCGAAGCCTCAACCTTCTTTTCCAGATGGGCGTCAACGAATGGGCCTTTTTTAACTGAGCGTGCCATGTTTCACCTCTTATTTTTTATGCCGACGCTGGACAATCATGCCGTCCGTGCGCTTGTTGCGGCGTGTGCGGTATCCCTTGGATGGCGTACCCCACGGGCTGACCGGGTCTCGACCGGCTGCAGTCTTGCCTTCACCGCCCCCATGTGGGTGGTCAATCGGGTTCATTGCAACGCCTCGAACTGTCGGGCGGATACCACGCCAGCGTTGAGCACCCGCCTTACCTATGGATCGTAGGCTATTCTCTTCGTTGCCAACTTCACCAATCGTGGCTCGGCACTCAACGTGCACACGGCGTATCTCGCCGGATCGCAAACGGAGTTGGGCGTAGCTGCCCTCGCGAGCCAAGAGTTGAACAGATGTACCCGCAGCGCGCGCCAACTGCGCACCTTTGCCAGGTATCATTTCTACGCAGTGGATGGTCGTTCCCACCGGGATATTGCGCAGTACCTTGGCATTGCCCACCTTGATAGGCGCGTTCGCACCACTGGTCAATTCCATTCCTACCGTCACCCCCTTGGGCGCAATGATGTAGCGGCGCTCGCCGTCGGCGTAGCACAGCAAAGCCAGATTGGCACTACGATTCGGATCGTATTCGAGTCGCTCAACCTTGGCTGGAATACCGTCTTTGTCCCGGCGAAAATCGACAATCCGATAGTTCTGCTTATGGCCTCCGCCTTTATGGCGCGTGGTTATGTGGCCGTGATTGTTACGGCCTGCCTTGCTATTCTTCTTCTCGATAAGCGCTGCAATCGGTTCACCCTTGTGCAGTCCGGGATTGACGACCTTGACGACGGCGCGTCGTCCAGCAGAAGTTGGTTTAACTTTAACGAGTGGCATGACTTACTCCCCCACCGCGAAGTTGATTTCCTGGCCTGGCTTCAGGCTAACGTAGGCTTTCCTGATGTCGTTGCGACGTCCGATATAGCGACCGTGGCGCTTTTCCTTGCCTTTCAGGTTGGATACCCGCACCGCCTTGACCTGCACCTTAAATAGCAATTCCACTGCAGCCTTGATTTCCGGCTTGGAAGCATCAGGCGCAACGATGAAAATCACCTGCTCGTTCTTGTCTGCTATGAAGGTTGCCTTCTCGGATATCTGGGGCGCGACCAGCACCTGCATCAGACGTTCCTGGTTGAATGTTCTCATCCCAGCATCTCCTCCATCTTGGCCACCGCCCCCTTGGTGAGCAGGACATTCTTGAAGCGCACCAGAGAAATCGGATCTGTCTCATTCACCTCAAGCACAAGAATATTGTGCAGATTTCGAGAGGATAAGTAGAGGTTCTCGTCCAGGTTGTCTGTAATCACCAACACGGACTCAAGGCCCAATTCTTTGATTTTTTGAGCCAGCATTTTCGTTTTCGGCGACTCGACTGAGAAATTCTCGATTACAGCCAAGCGGTCTTCCCGGGCCAACTGCGAGAGAATCGCCGCCAAGCCGGCACGGTACATTTTTCGATTGACCTTGTGGCTGAAGTTTTCGTCCGGTCTGTTCGGAAAAATGCGGCCACCTCCACGCCATATCGGGCTGGATGACATACCGGCGCGGGCGCGGCCAGTACCCTTTTGGCGCCAAGGTTTCTTGGTCGTATGGCGAACCTCGCCACGATCCTTCTGGGCCCGATTTCCGGCGCGGGCATTGGCTTGGTAGGCAACCACGATTTGATGCACCAAAGCCTCGTTGTAGTCCCGGGCGAACAGCGCATCGGAAGCCTGCAGCGTCGATGCTGCCTTGCCTTGCTCATTGATCAGTTTTAGTTCCATCGCGCCCCCTTAGCCTTTGATCGCCGGATGGACCACGACATCTGTACCGCGGCTGCCGGGGACGGCTCCCTTGACAAGCAGCAGTTGGCGGGCTTCATCCACCCGCACCACCACCAGATTCTGCGTTGTACGCTTAACGGCGCCTAGGTGGCCGGCCATTTTCTTGCCTGGGAAAACGCGGCCAGGGTCCTGGTTCATGCCGATCGAGCCGGCCGAGTTGTGCGACACGGAGTTGCCATGGCTGGCCCGGTTCGATGAGAAGTGGTAACGCTTGATGGCACCCGCAAAACCCTTGCCCTGTGAAGTCCCGGTGACATCCACCTTCTGACCCGCCTGGAAGATCGTCACGGCAATTACGTCGCCCGGCTTGAAATTCGTCAGTTCGTCTGAAGCGACACGGAATTCCTTAAGGACTTGGCCGGCTTCTGCACCGGCCTTGGCAAGATGGCCTGCCGCCGCCTTGTTCACGCGACTGGCGCGACGCTTACCGTACGTCACCTGCACCGAGGCGTAGCCGTCGGCATCGGGCGTCTTAATTTGAGTAACACGATTGTTCGACACGTCAAGCACCGTCACCGGGATGGTTTCACCATCGTCGGTAAAGATACGCGTCATGCCGACCTTGCGTCCGACAAGACCCAGACTCATTTTATTCTCCTATCCCCGGTTACGATTGACCAGGCTCTAATAGTAAACATAACTCGATAAAACATATCGCATATCGGTCGGATTCCGACCGCGAAGCAAAAAAATTACTGCAGTTTGATCTCGACGTTAACGCCCGCCGGCAGATCAAGCTTCATCAAAGCATCAACCGTCTTGTCTGTCGGGTCGATTATGTCCATCAGGCGAAGGTGCGTACGAATTTCGAACTGGTCGCGCGAAGTCTTGTTCACATGCGGCGAACGCAGTATGTCAAAGCGCTCGATGCGCGTGGGCAATGGCACCGGGCCACACACTACAGCTCCGGTACGCTTCGCCGTCTCCACGATCTCCAAGGCAGACTGATCGATCAGTCGATAATCGAACGCCTTAAGGCGGATGCGGATTTTCTGGCTTTGCATGTCAATTTCCCAAAGAGCGATGGCTGGCGCACCATGCGCCAGCCGAAGTTATTCGATCACCTTTGCCACGACGCCGGCGCCGACGGTACGGCCGCCTTCGCGGATGGCAAAGCGCAGGCCGTCTTCCATGGCGATTGGGGCGATCAACTTCACCGTAATGGTGATGTTGTCGCCCGGCATCACCATCTCCGTGCCCGCCGGCAGTTCGATCGAGCCGGTAACATCGGTGGTGCGAAAGTAGAACTGCGGACGGTAGCCGTTGAAGAAAGGCGTGTGACGCCCGCCTTCATCCTTGCCCAGCACATAGATCTCGGCCGTAAAGTGGGTGTGCGGGGTAATGCTGCCAGGCTTGGCCAACACCTGGCCACGCTCGACCTCTTCGCGCTTGGTGCCGCGCAGCAGCACACCGACGTTATCGCCCGCCTGACCCTGATCGAGCAGCTTCCTGAACATCTCGACGCCGGTGCAGATGGTCTTGACGGTCGGGCGCAGACCCACGATCTCGATTTCCTCGCCAACCTTGACAATGCCGCGTTCAATCCGGCCGGTCACGACAGTGCCACGGCCGGAAATCGAGAAAACGTCTTCGATCGGCATCAGGAAGGGGCCATCGATGGCGCGCTTGGGCTCGGGAATGTAGGAGTCGAGCGCCTCGGCCAGCTTGATGATGGAGCCTTCGCCCAGATCGCCCTTGTCGCCTTCGAGCGCCTTCAGGGCGGAACCCTTGACGATCGGAATGTCGTCGCCGGGGAAGTCGTACTTGCTGAGCAACTCGCGCACTTCCATTTCAACCAGCTCGAGCAACTCGGCGTCATCGACCATGTCGCACTTGTTCATGTAGACGATGATGTAGGGCACGCCTACTTGGCGGGCCAGCAGAATATGCTCACGTGTCTGCGGCATCGGGCCGTCAGCGGCCGACACGACCAGAATGGCACCATCCATCTGCGCCGCACCAGTAATCATGTTCTTGACGTAGTCAGCATGGCCCGGACAGTCAACATGGGCGTAATGCCGTGCCTGCGTCTCGTATTCCACGTGCGCCGTGTTGATGGTAATGCCGCGCGCCTTCTCCTCCGGCGCCGCATCAATCTGGTCGTAGCCCTTGGCCTCACCACCAAACTTGCTCGACAACACCGTCGTGATCGCCGCCGTCAGGGTCGTCTTGCCATGATCCACGTGCCCAATCGTCCCAACGTTCACGTGCGGCTTCGTACGTTCAAATTTGCCTTTAGCCATGTTTCAATTCCCCTAAAGAACGAATCACTTCTTGTTGATGATTGCTTCGGCGACGTTCTTCGGCGCCTCCGAGTAGTGCTTGAATTCCATTGAATAGGTAGCACGGCCTTGGCTGAGCGAACGCATCGTCGTCGAGTAGCCGAACATCTCGGCCAGCGGAACTTCTGCCTTGATCACCTTGATGCCACCGACCTGATCTTCCATGCCCTGCACCATGCCGCGACGACCCGATAGGTCGCCCATCACGTTGCCCATGAAATCTTCTGGTGTTTCGACCTCGACTGCCATCATCGGCTCGAGCAGAACCGGATTGGCCTTGCGCATTCCGTCCTTGAAGGCGATGGATGCTGCCATCTTGAACGCATTTTCGTTTGAATCCACATCGTGGTAGGACCCATCAAACAGAGTGACTTTGACGTCCACCACCGGGAAACCGGCCAACACGCCGTTGGGTAATGTGTCGATAAGACCTTTTTCCACCGCAGGAATGAATTCGCGCGGCACCGAACCGCCTTTGATGGCATCTACGAACTCGAAACCCTTGCCGGCCTCGTTCGGCTCTATGCGTAGCCAAACGTGGCCATACTGGCCACGACCGCCGGACTGTTTAATGAATTTTCCTTCAACTTCTGCATTCTTCTTGATAGCTTCGCGGTATGCCACTTGCGGCGCGCCGACATTGGCTTCGACGCTGAACTCGCGCTTCATGCGGTCGACCAGAATCTCAAGGTGCAGTTCGCCCATGCCCGAAATGATGGTCTGGCCGGATTCCTCGTCGGTACGTACGCGGAACGAAGGATCTTCCTGTGCCAGACGGTTCAACGCGATACCCATCTTCTCTTGGTCGGCCTTGGTCTTTGGCTCGACGGCAACGTGAATCACCGGCTCAGGGAACACCATCTTGACAAGGGTGATGACTTTGTCAGGATCGCACAGCGTCTCGCCCGTGGTCGCCTCTTTCAGGCCAACCGCGGCGGCGATATCGCCGGCTCGCACTTCCTTGATCTCCTGGCGCTGGTTGGCATGCATCTGTAGGATGCGGCCGATACGTTCCTTGCGGCCTTTTATCGGGTTGTAGATCGTGTCGCCCGATTTCACCACGCCTGAATAGACACGGAAGAAGGTTAACTGGCCGACATAGGGGTCGGTCATGATCTTGAATGCTAGTCCGGAGAACGGCTCAGCATCATCGGCCTTGCGCTCGCCTTCCTTGCCGTTTTCCAGTTCGCCTTTGACCGGCGGGATATCGGTCGGTGCAGGCATGAAGTCGATGACCGCATCCAGCATGGCCTGCACGCCCTTGTTCTTGAAGGCAGAGCCGCACAGCATGGGAACAATCTCGCTGGCGATGGTACGCTGACGCAAGCCCGCTTTGACGTCTGCCTCAGAGAGGTTGCCCTCTTCGAGGTACTTGTTCATCAGTTCTTCATTGGCCTCGGCTGCCGCTTCGAGCATTTTCTCACGCCACTCTTGGGCCTTGTCGGCCAGATTGGCGGGAATGTCTCGTAGGTCAAACTTCATGCCCTGGCTGGCTTCTTCCCAGTAGATTGCTTTCATGCGAATCAGGTCGATCACGCCCTCGAACTGTTCCTCGGCGCCGATCGGTACCTGTAGCAGCACCGGGTTGGCCTTGAGGCGCATCTTCATCTGTTCGTAAACCTTGAAGAAGTCGGCACCCTGACGGTCCATCTTATTCACGAAAGCAAGACGAGGCACCTTATACTTGTTGGCTTGGCGCCAAACTGTTTCTGACTGTGGCTGCACGCCGCCCACAGCGCAATACACCATGCAGGCGCCATCAAGAACGCGCATAGAGCGCTCCACCTCGATGGTGAAGTCTACGTGGCCCGGGGTATCGATGATATTGACGCGATGCTCCGGGTAGTTGCTGTCCATCCCCTTCCAGAAGCAGGTGGTAGCGGCGGATGTAATGGTAATGCCGCGCTCACGCTCCTGCTCCATCCAGTCCATGACAGCGGCGCCATCGTGCACCTCGCCGATCTTGTGCGATACACCAGTATAAAAAAGGATGCGCTCCGTGGTCGTGGTCTTGCCGGCATCAATATGGGCACTGATGCCTATGTTTCGATAGCGCTCAATCGGAGTCGTGCGTGACACTATGCTAACCTGCCTTATCTAAGCCAAACCGCAAGGTCGTCCAATTCGGGACGACGTCACGGATGTTTTTCCTATCAAGGCCGGTATTCCCGGCCACTCTTCAGAAGCGGTAATGCGCGAAGGCCTTGTTGGCGTCAGCCATGCGGTGTACTTCCTCGCGCTTCTTCACTGCGCCCCCGCGGCCTTCGGACGCCTCCAGAAGTTCTCCGGCCAGACGCGCGCCCATGGATTTCTCTGAACGCTTGCGAGCCGATTCGCGAATCCAGCGCATCGCAAGCGCGGCACGGCGTACCGGCCGCACCTCCACCGGTACTTGGTAGTTGGCACCGCCAACGCGGCGACTCTTAACCTCGACGGATGGTTTGACGTTGCCGACCGCCAGCGTGAAAACTTCCAACGGATCCTTGCCGGACTTGCTCTTGATCTGGTCGAAAGCGCGATAGAGCGTGCCTTCAGCTACCGATTTCTTGCCGCTCATCATCAACACGTTGACGAATTTCGCCACATCCTGGCTGCCGAATTTCGGATCAGGCAGAATATCGCGTTTCGGAATTTCTCTGCGTCGTGGCATATTTACTTACCCCTAGTCGTCCGGTTAGGCGGCCTTCGGCCGCTTGGCGCCGTACTTGGAACGGCTTTGCTTGCGATCCTTGACGCCCTGCGTATCCAAACTGCCACGCACGATGTGGTAGCGCACGCCAGGCAGATCCTTGACGCGGCCACCACGAATTAGTACCACCGAGTGCTCCTGCAGGTTGTGGCCTTCGCCGCCGATATAGGAAATCACTTCAAAACCGTTGGTAAGGCGCACTTTGGCAACTTTCCGCAGTGCCGAGTTCGGCTTCTTCGGCGTAGTCGTGTATACGCGGGTGCACACACCACGCTTGGCCGGGCAATTGGCTAGCGCAGGAACCTTGCTTTTTGTGACCGGAGCCTTGCGTGGCTTCCGAACTAACTGGTTGATTGTTGGCATATTCTCGAATTCCCAAAAAACCGAGGCGGCTTATCAAGCTGCGCCGCCCCGGGATTCGTGTTTCTTGCGCAGCGCGCGGTTTAGCCGCGCCGTTCGCAAAGAGGCCGGATTATAAGGGAGTTCCTATTCCAGCGTCAACCTGCCGAAACGTCCTCCGGGGTTGGCCCTTCCTCGGCCACCAATTCGCGGTCGACAGCGATATCCTCACCCACAGCCTGCATGCGCCGTGCACGGTGATAGGCCATACCTGTGCCCGCCGGAATGAGGCGGCCGACTATGACGTTTTCCTTGAGGCCACGCAGTTCGTCGCGCTTGCCCATTATTGCCGCCTCGGTCAGTACGCGAGTGGTTTCCTGGAATGAGGCCGCGGAAATAAAGGAGTCGGTCGACAGCGATGCTTTGGTAATGCCGAGCAGCAGGAACTGGTACTCGGCCGGACGCTTGCCCTGGTTGATCGCTTTGTCGTTCTCATCTAGCACCTCAGCACGCTCCACCTGTTCTTCGCGAATGAAGTGCGTATCGCCCGGATCGGTGATGACGACGCGGCGTAACATCTGCCGTACAATTACCTCAATGTGCTTGTCATTGATCTTCACACCCTGAAGACGGTACACATCCTGAACCTCGTCAATGATGTAATGGGCTAATTCCTCTACGCCCTTGAGGCGAAGAATGTCATGTGGATCAGCCGATCCATCAACTATGAATTCACCGCGGTTCACTACCTGGCCGTCGTGGGCCATGACGTGCTTGTCCTTCGTGATCAAGTACTCATGTGCGACGCCGTCGGGTTCGGTGATTACAAGGCGTTGCTTGCCCTTGGTATCCTTACCAAATGACACTGTACCGGTGACTTCCGCCAGCATGCCTGCGTCCTTCGGCGAACGCGCTTCGAAAAGCTCCGCTACTCTGGGCAGACCGCCAGTAATGTCTCGTGTCTTGGACGATTCCTGAGGAATACGCGCGAGAATGTCGCCGACACTAGCCTGCTGTCCATCCTTCACGGTAATGATGGATCCAACTTGAAAGGTAATGGTAACTGAATGATCAGTACCGTGAATCTTCACCTCCTCACCAGATGGTGTCAGTAGCTTGACCTGTGGGCGCAAGCCCTTGGTGGCAGCGCTAGCCTTGCGTTTCGGGTCGATGACTACGAGGGTCAACAAGCCGGTTACTTCATCAATCTGTTTGGTGACGGTGGCCCCTTCTTCAACGTTCTCGAATTTCACTGTGCCGGCATATTCCGTGACGATCGGACGCGTATGTGGGTCCCAAGTGGCCAGCTGGGCACCGGCCCTTACATGCTTGCCATCGTCGACCGACAGCATGGCGCCGTAGGGGACCTTGTGACGCTCGCGCTCGCGGCCATGGTCGTCGGTAACCAGCACTTCGGCGGATCTGGCGATGACCACTTTCTCACCTTTAGGATTGGTAACGTAGCGCATGTTCTGCGTGAAGCGAATTGTGCCGGCCGACTTGGCCTCAACATGCGAAGCCGATGCCGAGCGTGAGGCGGCTCCACCGACGTGAAAAGTACGCATGGTGAGCTGGGTGCCAGGCTCACCAATCGATTGCGCGGCAATAACACCAACCGCCTCACCCGAGTTCACTAGGACACCGCGTCCCAGATCGCGTCCATAACATTTTGCGCAAAGCCCATAGCGCGTTTCGCAATTGAGAGGGGTGCGCACGCGTACTTCGTCTATGCCAAGTAGCTCGATGAGTTCGACCGCATCTTCATCAAGAAGAAAGCCGACAGGAAAGAGCACGTCCTGAGTTTCGGGATGAAGAACTTCTGCAACTGTAACGCGGCCAAGCACGCGCTCTCGCAGCGCCTCCACCACTTCGCCACCTTCGACCAGCGCTTTCATGGCAAATCCGTTGCTGGTCCCACAATCGTCTTCCGTGACTACCAGATCCTGTGTGACATCGACCAGCCGGCGAGTTAGGTAACCAGAGTTGGCTGTTTTCAATGCGGTATCTGCAAGACCCTTGCGCGCACCGTGAGTCGAGATGAAGTACTGCTGGACATTAAGCCCTTCGCGGAAGTTCGTTGTAATCGGTACCTCGATGATGGAGCCGTCAGGTTTCGCCATCAGGCCACGCATGCCGGCCAGTTGGCGAATCTGAGCGGCGGAGCCGCGGGCGCCTGAATCAGCCATCATGTAGATCGAATTGAATGATTCCTGAGCCACTTTCTTGCCACTATGGTCAACCACTTCCTGGTGAGAGAGCTGCTCCATCATGGCTTTCGCTACTTGATCTCCAGCACGGCCCCAAATGTCCACTACTTTGTTGTAACGTTCGCCGTCGGTGACCAAACCTGATGTGTATTGCTTCTCAATTTCCTTCACCTCATGTTCAGCGGCGGAAATGATATCGTGCTTCTGCGGTGGCACCAGCATGTCGCCGATAGAAATGGAAATGCCAGCACGTGTAGCCAGACTGAATCCGGCCTGCATCAGCTTGTCGGCGAAAATCACGGTCTCCTTCAGGCCACAGCGACGGAAGCAGGCGTTGATCAGGCGCGATATCTCTTTTTTCTTGAGTGTTTTATTGATTATCGAGAAGGGTAACCCTGCCGGCAGTATTTCCGACAGGATGGCTCGGCCGATCGTGGTTTCGTAGCGCGTTATCTTTTCGCGCTTCTCGCCGCTCTCGTCAACGTCATACTCCTTGATGCGCGCCAGAATACGGGCATGCACATCTGCCTGGCCGGACTCGTAGGCGCGCTTCACCTCGGAAATATCGGTAAACGCCATGCCCTCGCCCCGGGCGTTGATGCATTCGCGCGTTGCAAAGTAGAGCCCTAGCACGATGTCCTGGGAGGGGACGATGATAGGCTCACCGTTGGCAGGTGAAAGTATGTTGTTGGAGGACAACATCAATGTCCGTGCTTCCATCTGGGCTTCCAGCGAAAGCGGAATGTGTACTGCCATCTGGTCGCCGTCAAAGTCGGCGTTGAATGCTACGCAAACAAGCGGATGCAGTTGGATTGCTTTGCCTTCGATCAGCGTCGGCTCGAAAGCCTGGATGCCAAGACGATGCAGCGTCGGCGCACGGTTGAGCATCACAGGATGCTCACGAATCACCTCTTCGAGAATGTCCCATACCTCAGGCACTTCCTGCTCGACCAGTTTCTTCGCTGCCTTGATCGTTGTGGCAAGTCCAAGCAACTCCAGCTTGTTGAAGATGAATGGCTTGAACAGTTCCAGCGCCATTTTCTTCGGCAGACCGCATTGGTGCAGTTTTAGCTGCGGGCCAACCACAATTACCGACCGACCTGAGTAGTCAACGCGCTTGCCCAGCAGGTTCTGGCGGAAACGTCCCCCCTTGCCCTTTATCATATCTGCTAGCGATTTAAGCGGGCGCTTGTTGGCCCCGGTCATAGCTTTGCCTCGACGACCATTGTCTAGCAGTGAGTCAACCGCTTCCTGCAGCATGCGTTTCTCGTTGCGAACAATGATTTCTGGTGCCTTGAGTTCCAGCAGGCGCTTCAAACGGTTGTTGCGGTTAATGACACGGCGGTAGAGGTCGTTAAGATCCGACGTCGCGAAACGGCCCCCGTCCAGCGGCACCAAAGGGCGCAAATCCGGCGGTAGAACGGGAAGCACTTCGAGGATCATCCAATCCGGCTTGATACCGGATTGCTGGAAGGCTTCCAGCACCTTGAGGCGCTTGGCGATCTTCTTGATCTTGGCTTCAGAGCCGGTCGTCTCAAGCTCTTTGCGAAGAGTGTCGATTTCGTGATGCGCATCAAGAGACCTCAGCAATTCGCGAATTCCCTCAGCTCCCATCACTGCAGTGAAATCGTCGCCGTATTCTTCGACCTTTGCGAGATAATCATCCTCTGAGAGCAACTGGGCGCGGTTGAGCGGAGTCATGCCGGCATCGACTACGACATATGCCTCGAAATACAGTACGCGTTCAATGTCGCGTAGTGTCATGTCGAGGACCATGCCAAGCCGGCTGGGCAGGCTTTTCAGGAACCAGATGTGCGCAACCGGCGAAGCTAATTCAATGTGGCCCATGCGCTCACGGCGGACTTTGGATAACGTCACTTCTACGCCACACTTCTCGCAGATGACACCGCGATGTTTTAGGCGCTTGTACTTGCCGCACAAGCACTCATAGTCTTTCACTGGACCAAAAATCTTGGCGCAAAAGAGTCCATCCCTCTCCGGTTTGAAGGTGCGATAGTTAATGGTTTCGGGCTTTTTCACTTCGCCGTAGGACCAGGAGCGGATTTTATCGGGCGATGCGAGGCCTATGGTAATGGCATCGAACTCCTCTTCCTGAGTTACCTGCTTGAACAGATCGAGTAGTGCTTTCATGTCTTCACTCCTGCATGGGGGTGAACTTCAAATCAATAATTAGGGCGTCAAGTTTCAAGTAACGCGCGAAATACATGGCCAGCAAACAAACACTGTCAGTACCGCTCAAGGTCGATATCGATCGCCAAGGAGCGGATTTCCTTCACCAGAACATTGAAGGACTCTGGCATTCCAGCGTCTATCTTGTGTTCGCCTTTGACGATGTTTTCGTAGACCTTGGTACGACCCGACACGTCATCGGATTTGACCGTGAGCATCTCCTGGAGCGTATAGGAGGCTCCATATGCTTCTAGAGCCCATACCTCCATCTCGCCAAAACGCTGGCCACCGAACTGCGCCTTGCCGCCCAGCGGCTGCTGAGTCACCAGGCTGTATGGGCCAGTTGAACGAGCATGCATCTTGTCGTCAACCAAATGGTGCAGTTTCAGCACGTGCATATAGCCCACGGTGACAGGGCGCTCGAACTGCTCGCCTGTACGCCCGTCGAACAGCGATACTTGACCGGTGCTCGGCAATCCTGCCAATTCGAGCATATTCTTGATTTCATTCTCGTGAGCGCCGTCGAACACCGGCGTGGCAAAGGGCACGCCTTGCCTGAGATTCCCTCCTAGCTCTATGAGTTCCAAGTCGGAAAGCGAATCAATCTCCTCCACTTTACCGCTCGAGTTGTAAATTTTGTTCAAATACTTTCGAAGCTCAACCACGGCGGATTTCGCCTTCAGCATCTCGCCAATCTTCAGGCCAAGACCTTTGGCGGCCCAGCCCAGATGGGTTTCCAGAATCTGGCCAATGTTCATGCGCGAAGGCACACCAAGTGGGTTGAGCACTATGTCAACCGTCGTGCCGTCGGCCATATGAGGCATATCCTCAATCGGCACAATGCGCGAAACCACACCCTTGTTGCCATGGCGACCTGCCATCTTGTCGCCTGGCTGCAGGCGGCGCTTGACGGCCAGGTACACCTTGACCATCTTTTGCACACCTGGAGGCAATTCGTCTCCCTGGGTTAGCTTCTTCCTTTTCGCTTCGAAGGCTTGATCAAAATCCTTCCGCGTCTGCTCGATGCTCTCTCGCAGATTTTCCAGTTGCTGGGCGGTTTCATCGTTGGCCAGGCCAATATCGAACCAGTGATGCGGATCCATCGATTCAAGGTAAGCCTTGGTCAGTTTGGTGCCTTTTGCCAGCTTCTTGGGGCCTTTGTTGGCGACCTTACCTACGAGTAGACGCTCTATACGCGCAAATGTGTCTCGCTCGACAATCCGCATCTGGTCGGCAAGGTCCGTTTTGTAGCGACGTAGTTCATCGTCGATGATTTGCTGCGCACGCTTGTCGCGCTCGATACCTTCCCGAGTAAACACTTGAACGTCGATCACCGTTCCGGACATGCCGGAGGGAACACGGAGACCCGTGTCTTTCACATCAGACGCTTTTTCACCAAATATGGCACGCAGGAGCTTTTCTTCCGGGGTCAGCTGCGTTTCGCCCTTCGGCGTCACCTTGCCAACCAGTACATCTCCCGCCTCCACCTCAGCACCAATGTAAACAATGCCGGACTCGTCAAGGCGGGACAGTTGCGCTTCGCCCAGTGACGCGATGTCGCGGGTAATTTCCTCTGCGCCCAGCTTGGTGTCTCGGGCGACCACCGTCAACTCCTCTATGTGGATCGAGGTAAAGCGATCATCAGCAACCACGCGTTCCGAAATAAGAATGGAATCCTCGAAGTTGTAGCCGTTCCAGGGCATAAAGGCCACTAACATGTTCTGACCGAGCGCCAGTTCGCCCATATCAGTTGAGGCACCGTCAGCAATAACGTCGCCCTTGGCAATGACATCGTTTACCTTGACCAGCGGACGCTGGTTGATATTGGTATTCTGGTTGGAGCGGGTGTACTTGATCAGATTGTAAATGTCGACGCCGACTTCACCGGGTACCGTTTCGTCGTCATGTACGCGTACGACGATACGGTTGGCGTCAACATAGTCTACTTCGCCCCCACGCAGTGCCTGCACGGCGGTACCGGAGTTTACGGCTACTGTACGCTCGATACCGGTACCGACCAAAGCCTTCTCGGCGCGCAGGCAGGGCACTGCCTGTCGCTGCATGTTGGCACCCATAAGGGCGCGGTTGGCGTCGTCATGCTCGAGGAATGGGATGAGTGAGGCGGCCACCGAGACGATCTGTCCAGGCGCAATATCCATATACTGCACTTGGTCAGGCGTAACCAGCGAGAACTCGCTCTTGTGACGCGATGAGACCAGTTCGTCAACAAGTTTCCCCTTCTTGTCCAGTTGGGCATTCGCCTGGGCAATAACGAAGTGCCCCTCCTCGATCGCAGACAGGAAATCGATCTGGTCGGTTACGCGTCCATCCAATACTTTACGGTAAGGCGTCTCCATGAAGCCAAACTGGTTGGTACGCGCATACAGTGCCAGCGAATTAATAAGACCGATATTCGGGCCTTCAGGAGTTTCGATCGGGCAGACACGACCGTAGTGGGTCGGGTGCACGTCGCGTACTTCGAAGCCGGCACGTTCGCGGGTCAGGCCACCCGGGCCGAGAGCGGAAACACGGCGTTTGTGCGTGATCTCCGAGAGCGGGTTGGTCTGATCCATGAACTGCGAAAGCTGGCTGGAGCCAAAGAATTCCTTGATCGCTGCCGAAATGGGTTTGGCATTGATCAGGTCGTGAGGCATAAGATTATCGCTCTCGGCCTGACCAAGCCGTTCCTTCACGGCACGCTCGACGCGGACAAGGCCGGCGCGGAATTGATTCTCTGCAAGTTCGCCGACAGAACGCACACGTCGGTTGCCAAGGTGATCGATGTCGTCGATCTCGCCGCGGCCATTGCGCAGCTCGACAAGAATACGGATGACATCGATAAGATCCTGATTGGAAAGGGTTCCGCTGCCATCCAGTTCGGCACGACCAACACGGCGATTGAATTTCATGCGCCCGACGGCCGACAAGTCGTAGCGCTCTTCTGAATAGAACAAACCGTGGAACAAAGTTTCCACGGCGTCTTCGGTGGGAGGTTCTCCCGGGCGCATCATCCGATAAATGGCGACGCGGGCAGCTAATTGATCAACGGTTTCGTCGGATCGAAGTGTCGATGAAATATAGGCGCCACGGTCTAAATCGTTGGAATACAGCGTACTAAGATCCGTAACACCAGACTCGCGCAATTTGCCAAGCAGGCTTTCGGTCAGCTCTTCGTTGGCATTGGCGAGAATTTCGCCTGTATCGGCATCGATGACATTGCGGCCGAGGACGCGGCCGACGAGAAACTCTTCCGGTACGTTGATCTTCTTAATGCCTGCTTCAGCCAGTTCGCGAATGTGCTTGGCGGTAATGCGCTTATCCTTGGCCACCAACACCTTGCCTGCTTTGTCGGCTATGTCAAAACGTGCGACTTCTCCGCGCAGACGCTCCGGCACAACCTCGAACTGAATGCCTTTTTTGCTCAGGTGGAAAGCATCGAACTCGAAGAAGGTGGCCAGAATCTGCTCTGGCGTCAAGCCGATCGCCTTGAGCAGGATCGTCACTGGCATCTTGCGACGGCGATCGACGCGGAAGAAGAGGAAATCTTTCGGATCGAATTCGAAGTCCAGCCATGAGCCGCGATAGGGAATAATCCGCGCCGAGAACAGCAATTTTCCAGAAGAGTGGGTCTTGCCACGGTCATGCTCAAAGAACACGCCAGGCGAGCGATGCAATTGGGAGACAATGACCCTTTCCGTGCCGTTGATTACGAACGATCCCGTAGTGGTCATGAGCGGGATTTCGCCCATGTAGACTTCCTGTTCCTTCACCTCCTTGATGGTCTCCTTGGCCGCCTCTCGATCCATGATGACCAGGCGCACCCGAGCGCGGAGCGGACTGGCAAAGGTCAAGCCACGTTGCTGACACTCCTTGACGTCAAAAGCGGGTTCGCCCAGAGCGTAATAGACGAATTCCAATCGCGCGTTACCGCTATGGCTGGAAATCGGGAAAATGGAGGAAAAGGCCGCCTGCAGGCCCTGGTTCCGGCGTTGTACTGGTGGTATGTCCGTCTGTAAGAAAGACAGGTAGGACTCCAACTGGGTAGCCAGCAGGAAAGGTACATCGAGCACACTCGCACGCTTGGCAAAGCTCTTGCGAATGCGTTTTTTCTCGGTATAGGAGTACGTCATATCGGCTCCGGGGGTGAGAAATCAGTTTTCAGTTGTCAGTTGCTTGCCATGAATAAATTGCAGGCAGCTGGCAACTGGAAACTGGGTATTTCTTCAAAGGCAAAGGGCTGGCGGCCTTAACCGCCAGCCCAACCTGCGAGAACAGCCTTACTTGATCTCAGCTTTTGCGCCTGCGTCTTCCAACTGCTTTTTGATCGCCTCTGCGTCGGCCTTGGGAATCGCTTCCTTGACGGGCTTCGGCGCACCATCGACAAGATCCTTGGCCTCCTTGAGACCCAGCCCAGTCACAGCGCGAACAACCTTGATCACCTCAACTTTCTTGTCGCCTGTAGCGGCAAGGATCACAGTAAACTCGGTTTGCTCTTCCACAGCCGGCGCAGCGGCGCCAGCGCCCGCTCCGGCGACCGCCATCGCAGCCGCGGAAACGCCAAATTTCTCCTCGAACGCCTTCACCAGGTCGTTCAAGTCCATCACCGTCATGCTGCCGACGGCTTCGAGGATGTCTTCTTTGTTGATAGCCATGTTCAATTACTCCAAATTCATATTGGTAAGGATTTGTTCAGGCGGCGGCCGCTTCGCGTTGCCTAGCAAGCGCGCCAAGAGCAATGGCAAAGCCGGATACCGGCGCTTGCATGACCCCAAGCAGTTTTGCAAGCAACTCTTCACGGCCCGGGATGGAAGCCAACGCCTGCACACCGGCCTTGTCCAGCGACTTGCCGGCGTATGCGCCTGCCTTGAGAACCAGTTTCTCGTTGCCTTTGGCAAAATCGTTCAGTACTTTCGCCGCAGCCACCGGGTCGCTCGAAATGCTATAAATCAACGGCCCAGTCAGTTGGTCAGCGAGTACCGAAAACATAGTTCCTTCAACCGCACGTCGGGCCAGGGTATTCCTCAGCACACGAAGATAAACGCCAGACTGCCGAGCTTTGACACGAAGCTGGGTAAGATCGCCCACCTCTATGCCACGGTACTCAGCCACAACAACGGTCTGTGCGTTGGCAACCTGCGCCGACAGCTCCGCCACAATGGCTTTCTTGCTTTCAAGATTGAGGCCCATGAGGTCCTTTCTCCTATCAAGTCCACACACGGCGGAAACCAATCCGCCGCACCTACGGCGACCTGGATCAGGAGTGCAATCCGTTGCGATCAGGCAACAGACAAAATCCTGTCTGAGTACACCATCTGCGCAGGCCGCGTTCGCGCTTAAGCCTTCAGGCCAAACAGCACCCTCTGGTACCTGCGGTCTTTGACGATCCGCCGGATCAGCTTGCGCTTCCCCGACGTCTCAAAGCCTTCTTTCCGCCTAGGCGGGAATTCCGTTCCTTACTGCTGCGCAGACAAACTTGCATGGTCAACGCGCACCCCCGTTCCCATGGTGCTGGAGACGGAGATCTTTCTCAGGTACTGCCCCTTGCTGGTGGCCGGTTTGGCCTTATTGAGCGCATCGATCAGTGCAGCCGCATTCTGCTGTAACTGCTCAACCGTGAACGAGGCGCGACCGATCGTGCATTGCACGATGCCGGCTTTGTCGGTGCGGTACTGAACTTGACCAGCCTTGGCATTCTTCACTGCAGTAGCGACATCCATCGTCACCGTGCCTACCTTTGGGTTGGGCATGAGGCCGCGCGGGCCAAGAATCTGACCCAGAGCGCCGACCACTTTCATAGCGTCTGGGGTAGCGATGACCACGTCGAAATCCATATTCCCAGCCTTGACCTGTGCCGCAAGGTCGTCGAATCCGACTATGTCTGCTCCAGCGTCCTTGGCTGCCTGAGCCTTGTCACCCTGAGCGAAAACAGCAACCCGCATGTTCTTGCCGGTGCCTGCAGGCAGAACGACGGAGCCACGCACCAACTGATCGGATTTCTTGGCGTCAATGCCGAGGTTCACGGCAACATCGACGGATTCATCGAATTTGGCGGTAGCGCACTCCTTGACGAGTGCGAGCGCCTCCACTACCGAATAAGCCTTGTTGCGGTCTACCTTGGCGCGAAGCGAAATTGCACGCTTGGAGAACTTGGCCATTTACATGCCCTCCACTGTGACGCCCATGCTGCGGGCACTGCCGGCGATGGTGCGCATGGCGGCTTCCAAGTCAGCGGCGGTAAGGTCCTTCATCTTGGATTTGGCTATTTCCTCGACTTGGGCGCGGGTCAGTTTGCCAACCTTGTCCGTATGCGGCTTGGCCGAGCCCTTGTCGAGCTTGGCGGCCTTCTTGATCAAGACCGACGCCGGTGGCGTCTTCATGATGAAGGTGAAGCTCTTGTCCGCGAAGGCGGTTATCACTACAGGAATCGGCAAACCAGGCTCTACACCCTGTGTCTGGGCATTAAACGCCTTGCAAAATTCCATGATATTGAGGCCGCGCTGACCCAGTGCGGGGCCAATCGGGGGCGAGGGATTCGCCTTGCCCGCCGGCACTTGCAACTTGATAAAACCAACAATTTTCTTAGCCATGATGGCTCCTGTTAAGTGAGTAATAACGCGCTTTCGACTGCCCTACTTGCGCTCCTCTGTCGGAAACTTTCCAGGCCAATGGCCCGGCGGACGATTCCGACTCCGTCCGAATTTACGCCTTCAATTTACGCCTTCTCGACCTGCGAGAACTCCAGTTCAACTGGCGTCGAGCGGCCAAATATGGTCACCGCCACACGCAGCTTGCTTTTCTCATAGTTAATGTCTTCCACTGTGCCGTTAAAATCCGTGAAAGGACCTTCTTTGACCCTCACCATCTCGCCAACCTCATACAGCACCTTGGGCTTTGGTTTCTCTACGCCCTCCTGCATCTGCTGCATGATCTTTGCGACTTCCTTTTCGGATATCGGCGTCGGCTTGGTCGATGTACCCCCAACAAAACCGGTCACCTTGGATGTATTTTTCACCAAGTGCCATGTGTCGTCGTCCATCTCCATTTCCACCAGCACATAGCCAGGGAAGAATTTCCGCTCGGAAATGCTCTTCTGGCCGGATTTCATTTCGACCACCTCCTCGACCGGTACCAGAATCTGGCCGAATTTCTCTTCCATACCGGCGCGCCTGATGCGCTCAGTAAGAGCACGTAGCACGGACTTCTCGAAGCCAGAATAGGCGTGCACAACGTACCAGCGTTTGCTCATGATTTCTTCCATCCCAGGATCAGGTCATAGAGAACCCATTCCAGGCTCTTGTCGGTCAGCCAAAGGAAAACCGCCATGACAACGACAAAGGCAAACACCACCCCGGTGGTCTGTACGGTTTCCTTGCGGGAAGGCCAGGCCACCTTCTTGGTTTCCGTCCAGGCTTCTTGGCTAAAAGTGAAGAAACGCTGCCCTGGCTCGGTGAACCAAGCCAACACGACACCAGCGATCACACCCGCCAGAACGGATAACACGCGCAGGATGAGCGCGGCTTCGCTCAGCAGGTAGAAACCCACGACGCCCGCAGCCACCATTAATAGCGCCAGCGCGAACTTGATTTTGTCGGCCATTACTCTCGCCTTAAGTTCTGTTGGCAGGGGCAGAGGGTCTCGAACCCCCAACCTTCGGTTTTGGAGACCGACGCTCTGCCAATTGAGCTATGCCCCTGCGGCAGAAACTGCGAGGCATCCCGAGGGTCGGAATGCCTCTCGTTCACGCATAAATTATTCGATCACCTTTGCCACGACGCCGGCGCCGACGGTACGGCCGCCTTCGCGGATGGCAAAGCGCAGGCCGTCTTCCATGGCGATTGGGGCGATCAACTTCACCGTAATGGTGATGTTGTCGCCCGGCATCACCATCTCCGTGCCCGCCGGCAGTTCGATCGAGCCGGTAACATCGGTGGTGCGAAAGTAGAACTGCGGACGGTAGCCGTTGAAGAAAGGCGTGTGACGCCCGCCTTCATCCTTGCCCAGCACATAGATCTCGGCCGTAAAGTGGGTGTGCGGGGTAATGCTGCCAGGCTTGGCCAACACCTGGCCACGCTCGACCTCTTCGCGCTTGGTGCCGCGCAGCAGCACACCGACGTTATCGCCCGCCTGACCCTGATCGAGCAGCTTCCTGAACATCTCGACGCCGGTGCAGATGGTCTTGACGGTCGGGCGCAGACCCACGATCTCGATTTCCTCGCCAACCTTGACAATGCCGCGTTCAATCCGGCCGGTCACGACAGTGCCACGGCCGGAAATCGAGAAAACGTCTTCGATCGGCATCAGGAAGGGGCCATCGATGGCGCGCTTGGGCTCGGGAATGTAGGAGTCGAGCGCCTCGGCCAGCTTGATGATGGAGCCTTCGCCCAGATCGCCCTTGTCGCCTTCGAGCGCCTTCAGGGCGGAACCCTTGACGATCGGAATGTCGTCGCCGGGGAAGTCGTACTTGCTGAGCAACTCGCGCACTTCCATTTCAACCAGCTCGAGCAACTCGGCGTCATCGACCATGTCGCACTTGTTCATGTAGACGATGATGTAGGGCACGCCTACTTGGCGGGCCAGCAGAATATGCTCACGTGTCTGCGGCATCGGGCCGTCAGCGGCCGACACGACCAGAATGGCACCATCCATCTGCGCCGCACCAGTAATCATGTTCTTGACGTAGTCAGCATGGCCCGGACAGTCAACATGGGCGTAATGCCGTGCCTGCGTCTCGTATTCCACGTGCGCCGTGTTGATGGTAATGCCGCGCGCCTTCTCCTCCGGCGCCGCATCAATCTGGTCGTAGCCCTTGGCCTCACCACCAAACTTGCTCGACAACACCGTCGTGATCGCCGCCGTCAGGGTCGTCTTGCCATGATCCACGTGCCCAATCGTCCCAACGTTCACGTGCGGCTTCGTACGTTCAAATTTGCCTTTAGCCATGTCTTTACCTGTCCCAAAAAGTCAGAAAGCAAAACAAAAAATTCGGCACCTCAATGGTGCCCATGGCGTGGATTGAACACGCGACCTCTCCCTTACCAAGGGAGTGCTCTGCCACTGAGCTACATGGGCAGTAAAACTGCTGCTGGAGCGGCGAACGGGAATCGAACCCGTGTCATCAGCTTGGAAGGCTGAGGTTCTACCATTGAACTACCGCCGCCCGCCGTCACCCCACCGTCACCTCAAGGACCCGCCACCACCATGCCGGCCACTTAGTATTTGCTGGTGGAGGGGGAAGGATTCGAACCTTCGAAGGCAGAGCCGACAGATTTACAGTCTGTTCCCTTTGACCGCTCGGGAACCCCTCCAGCGAAACAGCAGATTTTGCTTGTTTTCACCAGAAAAGTCAAACAGCTGACAGAGCAGGCAAGAATATCGCTTGTGGGCCATAAACACCTTTAACGACGTGGCTAATACACCCTATTCCCATCGGCGGCGTAGAATTGCTTCTTCATCCCAGTACGCGAGAAAAATGACCGCACCTGTTCTAAATGCGCAAGCTCTTGACACCCTTTTCCTTCAAGCCAGGACCCATAATGACTGG
The DNA here is from genome assembly GCA_963704195.1 of uncultured beta proteobacterium. Lineage (GTDB taxonomy): Bacteria > Pseudomonadota > Gammaproteobacteria > Burkholderiales > Rhodocyclaceae > Desulfobacillus. The sequence goes on along the minus strand of CAVPHH010000005.1, from coordinate 11,760 downwards.
CTGGACAAACCTGTAGCGGATGACCTACTCAGGCAGGCTTGGGATCTCGCCCGGATGGGGCCTACCTCGGCGAACTGCAGCCCGATGCGGATTGTTTTTGTCAAATCCCGGGAAGCCAAAATGCGATTGCAGCCGGCCCTGTTGGAGGGCAACCGGGCAAAAACCCTGGAGGCACCCGTGACTGCCATCTTCGGCAATGACCGTCAGTTTTTCGATCTACTACCCAAGCTGTTTCCGCATACCGACGCCCGCTCCTGGTTCGCCGGCCCGGACAAAGAAGCTGTCGCGGCCACCACGGCCTTTCGCAACGGCACGCTTCAGGCAGCCTATTTCATGTTGGCTGCGCGCGCCTTGGGGATGGATTGCGGTCCAATGTCGGGATTCGACAATGCAATGGTTGACCGGGAGTTCTTTCCGGATGGCCGCATCAAGTCTAACTTCATCTGTAATCTGGGCTACGGTGATCCGGGTCGTCTATTCCCCCGCAGCCCAAGGCTGGCATTCGAGGAAGCCTGCCTTATCGCATAAGCGCGGTCGTTACCAATGAATACTCCTTACGCGCCTCACCCGCCACTCCCAACCACCCTGGCTGAAGCCTTGTCGCAACGTTTCGGCAGCCGCTTTTCGGTCAGCCAATCCGTGTGCGACCAACACGGCCGCGACGAATCCGTTCATCCGAAAGCGGCTCCGGATGCTGTCGTTTTCGCTGAAACCACAGAGGAGGTTGCCGAAACGATGCGCCTGTGTAGCGCTCATCGGGTTCCGCTAATCCCCTTCGGCGCGGGAAGTTCAGTAGAAGGACACCTCCTTGCCATTCACGGCGGTATCAGCATCGATCTCAGCGGCATGAACCGCATCCTCGCCATCCATCCGGAGGACCTCGATGCCACGGTGCAGCCGGGGGTGACCCGCAAGCAGCTCAACGCCGAGTTGCACGATACCGGCCTGTTCTTTCCGATCGATCCTGGCGCCGACGCCTCGCTGGGCGGCATGGCCGCCACGCGCGCCTCCGGCACCAACGCGGTGCGCTACGGCACCATGCGGGAGAATGTGCTCGGCATGACAGTGGTGCTTGCCGATGGCCGCGTCATCAAAACCGGCGGCCGGGCAAAGAAGTCATCTGCTGGTTATGACCTGACGCGGCTTTTCATCGGTTCGGAAGGTACGCTCGGGATCATCACCGAACTGACCGTCAAGTTGTACCCGATTCCGGAAGCCATCTCCAGCGCGGTATGCGCCTTTCCCAGCGTGGACGATGCGGTCGATACCGTCATCGAAACCATCCAAATGGGGGTGCCGGTAGCGCGCATCGAACTGCTCGACAGCCTGACCATTTCTGCGGTAAACCGCTACAGCAAGACATCGCTCAAGGAAGCCCCGACACTGTTCTTCGAATTCCACGGTTCGCCATCGAGCGTTGAAGAGCAGGCCACCTTGGTGCAGGAACTCGCAGCCGGCCATGGCGGCATGAACTTCGAGTGGGCCACGCGTCCCGAGGACCGATCAAGGCTCTGGCAGGCCCGCCACGACGCCTATTTCGCCTGCCTACAGTTGAGGCCCGGCACGCGCGCTTTTCCAACCGACGTCTGCGTGCCGATCTCCCGGCTGGCCGAATGCATCCGTGCCACCAACGAGGATATTGCCCGCTGCAGCATCCCCGTTGCCCTGTTCGGGCATGTCGGTGACGGAAACTTCCATCTCGTCGTTCTGATCGATCCGGCCGATCCGCTGGAGGTGGCGGAAGCGGAGAAAATCAACCACGCAGTCGTCGAGCGGGCACTGGCCATGGAAGGCACCTGTACCGGGGAGCACGGTGTCGGCATCGGCAAGCAAAAATTTCTTGTTGCGGAACATGGCGAAGGCGCAGTCAATGTCATGCGCGCACTCAAGCAGGCCCTCGATCCGGAGAATCTGCTCAATCCCGGCAAGATCCTTCCCTAGCGGTTTTCCGCTGCGTGTAGAATTTCCCGCGGCGGTGCCCACAAGGCGCCCGGCCGAACGGGGTTGTACAAACGGCCCCACGTCAAAAACACGATTTTTGCGGAGGAGGAACAACTATGGCGGATACCGCCACCCCGGTTCGTTCTAAACCGGAAACCGAAACTACCCTCGACACCAAGTACACTCTTGAATCCGGCCGCGTCTTTCTGTCTGGCACGCAGGCGCTCGTCCGCCTGCCGATGATGCAACGCAGCCGCGACCTGGCAGCCGGACTCAACACGGCCGGCTTCATCTCCGGCTATCGCGGTTCGCCGCTCGGCGGGCTCGACTTGACACTGTGGCGCGCCCGAGCACATCTCGATAGCCACCACATCAGGTTCCAGCCGGGCGTAAACGAAGATCTGGCCGCCACGGCCATCTGGGGCACCCAGCAGGTGAATCTGTTCCCCGGCGCGAAATACGACGGCGTCTTCGCGCTGTGGTATGGCAAGGGGCCGGGGGTCGACCGTTGCGGAGACGTCTTCCGCCATGCCAATGCTGCCGGCTCCTCGCGGCATGGCGGCGTCCTGGTCATCGCCGGCGACGACCACGCGGCGCGCTCCTCGACCGTGCCACATCAGACCGAACATGCCTTCAAGGCCGTCATGATGCCGGTGCTGGCGCCTTCCGGCGTGCAGGATTATCTCGATCTTGGCCTGCACGGCTGGGCCATGTCGCGTTATTCCGGCTGCTGGGTCGCCTTCAAGGCGGTGGCCGACACGGTCGAGTCCTCCGCTTCGGTGTATGTCGATCCGCACCGCATCGAAATCGTGCTGCCGGATCATCCGCTGCCGCCCGGGGGGCTCAATATCCGCTGGCCGGATGACCGGCTCGCGCAGGAGGAGCGTCTGCTGCACCACAAGCTCTATGCCGCGTTGGCCTATGCGCGCGTTAATCGCCTCAACCAGATCGTCATCGACAGCCCGAATCCGCGCCTTGGCATCATCACCTGCGGCAAGTCCTACCTCGACGTGCGCCAGGCATTCGATGATCTCGGCATCGACGATCAGCTCGCTGCGGAAATCGGCATCCGCCTCTTCAAGGTCGGCATGGTCTGGCCCCTGGAAGCGGAAGGCGTGCGCCAATTTGCGGAAGGGCTGGGCGAGATCCTCGTCGTCGAGGAGAAGCGCCAGCTTCTCGAGTACCAGCTCAAAGAGGAGCTTTACAACTGGCGCGAAGACGTGCGGCCGCGCGTCATCGGCAAGTTCGACGAGAAGGGCGAATGGGCCCAGCCGCACGGCGAGTGGCTGCTGCCGGCCTGCGGCGAGCTGACGCCGGCGATGATCGCTCGCGTCATCGCCACGCGCATCGGCCGCTATGTCACCTCCGACCGCATCAAGGCGCGCCTCGCCTTTCTCGAGGCCAAGGAACGGGCGCTGGAGAAGTCCATCATTCCCATCCAGCGCATCCCGCATTTCTGCTCGGGCTGCCCGCACAACACCTCCACCCGCGTGCCGGAGGGCAGCCGCGCGCTCGCCGGCATCGGCTGCCACTTCATGGCGACCTGGATGAACCGCAGCACCGAGACGTTCTCGCACATGGGCGGCGAAGGCGTGGCCTGGGTCGGCCAAGCGCCTTTCACGGAAACGCGGCACGTCTTCGCCAACCTCGGCGACGGCACCTACTTCCACTCCGGCCTGCTCGCCATTCGCCAGGCTGTCGCTGCCGGCCACCCGATCACCTACAAGATTCTCTACAACGACGCGGTCGCCATGACCGGTGGCCAGCCAGTGGATGGCAGCCTCAGCGTGCCGCAGATCGCGCGCCAACTCGAGGCCGAGGGCGTCGCAAAAATCGTCGTCGTCACCGACGATACTGAACGTGCCTACGGTCCCTCGGATCTTCCACCTAGCGTGCCCATGCGACAGCGCGAAGAGCTGGATCAGATACAGCGCGACCTGCGCGAGTATCCCGGCGTCTCGGCATTGATCTACGACCAGACTTGCGCGGCGGAAAAGCGGCGCCGCCGGAAACGCGGCAAGTTTCCCGACCCCGCGCGCCGCGTCTTCATCAACGAGGCCGTCTGCGAAGGCTGCGGCGATTGCTCGGAGAAATCCAATTGTCTTGCCGTCACGCCGGTGGAAACCGAGTTCGGCCGCAAGCGCGCCATCGACCAGTCCGCCTGCAACAAAGACTACACCTGTCTCAACGGCTTCTGCCCCAGCTTCGTCACCATCGAGGGCGGCCAGCTGAGGAAAGGCAAGGCACTGAAGGCCGACGAGCGCGGCTTCGCCGACCTGCCCGACCCGCAACTGCCCGACACGCATGAGCCCTGGGGCATCCTCATCACCGGTGTCGGCGGCACCGGCGTGATCACCATCGGTGCCCTGATAGGCATGGCGGCACACCTTGACGGCAAAGGGGTTACGGCCCTGGACATGACCGGCCTGGCGCAGAAGTTCGGCGCCGTCTTCTCGCACGTGAGGATCGCCGACCGGCCGGAGGACATCCACGCCGTGCGGGTGGCGGCGGGCGAGGCCGACGCCATCATCGGCGGCGACATCGTGGTCTCCGTCAACGCCGAGGCACTGGCCAAGATGCATGCCGGCGTCACGCGTGCCATCATCAATTGCGCGGAGACACCGACCGCGGAATTCATCCACAACCCGGACTGGCAGTTTCCCCTGGAAAAAATGCAGCAGACCATTCTCGACGCCAGCGGCCAGGGCCGGGCGGATTTCATCGACGCGAGCCGTCTTGCCACGACGCTGATGGGCGACGCCATCTTCGGCAATCTATTCCTGCTCGGCTATGCCTGGCAGGAAGGGCTGGTGCCGGTCACCCACGCATCCATGCTGATGGCCATCGAGCTCAATGGCGTAGCGATCGAGGCGAACCGCAAGGCCTTCCTGTGGGGCCGCCGAGCGGCACACGACCAAGCCGCAGTAGAGCACTTTGCCACACCGGCAACGATTACCGAATTGCCTCGCGCAACATCGCTTGAAGACATCATCGCTCGTCGCGTCGCGTTCCTCACCGCTTATCAGGATGCTGCGTACGCCGGTCGCTATCGGAAGCTGGTGGAAGCCGTCCGCTCGGCCGAGGCGAGCCTCGGCACGACCCGGCTCACCGAGGCCGTGGCGCGAAACTACTTCAAGCTTCTGGCCGTCAAGGACGAATACGAGGTGGCGCGGCTGCACGCCGATCCGGCCTTCCTGGAAAAGATCGCCGCCGTCTTCGAGGGCGATTACCGCCTCAACTTCCATCTTGCCCCCCCGCTGCTGGCGAAAACAGATCCAGCTACAGGCCAACCCAGAAAGCGCGCCTATGGGCCTTGGATGCTCACGGTCTTCCGTCTGCTGGCCAGGCTCAGGTTCCTGCGCGGCAGTGCGCTGGATCTCTTCGGCAAGACGCAGGAGCGCCGTCTGGAACGGGATCTCATCGCCACGTACGAAAAGGACATCGGCGAGCTGCTTCCCCTGCTGGCGACATCGAACCTCGACACGGCCGTCGAACTGGCCGACTTGCCGGACCAAATCCGAGGATTCGGTCACATCAAGCTGCGGTCCGCCGAAGCGGCGTTGAAGAGAAGGCAGGAATTGCTGATGGCGCTGCGCAGGCCGGATGTAGCTGCGTCACTGGCGGCTTGAGGCAAGGTATTGGCTGCTTTCAAGGCCATCGTCGCGCAAGTGCTCGCCTGGATGCTGGCCGTGGCGCTCTTCGCAGTGATTGGCCAACCCATCGCGCCCACTCTGGGCATGGCAGCCACGCAAGGAGGCCTGGCGGCGGGCATCGGAGTGCTGCTTCAGTCGGAGCGGTGGTGGATCGCCATCCATATGGCATTCTCGCCGCTATTGGTCGCAGCATTGCGGCTGGACCTGCCGCCGGCGTTTCCGCTCGCCGTGCTGGCGGGGCTGACTTTGGTGTTCTGGACCACCTTCCGCGGCGAGGTGCCGCTATTTCTGTCCAGCCGTGCCACGGCCGATGCCCTGATCGGCCTCCTGCCTTGGCAACCTGGCCTGCGCGTAATCGATCTTGGGGCCGGCACCGGCATGCTGCTGCGCCGGCTGGCACAATCACGCCCGGAGGCCTGTTTCACGGGCGTCGAGCATGCGCCGCTGCCGTATCTTGCTGCGCGCCTGAACGCACGCGGCCTGGGAAATTTCACTGTTGAAAGGGGCGATATCTGGCAACGCCCCCTATCAGGGGAGGACGTCGTATATGCCTTCCTCTCTCCCAAGGTCATGAGGCGCCTTTGGCAAAAGGCGGAGGCGGAAATGCGCCCCGGAACGCTGCTGGTCTGCAGCAGCTTTCCGATACCCGACGTCACGGCTGAACGGATCATCGATGTGCCCGACCGGCGCAGCACACGCCTGTTCTGCTACCGGATGCAGGGCGGCAACCCGGGAAAAGATGGTCATTTCCGCTTCAATTCCCCATATTGAACGGATATCCGCCGATCGATAATGCCTCCATCATCAAGGGTTCGTCATGGCTGAAATCATCTGCATCATCGGCAACAAGGGTGGCACGGGGAAAACCACGCTGTCGCACATGCTCTGCCAGGGCATGGGCCTGTTGGGTCAGCGCTCGGTCTGCGTTTTGACCGACACGCATCGCGAACCGCTCGAGCCCGAAGGACGCCGTTATCTGGTGGCCGACGCGCGCACGCGCGAGGCGCTGGGGAAAGTGGTAGACAAGTTACGGGCCCTGCCGGGCTGGCTCGGGGTGATCGACGGCGGCGGTAACCGCAGCGAGATGGACCGGAAACTCTACAGCCTGGCCAACCTGGTCCTCCTACCCTTCCGCGATTCGCACGAGGACATGCGCACCCTGATCAGTGACCTGGAAACTTTTCCACGGGCCTGGGCCATTCCCTCGCAATGGCCGACCAACCCATGGCAGCAGGAGGCTGCAGAGAAGACGCTGCGCGGCCACCTCGGACGCCATTCGGATCGGATCCTGCAGCCGGTTAACGCCCTGTCGGCAAGCAAGCTGCTGTTGCAGAAGGACATTCCCGCCAAGCTGCCTACGCCACTTGGCAATGCCTGCCGCGCACTGGCCTACCAGGTTCTGGATATGCTGGAGATTGCCTGCGAGGCGCCTACCGATGAATCGGAAGATGAGGGTGAGGCTGCAAGGAATGCCGCACCTTCCTCCGCGGAAGCTTTCGATTCCCCCGCCGACACCGCAACCCGCAGCACTACCCGGCACTAATTGCGTTAAAGCTTTCCGCGTTGGCGCTGAAACAGGGCGATGGCCTCTGCACGGCTTACAACGCCCAACTTGCGGAATATCTTCGAGACATGGACTTTTACCGTACCCTCCGTCAGCCCCAGCAGGTCGCCGATCTCCCGGTTGGACTTGCCTTCCCTCAGGAGTTCCGTCACACGCCTCTGCCCCTCAGTCAGGCCATAACGATCGTTCAGGTTTCGCCCCCGGCCAGCCCCAGCCCCGCTGCCCAGACTCATGGATAGTTTGTCCTGCAGCAGGGGCGGGAGGTAGATCTCGCCAGCCAGAACCTTCTTGAGCGCATCCAGCAGCATTTCTCCGCTCACGGACTTGGCCACATAGCCTGCAGCGCCGAGGCGCATGGCGCGGTTGATGGTATCCAGATCATCCAGCGCGGAAAGCACCACCACGGGCACTGCGGGAAACCGCTTGCGCATAATACCCAGGAGCGACAGGCCGTTGGTGCCGGGCAGCATGATGTCGAGCAGGACCAGGTCGAATTCCTTTTCCGTCTCCATCAGGAGCAGGGCACTCTCGGCGTCCTGCGCTTCGTACTGGGCAACACTTGGTCCGAGCTTGCGCAATAATTGCTGCAAGCCCTCGCGAACCATCGCATGATCGTCGATCACAAGCAATCGGAGCAGCACGCTTCCATCCCTTGAGAAATTGTTGCGCAAATTATGCCTGTGAAATGATAGGTATGTATCAATCTGACGCCATAATTTTACATTGAGCGCCACCGTGCTCAAGCCTTGTGAATTGCAGGCTGAACATAAATTGCGTGCCCTTCCGGTGCATTTCCAGCGCCATTCCGCTTGCATGCCCCCCTCAAGTGAGCGGACAATTCACGCTTCTGAATCCGCTCGGGAAAGCCGCTTGAAATCCTGGGGCATTAGAGAGCGCGTGATATTCGTGGCGGTCATGCCAGCCACGTTCATCGCAATCGTGCTGGCCGCCTATTTCCTGCTATTGCGTTATACGGACGCGGAAGAGGAACTGGTAGGCCGTGGGCGCGCCCTGATCAAAACCCTTACACCTGCTGCCGAGTATGGCGTGTTCTCGGGGAACCGCGAGGATCTCCAGCAACTGGCTGCAGCACTCTCGCTGACGCCCGACGTGAAGGCTGTCAGCATCTACGACCGAAGCGGTATTCGGCTTGCCTACGCCGGCATCTTCAGCCCGGTACCGGATCCACAATTCCTGGAGGACGACTGGTCGGCGCAAAGCGTAGATGGCGATACGCATTCCTTTCACGCCAAAATCTGGCGCTCCTCACTCCCGATAACGGATCCCCTGACATGGGCCGGAGAGGCGTCACCTGGCAGGGAATCCATCGGCAGCATCACCATGACGATGTCGCGTGCGCATGTACTGGCGCGCAAACAGGAAATGATGGCAGTAACCTTGCTGGTCACGCTCATCGCACTCGTCCTGGCGGCCCTCCTGGCATTGCGCCTGTCGCGCGACGTGTCGGCGCCAATTCTTTCCCTGCAGCGGGTCGTCAACAGCATTCGGGGCGGGCATCTGGAGGTGCGCGCGGAACATCATCCAGCGAGCACGCTGCGCAGCCTGGAGGACGGCATCAATGACATGGCGACTGCACTGCAGGCGGGGCGCGATCAACTGGAGAACCGCATCGCGAGGGCGACAACCGAATTGCAGCAGAAGAAGGACGAGGCAGAACAAGCCAGCGTCGCCAAGTCTAGGTTCCTGGCTGCAGCCAGCCACGACCTGCGCCAGCCGCTTCATGCCCTTGTCCTGTTTTCCTCCGAGTTGATGTCCAAGGCTGACAGCACGAACATGCGTCGGCTGGCGGGCCAGATCAATGCCGCCATAGCCTCGCTGGGTGAACTGCTCGATGGGCTTCTCGACTTCTCCCGTGTGGATCTGGGCGACGCCCGGCCCGAACTGCAAGCCCTGGATCTCGACGAACTGATCGAACGCGTCGTGGCCACGCATCGAAACAGCGCCCAGGTCAAGGGTCTGCAGTTGCGCCATCACCCAACGCGACTCCATGTATTGAGCGATCCGCTCCTGCTCTATCGCATGATCAGCAATCTTGTCGCCAACGCCGTGCGCTATACCGAGCAAGGCGGCATAGTAGTGGGTGTTCGCCGGACTGCCGACAAGGCACGTATCGAGGTTTGGGACACCGGCATCGGTATAACGGATGCACATCGAAAACTTGTCTTTCAGGAGTTCTTTCAGGCGGCCAATCCGGAACGCAACCCGGGGAAGGGCCTGGGCCTGGGCCTTTCCTTGGTCGAGCGACTTGCGCGTCTGCTGGATCATCAGCTCAGCCTGCGCTCCGTACCGGGAAGAGGGTCGGTATTCGGTATCTCACTGCCGCGCTGCCAACCCGTCAATACGAATCCACGCAGAATCCAAGCCGATCCACCCGGAAGTTTCGATGCTTCCCTGATGATCGTGGGGATGCAGGATGGCATGTGCGTGTCCCTCTGCAAACAGCTTGCCGCATGGGGTTGCCGGCTGACTTGCGCCCGTACGATCTCCGAGGCCATTGAGCTTTCGAATATGAGGGCCGATTTGATACTTTTTGAAGGTCATGATTGCGGCGATGCTCTTCTCCTACTTAATGCCATGGCCAGCAGCAGCCCGCCCCCGCCCCTCATCGCGTTTGGCGAAACAGATATGCATGCCCATGCATGGCCATACGGCAGCCGTGTCACTTGCCTGGCCAAGCCTATCCGGCCCGCCAAATTACGGGCCCTGATGCACCACCTGCTGGACGAGGACGTTCCTTCGGCAGCATGAAGCATGCCGATCCTATTTTCCACCTATGAAATACCCTACTATGCCCACGAACAAACCAAACGCCCGATTTGCCAGATTGATGCTCGCGCAACTGGCCTTGTTCTCATCGAGCGTTTCGCTTGCACAATTACCCGGCGAACCCAGTGAGCGCGATTTCCTCGATGACTTGCCCGTCGTCCTGTCGGCCTCACGCCTGGTGCAACCTCTCGCCGACGCGCCGGGTGCAGTGACCATCATCGACCGCGACCTGATCAAAGCCTCCGGCGCGCGCGAGGTTGTCGACCTGTTCCGTCTGGTGCCGGGCTTCCAGGTCGGCATGGCCTACGGGGCGACGCCCGCCGTGGCATACCACGGCCTGGCCGACGAATACTCGCGCCACGTGCAAGTGCTGGTGGACGGCCGTTCCGTCTATTCGCCCTATTTCCTCGGCAGCATCACCTGGAACTCGCTGCGCCTCTCGCTCGACGACATCGAGCGCATCGAGGTGATGCGCGGCTCCAACTCGGCCACTTACGGCGCCAATGCCTTCTTGGGCGTCATCAACATCATCACACGCCCTGCCAGCCTGAGCCAGGGAGCCTATGTGTCGACCACCCACGGCAATCAGGGCATCAGCGACCAGGTCCTGCGCTATGGCGGCAAGCTGGGCGCCATGGACTACCGCATCACCGCCGGCAAGCGCAGCGACAGCGGCTTCGAGAACTTCAACGACAGCCGCAAGCTTGAATACGTTGCCTTCCGCGGCGACCTGCGCCTCAACCCGCGCGACGAACTGCAACTCCATGTCGGTGCCAGCCGCAACAGCAACGGGGCCGGGTTCGCCGGTAGCCAGGGCGACCCGCTGCGTACGCCCGAGGAGGGTGGTCACCATCTCCATGCCGTATGGAAGCGCGCGCTCGGGCCGGGCGAGGAACTTAGTGTGAGTGCGTACCACATGCACGACGCAGCGCAGGAAAAATACATCGTGAGGGCCGGCCCGCTTTACGCTAACGTCGATGCGGATCGCCAGATGCGGCGCAGCCACCTCGAATTGCAGCACATCTTTCGCCTGGGTCCCGCGGCACGTGTCGTTTGGGGCTTCGAACAGCGGCACGAGTCCGTCGCCTCGAAGCTCATGTTCGACACCACGGATCGCCAAAGCATCCGGCTGAGCCGCCTGTTCGGCAACCTCGAGTGGCGCCTGGCGCCGATGTGGCTGCTCAACGCCGGCGCCATGCTGGAGAAACACAGCATCACGGGGACCGATCTGGCGCCCCGTCTGATGCTCAACTTCCAGCCCCTGCCCGGCCAGACCCTGCGGCTGGGCGCCACCACTGCCTACCGCACGCCTTCACTCGCCGAAGAGCGCGCCGACGTCAAGTACTACGTCGTCAACGCGCCGATCGTGGTGCCGCAATACCTTGCTCGCGGCGGTTTGCAGCCGGAACGGATACGCTCGAGCGAGCTTTCCTATCTGGGCGAATTCCCCTCCATCGGCCTGACCGCCGATGTCCGCCTCTTCCACGAGAACGTCAGCCACATCATCGACAAGACTGGCTCTCCGGCCAACTTTCTCAACCGTTGGGGCGCCTTGCTGCGCGGCCATGAATCGCAGCTGCGCTGGAAGCCGACATCCGACACGCTGGTGCTGCTCAACCACAGCCGTGTCCGCATCGATTCAGAGGATCAGCGCAACGTTGACTCTGCACCGAGGCGCTCGACCATGCTGTTCCTCTCGCAAAAACTCCCTCTCGGCCTGCAGCTGAGCCTGGCCCATTACTGGATCAGCGAATACCAATGGCTGGGCTGGAGCAACTTCCTGCCCAAGCACCGCCGCCTCGATGTGCGGCTGGG